>NZ_JBSFVD010000022.1:0-117218 GCF_053592135.1 Streptomyces sp. NPDC002784 | reverse complement strand
TCCCGGTCACCCCGGGGCCCGCCCGGGGGGGGGGGGGGCGCGCCCCCCCCCCCCCCCCACCCCCGAGGGGTCAGTCCTCGTCGGTGGAGGCCGAGACGGAGGGCGGCGTCTGCTGCGCCGCCGCCGCGGTCTTCTTCGACGTCGCCTTCTTGGCGGCCGTGGCGGTCTTGGCCGCCTTCTTGGCCGTCGTCTTCTTGGCGGCCGTCTTCGTGGCCGCGGTCTTCTTGGTGGCGGCCTTCTTGGCCGTCGCCTTCTTCGCCGTCTTGCGCGCCGCGGTCTTCTTGGCCGGGGCGGGCTCCTCCTCAGCGGCCGGGGCCTGCTCGGCCGCCACGGTCTCCGTCGCCGCGGGGACGACCACGACGGCCGCCTCCTCGGACGCGGTGGGCGCGGTGGCCTTGCGGACGGCACGGCGGCGCGGACGGGCCGGGGCGGCGCTCTGGGCGGGCGCCTCGGCGACCGGCACCGGCTCGGGGGCCTCCTCCGCCTTCGGCTCGGGCGCCGTCTCGCTGACGGTCACCACGGCCGCCTCCGCCCCCGCGGGGGAACCGGCGGGCGCGGTCGCCTTGCGGGTCGCACGCCGACGCGTACGGCCCTTGGGAGCCGCCTCCTCGGCCGGGGCGGCCGGGGTCCCGACGACCGCGTCCTCCACGGCGGCGGGCGCGGCCTTCGCCTCGGCGGCCGACTCCGGCTGCACCGGACGCTCGACCTCCTCCTCGACGGTCACGTCCTGGGCGGTGGGCACCTCGGCCTCGAGCGCCTCCGGCTTCGGCGCACCGGCCGGGGCCGACGCGCGACGGCTCGCCCGGCGCCGGCTGCGGCCGCCGCGGGTGACCGCGGCCTCCGCCTCGGCGACGCTGCTGTACAGCTCCTCGTCCGCCGCGAAGGCGGGCTCCGGGAGCGCGACCGGCTCGGCGGCCTCGGCGGCCACCTCGGCGGCGCTCTCCGTCTCCGGCTCCATCGGCTCGACGGCCGCCGCGGCCTCGTGCTCGTGCACGTCGCCGCCCCGCCCGCGCTTCTTGCGCTTGCCGCCGCCACCGGCGGAGGTCGGCTGCTCCATGTGCACGATGACACCGCGGCCGTTGCAGTGGACGCAGGTCTCGGAGAACGACTCCAGCAGGCCCTGGCCGACCCGCTTGCGGGTCATCTGGACGAGCCCCAGCGAGGTCACCTCGGCGACCTGGTGCTTCGTACGGTCCCGGCCCAGGCACTCCAGCAGGCGCCGCAGCACCAGGTCCCGGTTGGACTCCAGCACCATGTCGATGAAGTCGATCACGATGATGCCGCCGAGGTCGCGCAGCCGGAGCTGACGCACGATCTCCTCGGCCGCCTCCAGGTTGTTCCTGGTGACCGTCTCCTCCAGGTTGCCGCCCTGGCCGGTGAACTTGCCGGTGTTGACGTCGACGACGACCATCGCCTCGGTCCGGTCGATCACCAGCGAACCGCCGCTGGGCAGCCAGACCTTGCGGTCCAGCGCCTTGGCGAGCTGCTCGTCGATCCGGTAGGTGGCGAAGACGTCGACCTCGGAGGTCCACCGCTGCAGCCGCTCGGCGAGGTCGGGCGCGACATGCGCGACGTAGCCGTGGATGGTCGACCACGCCTCGTCGCCGCTGACGACGACCTTGGAGAAGTCCTCGTTGAAGATGTCCCGGACGACCCGGACGGTCATGTCCGGCTCGCCGTAGAGCAGCGTCGGGGCGTTGCCGCTCTTGGCCTTCTTCTGGATGTCCTCCCACTGCGCCTGCAGTCGCTCCACGTCACGGCGCAGCTCGTCCTCGCTCGCGCCCTCGGCGGCGGTGCGCACGATCACGCCCGCGTCCTCGGGAACGATCTTCTTGAGGATGGTCTTCAGCCGCGCCCGCTCGGTGTCGGGCAGCTTGCGGCTGATGCCGGTCATGGAGCCCTCGGGGACGTACACGAGGTAGCGGCCCGGCAGGGAGACCTGGCTGGTCAGACGCGCGCCCTTGTGCCCGATCGGGTCCTTGGTGACCTGGACGAGGACGGACTGGCCGGACTTCAGCGCGGACTCGATGCGCCGCGGCCCGTTGGCCATGCCCAGCGCCTCGAAGTTGACCTCACCGGCGTACAGGACGGCGTTGCGCCCCTTGCCGATGTCGATGAAGGCGGCCTCCATCGAGGGGAGCACGTTCTGGACCTTGCCCAGGTAGACGTTGCCGACGTACGAGGTCGACTGCTCCTTGTTGACGTAGTGCTCCACGAGCACGTTGTCCTCGAGGACGCCGATCTGCGTACGGTCGCCGTGCTGGCGGACGACCATCACGCGCTCGACGGCCTCGCGGCGGGCCAGGAACTCGGCCTCGGTGATGATCGGGACGCGCCGGCGGCCCTGCTCCCGGCCTTCCCGGCGGCGCTGCTTCTTGGCCTCCAGACGGGTCGAGCCCTTGATGGACTGCACCTCGTCGGACGGCTCGGCCTTGGCCCGCGGCTCGCGCACCTTGACGACGGTGCGCTCCGGGTCGTCGGCGGACGGCTCGGCCTCGGGAGCGGAGTCTCCGGCCCTACGGCGACGGCGGCGCCGGCGACGGCTGCTGGAGCTCGAACCACCGGAGTCGTCACCGCCGTCCTCGGCGTCCTCTTCCTCCTGCTCGGTGGTGTCCTCGGCGTCCTGCGCGGCCTGCGCGGCGACGGCCTCGTCGGAGTCGGCGTCCGCGGCATCGCCGCCCTCGTCGGAGTCGGCGGACTCACCGCGGCGGCGGCGACGGCCGCCCCGGCGACGGCGACGGCGCGCCCCGGTCTCCTCGGCCTCGTCTTCCTCGACGGAGTCCTCGGCCTCGTCCGCCTCGTCCTCCTCGTCGACGGTCTCGTCGCCGAGGGCCTCGGCGCCGCGCCTCTCGGCGGCACGGGGCTCGGCGGTACGGGTCTCCGCCTCGTCGGCTGCCGCACCCCGGCGGCGACGACGGCGACGGGCGCCGGCCGGCTCCTCCGGGAGTTCCTCGGCCGCTTCGACCTCTTCGGGCTCGTCCGACGGCCCGGCGGCGGCCTCGGCGGCGGCGCGCTCAGGAGTCTGGAACATCGGCTCGGTGAAGACGGGCGGCTGGAAGACGGCGACGGCGGGCCGCGCCGGACGACGCGGGGCGTCGGCCTCCTCGGCCTCCTCCTCCGCGGCGGGCCGCGCGGGCTCGGAGAACCCGGTGGCGGCCTTGCGGGCGACCCGGCGACGGCGACGCGGGGCGGCGTCCTCGGCGGGCCGGTCGGTCTCGACGGCTTCGACGGTCCCGGCGGGGGTCACGGCCTCGGCCGCCCCGCTCTCGTCGGCGGTGGTCACGGGCGCCTCCACGTTCTCGGGCGCCCCGGTGGGCGCGGACACGCGACGCGTGGCACGCCGGCGGGTACGACGGGGGGCGACGTCCTCGGACGCGTCCGGGGTCTCTTCGGCCGCGGTCGCGGCGGCGGGGGTCTCCGCGACCGGGGCCTCCTCGACCGGGGCCTCCTCGACCGGGGCCTCTTCGGCCGGAGTCTCGGCGATCGGCTCGCTCACCTCGGCGGGCGCGGCCACCTTGCGGGTCGCACGGCGACGCGTACGGGGCTTCGGCTCGGCGTCCTCGGCCGCCGGCGCCTCGACGGCCCGCTCGACCGGCGCGGCCTCCACGGGGGCGACGACCTCCGCGGCCTCGGGCGCCCCGGCGGGCGCCGACACCTTGCGGGTGGCACGGCGGCGGGCGCGGCGCGGGGCGGCGTCCTCGACGGCACCGGCGGACGAGGCGGCCTCCACGCTCTCGGTGGCGGGCGCCTGCTCCTCCGCGGAGTTCGTCGCGGGCACGATGGTCTCGGCCGCCTCGGCGGACGCGGCTGCCCCGGCGGGCGCGGACGCCCGGCGCACCACACGGCGACGCGTACGGCCGACGGGGGCCTCCTCGACGACGGCGGCCGGGGCCTCGGCCTCGGCGGTCTCCGGAGTCACCGCGACCACGGTCTCCTCGGCCTCGGTTTTCTCGTCGGCCGGTATGGCCGGCGCGACCTCGGTCGCGGATCCGGCGGACGCCTTGCCGACGGGCGGACCCGCCGGCCGTGACGCGGCCCGGCGCCGACGACGCGGCGGCAGGGTGTCGCTGGGGGTATTCGGTTCGGAACCCTCTGTGGGTTCGATCGGCTCGAGCATGCGGGCGTTTCTCCCGTCAGGCTCCCGGGCGCCGCGCCTGGTCCGGCGATGTGCCGGTGACGTCCGCGGCTCGCGTCGTGCGCGACTGCCGCCGTCCGGGGCGCGGGCGCCGCACGGGAGCTCTCTGTGTCCTGTCTCGCCGGTTCCGTACGCCGAATGCGCACGGCCTGGCGAAAGTCTTGTGGTCGGTGCGCTGCCCGACCCAGGTGGCTCCCGAGTACGAGGGCGGCGCTTCGACGTCCGTCCCTTCGCGGGACCTTCCTTACGCCGACGCCTTCGCGGTGGCAGCGGATTCGGCCGTTAGGGCCGCCGCCGCCTCGCGGTCGGGCGCGAGCGGGTCGGTCACCGTGCCGCTCTCTGCATCGAACAGCCCCTGCGCCAGCCTGGTCACCGCTGCGGGGACCGGCGGCGCCAGGTCGGCCACGGCGCGGAGACCGGACAGGACGTCGTCGGGTCGTACGGCAGGCGTCACGTGCCGAACAACCAGCCGCAGTATCGCACAGGGCCGGTCGGTCGGCCTATCAGCCGTCGAACTGCGCGTCTCAAGATCCACGACCGCGGGGCGGGCGTCGAAGGTCCGGACGCCGTTCTTGGTCATGCGCTGGACCTCGACGGACTCGGCGGCCTTGAAGGCGGCCACGGCCTGTTCGGCCTGGGCCGGCTCCACGCCGTCCAGCCGCAGCTCCCACACGGAAGCGGTCAGCCGGTCGGCGAGCCCGGAGGTCCGGGCCTCGACCGCGTCGATGACGTCGAGCCCGGCGGGCAGCGATTCATCGAGCGTCCGCCGGAGCTGCTCCGGGTCCCGCGCCGCGGTGAGCGCGATCTCCAGGTACTCCGCCTCACTGCCCGTGCCGGTGGGTGCGGCATTGGCGTACGACACCTTCGGATGCGGCGTGAACCCCGCCGAGTACGCCATCGGTACGTCGGCACGGCGCAGCGCACGCTCGAAGGCGCGCTGGAAGTCTCGGTGGCTGGTGAACCTCAGGCGGCCGCGCTTGGTGTAGCGCAGTCGGATGCGCTGCACCGCAGGTGCGGGCGGCGGGCCTTCGGGCTGTCGCTTGCCCAGTGTCCTAGTCCTTCGTGAGAGCGGTCGTACTGCTACCAAGAGTACGTGCCTCGGCGCCGAGAGGTTCCCGCCGGGCCACCGCGGCCCGCTCACGGGGCTCCCCGAACACCATCCGCCGGATGTCGGCACGGGCCTGACGCGCGGACTCCCGCGCCGCGGCGAGAGCCTGCCGGCAGGCGCGCCCCACGCCGCGCGCGGCGTCGGCGCAGGGCCGCAGCACGGCGTCCCGCACGACGTGCCCGACGGGCGTGAGGACCGTCCGGTAGACCCATCGCACCGGTTCCACGAAGATCCACCGGAAGAGGGTCCCGAGGAACCGTCCGACGGCCAGCGAGATCCGCCCGGCCACCCGCCAGGCATGCGCGAGCGCGTCCCAGGTCTCCCGCCCGAGCACGGCGAGCACCCGCCCCACGGGCACCAGCACCCAGCGCCACACGGCCAGCGCGGGCAGCACGAACAGCACCCGGGTGACCCAGTACAGCGCGAGCCCGATCCCCCGCACGACCCACAGGAAGGCGTGCCCGAGCGGCGTGAGCACCCACGCGTAGAACCGGAGGGCGGGCACGACGAGCAGGTACCGCACCAGCCAGGCGACCGCGGTGTACAAGCCGATGCCGAGGGCGGCGAGCCCGGCGCCGATCCCCCGCAGCACCCACATGCAGCCCTGCCCGATCGGCGTGAGCACGCGCGCGTAGACCCATGCGAGCCCGGCCCAGATCCACCGCCCGGCCCAGGCGAGCGCATGCCCGACCGGGGTCAGCACCCAGCGGTACGTCCAGACGAGCGGTACGACGACCAGCACCTTCCCGAGCCAGGCCAGCCCGCGCCCGAGCGGCACCAGCGCGTACCGCCACAGCGCCACGAAGGGCCACACGAACAGCGCCCGCCCGACCCACAGCAGCGCCCGTCCCGCGGGCCGGAACACGGTGTCGGTCAGGAACCGCCAGGCGACGACCAGCGCGTCCCACACCATGCGCACGGGCACGACCAGCACCAGCACGACGATCCGCACCGGGAGGCGGATCGCCGCGACGAGGCAGCCTTCCGGCTGCCGGGGCTCGGGCAGTGACTTCTGCGGTTCCATACCGGCCAAGACGCCACGGCCCGCGACGCGGATGCGTCCCGCGGGTTGCGATGCCGTCACAACACCGGTGCGCTCTCGCACTGAGATCCGGCACTCCCCGGACCGTTTCGCACCAAGGAGCATGTCTATGAGACGCCGTCACATCGCGTCGCCACTGGGGCCGTTGGCCCGGCCGAGATTCCAGCAGACCGGGGTACTGGCTTCCCTCACGCTGCTGGTCACCGCCGAAGTGCCGCGGCGCGACGGGCACCACCGGTGCCCCGGGCACGGCCGTGTGTGCCGACATCGACGCCCACCAGCCGGGCCCCAGCAGACCCTCAGTGCGTGTGCCCGCCAGGTGTCGGTGCCGAGTTCGTCACCGTCAGCGGCAGCAGCTTCTTGCCTGTGGGGCCGATCTGGATGTGGGTGTCGAGCTGCGGGCACACCCCGCAGTCGAAGCACGGCGTCCAGCGGCAGTCCTCGACCTCCGTCTCGTCGAGGGCGTCCTGCCAGTCCTCCCAGAGCCAGTCCTTGTCGAGGCCCGAGTCCAGGTGGTCCCAGGGGAGGACTTCCTCGTAGGTGCGCTCGCGGGTGGTGTACCAGTCGACGTCCACGCCGAAGGGGGCCAGCGCCTTGTCGGCGCACCGCATCCAGCGGTCGTAGGAGAAGTGCTCGCGCCAGCCGTCGAAGCGGCCGCCGTCGTCGTAGACGGCGCGGATGACCGCGCCGATCCTGCGGTCACCGCGCGAGAGCAGGCCCTCGACGATGCCGGGCTTGCCGTCGTGGTACCGGAAGCCGATGGAGCGGCCGTACTTCTTGTCGCCGCGGATCTTGTCCCGGAGCTTCTCCAGGCGCGCGTCCGTCTCCTCGGCGGAGAGCTGCGGCGCCCACTGGAAGGGGGTGTGGGGCTTCGGGACGAAGCCGCCGATCGAGACCGTGCAGCGGATGTCGTTCGCCCCCGACACCTCGCGGCCCTTGGCGATCACCTTCGTCGCCATGTCCGCGATCTGCAGGACGTCGTCGTCGGTCTCCGTGGGCAGGCCGCACATGAAGTACAGCTTCACCTGGCGCCAGCCGTTGCCGTACGCCGTCGCGACCGTCCTGATCAGGTCGTCCTCGGAGACCATCTTGTTGATGACCTTGCGGATGCGCTCCGAGCCGCCCTCGGGGGCGAAGGTCAGGCCGGAGCGGCGGCCGTTGCGCGTCAGCTCGTTCGCCAGGTCGATGTTGAAGGCGTCCACGCGGGTGGACGGGAGGGACAGGCCGATCTTGTCCGCCTCGTACCGGTCCGCCAGGCCCTTCGCCACGTCGCCGATCTCGGAGTGGTCCGCGGACGACAGGGACAGCAGGCCGACCTCCTCGAACCCGGTCGCCTTCAGGCCCTTCTCGACCATCTCGCCGATGCCGGTGATCGAGCGCTCGCGCACCGGGCGGGTGATCATGCCCGCCTGGCAGAAGCGGCAGCCCCGGGTGCAGCCCCGGAAGATCTCGACCGACATGCGCTCGTGGACCGTTTCCGCCAGCGGCACCAGCGGCTGCTTGGGGTAGGGCCACTCGTCCAGGTCCATCACCGTGTGCTTGGACACCCGCCACGGGACACCCGACTTGTTGGGTACGACACGGGCGATCCGGCCGTCGGGCAGGTACTCCACGTCGTAGAAGGCCGGGATGTACACCCCGCCCGTCTTCGCCAGCCGGAAGAGGACCTCCTCGCGGCCGCCGGGGCGGCCCTCGGCCTTCCACTCGCGGATGATCCGCGTCATGTCGAGCACGGCCTGCTCGCCGTCGCCGATGATCGCGGCGTCGATGAAGTCGGCGATCGGCTCGGGGTTGAAGGCCGCGTGGCCGCCGGCCAGCACGATCGGGTCGTCGACCGTGCGGTCCCTGGACTCCAGCGGGATGCCCGCGAGGTCGAGGGCGGTGAGCATGTTGGTGTAGCCGAGTTCGGTGGAGAAGCTCAGGCCCAGCACGTCGAAGTCGCGCACCGGGCGGTGGCTGTCCACCGTGAACTGCGGGACGCCGTGCTCCCGCATCAGGGCCTCCAGGTCCGGCCACACGCTGTAGGTGCGCTCGGCGAGGACGCCCTGCTGTTCGTTCAGGACCTCGTAGAGGATCATGACGCCCTGGTTGGGCAGTCCGACCTCGTAGGCGTCGGGGTACATGAGCGCCCAGCGGACGTCGCAGCTCTCCCACGGCTTGACCGTGGAGTTGAGCTCTCCGCCCACGTACTGGATCGGCTTCTGCACATGCGGGAGGAGGGCTTCGAGCTGCGGGAACACCGACGCAGCGACTTCGGCAGGCATGTCGCGTACCTTCGTGAGCTGGACTGAACGGACAGGGGTGACCATCTAGCCTAACGCGGCCGTGGACACCCCCCGTCCGTCCGAAGGCTCACAGGGCGTCCGCAGCGTCCTTGTTCCCGGCCCAGAACCCGGGCAGCTCGGCCTCCACGGCCGCCGCCCGCTGCTCCTCGCGCCCGTACAGCAGCCCGTAGGTGAAGGCGCTCTCTCCCCCCGCGTGCGCGACGGCGGACAGCTCGCGCAGAGTCTGGCGGGCCATGACGCTGTCCTGGTGCTCGCCGAGCAGGTTCTGCAGCGCCTTCATGGTCTTGACCAGGGACTTCGCGGAGGCGCCCAGGACGGGCTTGGCGGCCTCCGCCGCGTAACGGGTGCGCTTGGTCTTCTTGCGGGCGTCGTGGATGGTGGTGTCCCGGTCGGTGCCGGGGTCGAGCTCCAGGGCCTGCTCGACGAGTGCGGACACCTTGCCGAAGTCCTTCCGCACCGCCTTGCCGAGCACCTTGCCGGGCTTCTTCCCGGCCGCCTCCAGCAGCGGCGGATCGGTGAGCACGCCGTCCAGGGCGTCGAGCAGGGCCAGGTAGCGGCGGGAGTCGAGGATCCCGATCAGCCGGCTGCTCGCCCCGCCCGGCCGCTCCCCCGCCCAGCGGTTCAGCCGCTCGGCGACCGGGCCGGAGACCAGCGCGGACGGCACCTCGTCGAGGGCGGCCGACAGGCGTTCGTTGAGCACCTCCCGGTCCCGGTCCACGCCCAGCTCGCCGGCCAGCCACTTCAGCTCGTCGGCGATCGGGTCGGTGACGTCCCGGTCCAGGATCTCGCGGAAGGACTTGAAGCTGCTGCGCATCCGGCGGGTGGCGACGCGCATGCTGTGCACGGAGTCCTCGACGTCCCGGCGCACGGCGGGGTCGAGCGCGACGATCGCGTCCCGCTGGGTGCGCAGATAGGCGAGGACGTGATCGCCCGCGGTGGCGGGTGCCTCGGGGGTCTTCTCCTTGCGCCGCTTCTTCTTCGGGGCGGTCTCCGCCAGGGCCCGGGCCAGCTTCGAGGCCGCTGCCGAGGGGCGTACCCCGGCCTTGCGCAGCCGCTTGTCGAGCGTGTCGAGGAGGGCGGGGTCGCCGCCGTCGGCGAGTTCGACCTCGATCTCGGTCCACTGGGCGCTCGCTCCCGTCCCGAGGCGTTCGGCGCGTACGGCGTCCACGCTCACCTCGGCGAGCAGCCGGCCGTCGGCGTCGACGAGGTGGCGGAGGTCGCGGTCGGAGCGGAGCCGGACCAGGGGGAGCAGTTCGGTGTCACGGACCCGGGAGCGGACCAGGCCGGTGAGGCTGCCGGGGATGGTGCCGGACAGCGGCGCCTGGATCTCGTCGCGGACGCCGGGAGCTACGGGGAGCTTCAGATGCCAGCCCGCGTCGGTTCCTCCGGTGCGGCGGCGCAGCGTGATGGAGGACGCGGCGAGGCGTTCGTCCTCGGTGTCGTAGTAGGTGGCGTCCAGGTGGGCGACGCCTCTGTCGATGACGGTCGCCACACCGGCGACGCCGGTCAGGTCGGGCAGACCGCTCTCGTCGGACTCGTACTTTCGCTCGATCTCACGCTTGGTGTCCGCCATGACCCGAATCTAATCGGAGTCATGGCGGTACAACAGGGCCACCGGTGTCCAACCCCAGGAAAAACGGGGGGTGACCAGCGGCTATGCGGACATCGGCCGTTGCACCCGGATCGACTGCAGCAGCCCCACCGCCACCCACACCGCGAACATCGACGATCCGCCGTACGACACGAAGGGCAGCGGCAGGCCGGTGACCGGCATGATGCCGAGGGTCATGCCGATGTTCTCGAAGGACTGGAAGGCGAACCAGGCCACGATCCCGGCCGCGACGATGGTGCCGTAGAGCTCGGTCGTCTCGCGGGCGATGCGGCAGGCCCGCCAGAGCAGGATGCCGAGCAGGACGATGATGAGCCCGCCGCCGACGAAGCCCAGCTCCTCCCCCGCCACCGTGAACACGAAGTCGGTCTGCTGCTCGGGCACGAACTGGCCGGTGGTCTGCGAGCCGTTGAAGAGGCCCGACCCGGTCAGTCCGCCGGAACCGATCGCGATCCGGGCCTGGTTGGTGTTGTAGCCGACGCCCGCCGGGTCGAGGCTGGGGTTGGCGAAGGCGGCGAAGCGGGCGATCTGGTAGTCGTCCAGGATGTGCAGCTGCCACACCGCGATGCCGCCGATCGCGCCGGCCGACAGCAGTCCGAACACCCAGCGGTTCGAGGCGCCGGAGGCCAGCAGCACGCCCAGCACGATGACCACCATCACCATGACCGAGCCGAGGTCGGGCATCAGCATCACGATCAGCATCGGCACGGCGGCGAGCCCCAGCGCCTGGAGCACCGTGCGATGGTCGGGATAGGGCTTGTCGCCCGCGTCGACTCTGGCGGCGAGCAGCATCGCCATGCCGAGGATGATGGTGACCTTCACGAACTCCGAGGGCTGCAGCGAGAAGCCGGCGCCGAGCGCGATCCAGGAGTGCGCGCCGTTGACCGTGGTGCCGAGCGGGGTGAGCACCAGCAGGATCAGGAACAGCGAGGCGCCGTACAGGATCGGTACCGCGGTGCGCAGGGTGCGGTGGCCGAGCCAGACCGTGCCGATCATCAGCGCGAGGCCGATGCCGGTGTTCAGGATGTGCCGGACCAGGAAGAAGTACGGGTCGCCCTGGTTGATCTCGGTGCGGTTGCGGGTCGCGGAGTAGACCAGGACCGAGCCGATCAGCGACAGCGTGAGCGCCGCGAACAGTATCGGCCAGTCCAGTCGGCGGGCGAGCGAGTCCCGGGCGAACAGCCGGGTCCAGCCCGCCCGCTCGGGGCCGTACCCGGATACCTGGAAGCTGTTGGCGCCGGTCACGTCAGCCTCCTCGGGCCGCGTCGGCGCTGCCGCCGGCGACGCGTCTCACGGTTCTCCGTCGTCGGTGCCCCCACGGTCGCCGCCTGTCCGTCCTCGCCGGGGACGCCTCCCTCGGGGACGCCCTCCTGGCTGGCCCGCTGGTCCTTCGCCGGGTCCTTGGCGACCTTCGGGGAGAGGATCGACCCGTCGGTCTGGATCTTGGGCAGGTTCTTCTGCGGGGTCGGCAGCAGCGCGTTCTTCTTGTTGATGGCGCCGTCGTCGGAGACGCCGTACAGCGCGTCGTAGACGTTGCGGACGGCGGGGCCGGAGGCGCCGGAGCCCGTACCGCCCTGGGAGATCGTCATGACGATGGCGTAGTCCTTGGTGTACGTGGCGAACCAGGACGTCGTCTGCTTGCCGTAGACCTCGGCGGTACCGGTCTTGGCGTGCATCGGGATCTCGTCCTGCGGCCAGCCCTCGAACCGCCAGGCGGCGGTGCCGCGGGTGGCGACGCCGGCCAGGGCCTCGTCCATCTGGGCCAGCGTCTGCTTGCTGACCGGCAGCTTGCCGTGCGCCTTGGGCTCGATCTCGGAGACCTGCTTGCCGTCGGCGCTGACGATGGCCTTGCCGACCGTCGGGTCGTAGAGGGTGCCGCCGTTGGCGATGGCCGCGTAGATGGTGGCCATCTGGATCGGGGTCACCAGGGTGTCGCCCTGGCCGATGGAGTAGTTGATCTCGTCACCGGCGCGCATCTTGTTGCCTTCGAGGCAGTTCTCGTAGGCGATCTTCTCTACGTAGTCGCCGTCCTTCTTGCCGGTCTTGCACCAGGCGTCCTTGTTGGCCTTCCAGTACGACTGCTTCCACTCGCGGTCGGGGACCCGGCCGGTGACCTCGTTGGGCAGGTCGATGCCGGTCTCCGCGCCGAGGCCGAACTGGTGGGCGGCCTTGTAGAAGTAGTCCTTCGGCTTGCCCTTGGGGTTGATGCCGCCGTCCTTCTTCCACTCGTTGTGCGCGAGCTGGTAGTAGACGGTGTCGCAGGAGACCTCCAGGGCGCGGCCGAGGTCGATCGGGCCGTGGTTCTGGGACTCGAAGTTCTTGAAGACCTGTCCGCCGACGGAGTACGAGCTGGAGCAGTTGTAGCGGCCGTCGAAGTCGTAGCCCGCCTGGACCGCGGCGGCGGTGGAGACCACCTTGAAGATGGAGCCGGGTGCCGCCTGACCCTGTATGGCGCGGTTCAGCAGCGGGTAGTTGGACGCCTTGCCGGTGAGCTGCTTGTAGTCCTTGGCGGAGATGCCGCCCACCCAGGCGTTCGGGTCGTAGGTGGGGTTGGAGGCCATGGCGACGACCCGGCCGGTCTTGGCCTCCATCACCACGATCGCGCCCGCGTCGGCCTTGTAGCGCTCCTGGGTGTTGCGGTCCCACTCCTTGCGGGCCGCCTTCATCGCCTCGTTCAGCTCGTACTCGGCGACCCGCTGGACGCGGGCGTCGATGCTGGTGACGAGGTTGGATCCGGGCTGGGCGGGGTCGGCCTCGGCCTCGCCGATGACCCGGCCGAGCTTGTCGACCTCGTAGCGGGTGACGCCGGCCTTGCCCCGCAGCTGCTTGTCGTACTGGCGCTCGACGCCGGAGCGGCCGACCTGGTCGGAGCGGAGGTAGGGCGAGTCGGTGTTCTGCGCCTTGGTGATCTCCTCGTCGGTGACCGGGGAGAGATAGCCGAGGACCTGGGCGGTGTTGGAGCCGCCGGGGCCGGGGTAGCGGCGGACGGCCTGCGGTTCGGCGGTGATGCCGGGGAAGTCCTCGGCGCGCTCGCGGATCTGGAGGGCCTGCCGGGGGGTCGCCTCGGCGGTGACAGGGATCGGCTGGTACGGCGAGCCGTTCCAGCAGGGCTGGGGGGTCTCGGCGTCGCACAGCCGGACCTTCTCCCGCACCTCCTTGGGCGTCATCCCAAGGACACCGGCGAGCTTGGTGAGGACGCCCTTGCCGTCGTCCTTCATCTTCAGCAGTTCGGTGCGGGAGGCGGAGACGACCAGCCGGGTCTCGTTGTCGGCCAGCGGTACGCCGCGGGCGTCCAGGATCGAGCCGCGCACGGCCGGGTCGACAACCTGCTGGACGTGGTTGCCGGAGGCCTCCTCGGCGTACTCGTCGCCCTCCCGGATCTGGAGGTACCACAGCCGCCCGCCGAGGGTGCCGAGGAGGGACAGGACAAGGATCTGGATCACGATGAGCCGGATCTGGACCCTTGGGGTCCGCCCGGTCTCGGGGATGTTGGTCACTGCGGCTGCCGCCCCCTCTCAGTGCGCCGGAGTGTGTGCGCGTACGAATGATGAACGGCCGGCCGGTGAGGCCGCGTTCCGCCTCGGCGAACCCGTTCGGGTGAACTCGAACCCGCGTGCCCTCACAGTCGCTTGACCCCCTTGATGCGGCCGGCGCGGGCGGTGCGCGCCCGCGCCGCCTTCACCTTCAGACCGCCGAGGCCGCCGCGCTGGCCGCCGATGCGCAGCCCGGTGCCGCCGGAGAGCCAGCCGGTGGAGATGTCGGCCTTCGCCGCGGAGTTGGTCTCGGCGAGCGGATCGTTGTCCGCGCGCCGGGCCAGGGCCATGAGCCCGGGGACGACGAACGGGGCGAGCAGCAGGTCGTAGAGCAGCGCCGTGAACAGCAGGCTGCCGAGGCCCACATGGCGGGCGGCGGTGTCGCCGACGAGGGCGCCGACGCCGGCGTAGAGCAGCGTGGAGCCGACCGCCGCGGCGGCGACCACGACCATGGGTCCGGTCGCCGACTTCAGCCGGCCGTTGTCCGGCTTGATGAGTCCGGCGAGGTAGCCGATGACGCACAGCACCAGGGCGTAGCGGCCGGCCGCGTGGTCGGCGGGCGGGGCGAGGTCGGCGAGGAGTCCCGCGCCGAAGCCGACGAGGGCGCCGCCGACATGGCCGTAGACCATGGCGAGGGCCAGGACCGTCAGCAGGAGCAGGTCGGGGACGGCGCCGGGGAGGTGGAGCCGGGCGAGGACGCTGACCTGGAGCACCAGGGCGACGACGACCAGCGAGGAGGAGAGCAGGATCCGGTTGACGCGCATGGGGCTTCAGCTCCTACTGCTCTTCTTGCGGGTACTGGCCGTCGACCGGTGCCTGGGCGGACGGGGTGACCGTCACCGTCACCGTCGGTCTGGGGGTCGGCTTGGGCTTGTCGGGGAGCACCGTGTCGCGCGGGTCCTTCTTCGGGGCCTCGACGACGACGCCGACGATGTCGAGCTTGGTGAAGCTGACGAACGGCGTGACGTAGAGGGTGCGGGTCAGGTCGCCGCCGGAGGGGTCGACGCGGTTGACCACGCCGACCGGGACACCCGGCACGAAGGGCCGGTCGGCCTGCGAGCCGAAGGTGACCAGGCGGTCGCCCTTCTTGATCTGCGCCTTGCCGTTGAGGAGTTCGACGCGCAGCGGGCGGTCGCCCTGTCCCGAGGCGAAGCCGAGCTCGTCGTTGCCCTCCATCCGGGTGCCGACGGTGAAGTCGGGGTCGCTGGCGAGCAGCACGGTGGCGGTGTCGGGGCCGACGGTGGTGACGCGGCCGACCAGGCCGTCGCCGTTGAGGACCGTCATGTCGCGCGTGAGGCCGTCGTTGGCGCCGGCGTCGATGGTGATGGTCCAGGAGAAGCCCTGGGCCGCTCCTATCGCGATGACCTCGGCGCCCTTGATGCCGTACTGGCCCTGGCCCGCGATCTTCATGATCTTGTCGAGCTGCGCGAGTCTGCTGCGGTTGCGGTCGTCGCTGCCGAGCTTCGCCTTGAGAGCGGCGTTCTCCTGCTCCAGCTCGGCGATGCGGTCGTGCCGCTCGCCCGAGTCGCGGATCGCGGAGACCGCGTTGCCGACGGGGTCGACCGCGCTGGAGACGCCGTTCTGGATCGGCCCGAAGACGGTGGCCGCGGCCTGCCGGGCACCGTCGACCGGGGAGTCCTCCCCGCCGCGGATGTCCACCGTGATCAGCGCGAACGCGACGGCGATCAGCAGCACCAGGAGCAGCCGGCTCTCTCGTGTGTCCCTCACGTGCGGCGGCCGTGCCCTTCCTCATAGGAATTCGGGAAGCCCCAGGGAGGCCCGGGGGCTGCTTTTGCGGGAGCTTGTGTCTCTGGATCGACTGTCTCTATATCAACGATCCGCCGTACGAGAGGAGATCGTCTCGTACGGCGGAATCGAGGAGTTGCGTCATCTGCGCGGCTGGGCGTCGAGGACCTGCTGGAGCGCCTCGAACTCCTCGACGCACTTGCCGGAGCCGAGCGCCACGCTGTCCAGCGGGTCCTCGGCGATGTGGATCGGCATGCCGGTCTCCCGGCGCAGCCGCTCGTCCAGGCCGCGCAGCAGGGCGCCGCCGCCGGTCAGCACGATGCCGCGGTCCATGATGTCGCCGGACAGCTCCGGCGGGCACTTGTCGAGGGTGGTCTTGACGGCGTCGACGATGGCGTTGACGGGTTCCTCGATCGCCTTGCGCACTTCGGCGGCCGAGATGACCACGGTCTTGGGCAGCCCGGAGACCAGGTCCCGGCCGCGGATTTCGGTGTGCTCGTCGGAGTCGAGGTCGTACGCCGAACCGATCGTGATCTTGATCTGCTCGGCCGTGCGCTCACCCAGCAGGAGCGAGTACTCCTTCTTGATGTGCTGGATGATCGCGTTGTCCAGTTCGTCGCCCGCCACGCGGATGGACTGCGCGGTGACGATGCCGCCGAGGGAGATGACCGCGACCTCCGTGGTGCCGCCGCCGATGTCGACCACCATGTTGCCCGTGGCCTCGTGGACCGGCAGGCCGGAACCGATGGCCGCGGCCATGGGCTCCTCGATGATGTGCACCTGACGGGCGCCGGCCTGGGACGACGCCTCGATGACGGCGCGGCGCTCGACGCCCGTGATGCCCGAGGGCACGCAGACGACGACCCGCGGACGAGCCAGATACCGCCGCTTGTGGATCTTCAGGATGAAGTAGCGGAGCATCCGCTCGGTGATCTCGAAGTCGGCGATCACGCCGTCCTTCAGCGGGCGTACGGCAACGATGTTGCCCGGCGTGCGCCCGATCATCTTCTTCGCTTCGGCGCCGACCGCGAGGATGCCACCGGTGTTGGTGTTGATCGCGACGACGGACGGCTCGTTGAGTACGATCCCGCGACCCCTGACGTACACCAGCGTGTTGGCGGTCCCGAGGTCGACAGCCATGTCACGGCCGATGAACGACATTGAGTTCCCCATCAGGATTCGTCTGGCCTTCCCACGAGCTTTTGAGGGCTTTTCAGGTCGGCGAGGTGGGTGCTGTGACGTGAAGGGTTCCATCGTAGACGCGCCTTCGCGAACACGGCGTGAGGGTCCTTCGCCATTGTCAGCAGATGATGTGCGGGTTCGCTCTCGGAGACGAGCGTTTGGGGCCTGTCGTTCCCCCGAACGCCCGGCATATGCCGGAAAGTCCGGGGGCGGCACCCCCGGGCTCTCCGAACCGCCGCTGAATATCAGGCGCGACCGGGGAAGAAGATCTTCACCTCGCGCTCGGCCGACTCCTCGGAGTCGGAGGCGTGGATGAGGTTCTCACGGACGATCACACCGAAGTCGCCGCGGATGGAGCCGGGCGCGGCGGCGATCGGGTCGGTCGGGCCGGCCAGCGCGCGCACGCCCTCGATGACCCGCTCGCCCTCGACGATCAGCGCGACGACCGGCCCGGAGGACATGAACGCGACCAGCGGCTCGTAGAACGGCTTGCCCTTGTGCTCGCCGTAGTGCTGCTCCAGCGTCTCCTGGTCCAGGGAGCGCAGCTCCAGCGCGGTGATCTGCCAGCCCGCCTTGCGCTCGATGCGGCTGATGATCTCGCCGGTCAGGCCACGACGGACGGCGTCGGGCTTGAGGAGGACGAGGGTGCGCTGGGTCACGACGGGCTCCTTAGTGCATCACGGTGTGCGGGAAGAGCAGGTTACCCGGCGTGTCCGGGCGTCTGTTACGCAGCGTCAGGTGTAGGGGATCAGCCGCGCCCGGTACGGAGGCCGCGTCGGACGGAGAGGATCAGGCCGCGTCCGGGGCGGAGGCGTCGGCCTGCGCCGCGAACCTCGCCTTCGCCTCGTCGATCTTCCTCCCGTAGTGCACCGACGCCCACCACAGGGCCGCGAAGGCCGCGCCCAGGACGAACATCGACGGCACGACGAACCCGGAGGCGATCAGCACGACCTGGAGCGCCCAGCCGAGGGCGATGCCGCCGGGCCGGGTGACCAGACCGCACAGCAGCAGGCACGCGAACATCGCGATCCCGCAGACCGTCCACACCGTCGACATGGACAGATCGGGGTCCTTCATGGCGACCAGACCGGCGAACCCGATGACGAAGAACTCGCCGATCAGCGTCGACGCACAGAGCGTACGCATCCTTGAAAACCTCAGCCCTTCCCCAGCAGCAGCCGGGCCTCTCCCACGGTGATGACGGAACCGGTGACCAGCACCCCGCCGCCCGCGAACTCGCCCTCCTCCTCGGCCAGCGTGATCGCGGCCTCCAGCGCGTCCGGCAGCCGCGGCTCGACCTGCACCCGCTCGTCGCCGAACACCTCGACCGCGATGGCGGCCAGCTCGTCGGCGTCCATCGCGCGGTGGCTGGAGTTCTGCGTGATGACGACCTCGGCGAAGATCGGCTCGAAGGCCTCCAGCAGCCCGCGTACGTTCTTGTCGCCGCTGGCCCCGACCACGCCGATCAGCCGGCTGAAGTCGAACGCCTCCCTGACCGCCTCGGCGGTCACCCGGGCGCCCGCCGGGTTGTGCGCGGCGTCCAGCACGACGGTCGGCGAACGGCGTACGACCTCCATGCGGCCCGGCGAGGAGACGGCCGCGAAGGCCTTGCGGACGGTGTCGAGGTCGAGCGGCTCGGCACGCTGGGCGCCGACCCCGAAGAACGCCTCCACCGCGGCCAGCGCCACGGCGGCGTTGTGCGCCTGGTGGGCGCCGTGCAGCGGGAGGTAGACCTCGCCGTACTCGCCGCCCAGGCCCCGCAGGGCGACCAGCTGGCCGCCGACCGCGACCTGCCGGGAGACCACCCCGAACTCCAGGCCCTCGCGGGCGACCGTCGCGTCGACCTCCACGGCCTTCTTCAGCAGCACCTGCGCCGCGTCCACCGGCTGCTGCGCCAGGATCACGGTGGCACCCTGCTTGACGATCCCGGACTTCTCCACGGCGATCTCGGCGGGCGTCCCGCCGAGCCGGTCGGTGTGGTCCAGGTCGATGGGGGTGACGACGGCGACATCACCGTCGATGACGTTCGTGGCGTCCCAGGTGCCGCCCATGCCGACCTCCACGACGGCCACGTCGACGGGCGCGTCCGCGAAGGCGGCGTACGCCATGCCGGTCAGCACCTCGAAGAAGGACAGCCGGTACTCCTGCTGGGCGTCGACCATCTCCACGTACGGCTTGATGTCGTGGTACGTCTCGATGAACCGCTCGGCGGAGATCGCGGCGCCGTCCAGGCTGATCCGCTCGGTGACCGACTGGACGTGCGGGCTCGTGTACCGGCCGGTGCGCAGTTCGAAGGCACCGAGGAGGGCCTCGATCATGCGGGCGGTGGTGGTCTTGCCGTTGGTCCCCGTGATGTGGATCGAGGGGTACGAGCGCTGCGGCTCGCCCAGGACGTCCATCAGCGCGGCGATCCGGCTGACCGACGGCTCCAGCTTGGTCTCGCCCCAGCGGGTGGCGAGCTCCGCTTCGACGTCGCGCAGGGCCTTGTCGACCTCGGGGTCCTCGGGGCGCGTCGGTACATCCGCCTGCGGCGGGCCGCCCTGGGTGCGCAGGGTACGGCTGCCGGCCTCGATGACCGCGAGATCGGGGTCGCGGTCGGTCTCTTCCGCGATGATCTCGTCGAAGGGGTCGCTGTCACTCACGGGGCCAGTCTACGGAGGGGGACCGACAGACGGTGGCCAAGGCCCCCGGAGCCGGGTGGCTGCGGGGGTCTTGGCACGCGTCTACGACGGCTTACGCCTCGGGGAGCCGGTCCAGCTGGGCCTGGATACGGGCGATGTCCTCGTCCGCCTTCGCCAGCCGGCCGCGGATCTTGTCCACGACGTTGTCCGGGGCCTTCGCCAGGAAGGCGTCGTTGCCGAGCTTGGCCGTGGCCTGGGCCTTCTCCTTCTCGGCGGCGGCCAGGTCCTTCGCGAGGCGCTTGCGCTCCGCCGCCACGTCGATCGTGCCCGAGAGGTCCAGCGCGACCTCCGCGCCCGCGACCGGCAGGGTCGCCGTGGCCGTGAAGGCGTCGCCCTCCGGCTGCAGGCGCAGGAGCTGGCGGATGGCGGCCTCGTGCGGTGCCAGTGCCGTGCCGTCCAGGCTCAGCCGGGCGGGGACCCGCTGGCCCGGCTGCAGGCCCTGGTCGGCGCGGAAGCGGCGGACCTCGGTGATGACCGACTGGAGGCTCTCGATCTCCCGCTCGGCCGCCTCGTCCCGGAAGCCACTGTCCTTGGGCCACTCGGCGATGACGACCGACTCGCCGCCCGTGAGGGTGGTCCACAGGGTCTCCGTGACGAACGGGACCACCGGGTGCAGCAGCCTGAGGGTGACGTCGAGGACCTCGCCGAGGACCCGCTGGGAGACCGCGGCCGGCTCGCCGCCCGCCTGGAAGGTGGTCTTGGACAGCTCGACGTACCAGTCGAAGACCTCGTCCCACGCGAAGTGGAACAGCGCGTCGGAGAGCTTCGCGAACTGGAAGTCCTCGTAGAGCGCGTCGACTTCGGCGACGACGGAGTTGAGGCGCGAGAGGATCCAGCGGTCGGTCGCCGACATGCGGGAGGCGTCCGGGAGTTCGCCCTCCAGCGTCGCGCCGTTCATCAGCGCGAAGCGGGTGGCGTTCCAGATCTTGTTGGCGAAGTTGCGGGAGCCCTGGACCCAGTCCTCGCCGATCGGGACGTCGACGCCGGGGTTGGCGCCCCGGGCCAGCGTGAACCGGAGCGCGTCCGAGCCGTACTTGTCCATCCAGTCCAGCGGATTGACCGCGTTGCCGAAGGACTTCGACATCTTCTTGCCGAACTGGTCGCGGACCATGCCGTGCAGGGCGATGGTGTGGAACGGCGGGGTGCCGTCCATCGCGTACAGGCCGAACATCATCATCCGGGCGACCCAGAAGAAGAGGATGTCGTAGCCGGTGACCAGGACGGAGTTCGGGTAGAACTTCGCGAGCGAGTCGGTCTGTTCGGGCCAGCCGAGGGTGGAGAAGGGCCACAGGCCGGAGGAGAACCAGGTGTCGAGGACGTCGGTGTCCTGGTGCCAGCCCTCGCCGGTGGGCGCCTCGTCGTCCGGGCCGACGCAGACGACCTCGCCGTTCGGGCCGTACCAGACCGGGATGCGGTGGCCCCACCACAACTGCCGCGAGATGCACCAGTCGTGGAGGTTGTCGACCCAGTCGAAGTACCGCTTCTCCATCTCCTGGGGGTGGATCTTGACGCGGCCGTCGCGGACCGCGTCACCGGCCGCCTTGGCCAGCGGGCCGACCTTGACCCACCACTGCATGGACAGCCGCGGCTCGATGGTGGTCTTGCAGCGCGAGCAGTGGCCCACCGAGTGGACGTACGGCCGCTTCTCGGCGACGATCCGGCCCTCGGCGCGCAGGGCGGCGACGATGGCGGAGCGGGCTTCGAGCCGGTCCAGGCCCTGGAAGGGGCCGTGGGCGGTGATGACGGCGTGCTCGTCCATGATCGTGACGGCGGGCAGGTCGTGCCGCTGGCCGATCTCGAAGTCGTTCGGGTCGTGGGCCGGGGTGACCTTGACGGCGCCGGTGCCGAACTCGGGGTCGACGTGCTCGTCGGCGACTACGGGGATACGGCGGCCGGTGAGCGGCAGCTCGATCTCGCGGCCGACGAGGTGGCGGTACCGCTCGTCCTCGGGGTGGACGGCGACGGCGGTGTCGCCGAGCATCGTCTCGGCGCGGGTCGTGGCCACGACGATGGAGTCGTCGCCCTCGCCGTACCGGATGGAGACGAGCTCGCCCTCGTCGTCCTGGTACTCGACCTCGATGTCGGAGATGGCGGTCAGACAGCGCGGGCACCAGTTGATGATGCGCTCGGCGCGGTAGATGAGCTCGTCGTCGTAGAGCCGCTTGAAGATGGTCTGGACGGCCTGCGAGAGCCCTTCGTCCATGGTGAAGCGCTCGCGGGACCAGGCGACGCCGTCGCCGAGCCGCCGCATCTGCCCGGAGATCTGGCCGCCGGACTCGCCCTTCCACTGCCAGACGCGCTCGACGAAGGCCTCGCGGCCGAGGTCGTGCCGGGACTTGCCTTCCTTGCCCAGCTCGCGCTCGACGACGTTCTGGGTGGCGATGCCGGCGTGGTCCATGCCGGGCTGCCACAGCGTCTCGTAGCCCTGCATGCGCTTGCGACGGGTCAGGGCGTCGATGAGGGTGTGCTCGAAGGCGTGCCCGAGGTGGAGGCTGCCGGTGACGTTCGGCGGCGGGATGACGATGGTGTACGGCGGCTTGTCGCTCTTCTCGTCCGCCTCGAAGTAACCCCGCTCCACCCAGCGCTCGTACAGCGGCCCCTCTACGTCGGCCGGCGCGTACTGGGTCGGCAGTTCGGTGTGGGGCGCTGGTGGCTGCTGCTGAGCGTTCTCGGTCACGGGGTCAGTTTAGGGGTGTCGCGGCGGTGTCCCGAAACGGCTTTGTTCTGTAACGGTGGGGGCCCCGATGCACCGCGCGCCCCCCGGCTGGGCCAGGATGTCAGGACCACATAAGCATCTGGAGGGGAACCCAGTAATGAGCTACAACCAGCCGGGCCCGTACGGCGGGCAGCCCCAGCAGCCCGGACCGTACGGCCAGCCGGGTCCGTACGGCCAGCAGCCGCAGGCTCCGCAGCCCGGCTATGGCTACCCCCAGCAGCCGCAGGCCCCGCAGCCGGGTTACGGCTACCCCCAGCAGGGCGGCGTCCCGCCCCAGCAGCCCCCGTACGGCCAGCAGCCCCCCTACGGCGCCCCCATGCCCCCGGCCCCGAGCGGCGGCAAGAAGAAGACGGGCCTCATCCTGGGCGCGGTAGCGGTCGTGGCGGCGATCGGCGTGGGCGTGTACTTCGTGGTGGGTGGGAGTGGCGGCGGGTCGGACGTCGCCGATGACGGTCCGCACAAGCTGACGACGCCGGCGACGCTGCTCAGCGGCGAGTACACCAAGGCCGAGGGCGCCGACAGCGGGGGCTTCGACAAGAGCGACGTCAAGGAAGCCGAGAAGCACGGCGTGAAGAACGCCAAGGACGTGCACGCCGGTTACCAGGCAGGGAACGAGGAGAACCCCCTTGCCATGAAGATGGTCAACTTCATGGGCGTGTACGGCGAGATCGAGGACCCCGAGTCGGTTGTCGACGCGATGTTCGCCGACATGAAGAAGAACGCCACGGACGAGGACGGCGAAGTCGTCGGCAGCCCCAAGGCGTACACGCCGGACGGCCTCGACGGCGCGGTGCTCAAGTGCCAGGAGACGAAGTACAAGGATGCCTCGGCTTCTTCCTCCGGGCCGAGCGAGATCAGCATGCCGGTGTGCATCTGGGGTGACCACAGCACGCTGGGCGTGATCATCCACGCCGACCTGGCAAGCGCGATGGCCGGCAAGGCCGCCGATGTAGAGGGCGCGGCCGAGCTGACGGCGAAGGTCCGCAAGGAAGTCCGCGTCAAGGCCTGATCCTCCACCCCGTCAGCTCGACGCGCACGAAAGGGGCCCAGCCACTCGGCTGGGCCCCTTCACGCTGGGTGCGACAACGCCGTTCAGTTTCCGGTGGATGCCTTCACACAGGCGTTATGCGCCCGGTCGGATGTGACGTCCAGGGCCACAAGGGAGCTGATGCAGAACGGGCTGGGCCAGGTGAGCGGCCCATCGAAATTGCACGCGGCCGTCACCTTGGGTCCGACCGTGTACCACTGAGCCAGATAGCTCCGGCACGTCGCGGCGCTGGCGTGCGCCGAACCGGCCGTCACGACAGGCAGAACACTCGCTGCGGCCAGCACGCCCGCGGCAGCCAGCACGCCCCGTGTCTTCCTCATGGAACCCTCCCGTTTTCATGGGGTCGTCATCGAACAAACGGCCGTTTTGGTCGGGGTTCATAAGATCAAGACGCTGCGGCCGAGGCCAGGGCGCACCGGGAGAACGACTCGATACCGGCACCGCGTGGCGGGAACGCGCGATGCCCGGCACAGTCACCTGTGCCGGGCACCCTCTGCCGCTTCGAGAAACGCTACGCCGTCTTCTGCTCCCCCGGCCCCCGCCCGTTCCGGGCGTCCCGCGGAATGAGCGTCGGGTTCACGTTGGAGTGGACGACGTCGGCCGTGATGACCACGCGGGCCACGTCCTTGCGGGACGGGACCTCGTACATCACCGACATCAGGACCTCCTCCATGATGGCGCGCAGGCCGCGCGCGCCGGTCTGGCGGAGGATCGCCTGGTCGGCGATGGCTTCCAGCGCCTCGCGCTCGAAGTCCAGCTCCACGCCGTCGAGTTCGAAGAGGCGCTGGTACTGCTTGACCAGGGCGTTGCGCGGCTCCACCAGGATCTGCAGGAGCGCCTCGCGGTCGAGGTTGTGGACCGAGGTGATCACCGGCAGACGCCCGATGAACTCGGGGATCATGCCGAACTTGACCAGGTCCTCGGGCATGACGTCCTCGAACTGGTCCTTCGCCTCCAGCTCCCGCTTGGAGCGGATCGTCGCGCCGAACCCGATGCCCTTCGCACCGGCCCGCGACTCGATGATCTTCTCGAGACCGGCGAAGGCACCGCCCACGATGAACAGCACGTTCGTCGTGTCGATCTGGATGAACTCCTGGTGGGGGTGCTTGCGCCCGCCCTGCGGCGGCACCGAGGCCGTCGTGCCCTCCAGGATCTTCAGCAGCGCCTGCTGGACGCCCTCGCCGGAGACGTCTCGCGTGATCGACGGGTTTTCACTCTTCCGCGCGACCTTGTCGATCTCGTCGATGTAGATGATCCCGGTCTCGGCCTTCTTGACGTCGTAGTCCGCCGCCTGGATCAGCTTCAGCAGGATGTTCTCGACGTCCTCGCCGACATAGCCCGCCTCCGTCAGCGCCGTCGCGTCCGCGATCGCGAACGGGACGTTCAGCATCCGGGCGAGCGTCTGCGCCAGCAGGGTCTTCCCGGAGCCGGTGGGGCCCAGCAGCAGGATGTTGGACTTCGCCAACTCGATGGCGTCCTCGCGGCTTTGACCACCGCCGTTCTCGCCGGCCTGGACCCGCTTGTAGTGGTTGTACACCGCGACCGACAGGGCCTTCTTGGCGGCCTCCTGGCCGACCACGTACCCCTCGAGGAACTCGTAGATCTCGCGCGGCTTCGGGAGCTCCTCCCAGCGCACCTCGCTGGTCTCCGCGAGTTCTTCCTCGATGATCTCGTTGCAGAGATCGATGCACTCGTCGCAGATGTACACACCGGGCCCTGCGATGAGCTTCTTGACCTGCTTCTGGCTCTTGCCGCAGAACGAGCACTTGAGCAGATCGCCGCCGTCACCGATGCGTGCCACGGTGTGCTTCCCCTTCGCCTGGGAGACGCCTAGGTCCAGCGGCTCCTGGTGCTGCCTTCATCCGACGGTACCTTGCCGGGGCCCGTGTTCGGGCCCCCCTTGGCACGGTTCACTTTGTCGTGCACCGTGCCAAGGAGCGGCCGACGATACAGCCTCCGGCTCAGCGCACGGCCGCGTTGTTCATCTTCCGGGTGGAGATGATCTGATCGATCAGGCCGTACGACAGGGCGTCCTCGGCCGTGAGGATCTTGTCGCGCTCGATGTCCTCGCGGATCTTCTCGATCGGCGTGGTGGAGTGCTTGGCCAGCATCTCTTCCAGCTGCGCGCGCATCCGGAGGATCTCGTTCGCGGCGATTTCCAGGTCAGAGACCTGACCGCGGCCCGTCTCGCTGTACGGCTGGTGGATCAGCACGCGCGCGTTCGGCAGCGCCATGCGCTTGCCGGGGGTACCGGCGGCGAGCAGGATCGCGGCGGCGGAGGCCGCCTGGCCCATGCAGACCGTCTGGACGTCCGGCTTCACGAACTGCATCGTGTCGTAGATGGCCGTCAGCGCGGTGAAGGAACCACCGGGGCTGTTGATGTAGACCGAGATGTCCCGGTCGGGGTCCATCGACTCCAGGCACAGCAGCTGCGCCATGACGTCGTTGGCGGAGGCGTCGTCGATCTGCACGCCGAGGAAGATCACGCGCTCCTCGAAGAGCTTCGCGTACGGGTCGTACTCACGAATGCCCTGCGACGTGCGCTCGACGAAGCGCGGGATGACGTAGCGGGACTCGGCGACAGGGCCGGTGTACTCGGCCTGCGGGCGGTCCTGGAAGCCGCTGCCGGGGAAGGTGTTCACGGTGTCTCCAAAAAGGGGCTGTGGCGGGGGCTGGGGGCGGGTGGAGGCGCGTACGGCCCTGGGGTGTCCCCGGGGCCGGTACCGGCCCTACGCCGCTCCGGTACCGCCGCCGCCCGGCATACCGGCGGCCGTGGGGATGACGTCGTCGATGAGGCCGTACTCCTTGGCCTCGAAGGCGTCGAACCAGCGGTCGCGGTCCGAGTCGCGGGTGATCTGCTCAATCGTCTGGCCCGTGTGCTGGGCGGTGAGCTCGGCCATGCGCTTCTTGGTGTGCAGCAGCCGCTCGGCGTGGATCTTGATGTCCGAGGCCGAGCCGGCGAGGCCGGCGGACGGCTGGTGGATCAGGATCTCGGCGTTCGGCAGCGCGAAGCGCTTGCCGGGGGTGCCCGCACTGAGCAGGAACTGGCCCATCGAGGCGGCGAGGCCCATGGCGATGGTGACCACGTCGTTCTTGATGAACTGCATGGTGTCGTAGATCGCCATACCGGCCGTGATCGAACCGCCCGGGCTGTTGATGTAGAGGTAGATGTCCTTGTCCGGGTCAGCGGCAAGGAGCAGCAGCTGTGCGGTGATCTTGTTCGCGATGTCGTCGTCGACCGGCTGGCCGAGGAAGATGATCCGCTCGTTGAGCAGCCGGTTGTAGACCTGGTCGCCGAGGCCACCACCGATGGAAGGCTCGCCGGCGGCGGAGGGCATCAGATTCGTCACGTATCCACCTGCTCGTCTTACGACGGCGCCGGGCCGTCTTCACGTTTCCCTGCCGGGGGCCTCCGGCGGTTTCGCCGACTCCCCTGCCCCCGTACTCATGGACCCTAACGCGCTGGTCCCTTCAGGGAATCCCGGAGCGGGGGGTGTTCGCCGGGGGCGTAGAGCCCGCGGCGGGTGGGCCGCCGCCTACGCCCCGTGACCGCGCGGGAGCGCCCCGCCCGCCGGATGCCAGGAAGGCCCCGGGGATCGTCCTCCCCGGGGCCTTCCTACGGCGTCACAGGCGCCGAGGCGTGCTCAGCCCTCGGTCTTCTCGTCGGCGTCGGCCTCGGTGGCGTCGGCCTCCGTGGCCTCGGCGGCGATGTCGGTGGCCGCCTCGTCCTCGTCGTCCAGGTCGATGATCTCGCCGTTGGTGTCCTTGACCGTGGCCTTCTCGACCACGACGGCCAGGGCCTTGCCGCGGGCGACCTCGCCGACCAGGAGCGGAACCTGGCCGCCCTCGACGACGGCCTGGGCGAACTGGTCGGGGGACATGCCGGAGGAGGCCGCGCGCCGCATGAGGTGCTCGGTGAGCTCCTCCTGGTTGACGTTGAGCTTCTCCTGCTTGACGAGCTCGTCCAGGACGAACTGGGTCTTGATGCCCTTGACCGCGGCTTCCTTGGTCTCGGCGTCGAACTCCTCGACCGTCTTGCCCTGGATCTCGAGGTACTTCTCGAGGTCGAGGCCCATCTGGCCGAGCTGGTGGTGCTCCAGGTTGTGCTTGCGGGTGTTGATCTCGTCCTCGAGCAGCTTCTCGGGGACGGGCACCTCGACGAGCTCCAGCAGCTTCTCCAGGACGCGCTCCTGGGCCTGCGTGGCCTGGTCGTACTGCTTCATGTTCTCGAGGCGCTTGCGGCTGTCGGCCTTGAGCTCGTCGAGGGTGTCGAACTCGGAGGCGAGCTGCGCGAAGTCGTCGTCCAGCTCGGGCAGTTCACGCGCGGCGACCTGGGTGACCTTGACGGTGACCTCGGCCTCCTTGCCGGCCGCCGAGCCGCCCTTGAGCTCGGAGGTGAAGGTGGCCTCGCCACCGGCCTCCAGGCCCTTCACGGCGTCGTCGATGCCGTCGAGGAGCTCGCCGGAGCCGATGGTGTAGGCGACACCCTCGGCGACACCGTCCTCCAGGACCTCGCCCTCGACCTTGGCCTGCAGGTCGATGGTGACGACGTCGCCGTCCTGGGCGGGGCGCTCGACCGGGGAGGTCGACGCGAAGCGCTCGCGGAGCTGCTCGACCGACTTCTCGATGTCCTCGTCGGTGACCTCGACGGCGTCGACCTCGACCTCGATGCCGGAGTAGTCCGGGATCTCGATGGCCGGGCGGACGTCGACCTCGGCGGTGAAGTTCAGCGTCTCGCCGTCCTTCAGCTCCGTGATGTCGACCTCGGGCTGGCCCAGGACGTTGAGCTCGGCCTCGTTGACCGCCTCCGTGTAGAACTTCGGAAGCGCGTCGTTGACCGCCTCCTCCAGCACGGCGCCACGGCCGAACCGCTGGTCGATGACCCGGGCGGGAATCTTGCCCTTGCGGAAGCCCTTCACCGTGACCTGCTGGTTGATCTTCTTGTACGCCGCGTCGAGGCTGTCCTTGAGCTCCTCGAAGGGCACCTCGACAGTGAGCCGAACCCGAGTCGGGTTCAGGGTCTCCACGGCGCTCTTCACGGTTCGGTCTCCTTGTGGCTGACTTCTTGGGTTTGCCGGGCCAGACTGGTCCGGCGGATTCGCTGCCCGGAGGACTTCGGTAAGTGAGAGACACACGGGCGCGCAGCTTGCATAGTAACCGCAGCCGCTGAACGACCCAAAGGCGATCACCTGGATGATCAGGCAGGTGGTCGGGGTGGCGGGATTTGAACCCACGGCCTTCCGCTCCCAAAGCGGACGCGCTACCAAGCTGCGCCACACCCCGTCTGGTGCGACACGTAGGGTACATGCCCGCAGGCCATGGGGCCGCCGCATTTATGGGGTGTGCGCCGAGGGGGGCCGACCCGCTACGATGCCTTCAGTGCCGCGGTCGGCTGACCTGCGGCGCGTCCTGTGCGGGCGTAGCTCAATGGTAGAGCCCTAGTCTTCCAAACTAGCTACGCGGGTTCGATTCCCGTCGCCCGCTCCAGTTCGGCCGCCGGCCCGGTTCCTCGGAACCGGGCCGGCGTCGTTTGTGCGGTCCGGCGTCCTAGAACTGGATCGAGTTGATCGTCTCGGCCAGCGAGTCGAGGAACCGCTGGATGTCGTCGGCCATGCCGGTGGAGGCGAGGAAGAAGCCGAAGAGGACGGCGACCACCGCGGGGCCGGCCTTGAGGGAGCCACCTCGGATCAACACCACCAAGATGATCGCCAACAGCAGCACCACTGACAGCGAAATGGCCACAACTGATCACACCCTCGGTCGGTCCGCTCTCCCGGCCCGGGGGTACCTGCCCCGCGCACCCCCGCCAGAACCATCGTGCCACCAACAGGCCCGCCGTATGCGGCGGGTGGGGCATCAGTGGTCACAACTCCGGCCGGTGCGGGCGGCTTCGTGCCCCGCGGGGGCCACCCCGCGCACTCCGCACGGGAATTCGAAGTGACACTCGTAAGAGAAATTCGGCGTGATCGTTTCCATGCCCACACAGGGTGTTCGCGGGTAATTCGAATTGTCGTCACAGGTGATCCCAACTCCGGCCCGCGCCTTGCGTTATGTACGATTTAGCGTGGATTAAACATCACAAGGCAGGCACCCAAGCGGTAATGGCGTCCCGCGTTTTACTCATCCGCACAGCCGCCGCTAAGGTGCCTCAGATGTTCCACGCTGCCTCGCCACCCGCACAGTCGCAGGCCCCGGGAGTGCCGAGTCCGCGCTCCCCCGAGAAACAGCAGAGACCGAACACAAGAGCAGGCAAGCGCGACGCCTTCTTCGACAACGCGAAGTTCCTGGCGATCGTGCTGGTGGCCGTCGGCCATGCCTGGGAGCCCCTGAAGGGCGACAGCCGGATCCTCGAAGGCCTGTACATGGCCGTGTACGCCTTCCACATGCCGGCGTTCATCATCATCTCCGGCTACTTCTCGCGCAGTTTCGACATGCGCCCGGACCGGCTGCGCCGGCTGATCACCGGCGTCGCCGTGCCGTACATCGTCTTCGAGACCGCGTATCCGCTGTTCAAGCGGGCGATCGACGACGACCCGGACATGCCCGTGAGCCTGCTCGACCCCTGGTACCTCACCTGGTTCCTGGCCGCGCTGTTCGTCTGGCGGCTGACCACCCCGATCTGGAAGTCGATCCGCCGGCCGCTGCCCGTCGCGCTCGGCATCGCGGTGCTGGCGTCCGTCACCCCGGAGATCGGCGACGACCTCGACCTCCAGCGTGTGCTGCAGTTCCTGCCGTTCTTCGTGCTGGGGCTGCACATGAAGGCCGAGCACTTCCAGTGGGTGCGCCGGCGTTCCGTGCGGATCCTGTCCGTGCCGGTGTCCGCGCTGGCGCTCGCCGTCAGCTGGTGGGCGGTGCCGCGCATGAACACCGGCTGGTTCTACCACCGTGACTCCGCGCAGGAGCTGGGCGCGCCGTGGTGGACCGGGCCCGTCATGGTGTTCGCGCTGTTCGGCTGCTCGCTGGTGCTGACGGCGTGCTTCTTCGCCTGGGTGCCGCGCCGGCACATGTGGTTCACGGCGCTGGGCGCGGGCACGCTGTACGGCTATCTGCTGCACGGCTTCGTGGTGAAGGCCGGTGACTACCAGGGCTGGTTCGACCACGACTGGCTGCACCGGCCGCTCGGCCAGATCTTCGTCACCGTGCTCGCGGCGGCGGGCGTGACGCTGCTGTGCACCGCGCCGGTGCGGCGGGTGTTCCGGGCGGTGATGGAGCCCGAGATGAAGTGGGCGTTCCGGCGGGACCCCGCGGAGGCGGCCCGCGAACGCGAACGTCAGAAGGCCGCCGCCTAGTTCAGGGGTGCGGTGCCCGGCTCAGGGCCGCAGGCCGAGAAGTGCGCGCATGCGCGCGTACTTCTCGGTCAGGCGTACGCGCGTCGCCTCGTCCAGGACCGCGAGGCGGGCCGGGTCCGCGTTGTGTGCCAGGTCCGCCTCCTTCACCAGCAGCGCGCCCGGCGTGGCGAGGATCCGCCCGGCGTACGCCTCCGGCGCTTCCCCCGCGCGCTTGGTGAGGGCAAGGACGATGTCCTTCGTACGGCGGCTCAGCGGGGCCTCGTGGAGCCACCGCTCGGTGAGGGCGTCGTCCTCGACGGCGTCGTGCAGCCAGGCCGCCGCGATCTGGTCGTCGTCGCCGCCCCGGGCACGGACGCCGTCGGCCACCGCCTGCAGGTGCTCGGCGTAGGGCCGTCCCGCCTTGTCCGTCCGGCCCTCGTGCGCGGCGCGGGCGAGGGCCTCGACCTCGGAAACGGCGAGCGTCACGCCTGGCCCCCCGCCTGCGACGTCACCGTAGGGCCCTCCCGGCAGATCAGCAGCAGCGCGCGGTCGTCGTTGACGTCCTTGGCCACCGCCTCGATGAGATGCCAGGCCGCGCCGTGGAAGCCGCCCGCGACATAGCGGTCGGCCTCGCCGGTGAGGCGGTCGATGCCCTCGACGATGTCGCGGTCGGAGGTCTCCACCAGACCGTCTGTGAACAGCATCAACACATCCCCCGGCCGCAACGAGCCCTTCACGGGGTCGAACTGGGCACCGTCGTACACACCCAGCAGCGGGCCCTCCGCGGCCTTCTCCTCCCAGCGGCCGCTGCCCGCGCTGAGCTGGAGGCCCGGCGGGTGTCCGGCGGAGTAGAGCTCGTAGTCGCCGGAGTCCAGGTCCAGGACCAGGTGGATGGAGGTGGCGAAGCCCTCCTCCCAGTCCTGGCGGAGCAGGTAGCCGTTGGCGGCCGGGAGGAAGGCGTGCGGGGGCAGCGAGCCGAGGAGTCCGCCGAAGGCGCCCGACAGCAGCAGGGCCCGCGAGCCCGCGTCCATGCCCTTGCCCGAGACGTCCGTGAGGACGACCTCCAGGGTCCGGCCGCCGTTCGTGCGGGCCGCGACAACGAAGTCACCGGAGAACGACTGGCCGCCCGCCGGGCGCAGCGCCATCTCGCGGTGCCAGCCGTTGGGCAGCTGCGGCAGCTTGCTCTGCACCCGGATGCGTTCGCGCAGGTCGAACAGCATGGTGCCGCCGCGCCGCCAGGGCACGCCGACGCGGCTGCGGAACTGGGCGATCAGCAGGCCGACGAACCCGCAGGCCGCGACCACCAGGACCACGCCCGGGGTGACCCGGGCGGCGCCCTCGGTGTAGGGGCCGAGCTGCACCGACTCCACGATCAGGGCGGTGGCCGCGGCCGCGTACAGGCCGAGCAGGCTGGCCGGGCGCAGCAGCAGACCGCCGGCGACGATCGGCAGGACCAGCGCGGCCGGAGCGCACCAGACCGAGTTGGCCAGGGTGGTGGCGGTGATGAGCGGGACGGTGAGCAGCAGCGCGGCCAGCGCGACCCAGTCGGAGCCGTCGCCGCGGAAGTAGTCCACGGCACTTCTGCGCAGGCCGACGCGGACCCGGTGCCACTGGATACGCAACCGGGCCGCGAACGTGTCGGCGGCCGCGCGCCGCTGTCGTCCTGCTGCCATTAGTTCGGGACCCTATCCATCGGACCAGCCGCTTGGCACGGGAGGTCCACCTTGTCCCCCGTCCGAGGCTCAACTCCACAGTGAACTTCACGAGAAGCCATCGCGCGGCCCCCCGGCGGAAATTCCGTGGCTCGTCCCGCATCGCCCTGGTAGGCATGGCGCATGGGGACACACTTCACGACCGGTTCCGCGACCGAGCTGCGGCGGCTGGCGCCTGAGCACTGGGACATCTGGTACGACGTGCTGCTGCGCGCCTTCGGCGGGGTGCCGGAGCCCTCCGAGGAGCGTGAACTGTACCGGGCGCTCACCGAGTTCGACCGGTTCGTCGGCGCCTGGGACGGTGACCTGTGCGTGGGGTCGGCGGGGGCGTTCCGGTTCGGGGTGACCGTGCCCGGCGGGGCGTCGGTGCCCGCGGCGGGGGTGACGATGGTCGGGGTCGCCGGCACGCACCGGCGACGCGGGGTCCTTACGTCGATGATGCGCAGGCAGCTGGACGACGTGCGGTCCTGGGGCGAGCCGCTGGCGGTGCTGACGGCGTCCGAGCCCGCGATCTACGGGCGGTTCGGGTACGGCGTGGCGACCCTTCAGCTCGCCGCCGAGATCGACACGACCCGGGTGCGGTTGTCGGTGCCGGCCGGGACGGACGACGTACGGCTGCGGTACGCGGAGCCGGTGGACGTCATCGACGCGTGCGAGCAGGTGTACGCGGCGCTGGTGCCCGTCCGGCCCGGGATGCTGGCCCGGGTGCGGCCCGGCTGGGAGCGGGTGGGGGTGCTCGATCCGGAGGGCGGGCGGGGCGGGGCGTCGCCGTTGCAGTGCGTGCTGGCGGAGCGGGACGGGGAGACCGTCGGGTACGCCCGCTACGCGGTGAAGCCGGAGTGGGGGGTCGCCGGGAACGACGGCGTGGTGCAGCTGCGGGAGCTGGCCGGGGTGGACGCGGCGGCGCAGGCCGCGCTGTGGCGGTTCCTGTTCGACCTGGACCTGACGGCGACGCTGAAGGTGCACGGGCGGCCGATGGACGAGGCGTGGCAGCACCAGGTGTCGGACCTGCGGCGGTGCCGGCCGCGGTACCGGGACGGGATGTTCGTCCGGCTGGTCGAGGTCGGGGCGGCGCTGTCGGCCCGGACCTATCAGGCGCCGGTGGATGTGGTGCTGGAGGTCGAGGACGCGTTCTGCCCCTGGAACTCCGGGCGTTGGCGGCTGTCGGGGGACGCGAAGGGGGCGTCCTGCGAGCGGACCCGGGACGCGGCGGATCTGGCCCTGTCCGTACGGGAGTTGGGGTCGGCGTATCTCGGCGGGGTGAGCCTGGTGTCGCTGGGGGCCGCCGGGCGGGTACGGGAGGTCCGGCGGGGGGCGCTGGCGGAGGCGTCGATGGGGTTCGGCTCGGCCGTCGCGCCCTGGTTGCCGCACGGGTTCTAGGACGGCGGTTCACGGGGTTCCAGAACAGCGGCTCACGGGTTCTGGAACCGGCTTACCGCTTCTGGCAGTTGGGGCACCAGAAGAGGTTGCGGGCGGCGAGATCGGCGGTGCGGATCTCGCCGCCACAGATGTGGCAGGGCAGGTTGGTCCTGCGGTACACGTAGACCTCCCCGCCGTGGTCGTCCACGCGGGGCGGGCGGCCCATCGCCTCGGGGGTGTGTTCCGGGCGGACGGTGTCGATGCGGTTGTTGCGGACGCCCTCGTGCATGAGGTCCACGAGGTCGGTCCAGATGGCTTCCCACTGCCGGGGCGTGATGTCCTTGCCCGCGCGGTAGGGGTCGATGCGGTGCCGGAAGAGGACCTCCGCGCGGTAGACGTTGCCGACGCCCGCGATGATCTTCTGGTCCATGAGCAGGGCGGCGATCGTGCTGCGGCTGCGGGAGACGCGCCGGTAGGCCGTCTTCGGGTCCGCGTCGTCGCGCAGCGGGTCCGGGCCGAGGCGGTCGTGTATGGCCTGCTTCTCGGCGGGGGTGATCAGGGCGCAGGTGGTGGGGCCGCGGAGGTCGACGTACGCGGTGGTGTTCGCGAGGCGGAGGCGGACCGTGTCCGTGGGCGGGGGCGCGGGGGCGGGGCCGAAGGTGACCTTGCCGAAGAGGCCGAGGTGGATGTGGACCCAGTCGCTGTCGCGGAAGCCGAGGAAGAGGTGCTTGCCGTGGGCCTCGGTGGTGGTGAGGTCGGTGCCGGTGATCAGGGCGGCGGCGTCGGAGAACTTGCCCTGGGGGCTGGTGGCCTGGGGGGCGGTACCGGCGAAGGCGGCGGCGTAGTCCTTGGCCAGCCGGTGGATGGTGTGCCCCTCAGGCACGGTGGCTCCTCTTGTCGTGTGTCGGGCAGCGCTGTGCCGGACGGCGCGGGGTGCTTTCCGCCCCCGCCGCCCCTGCCCGTCCCGTCCTGAAAGGGCTCCGCCCCTTCCACCCCGCCAGGGGGCTGTGCCCCCTGTACCCCCGTCGGCCCTGAACGGGCCTCGTCCTCGAACGCCGGACGGGCTGGAAGATGTCAGACGGGGGGGCTGAAAAGGACTTACTGCTGCGGGTGGTGCGGGGGGATCGGGGGGAGGTCGCCCGTGGTCTCGTACGCCGCCAGCATGTCGATGCGGCGGATGTGGCGCTCGTCGCCCGAGAACGGGGTGGCGAGGAAGGTCTCCACGAACTTCGTCGCCTCGTCCTGGGTGTGCATGCGGGCGCCGACCGCTACGACGTTGGCGTCGTTGTGCTGGCGGCCCAGGGCCGCGGTCTCCTCGCTCCAGGCCAGGGCCGCACGGACACCCTTGACCTTGTTCGCCGCGATCTGCTCGCCGTTGCCGGAGCCGCCGATCACGATGCCGAGGGCGTCGGGGTCGGAGGCGGTGCGCTCTGCGGCGCGGAGGCAGAAGGGCGGGTAGTCGTCCTGGGCGTCGTAGAGGTGAGGGCCGCAGTCGACGGGGTCGTGCCCCGCCGCCTTCAGCCACTCGACGAGGTGGTTCTTGAGTTCGTAGCCCGCATGGTCGGAGCCGAGGTACACGCGCATGCGACGAGTGTGACACGCCTGTCCACGGGCAGCCGCCCCGGGGGTTGATCCCGAAAAGCCTGAGCAACACTACAGAACCTCAGGCAAACCTCAAGTAACGATCCGGAATCAAAGGTTCAATTAATCCTTTGCCTCAGATTCACTGGACCAACTTGTTAGGCACCGGCACGAAGGAATTCCCCCTATGACCTCGCAGCCGACCCTGTCGAAGGCTGAAAAGGACCCTGGAGCCCCCGGCGATCCCGGCAACGGCCTCCAGGCAGGGCTCAAGAACCGCCACTTGTCGATGATCGCGATCGGCGGAGTCATCGGCGCCGGACTCTTCGTCGGGTCCTCCTCCGGTATCGCCACCGCGGGCCCCGGCATCCTCCTGTCGTACGCGCTCGTCGGCACGCTCGTGGTGCTGGTGATGCGGATGCTCGGTGAGATGTCCGCGGCCAACCCGACCTCGGGTTCGTTCTCGGCGCACGCCGACCGCGCGCTCGGCCGCTGGGCCGGTTTCTCCATCGGCTGGCTGTACTGGTTCTTCTGGGTCGTGGTGCTGGCCGTCGAGGCGACCGCGGGCGCGGTGATCCTGGAAGGCTGGATCCCGGCCGTACCGCAGTGGGCCTGGGCGCTCATCGTGATGGTGGTGCTGACCGCCACCAACCTGGTCTCCGTCGGCTCCTACGGCGAGTTCGAGTTCTGGTTCGCCGGTATCAAGGTCGTCGCGATCGCCGCGTTCATCGTGATCGGCGGGCTCGCCGTGTTCGGCCTGCTGCCCGGCGTCGACAGCGAACAGGCCGGGCTGAGCAACCTCACCGAGCACGGCGGCTTCCTGCCGAACGGGCCCGGCGCGATCCTCACCGGTGTGCTGCTCGTCGTCTTCTCCTTCATGGGCAGTGAGATCGCCACGCTGGCCGCCGGCGAGTCCGAGGACCCGCAGCGGGCCGTCACCAAGGCGACCAACAGCATCATCTGGCGCGTCGCCGTCTTCTACCTCGGCTCCATCTTCGTCGTGGTCACGCTGCTCCCGTGGGACAGCGAGTCGATCACCGAGGACGGTTCCTACGTCGCCGCCCTCGACTCCCTCGGCATCCCGCACGCCGGTCAGATCATGAACTTCATCGTGCTGACGTCGGTGCTGTCCTGCCTCAACTCGGGTCTGTACACGGCGTCCCGCATGGCCTTCTCCCTCGGCCGGCGCGGGGACGCGCCCAAGGCGTTCGCGAAGACCACCGGGCGGGGGGTGCCGCTCGCGGCGATCCTCTCCTCCGTCGTCTTCGGCTTCGTCGCCGTCTTCTTCAACTACCAGTACCCGGACACCGTCTTCCTCTTCCTGCTCAACTCCAGTGGTGCGGTGGCCCTGTTCGTCTGGCTGGCCATCTGCTTCTCGCAGCTGCGGATGCGGAAGATCATCCAGGCCGAGGCGCCGGAGAAGCTGGTCGTCCGGATGTGGCTGTACCCGTATCTGACCTGGGCCACGGCCGCGATGATCGTGTTCGTCCTGGGTTACATGCTGACCGACACCGAGCACGACGGACGCCGGACGGTGCTGCTGTCGCTGCTGGTCGCGGCGATCGTGCTGACCATCGCCTTCGTCAAGGAGAAGCTCCAGGGCGACGCGGACGAGGTCAAGGCCGGCTGATCCGCTCCAGCGTGCGCGAAGGGGGCCCCTCGGGGCCCCCTTTGCGTGTTCACGGTGTTCACCGTGTTCATCCGTGTTCAGAGGAGGGTGAAGCTGTCCTTGACCTTCTCGTAGGTGCGCAGCGCCCGGTCCTCGATGTCCGGCTGGTACCAGGTGTTGATCTGGTACGACTTCCCCTTCTCGTTGAAGCCCAGCAGCCTTGCGTGCCAAGGGACTCCCTCCAGAGTGAAGGTGTACTCCCAGACGACCGCGGGCGAGCCCCGGAACGTCGTCTCCTCCAAGCGGATCTTTTGGTACGCCTGCCCCTGGTGGGCGTTCTGTTCCGAGGTCTCCCAGGTCTCCATGAGGTCGCCGTGGGCGAGGGAGGACTTCGCGACGAGTTCCTGTGTGCCGTCGGGCGAGGTGTAGTGCACCTCCGCGCCCGTCTTCACGTCCCGCCGCCAGCCCTCGGGGGGCACCCAGGCGAACCCACCGGCCTCCGTGCGCGCTCCCGGCGGCAGGGTCTGCGGGCGGGCGGTGCCTTCCACGGTGGGTGAGGGGGAGGGCGAGTACACGGAGGAAGAGGCCGCCGGGCCGCCGGCCTTGTCGTCCTCGGAGGACCCGCCGGAGTTCATCAGCAGGACGACGGCCACCACGACTCCGGCGGTGACGAGCCCCGCTGCGGCGAGGAGGACGGGACCGCGACGCGCCGGGCGGGGACGGACGGGAACCGCGGGACCGGGCGGCTCGCCCGGGGGCGTGGGGGCCGGGCCGGGGGCGGGCAGCTCGCCCGGGGGCGTTGGGCCCGGGTCGGGAGCAAGCAGCTCGCCCGGAGGCATGGCGCCCGGGCCGGGGACGAGCGCGGGGCCCGGCCGCCGATCCGTCTCGGCCTCGTGGCGCGGGACGGCGGGGGGCTGGGGCTCGTGGCGCGGGACGGCGGCCGGGTCGGCCTCATGGCGCGGCACCACGGCTGGCTCGGGCGCGTGCCGCAGCCCCGCGGCCGGGTCGAGTTCCTGCCGCAGCCCCGCAGTTGGGTCGGGCTCGTGGCGCGGCACCGCCGCCGACTCGGGTTCCTGTGGCAGCACGGCGGCGGGCTCGGGCCTATGACGCCGCACCACGGCCGGGCCAGCCTCGTGACGCGGCACCACCCCCGACTCGGGTTCCTGTGGCAGCACCGCGGCGGGCTCGGGCCTATGGCGCCGCACCCCCGTCGGCTCGGGCTCCCTGTGGGCGAGGGAGATGCCCGGGGTGACGGGGCTTCGGCGGCCGGAGTTCTGGGTGGGGCGGTGCGCTTCGGCGGGCTCGGGTGCCTCGGGTTGCCTGGGGTCCCGGGGTAGGGCCAGGGGCTCCTCCCGTACGGGCTCCGGGTTCTCCTCCGCCGTCGTCACCGCCACCGTGGGCGTGGGAGGCGGGAACGCGATCGGCTGCAGGGTGCTCTCCAGTTCCCCCAGGGTGGGGCGCGCCGCCGGTTCCTTCTCCAGCAGGGCCGCCAGGATGTGGCGCAACGGACCGGCAAGGTTCGAACAGCGGATTCGCCTGCGCCGTGGACAATCTCGCGGCCGGCGACTCGAAAGCGTACGACGTCGAGGCGACGTACGACCTGGGCAGGACGGGAAAGATCTGCCTGCCCGTCCAGACCGCGTCGGGCGACAAGACGTACTGGCAGCAGGGCCCGGTGCCGTTCGGTACGACGAACCCGTCGCCGAACGCCCCGGCCACCCCGCTGCTGCTGGGCACCGACAACAAGCCGGTGGCGCCCGGCGGTGACGAACTGGCCGAGACCGGCGCCGAGCGGGACGTCCTGCCGCTGGGGACGGCCGGGGCGGCTCTGCTGGCGGCGGGCGCGGCCGGGCTGTGGTGGTCCGGGCAGCGGCGGCCGGCCCGGCAGGAGAGCTGAGCCCCGAGACACCTCGGCCGGGCGACCCGACGGCAGGTGTCGGGTCGCCCGGCCGAGGGGGCGAAACGTGCTTCCGGCAGGGCTACTTGTCGAGCAGCTTCCAGGCGGTGGGCAGCAGACCCATCGCCAGGGCCGCCTTCAGGGCGTCGCCGATGAGGAACGGCGTGAGGCCGGCCGCGATGGCGGCGGAGGCGGACAGGTCGGCCGAGAAGGCCAGGTAGGGGACGCCGATGGCGTAGATGATCGCCTCGCCGAGGAGCATCGTGCCGGCCATGCGCGGCATCGAGCGGTCGGCGCCGCGGCGGGCCAGGGCGCCGACGGCGGCGGAGGCCAGGAGCATGCCGAGGATGTAGCCGAAGGAGGCGCTGAAGCCGTTGCTGCCGTTGGCGAACCACGGCATGCCCGCGAGGCCGGCCAGCGCGTACAGGGCCAGCGCCGCGACACCGCGGCGGGCGCCGAGCGCGGTGCCGACGAGCAGCGCGGCGAAGGTCTGGCCGGTCACCGGGACCGGGGTGCCCGGCACCGGCACGGCGATCTGGGCGGCGAGACCGGTGAGCGCGGCGCCGCCGGCCACGAGCGCGATGTCCCGGACACGGGAGACGGGGAGCAGGTCGGCGAGGACCTGTCCGGAGCGGGCGGGGGCGGCGACAGCGGCGGTGCTCATGGGGACTCCGCGAAGGTGGGGGCAGGCTGGGACACGGCGACGCTATCCCAGGGGGCTGGAGCCGATCACCGTCACTGGTCGACAAAGGCCGGATCACCGGCTTGGTGGGCTCCGCACAAAGAGGAGCGGTTACACGCGGTACGGCGTGATGCCGGTCACTGAGGTGAGGACGTACGGGTCACGCAGGGGCGCCAGGGAGGGTCTGTAGGGTTCCCCCAAACTCGCGGCGGTGAGGGGTCCCGTACGCTCTGTGGCGTACCTGTCCGCATACTGGGCGGCCCCTCCGTCTGAGCGGACACGGCCCCCAGACTGTGGGCGATTTTGCCCATCCTCTGCATTGGACGAGCCGCGCCCATGCCCAGCACCACAGTCGAGACGCCGCCGCAGCAGGACGGCGTCTCCCTCTCCCACGGCCTCAAGCAGCGCCATCTGTCGATGATCGCCCTCGGGGGTGTCATCGGCGCCGGACTCTTCGTCGGTTCCGGCGCCGGTATCGCCGCCGCGGGTCCCTCGATCGTCGTCGCCTACGCCCTCTCCGGTCTCCTCGTGATGCTGGTGATGCGGATGCTCGGCGAGATGTCCGCCGCGTATCCCTCCTCCGGCTCCTTCTCGGCGCACGCCGAGCGGGCGATCGGGCCCTGGGCCGGGTTCACCGCGGGCTGGTCCTTCTGGGTCCTGCTCTGCACGGCGGTCGGCCTGGAGGGCATCGGCGCCGCGAAGATCGTCACCGGCTGGCTGCCGGGCACGCCGGAGTGGGCGTGGGTGGCGCTGTTCATGGTGGTGTTCTGCGGGGCGAACCTGGCCGCGGTGAAGAACTTCGGTGAGTTCGAGTTCTGGTTCGCCGCCCTGAAGGTCGGTGCGATCAGCCTGTTCCTGATCCTCGGCGGCCTGGCCATCTTCGGCGTCCTGCCCGGCACGGACGCGCCGGGCACCTCGAACCTGACGGACTTCCTGCCGAACGGCGGCGAGGGTCTGATCATTGGCCTGCTCGCCTCGGTCTTCGCGTACGGCGGCATGGAGACGGTGACCATCGCCGCCGCCGAGTCGGAGAACCCGGTCAAGGGCGTGGCGAGCGCGGTGCGGACCGCCATGTGGCGCATCGCCCTCTTCTACATCGGCTCGATGGCGGTCATCGTGACGCTGGTCCCCTGGGACTCGGCGGCGGTCGTGGAGAAGGGCCCGTACGTCGCGGCCCTCGACGAGCTCGGCATCCCGGGCGCCGGTCAGCTGATGAACGTGGTGGTGCTGGTGGCGCTGCTGTCGGCGATGAACGCCAACATCTACGGCTCCTCGCGCATCGCGTACTCCCTGGTCCAGCGGGGGCAGGGTCCGAAGGCGCTCGGCCGGGTGAGCTCGGGTGTGCCGCGCGTCGCCGTCCTCGCCTCCTCGGTGTTCGGCTTCGTGTGCGTGCTGCTCAGCTACTGGCGGCCGGACGACGTGTTCCCGTGGCTGCTGAACATGATCGGCGCGGTGATCCTGGTGGTGTGGATCTTCATCGCCGTCTCCCAGCTCCGGCTCCGGGCCCGCCTGGAGCGCGAGGAGCCCGAGAAGCTGACGGTGCGCATGTGGGCGTTCCCGGTGCTGACCTGGGTCGCGCTGGCCGGCATGGTGGCGATCTTCGTGCTGATGGCGCGGGAGCCGGACACCCGCGTGCAGCTGTACTCGACCGGTGCGATGACCGTGTTCCTGGCGGCGGCGGGGTACGCGTGGCAGCGGGCCCGGGCGGCCAAGGGCTGATCAGGTCTCCGCTTCGGCTTCCCACGTGGCGAGCCGGTCACGGTCGTAGGCGACGAACGGGTGCTCGGGTCCGAGCGCCCGTTCTCGTTTTCGGCCACCTGCGGGCCCTCCGCCTCCCCCACTTCCGCGCTTGTTGCTGCTAGCCTGCACTTGCAAGCCACTTGCAATAAGAGGTCGGAGGGGACTTCACCCATGCCCGTCTACACGCTTCCTGAACTGCCGTACGACTACTCCGCGCTCGCTCCCGTGATCAGCCCCGAGATCATCGAGCTGCACCACGACAAGCACCACGCGGCGTATGTGAAGGGGGCCAACGACACGCTGGAGCAGCTCGCCGAGGCACGGGACAAGGAGCAGTGGGGGACGATCAACGGGCTGGAGAAGAACCTGGCCTTCCATCTGTCCGGGCACATCCTGCACTCGATCTACTGGCAGAACATGACCGGCGAGGGCGGCGGCGAGCCGCTCGCGGTGGACGGCGTGGGCGAACTCGCGGACGCCATCACCGAGTCGTTCGGCTCCTTCGCGGGCTTCAAGGCCCAGCTGACCAAGGCCGCCGCCACCACGCAGGGTTCGGGCTGGGGCGTCCTCGCCTACGAGCCGCTGAGCGGGCGGCTCGTGGTGGAGCAGGTCTACGACCACCAGGGCAACGTCGGACAGGGCTCGGTGCCGATCCTCGTCTTCGACGCCTGGGAGCACGCCTTCTACCTGCAGTACAAGAACCAGAAGGTCGACTTCATCGAGGCCATGTGGCAGGTCGTCAACTGGCAGGACGTGGCCCGGCGTCACACGGCCGCCACGTCCCGCGCGGACGTACTGCTGCTGACGCCCTGACGCCCCTCACTCGTCCCGCCTCGTGATCGTCTTCTCACCCTTCACGCGGGCGGGCGGAATGACGGAAGCCCCCGCGAGGACGTGACTCGCGGGGGCTTCCCGTGCTCGGCGCGGCGGTCTCACAGGTTGCTGAAGTCCGGGCCCTTGGTGCGGGTGCGCTTGATCTCGTAGAAGCCGGGCACCGAGGCGACCGCGAGGGTGCCGTCCCACAGGCGGGCGGCCTCCTCGCCCTTGGGGGCCGGGGTGACGACCGGGCCGAAGAAGGCGATCTGCTCGCCGTCGTCACCGGGCAGCGCGATCACCGGAGTGCCGACCTCCTGGCCGACCTTGTCGATGCCCTCCTTGTGGGAGGCGCGCAGCTCGGCGTCGAACTCGAAGTCCTTCTGGTCGAAGTAGTCGATCAGGTCGGCCGGCAGACCGACATCGGCGAGGGCGCCGGCGACGGCCTCCCGGGTCGGGCCCTCACCGTCGTTGTGGATACGGGTGCCGAGCGCCGTGTACAGCGGGCCGAGGATCTCGGAGCCGTGCTTCTGCCAGGCCGCGGTCACCACCCGGATCGGCTGCCACGCCTTGGTCTCCAGCAGGTCGCGGTACTCCTCGGGCAGTTCGTCCAGCTTCGGCTCGTTCAGCACGGCCAGGCTCATGATGTGCCAGCGGACCTCGATGTCGCGGACCTTCTCCACTTCCAGCACCCAGCGGGACGTCATCCAGGCCCAGGGGCACAGCGGATCGAACCAGAAGTCGACAGGGGTCTTCGCGGTCTCGGACATGGCTCTCCTAGGGAAGCGGTCTTTGACAGCCGCAACACCGGCCCCCGCCTCCCCCATTCCCGGCTGCCACCGCCCGAGCGCCCATGGCAGGATCGGGCCTGTCCGCATACTGAACACGCTGTGAGGAGCGCCCCCCGTGCCCGGTGAGAACCTGACCCGCGACGAGGCCCGGGAACGGGCCGCACTGCTGTCCGTCGACGGATACGACGTGTCCCTCGACCTGCGCTCCGCGGTCGGCGACGAGCCGGCGGACGGGCCGCGCACCTTCCGCTCGGTCACCACCCTCCGCTTCCGCTGCGCCGAGCCGGGCGCCACCACCTTCGCCGACCTGATCGCGCCGGGCGTCACCGCCCTGACGCTCAACGGCCGGGACCTCGACCCGAGCGAGGTCTTCGACGGCTCCCGGATCGCCCTGGAGGACCTCGCCGCCGACAACGAGCTGATCGTCGACGCGCAGTGCGCCTACTCCCGTACCGGCGAGGGCCTGCACCGCTTCGTCGACCCCGAGGACGGCGAGGTGTACCTGTACACCCAGTACGAGCCGGCCGACTCCCGCCGCGTCCACGCCTGCTTCGAACAGCCCGACCTCAAGGCGCCGTTCCGCTTCGAGGTGCGGGCGCCCGAGGGCTGGACGGTGTGGAGCAACGGCGTGGGCAAGCGGACCGACGGGGTGTGGCGGTTCGCGGAGACCAAGCCGATCTCGACGTACATCACCTGCGTGGTGGCGGGCCCGTACCACTATGTGACGGACTCCTACACCCGGACCCTCGACGACGGTACGACGCTGCGGATCCCGCTCGGCGCGATGTGCCGCAAGGGTCTCGCGCCGCACTTCGACGCCGACGACGTGTTCCTGGTGACCAAGCAGGGCCTGGACTTCTTCCACGACCACTTCGACTACCCGTACCCGTTCGGGAAGTACGACCAGGCCTTCGTGCCCGAGTACAACCTCGGCGCGATGGAGAACCCGGGGCTCGTCACCTTCCGCGAGGAGTACGTCTTCCGCGGCAAGGTGACCCAGGCGTCCTACGAGAGCCGGGCCAACGTCATCCTGCACGAGATGGCGCACATGTGGTTCGGCGACCTGGTCACCATGGAGTGGTGGGACGACCTGTGGCTGAAGGAGTCCTTCGCCGACTTCATGGGCTCCTTCGCGACGGTGGGCGCGACCCGCTTCACCGACGGCTGGATCACCTTCGCCAACCGCCGCAAGGCCTGGGCGTACCGCGCCGACCAGCTGCCCTCCACGCACCCGGTCACCGCGGACATCCGCGACCTGCAGGACGCCAAGCTCAACTTCGACGGGATCACCTACGCCAAGGGCGCTTCCGTGCTGAAGCAGCTCGTGGCGTACGTCGGCCAGGACGCGTTCCTGGAGGGCGCCCGCCGCTACTTCAAGCGGCACGCCTACGGCAACACCCGGCTCGGCGACCTGCTGTCGGTGCTCGGCGAGACCAGTGGCCGGGACATGGGCGCCTGGGCGCGGTCCTGGCTGCAGACGGCCGGGGTCAACTCCCTCACCCCGCAGGTGCTGCTGGACCCGGACGGCCGGGTCTCGGAGCTGGCGGTGGTGCAGGAGGCGCCCGAGTCCCACCCCGAACTGCGGCCGCACCGGGTCGCGGTGGGCCTGTACCGCCGTACCGGCGGGGTGCTGGAGCGGTACGCGCGGGCGGAGGTGGACGTCGAGGGACCGCGGACGGTCGTGGCGGAACTGGCCGGGGCCGAGGCGCCGGAGCTGGTGCTGGTCAACGACGACGACCTGACGTACTGCAAGACGCGGTTCGACGAGACCTCGCTGGCGGCGCTTCGCCAGGGCCTGGGCGACATGACCGATCCGCTGGCCCGCGCCCTGTGCTGGTCGGCGCTGTGGAACATGACGCGGGACGCGCTGCTGCCCGCCCGGGAGTTCATCGACCTGGTGCTGCGGTTCGCGGCCCGGGAGTCCGACATCGGCGTGCTCCAGATGCTGCACGCCTGGGCGGAGTCGGCGGCGGTGCACTACACGGCCCCCGCCCACCGCGAGCGGACGGACCAGCGGCTCGCCGAGAGCGCGGCGCTCCACCTGTCCACCGCCGAGCCGGGCAGCGAGCACCAGCTGGCGTGGGCGCGGTTCTTCGCCCGGGTGGCGAACGCGGCGCCCGCCTTCGAGATGCTGACCGGGCTGCTGGACGGCACGGTGACCCTGCCCGGTCTGGACGTCGACCAGGAGCTGCGCTGGGCGTTCCTGGACGCGCTCGCCGCCCATGACGTCGTCGGCGACAAGGAGCTGGCCGCCGAACTCGCCCGTGACGACACCGCGTCCGGCAAGCGCCACCTGGTGCGCTGCCTCGCCGCGCGTCCGCAGGCGTCGGTCAAGGCGCAGGCGTGGGCGCAGGTGGTGGAGTCGGACCAGTTGTCCAACGCGCTGGTGGAGGCGACCCTCGCGGGCTTCGCCCGGCCCTCGCAGCGGGAGCTGACGGCGCCGTACGCCGAGAAGTACTTCGCGGCGATCGAGCGGGTGTGGGCTGAGCGGTCCATCCAGATCGGCATGGTGGTCGTGCAGGGGCTGTTCCCGTCCCTGCAGGAGTCGCGGGAGACGCTGGACGCGGCGGACGCCTGGCTCCAGGCGCACCCGGAGGCCGCTCCCGCGCTGCGGCGGCTGGTGCTGGAGGCGCGGGACGATCTGGCGCGGGCGCTGCGCGGTCAGGCGTGCGACGCGGCGGCCGACGCCTGACCTTTGGCCACCGCTTGGCGCCTCCGTGACCGTTACGAAATTCAGCCAAGCGGAGCCGTAACCCCTGGTCCCACCCGAACGGACCAGGGGTTTTCCGTGCCTTCTCGGCATCCGAACACCCGCCCTTTAGGGCGAGCTTGTCCGGATTTGTCGACGGGCGTGTAACAGCGGTTAAGAGTCCGACCGGACGCGGGAATTCCCCCGTCATGAACCACAACACCCCGCTCTCCCCCCGCCCCCTCCACCAGCTCTCCGACGTCCGGCGGCGCGTGCTGACGGCCGCGCAGCTGCGGGCGCACGGAGTCCCGGCCGCCGAGATCACCGAGCAGTGCCGGGCCGGCGGCCCCTGGCAGCCGGTGCTCCCCGGTGTGTACCTGCTCCACCCCGGCCCCCCGACCAGCGAGGAGCGGCTGCACGCGGTGCTGCTGTACGCGGCGCGGGAGCGGAACGTGCAGGTGCCGCCGCAGCCGGGCGCGCAGGAGCCGCACCGGCCGGTGTACACCGAGTCGATGATCACGGGCCTGGCGGCGCTGACCCTGCACGGTTTCGCCGCGACGCCTCCGCTCACCGCCCTGGACACGATCGACGTCCTCGTCCCCCGGCTGCGCCGGCTCCGCTCGACGGGCTGCGCCCGCATCGTCCGTACGGCCGCCCTGCCGGCCCCCGAGGAGGTCACGGGCCTGCCCGTGGCGCCGGTTGCGCGCGCCCTGGCCGACGCGGTCGCCGAACTGTCGGACGCGGGCGCCGTACGCCGGCTGCTGACCGAGGCCGTCCGCGGCGGCCACTGCGAACCGGCGGCGCTGGTGAAGGAGTTGAGCCAGGCGAAGCTGCTGTCCCGGCCGCATGTCGTGGACGCCGTGGACTCCCTGCTCGCCGAGGGCCGGGCCATCGCGGAGGACCGCCTGTACACGATGGTCCGCGAGTACGGCCTGCCCGACCCGGTGTGGAACGTCGATCTGCGCCTGCCCGGCGGCCCGCACCTCGGCGGCCTGGACGCGTACTGGCCGGAACACGCAGTGGCGGTGGAACTGGACACCCGCGCCTCCCGCCAAGGCCACCGGCAGGACGACGACGCGCTGTGGTCGGAGTACGCCCGCAAGCGCGAGCACCTGGAGCGCCTCGGCATCACGGTCGTGTACGTGACGCCGAAGAAGCTGAGGGACACCATGGACCAGCAGGCGACCGTGATCCGCACGGCGCTGATGGCCTCGGCGGACCGTGACCCGGCCGCCTATGTCGTGGTGCTGCCCCGGTAGTGACGGACCGCAGAGGCATCAGGAGGGGAGAGGAGGGGCCGTCCGGACCGTGCCGGGCGGCCCCTCCTCATGTGCTCCCCCGGTGGTCTACTCGCCGCAGTACTCCGCCTCCAGGACCGCGTCGGCGTCCCCGGACCAGTCACCGTTGAAGTTGAACGACAGGGCGTGCCGGCCGTCGGCCGTGGTCACCGCCTCCGAGGTGGAGCCGTGGATGCCGCCGCCGTGGCCCCAGACGGTGACGCCGCAGGTCAGTTCGCGTTCGATCAGGCCCAGGCCGTAGCGGGCGTTCGGGATGGTGTCGGCCTTGACCGTGGTCTTCATCTCCTTCAGCTGCTCGGGCGGCAGCAGCCGGCCCTTCAGCAGGGCCGTGTAGAAGCGGTTCAGGTCGGCCGAGCCGGAGATCATCTCGCCCCCCGCGTAGGCCAGGGAGGGGTTGAGCTTCGTGACGTCGTACGTCGGGCCCGTCGTCGACTCGGCGAGCTTGGAGTACGCCCGGCTGCTGGGCTGGGGGACGGTGACCCGGGTGCCGGGGACCGAGGTGGCGCGCAGGTCCAGCGGGGCGAGGATGCGGTCGCGGATCTCCTCGCCGTACCCGCGTCCCGTGGCCTTCTCGATGACCATGCCCGCCAGGACGTAGTTGGTGTTGGAGTAGTACCAGTCCGTGCCCGGTTCGAAGTCCGGTTTGTGGGTCATGGCGATGGCGACCAGGTCCTCGGGTGCCTTGGTGTCGTAGCGGTGCCGGAAGAAGCCGTCCTTGAGGACGTACGTCTCCACGAAGGTCTGGTCGTCGGTGTAGTTGGAGATGCCGCTGGTGTGGTTGAGGAGCTGGCGCAGGGTGATCCCGCGGCCGTCGTGGCCGTTGCCCTCCACCAGGCCCGGCAGCCAGGTGTCGACCGTGTCGTCCAGCGACAGCCGGCCCTCCGCCTCCAGCTGGAGCAGCACGGTGGCGACGAAGGTCTTGGTGATGCTGCCGACGCGGTAACGGTCGTCCACGGACCGCGCCTTGCCGGTCCTGAGGTTGCCGACGCCGGCCGTGGCCGACCAGGTGCGGCCGTCGGTGCGCGCGCCGGCGGTCACCCCGGGCACCCCGTCCTTGACCGCCGCCTTCATGGCCTCGCGGGTGGCCGAGTGAGTGCCGCCCTCGCCCTGGGCGGCCGCGGGACCCGCCAGGGCGGCCGAGAGCGCCACGGCCGTGGCCGCCACCAGCATCGCCCGTACTCGTGTGGTCATGTCTTCCCCCTGTCATCGCCCGGCGCCTCGGTGCGCCGGGCCGGTCGGAAGGGCAGACCTGGGACGGTTGGGGAAGGTTGAGCGGGAGTGGGCCGGTTGAGTAAGTCTCAGCCCTTTTTGAGCACCAGCTCGGTGTTCCGGTCGGCGCTGCCTCCCGCGAGGTCCGTCCGGGCGCCGGGGGCGTTGCAGGAGATCTCGCGGTAGAGGGCGGCGAGGCCGGTCTGGGAGAGGTCGGCGAAGTCCGTGCGGTGCGGTGCCGCGGCCTCCACGCAGGTGGTGAACAGGGAGATCGTGCCGTCCTTGTTGTCCGCCAGCTCGATGACCCGGGCGAGCTGGGGGAAGTCGACGTGCGAGGCGGTGGAGATCTCCCAGAAGGAACGCCCGTCGGGTGCCGGGTGCGGGGTGATGGCGTTGCGGTGGATGTGGCCGTTCACCCAGGCCAGGACGTTGTCGTGGCGGGCGAGGAGGGCGATGACCTCCTGGCCGTTGTGCCGCCGCTCGTTCGGCCGGGCCGGGTCGCGGCGGGTGTTGTCCATCGTCTTGCTGGTGTGGTGGCTGAAGACGATGGCGTACGAGTCCGCGTTGTCCCGCAGCGTCCGGTCCAGCCAGCGCAGCTGGGCGCTGCCGACGGAGCCCTCGTAGTGGCCGCCCGCGTCGGTGGTGTCCAGGCTGATGCCGATGACGTCGTCGGCGATGCGGAAGCTGTAGTACTGGGTGCCCGCGTCGAGGTTCGCCGAGGAGTAGCCGTGCCCGGCCGGGCCGACGCCCTGGAACGCCGGGTCGAGGTGGGCCTTGATGTACTCGGTCGGGGTGTAGGGCGCGCGCCGCTCGTCCGCGGTGACCGAGCGCATGTTCCGGGAGTGCGCCTTGAGCAGCTCGCGGAACTGCACGCCCTCGGGGTCCTTGGCCTTGCGCAGGGCTTCCTGGAGCTTCTTGGCCTCGGCCGCGGGCAGGCTCATCAGCTTCTTGCCGCCGACGGCGAAGTCGGTGAGCCAGGTGTCGCGGTGCGAGGCGTAGCAGCCGAGCGGCATGGCGTCGTGGTTGCCGACCGTGGAGTACCAGGGGATGGACAGGCCGGGGCTGCGCAGCTCCCGCATGGCGGCGGCGAGGAAGCCCTCCAGGTACGGGAAGCCGCGCTGCTTGTCGGCGTCGCGGACGGCCGAGTCGGGCTGCCAGTACTGCTTGAGACCGCTGTTGAGGACGCCCTCGTAGTGCTTGGGGTCACCGGAATTGGGGGTGATCCGGCCGCCGCTCATGACGGTGAGGAACCACTCCAGCTCGGAGCGGGCGTTGTTGTCGGTGTTGTCGCCGGTGGTCATGGCGAACTGGAGCGGGGCGCCGGTGACGGGGGCGCCCCGCAGCGCGTTGACCCGCTCGACCAGCGAGACGGCGCCGTGCACGGTCAGCGCCTCCTGCGGGCGCCAGGCGTGCACGTCGGTGGAGCGCAGGAACTCCAGGCGCATCGGGTGCTGGGCGTCGATGATGTGCAGGTCGGTGAGTTGCACGAACGCGGCGAGCGTCGTACGGCGGTCGGCGCGGCCCGACTTGGGGGCGGCCAGCTCGCCGCGGACCACCCGGGGCCAGCCGCGGCCGTTGGCGAGCCGGCGGTAGCCGGAGGTGCCGCGCGGGGCGGCGACGCTCGCGAGGGTGGTGCCCCGGGTGTAGGGGGCGAGCGGCAGGAAGGGCGCCCGGCGTCCGGAGGCGACCGGCGCCTCCTGGGCGGCTGCGTCCGCGGGGGCGCCGGAGGTGGCGGCCTGGCTGTCGGTGGGCCGCAGGGCGTAGCCGACTCCGGCGGAGAGGGACACCGCCCCGGCGGCGGCGAGGACGGTACGGCGGTGGACGCCCAGCGCGGAGCTGGCGACAGAGCGTATGCGCGACATGGCGCGGTCTCCCCGAGTGCGTGACGCGTCGGCAGTGGTCGCGGGGCGTCGCTGACGCGAACAACCCGCTCGCTCTGGATCGTTGGCACCGGGAATGACCTGCGCGTGAACGAGGCGGCAACGCGCAGCGCCGATCACCGTACGTGGATCTTGGGCTACCCTGTGCGCCCCCGGCCGCTCCTCGGGCGGCCGGAAGGCGGTTGCTCCGTGTTCATCTTCGCGGGTAACCGGGGGGTGTCGGGCCCTGCTCAGGGCCGCCCCGGGTTCGCGGGAGAGTACTCCGGCGCGGACCAGCGCAGGGGGACCGCGGCCGGGATCTCCGTCGCCTCGGACAGGGTGAACCGGACACGTCGTTCGGGAGCGAACTCCGTGCGGGCCTCGCCGGTGAGGTGCAGTGCCGTGCCGGTCGTCCAGTCCAGGAAGAGCAGTCCGGCGCGCGGGTCGGCGGCGAGGTTGCCGAGGGACAGGAACATGGAGTTGCCCGGGTAGTCCGCCCAGCTCAGTTCGCGCGGTGAGTCGACGCGTACGAAGCCGGGGTTGCCGCCGCGATGGCTGGCGTCGGCGCCGCCCTCGTGGACGCTGGCCAGGAAGAAGGTGTCGGCGGCGGCGAGGAACCGCGCCTGGGCGTCGGACAGTTCGGTGGCCGTCAGGGGCTCCCCCGGCCTGCGGTCGGGCAGTATCTCGTAGGTCTCCCTCCGCTGGAGGTACTTCGGGCAGTTGGCGAAGACGCGGTCCGCGTCGATGGCGAGCCCGCCGGGGGTGGGCCGGAGCCGTCCGTTGAGCCGCATCCGGCGCCGGGTGCGCGGGTCGAGGGCGATGGTGCCGACCGGGGCGCCCTCGGTGGCGAGGGCCGCGGCGAGCGGGGAGGCCGGGGAGACCCCTCCCCCACTGCTCGACGCGTGGGAGACACCCCCAGCGACGGAGATCCGCCGGGGCCCGGTGGCCCGGACGAACCCGGGCGGGCCGGCCAGCGGCACCGCCCACACCCTGCCGGTCGCCGGGTCGGCGGCGCCGGCCACCAGCAGCGGCTGGAGGCCGAGGAAGGCGGCGGCCACCGGCTTGATGCCCTCCCCGATGGACCGGCCCACGTGGTCGGCGAGGTCCCGCACGCCGAGCCGGTCCTGCACGGCGAGCGAGCCCGCGTGGTAGACGCTCATGACTAGAAGAAGCCGCAGGTCGGCGCGGAACCGTAGGGCGCCGGGGCGCCCTCGGCGCCGCTCGGCACCGAGATCTCCAGCCGGATGCCGTCGGGGTCGTAGAAGAAGATGCCGCCGGACCCGGCGCCCTCGGCGTGGGCCACCACCCCCTCGTGCGCGAACCGCACGCCGTACTCGCGCAGGGCGCTCTCGTAGGCGCGGACCCGCTCGACGGAGTCCGCCTGGAAGGCGAGGTGGTGCAGGCCGGAACGGCTGTCGTCGTACGGTCCCGCGGCCTGCTGCCAGAGCGCGAGGACGAGCGTCTCGCCGTCCCCCAGCAGCGCGAACCGCCGGTCCTCCTCCTTGCCCTCGGCGAGCGGGGTGAAGCCGAGGACGTCCCGGTAGAAGGCGAGCGAGCGGTCGAGGTCGGTGACGTTCAGGCCGGTGTGGCCGGTGCGCAGTGCCATGGGTTTCCCTCCACTGTGTCTAACCTGTGTAAGTGAGGTTAGTGGTTAGATTCAGCGGGTGTCAACCAGTCATCTACTCTTGACCGGTTAGCACGGAAGGGAGCCCCCCCCGCATGTCCGACCCCCGCCCCCACCGGCCCGACCCCCGCCCGCACACCGGCGAGCCGCTCGCGCTGGACCTGCTGAACACGCGCTGGATGCAGGACGGAGCCCCCCAGGACCTGCTGACGGACACCGAGGGGCTCGCGATCTGGCTCGCCGCGAACGGCCTGGACGGCACCTTCGACGCCGACGCCACGACCCTGCGCCACCTCCTCCAGGCCCGGGACGCGGTGAAGGCGGCCGTCGACGGCTCGCCGCAGGACGCGGCACCGCTCGTCGACGCCGTCCTCGCGCACGGCCGGATCCGGGCCACGCTCACCGCCGAGGGGCCCGGGGAGCTGCCCGAGTTCCCCTCCCCCGCCTGGGGTCCGGCCTGGCTCGCCGCCCGGAACTACCTGACGCTGCTCACCACCGCGCCGGACCGGATCCGGGCCTGCGCCCACGAGGCCTGCGTCCTGTACTTCTTCGACACCTCACGCAACGGCACCCGCCGCTGGCACTCCATGGCGACCTGCGGCAACCGCGCCAAGGCGTCCCGGCACTACGCGCGCACCAAAGAGGACTGAGGGCCCGAGAAGGCCCGAAGAGGACGAAGGCGCCGTGGCGACTTGTACCGTTCGCCACGGATCACCCGGAAAGGGATAGCGGGTTTTCCCCATCCCTCGATTTCGTTTGAGTCAACTCTCCCCAAACATCTGTCCCCTGGGTAAGGCTGAGCGATCGCTCCACGCTCGTTCCTTTACCTACAAGGGATGCTGATGACCCACACCCCCCAGCGCGAACCCATATCGGGTGCCAGACGCGCGGCCCGGATAGCCGTGGCCGCGGGGCTCGTGGCCGCGCTCTCCGCCGCCGGACCGATCCCCCTGGCCTTCGCCGAGGACGCCCCGGCCGCGGCCGACCCCGCCGTCAAGTCCGCGCACGACAAACTCGGTTCGGACGACGCGGACCTGCTCGCCGACGCCAAGGCGGCCGGCGACAAGAACGTCACGATGATGATCGCCACCGCCCCCGGCCGGACCGAGCAGGTCGCCGCGGACCTGGACGCGGTCAAGGGCGGCTCCGTGGGCCGCGCCTACGACAAGCTCGGCTACGTCCGCGCCACCGTCCCGACGGCCAGGGCGGACGCCGCCATCGCCGCCGCGGCGAAGCTCTCCTCCGTGCACGGCATCGACCTGCGCGAGGAGATCCCGCTGGACGACCCGGCCGTCGACACCAAGGAGTCGGCGTCGACCGCGGCCGCCTATCCGGCCCCCGGCAAGAACACCCCGGCCGAGAACCCGTACAACCCCTCCTTCGAGACCGGTGCCGTCGACTTCGTCGAGGACCACCCGAAGGCGGACGGCCGCGGGATCACCATCGGTGTCCTGGACTCGGGCGTGGACCTCTCCCACCCGGCGCTCCAGAAGACCACCACCGGTGAGCGCAAGATCGTCGACTGGGTCACCGCGACCGACCCGATCGTCGACAGCGACGCCACCTGGCGCGCGATGACCACCAGCGTCTCCGGGCCCAGCTTCACCTACTCCGGCCGCACCTGGACGGCACCCGCCGGGTCGTACCAGGTCAACGTGTTCCGCGAGTCGGTGACCGCGGGTGGCGACGCCAAGGGCGACGCCAACCGGGACGGGGACACCACCGACGTCTGGGGCGTGCTGTACGACGCCGCGGCCGGCACGGTCCGGGTCGACCTGAACAACAACGCCGACTTCGGTGACGACACCCCGATGAAGCCGTACAAGGACGGCTTCCAGATCGGCTGGTTCGGCACCGACAACCCCGGCACCGAGGTCGCCGAGCGCCAGCCGTTCGTCGTGGAGATCCGCAAGGACGTCCCGATGGACCCCTACGGCGGTGACTGGGTCGGGCAGAAGCGCGACTTCGTCAACATCGGTGTCATCGAGTCCGAGCACGGCACCCACGTCGCCGGCATCACCGCCGCCAACGGCCTGTTCGGCGGCGAGATGAACGGCGCCGCGCCCGGCGCGAAGGTCGTCTCCTCGCGCGCCTGCACCTGGACCGGCGGCTGCACCAACGTGGCGCTGACCGAGGGCATGATCGACCTCGTCGTCAACCGCGGTGTCGACATCGTCAACATGTCCATCGGCGGTCTGCCGGCGCTCAACGACGGCAACAACGCGCGCGCCGAGCTCTACACCCGCCTGATCGACACCTACGGCGTCCAGCTGGTGATCTCCGCGGGCAACTCCGGCCCCGGCACCAACACGATCGGCGACCCGGCCCTGGCCGACAAGGTCATCTCGGTCGGCGCGTCCGTCTCCAAGGAGACCTGGGCGTCCAACTACGGCTCGCTGGTGCAGAAGTCGTACGCGATGATGCCGTTCTCCTCCCGCGGCCCGCGCGAGGACGGCGGCTTCGCCCCGACGCTCGTGGCGCCGGGTGCCTCCGTCAACACCATCCAGACCTGGCTGCCGGGCCTCCCGGTCGCCGAGGCGGGCTACTCGCTGCCGGCCGGCTACGGCATGCTCCAGGGCACCTCGATGGCCTCCCCGCAGGCCGCGGGCGCCTCGGCGCTGCTGCTGAGCGCCGCCGAGCAGAAGGGCATCGCGCTCACCCCGGCCAAGCTGCGCACCGCGCTCACCTCGACCGCCGACCACATCAGCGGGGTCCAGGCGTACGAGGAAGGCGCGGGCCTGATCAACGTCGAGGACGCCTGGGACGCCATCAAGGACGGCGCCACCGCGCACACCTACACGGTGAAGGCGCCGGTCGACACCGCACTCGACCAGTTCCTGAAGACCCCGGGCTTCGGCACCGGCCTGTACGACCGTGAGGGCGGTCTGAAGGCCGGCCAGAAGAAGACGTACGAGATCACCCTGACCCGTACGTCCGGCGCCGACCGCGCGATCCGGCACGAGCTGCACTTCGAGAACAACGCCGGGGACACCTTCCGGATCGTCGGCTCCGACGAGGTGAACCTGCCGCTGAACCAGCCGGTCACCGTCAAGGTGCAGGCCGCGCCGAGGTCCGCCGGGCTGAAGAGCGCGATCCTGGAGGTCGACGACCCGCGCACCGAGGGCATCGACAAGCAGGTCATGTCCACGGTCGTGGTCTCCGCGCCGCTGCGGTACACCTACTCGGCGTCCGGCTCGGTGCAGCGCAACAGCCACAAGTCGTACTTCGTGACCGTGCCCGAGGGCGCCAAGTCGCTGGAGGTCGCGATCGGCGGGCTGAAGGCCACCAGCCAGACCCGCTTCATCGCCATCCACCCCTACGGCGTTCCGTCGGACACCACGTCCACGCCGAACTGCTACAACAACTACCTCGACGGCAACGGCTGCCGGCCGGACGTGCGTTCCTACGCCGACCCGCAGCCCGGCGTCTGGGAGATCGAGGTCGAGTCGCGCCGTACGTCGCCGCTGCTCGACAACCCCTACAAGCTGGACGTCACCGTGCTCGGCGCGGTCTTCGACCCGGAGACCGTGACCGTGCCGGAGGCCAAGGTGGGCACCCCGGTCGAGGCGTCCTGGAAGGTGACGAACAAGTTCGCCGCCCTCGACGGCAAGCTGGCCGGCGGTCCGCTCGGCTCCTCCAAGTCGGCCCGGCCGACCATCGCCGACCACGAGACGCACACCACCACGGTCGAGGTGCCCGCGGGCGCCGCGTCCCTGGACGTCGCCATCGGCAATGTCTCCGACACGGCCGCCGACCTGGACCTGACGGTCTACGACAAGGACGGCAAGCAGGTCGCGCAGGCCGCGGACGGCGACTCGGAGGAGGCGGTCTCGCTCCCGAAGCCGGCCGCCGGCACGTACACCATCGAGGTCGTGGGCTACGCGGTGCCGTCCGGCTCCACCGCCTACGACTACCTGGACGTGTTCTTCTCCGCCGCGCTCGGCTCGGTCAGCGTCGACGGGTCGGCGCCGGTGAAGCTGGGCACGGGCGACTCCGCCACGGTCTCCGCGAGCGTCACCGTCGCGGCCGCCGCGCCGGAGGGCCGTGAGTTCTTCGGCCAGGTCGAACTGCTCAACGCGCGCGGCACGGTCGCGGGCACCGGCAGCGTGAAGATCGAGAACGTCACGCCGTAGCGCTACGGCTGTACCAGGGGCGGGCGTCCGTACGGGCGCCCGCCCTTTCTCATCCGCAGCCCAGGGAGCGGGCCTCGGCCAGCGAGCCGTTGATCCGGTCCCGTTCCCGGGCGACCTCCGTCCCACCGATGACCCACATGTCCGGCGGGGCGCCCTTCTCCGGGACGCCGAACAGGACGTGGTCGCCCGCGCGCAGGCCGGGAGCGGTGTTCTCCTCGATCACCCAGCTGAGGTCGTCGCCCTTCTCCGGTCCGGGCTTCTCGGGCTGGTAGACCCGCGTCAGCTCCACGCTCACCCGGATCAGCCGCGGGTCGGTGGCGGGGACCGGTTCGGCGGAGCCGACCTCGCCCTCGGCGACCAGGTAGGCGCAGGCGAGATAGCGGGGGCTGCCGAACAGCACGCCCTCGCTGGTGTCCTGCTGCGCCTCCTGCGCGGCGCCGGAGGCCGAGTCGGCGCTGCCCGCCCCCGGGTCGGCCTGCACCACCAGCCAGCCGAGCCCCGCCATCACGGTCGCCGCGGCGGCCACCGCGAGGGAGCCGACGGCGAGCCGAAAGGCACGGCGCCGCACCGGCCGTACGGGTACGGGCGCCGGTGCGGGCTTGGGCGCATCCCCTCCCAAAGCCCGGCCGATGAGGTCCAGTTGCTCGCGCAGTGCGGTGATGTCGGCGGTGGCCGCGCGGTGTTCGGCGCGGCAGGCGGCGTCCGCGTCCTCGGGCAGGGGTTCGCCGGTGAGCGCGGCCATCAGCGCGTCGACGCCGTCGTGTTCGGCGGTCACGTTACACCACCTCGTCCTCGTGCAGGCGGGCGCGCAGGGCCCGTACCGCCGTGTGCAGCCGGCTCTTCACCGTGCCCTCGGGGACGGCGAGTTGCTCGGCGATGTCCCGTACCGGCAGGTCGGCGTAGAAGCGCAGGACGACCACCTGGCGCTGGGCGTCGGGCAGTTCGTCCAGGCCCTGGGCCACGGCGAGGGAGAGCAGGCTGGTGTCCTCGCCGGAGGGGTGCTCGCTCTGGCGCAGGGCCGCGAGCCGCTCGCCGAGCCGTTCCTGCCGCTTCTTGGCCCGGTGCCAGTCCATGGCCAGGTTGGAGGCGACGACCGCCGCCCACGCCGAGACGTCCCGCGGCGCCTCCCGGCCGCTCGCGGCGCGCTCCAGCAGCCGCAGGCGGACCTGCTGCACCCCGTCCGGCAGGTCCGCCTGCGGCACCCCGCCGAGCGCGAGCACCGCCCGCACCCTGCGCTCCTGAGCCGCGTCCAGGGGATCGTCCAGTGCGTCGCGCACCGGGTCCCCCTGGCCGCGGCGGGTCTTTCCGCGCAGCACAGCCACCCCTCCCCTCGCCGCGTTTCCCCTATGACGCCGGTCCGAGCGGAAACGTTCGGCCCGCACCGCGGAATCTTTTCTTCACATCGTCCTCACTGTCACCATGTGACGAGGCGCCGCTGCTCACCGGCCCGGCCGAGGGCAAGGGCACCACGGTCCTGCGGTACCCGGGGCCGCCCACGCTGATGACCGTGCGCAAGACCTCCCTGGGCAAGGACGAGAAGCTGTCCGTGTACGCCGTGAACCACCCGTTCGGCAGGCCGGTGATCGTCGTCGACACCCACGGCCGCCGGCGCCCCTCGCTCGGTCCCGTCTTCGTCGACCCGGGCGGCTCCTGCTTCGTGTCCGTCTACGCCACCGACGGCACGAAATGGCGGCTGGAGCCGGAGGCGCTCGGCGCGGCGACCGGGCTCGGCCCGCGGAACCAGGGCGAGGGATACGGAGTCGTACGTCACACCGGGCCCGAGGCCGAGATGGTGGTCGCCGGGTCGAGCGGGATCACGCACGTCTACGAACTGGACGAAAACCTGTTCCCCAAGCGGAAAATCACGGGTTCTTCCGGGCCGTACCGGATCCAGAGCGCAATCCTGCACGTCCGGGCGCTGGGCGGGTGGGTGATCGAACTGCGGCCCTGACGCGAATGGCGTCCCATCCCTCGGGCAAACGATTGGACACAACGGCCTGGAGGGGACGCATCATGGAAACGTCCAGGCCACGCAATGCGCCACAGCGAAGGAGTCACCGTGAGGGTCGGAATCGTCGGAGCCACCGGACAGGTCGGCACGGTCATGCGCAGGATCCTCACGGAGCGGAACTTCCCCGTCACGGAGCTGCGCCTGTTCGCCTCGGCCCGCTCCGCGGGGACGGTCCTGGACGGTGTCACGGTGGAGGACGCTTCGACGGCCGACTACACGGGCCTGGACATCGTGCTGTTCTCGGCGGGCGGCGCGACCTCCAAGGCGCTGGCCGAGAAGGTCGCCGCGCAGGGCGCGGTCGTGATCGACAACTCCTCCGCCTGGCGCAAGGACCCCCAGGTCCCGCTGGTCGTCTCCGAGGTGAACCCGCACGCCGTCGCCGACCGGCCCAAGGGCATCATCGCCAACCCGAACTGCACCACGATGGCCGCGATGCCCGTGCTCCGGCCGCTGCACCACGAGGCGGGCCTGGAGGCGCTGGTCGTCGCCACCTACCAGGCGGTGTCCGGGTCCGGGCTCGCGGGCGTGGCCGAGCTGCACGGCCAGGCCCAGAAGGTGGTCGCCGAGGCCGACCGGCTGACCCATGACGGCGAGGCGGTCGACTTCCCCGACCCGCAGGTCTACAAGCGCCCCATCGCCTTCAACGTGCTGCCGCTGGCCGGGTCGATCGTCGAGGACGGCCTGAACGAGACCGACGAGGAGCAGAAGCTCCGCAACGAGTCCCGCAAGATCCTGGAGATCCCCGGCCTGAAGGTCTCCGGCACCTGTGTCCGGGTCCCGGTCTTCGCCGGCCACTCCCTCCAGGTCAACGCCCGCTTCGCCCGCCCGATCAGCGCGGCGCGCGCGACCGAGCTGCTGGCCGGCGCCCCCGGCGTGGTCCTCTCCGACATCCCGACCCCGCTCCAGGCGGCCGGCAAGGACGCCTCCTTCGTCGGCCGCATCCGCGAGGACGAGACGGTGGAGCACGGTCTGGCCCTGTTCATCTCCAACGACAACCTCCGCAAGGGCGCCGCGCTGAACGCGGTGCAGATCGCGGAGCTGGTGGCGGCCGAGCTGAAGGGCTAGGCCCTCCTGACCTCGTAGAGGAAGCAGCCGTACTCGACGGCCCGGACGTGGACGAGTGCCACGGCCGGGTCGTCGAACGCGTCGCGGAAGGCGTCGTCGTCCGGGGCGGCGACCAGCGCTCCGCCGAGGATGCGGCCGTCGGCCGAGTAGCGGCGGACGGTGCGGTGGGCGTGGGCGAAGGGATAGCCGCCGCCCTCGTCCGGGCCCGCGCACTCCTCGGCGTGGAGGAAGACCGGGCCCTGTTCGTCGTAGGGGCCGGGGTCCGCGCCCGTCTGCGCCGCCCAGCGGCGCAGCGGCGCGTAGCTGACCAGCGCGATCCGCTCGCCGGGCGCGCTGCGGCGCAGACAGCAGCGCAGCGGCGCCCCGCCCTCCTCGTCGGTCAGCGCAACGGCCGGGCGCCCCGCGTCGTCGAGGGAGCGCAGCTCCTTGAGCGCCAGGGCGGGGACGGGTCGTACGCGGTAGATCGTCATGCCTCCACGCTGCCGTCCCCCGGCCCCGTTCACCGGCGGTAAACGGACATCGCCTTCCACACAGATCCCATGGAAGGATGACCGAACCCACACATAACGAGGAGATGACCGCGTGCCTGGCACAAACCTGACTCGCGAAGAGGCGCAGCAGCGGGCGAAGCTGCTCACCGTTGACTCGTACGAGATCGATCTCGACCTCTCCGGCGCGCAGGAGGGTGGTACCTACCGGTCCGCGACCACGGTGCGCTTCGACGTCGCCGAGGGAGGGGCCGAGTCCTTCATCGACCTCGTCGCTCCCGCCGTGCACGAGGTCACCCTCAACGGTGACGCGCTCGACCCGGCCGAGGTCTTCAAGGACTCCCGGATCGCGCTGCGCGGGCTGCTGGAGGGCCGCAACGTCCTGCGGGTCGTCGCGGAGTGCGCCTACACCAACACCGGTGAGGGCCTGCACCGGTTCGTCGACCCCGTCGACAACCAGGCTTACCTCTACACCCAGTTCGAGGTGCCGGACGCCCGCCGGGTCTTCGCCTCCTTCGAGCAGCCGGATCTGAAGGCCACCTTCCGGTTCACCGTGAAGGCGCCGGCCGGCTGGACCGTCGTCTCCAACTCGCCCACGCCCGAGCCCAAGGACGACGTCTGGGCCTTCGAGCCGACCCCGCGGATCTCCACCTACATCACCGCGCTGATCGTGGGCCCGTACCACTCGGTGCACAGCGCCTACGAGAAGGACGGCCAGTCGGTCCCGCTCGGCATCTACTGCCGTCCCTCGCTCGCCGAGTACCTGGACTCGGACGCGATCTTCGAGGTCACCCGGCAGGGCTTCGACTGGTTCCAGGAGAAGTTCGACTACGACTACCCGTTCCAGAAGTACGACCAGCTGTTCGTGCCGGAGTTCAACGCGGGCGCGATGGAGAACGCGGGCGCGGTGACCATCCGCGACCAGTACGTCTTCCGCTCCAAGGTGACGGACGCGGCGTACGAGATCCGCGCCGAGACGATCCTGCACGAGCTGGCCCACATGTGGTTCGGCGACCTGGTCACCATGGAGTGGTGGAACGACCTGTGGCTGAACGAGTCGTTCGCCACCTACACCTCCATCGCCTGCCAGGCGTACGCGCCCGGCTCGCGCTGGCCGCACTCGTGGACGACGTTCGCCAACTCCATGAAGACCTGGGCCTACCGCCAGGACCAGCTGCCCTCCACGCACCCGATCATGGCCGAGATCCGCGACCTGGACGACGTCCTGGTCAACTTCGACGGCATCACCTACGCCAAGGGCGCCTCCGTCCTGAAGCAGCTGGTCGCGTACGTCGGCATGGACGAGTTCTTCCGGGGCGTGCAGGCGTACTTCAAGGCGCACGCGTTCGGCAACACGCGGTTGAGCGATCTGCTGGGCGCGCTGGAGGAGACCTCCGGCCGTGATCTGAAGTCCTGGTCGAAGGCGTGGCTGGAGACGGCCGGCATCAACGTCCTGCGCCCGGAGATCGAGACGGACGCGGAGGGCCTGATCACCTCCTTCGCGATCCGCCAGGAGGCCCCCGCCCTGCCCACCGGGGCGAAGGGCGAGCCGACGCTGCGCCCGCACCGGATCGCGGTCGGCCTGTACGAGCGCGACGAGGCCGGCGGCAAGCTGGTGCGCCGGGAGCGGGTCGAGCTGGACGTGGACGGCGAGCTGACGGCCGTACCGCAGCTGGTGGGCAAGCGCCGTCCGGCGGTCGTGCTGCTCAACGACGACGACCTGTCCTACGCCAAGGTCCGGCTGGACGAGGAGTCGCTGGCCTTCGTCACCGAGCACCTCGGCGACTTCGAGTCGTCTCTGCCGCGCGCGCTGTGCTGGGCGTCGGCGTGGGACATGACGCGGGACGCCGAACTCGCCGCCCGCGACTACCTCTCGCTGGTCCTGTCCGGCATCGGCAAGGAGTCGGACATCGGTGTCGTGCAGTCGCTGCACCGGCAGGTGAAGCTGGCGATCGACCTGTACGCCGACCCGGCCGCCCGGGACTCCCTGCTGTCCCGCTGGACCGAGGCGACGCTCGCGCATCTGCGGGCGGCCGAGGCGGGCAGCGACCACCAGCTCGCGTGGGCGCGCGCCTTCGCGGCCGCGGCCCGTACGCCGGAGCAGCTCGATCTGCTGGAGGCGCTGCTGGCCGGCTCGCGGTCCATCGAGGGCCTGGCCGTCGACACGGAACTGCGCTGGGCGTTCGTGCACCGCCTGGCCGCGGTGGGCCGCTTCGACGAAGCGGAGATCGCGGGCGAGTACGAGCGGGACCGGACGGCGGCCGGTGAGCGGCACGCGGCCACCGCCCGCGCGGCCCGCCCGACCGCGGAGGCGAAGGAGGCGGCCTGGGCCTCGGTCATCGAGTCGGACAAGCTCCCGAACGCGCTGCAGGAGGCGGTGATCGGCGGCTTCGTCCAGACGGACCAGCGGGAGCTGCTGGCGCCGTACACGGACCGGTACTTCGAGGTCCTGAAGGGCATCTGGGACAGCCGCTCGCACGAGATCGCGCAGCAGATCGCGACCGGCCTGTACCCGACGCTCCAGGTCTCCGAGGAGACCCTGGCGAAGACGGACGCCTGGCTGGCCTCCGCCGAGCCGGGCGCGGCCCTGCGCCGGCTGGTCTCGGAGTCCCGGGCGGGCGTGGAGCGCGCCCTGCGGGCCCAGGCGGCGGACGCGGCGGCGACGGCCGAGTAGCCGACGGTACGGATACCAGGAGGGGCGCCCGGTGCCACACCGGGCGCCCCTTCGCGCTCAGCTCCCGAGCCCCGCGGCAGCCTCCCGCAGGGCGTCCAGCACCCGCCCCACCGCGGGTGCGTCCTCCGCGCCCCTGCGCACCGCGGCCACCACATGCCGGACCGGCCGCTCGGTGGCGAGCTCCCGCATCGCGACGCCGTCCCGGGGCACCGCGGCCATCCGGGGCACCAGCGCCACCCCCATCCCCGCCTCGACCATCGCGAGGATCGCGGTCCAGCCGGTCGCCGCGTGCCCGGGGTGCGGAGTGAACCCGGCCGCCTCGCACGCCCCCCGGGTGATGTCCGACCAGGGCCCGCTCCCGCCGAAGATCCACGGCTCGGAGGCGAGTTCGGCCAGCCGCAGGCTCTCCGCGGCGGCCAGCGGATGGTCCAAGGGCAGTGCCACGTCCAACGGGTCCGCCAGCAGGGTCACCCGGGTGAACCGGGCGTCCACCGCGCTCGGCGCCTGCGCCGCCAGCGACAGGGCCAGGTCGACGTCCCCGCCGCCCAGCAGCTCGTACGCCTCCCCCGCCTCGGCCTCCCGGACCTGCACCCGCACTCCGGGATGCCCCGCCCGCAGCGCCCGCACGGCCGGAACGACCAGCGCGGGTACGGCGGTGGAGAAGGCCCCCACCCGGACCTCACCGGCCTCCCCGTGCAGGTACGCGGCCAACTCCGCGTCCGCCCGCTCCAGTTGCTCGAACACCGCCTCGGCGTGCCGCAGTACCAGCCGGGCCGCGTCGGTCAACCGCACCCCGCGCCCCCGCGCCTCCAGCAGGGGCACCCCCAACTGCTTGGCCAGGTTGGTCAGCTGCTGCGACACGGCCGACGGAGTCATCCGCAGCGCCTCCGCGGTCGCCGTCACCGTCCCGCGCTCCCGCAACGTCCGCAGAATCAGCAGCTTCCGGATGTCCCACTCGGCCATGGCCGCAACCTACGTCACCGCCGCGCCCCGGCCCCCAGCACCACCCCGCCCAGGATCAGCCCCGCGCACAGCACCTGCGGCCGGCCGACCGTCTCCCCCAGCAGCGCCCAGGACAGCAGCGCCACACACACCGGCTGCAGGTAGTACACGATCCCGGCGCGGGCGGCCCCGATCAGCGCGATCGCCCGGTTCCAGGCGAAGAAGGCGACGGCGGAGGAGGCGACACCGACGTAGACCAGCGGCAGGACCGTGTCGGCGGTGGGCGTGAAGCCGCCCTGCACCGCGAGGCTCACCCCCTGCGCCGGCAGCAGCAGGGCCGCACCCACCAGGAACGTGGTGAACAGGAAGGCCGCGCCGCCCAGTTCGGCGGGCTTGCGCCGCAACAGGGCGCTGTAGCCCGCGAAGCAGCAGGCCGCCCCGATCATCCACAGGTCCCCGGCCGCGAAGTGCCCGCCACCTCCGACGAGCAGCAGCACCCCGGCCCACGCGACCAGCAGCCCGGCGACCCGCCGCCCGCCCAGCCGCACCCCGCCCAGCCGTTCGAGGACCGCCATCAGCACCGGCGACGCCGCCATGATCAGGCCCATGGTGGCGGCCGGCGTGGTCAGCCCGGCCTGGTTGACGAGGGTGTTGTAGACGCTGACGCCGAGCAGCGCGGCGAGCACCACGAATCCGAGGTGCCGGCGGATCAGCGCCCGCTGCCGCCAGGCCCGCCGGGCGCCGAAGGGGGCGACCGCCGCGAGCGCCACGATCCACCGCCAGAACGCCTGCTGCACCGGCGGCACGCTGTCGTGCAGCGCCCGCGAGGTGACGAAGCTGCCGGACCAGACGAGGGTGGCGAGGGCGGCCAGCGCGAGGCCGAGGACGGGGGCTGCCGTCCTCGGCCTCGGCGCGCGGGAGGCCGTACGGGTGATCCGGTCGGCTGTGACAGCCACAGAGGTCCTTTCGCTTCGGTGATCGCGGGGATCTACCGTCGCAGCGCCGGACCTGTCACGTCCATCGAATCTTTTCGAGCATTCCTTTCAGTAAAACGGAACGTTCGCGCGGGGCCGTCGCTCCCTCCCGGCAGCAGCTGCCCGGCGACGGTCGCGCCCAGCGCCAGCGCCATGCCCGCCAGTTGCACCGGTGTCAGCGACTCCCCCAGCGCCGCCCAGCCGACGACCGCCGCCGTGAGCGGGGAGAGCGGGACCAGGAAGGTGACCTGGGTCGCGGTGAGGCGGCCGATGCCACGGAACCAGAGCCAGTACGCGACCGCCGTACCGGCCAGCGCGAGGTAGAGGTAGCCGCCGGCCGCCCGGGCGTCCAGGGCGGGTGGCGCGCCCTCGACCAGGAACGCGACCGGGGCGATCAGGGCTCCTCCGACGGTCAGCTGCCAGCCGGCCAGGGCGGTCGGGCCCGCACCCTCGGGGCGGCCCCACTTCTTCGCCAGCACGGTCCCGGTGGACATCGACGCGGTGGAGGCGAGGGCGGCGAGCACACCGAGGGCGTCCAGCGCCCCGACCGCCTTCAGGACGACCAGTCCGACGCCGAACGCCGCGACCGCCCCCGTCACCAGCGCGCGTGCCGTCGGCCGCCGGCTCAGCAGCAGCGCCGACAGCCCCACCACGAACAGCGGCCCGACCGAACCGACCACCGCCGCGAGCCCTCCGGGCAGGCGGTACGCCGCCAGGAACAGCAGCGGGAAGAAGGCGCCGATGTTCAGGGCGCCGAGCACCGCCGCCCGCCCCCACCAGGCGCCGCGCGGCAGCACCCGGGCGAGCGCGAGGAGCAGCAGACCGGCGGGCAGGGCCCGCATCAGGCCGGTGAACAGGGGGCGGTCCGGCGGAAGGAACTCGGTGGTGACGTAGTACGTGGTGCCCCAGGAGACCGGTGCCAGGGCAGTGACGGCGGTGAACGCGAGGCGGCCGGCGGCCATGGGACGCACCCTTCGAAGGATTAGGTCGATAGAAAGTAGCTTACCTCTAAGGTACTTTCCGTCAAGCCACTTTCTTGCGGCCGACCCTACGGGCCGGGATACTCCCCGCATGAACGCACGCCCGGAGCAGCGCAAGGACGCCGTCGACGCGATCATCGACCAGTGGGCGGCCGTGCGGCCCGACCTCGACACCGCCGCGATGGAGGTCTTCGGGCGCATCTCGCGCCTGGCCCGCACGATGGGCGACCGCATGGAGAAGGCGTACGCCCGCTTCGGGATCTCCCGGGGCGAGTTCGACGTCCTGGCGACCCTGCGGCGCTCCGGCGAGCCGTACACCCTCTCGCCGCGCCAGCTGTCGGCGACGCTGATGCTGACCACCGGGGGCATGACCGGCCGGCTGGACAAGCTGGAACGGGCGGGACTGCTCCGGCGCTCCCCCGACCCGCACGACCGCCGGGGGCTCCAGGTGACGCTGACCGAGGAGGGGCTGAGCACGGTCGACCGGGCGGTCGGCGCGGGGCTCGCCCTGCAGACGGAGGCGCTCGCCACCCTGGACGCCGAACAGGCCGGCCAACTGGCCGACCTGTTGCGGGAGTTGCTGGAGGGGACGCGGGAGTCCGACCGCTAGGTCCGGTCGCCAGGTCCTGTCGTCAGGACCTGGGGGGGCTTGGCGCCCGCGGCCCGGGGCTCAGCGCGCGAGGGCGATGCGCTCCCCCACGTGTTCCACCACCGCCGCCTCGATGTCCGCCGGCTCCGCGGCGTCCGCCGCCCAGGCCACGTATCCGTCGGGCCGCACCAGCACCGTCGTACGGCTGCCGCTGCCGCGGCCCGTGCGGCGCTCCACCGTGAGCCAGTCCTCCAGGCCCGTCTTGTCCTCGCACTTCTGCGGGGTGATCAGGACGAACCGGCCGCCGCGCAGGGCCTCGTAGAGCCGGCCGCTCTCCAGGGCGAGGTCCGGGACGCGGGCCCCGGTGAGGCGGTGGGCGCCGCTGGGGGCGTCGTACTTGACGCCGATGCCGGTGATCTGGAGGGCCAGCTTGCGGCGGACCGGGGTGAGGGCGTTGAGGGTGGAGGCGACCACCGCGCGCAGGCCCAGCGTCCAGGCGTGCTTGGCCATCGCGAGGCGGACGATCGCGCCGCTGCTGCGCATGGCCTCCGTGCCGACGGGGTGGCGCTCGGCCTGGTAGGTGTCGAGCAGCGCGTCGTCCGCGCGACCCTGGAGCACGGCCGCGAGCTTCCAGCTGAGGTTGGCCGCGTCCTGCATGCCGATGTTCATGCCCTGGCCGCCGGCCGGGGTGTGCACGTGCGCGGCGTCGCCGGCGAGGAAGGCCCGGCCCACCCGGTAGGCGGGCGCCTGGCGTTCGTCGCTGTGGAAGCGGGACAGCCACTTGGCGTCGTGCATGCCGAAGTCACGGCCCGCGGCGAGCCGGACGGTCTCCTTGACCTCCTCCAGGTGGAGCGGCTCGCTCTCGGAGGTGTCCCGGCGGCGGTTCCAGGCGACGACCCGGTAGTAGCCGTCACCGAAGGACGCGAAGAACACGAAGGCGTCCCCGTTGGAGTGCACGGAGAGCAGGTTCTCGGGCTCCTCGGCGAGCCGGACGTCGGCGAGCAGGACGGAGCGGATCACGGAGCGGCCCGGGAAGGGCAGGCCGATCGCGCCGCGCACGGTGCTGTGCATGCCGTCGGTGCCGACGACGTACGCCGCCCGCAGCTCCTCGCTCGTCCCGTCGGGGCCGCGCGCCTCGACCGTGACCCCGTCCTCGTCCTGCCGGACCCCGGTCACCTCGGTCTCGAACCGGAACCGGACCCCGGCCTCGAACGCGCGCCGCTCCAGGATCCGCTCCATCTCGTACTGCGGGAGGAGAAGGATGTGGTTGAAGCGGGAGGGGAGGGTGTCGAACTCGACGGTGAGCCGGGTGAACAGGTTCATCCGGTCCAGCCGGCGACCCAGGGACTCCACCTCGTCGGAGAGCTCCCGGGCGTCGAGGAGTTCGAGGGTGCGGGCGTGCACGACGATCGCGCGCGAGAGGTTGCTGATCTTGTGCGGGCGCTTCTCGACGAGGGTCACGGGGACACCGGCGGCGGCGAGGTCACCGGCCATCAGGAGACCGGTGGGGCCGCAGCCGACGACGATCACGGAGTGGGGGGTGTCGTTCATGGTGGCCTCCTGTTGCCAACGCCTACCAGACTGCCAACGCTTGTTTGCCAACGCTCGTTGACGACGATACGACCGTCTTCGTCGGGAGTCAACACTTGTTGGCCCACGCGTGTTGGCCTACGCTTGTTGGCATGACCGGAAATGAACGCAGTACCGTGCCCGATTCCGGGAAGGGCACCCGTCGCCGTTCGGAAACCACCCGCATAGCGATCCTCGCCGCGGCGCGCGAACGATTCGCAGCTGACGGCTATGAGCGGGCCACGATCCGCGCCATCGCCAAGGACGCGAACATCGATCCGTCGATGGTGATGCGCTACTACGGCAACAAGGAGGGGCTTTTCGCGGCGGCCGTTTCGGTCGACCTGAAATTGCCGGATCTGAGCAGGTTGCCGCGCGCGGAGGTCGGCGAGGCGATGGTGCTCCACTTCCTGCACCTGTGGGAGGAGAACGAAGTGCTCACGGCCCTGCTCCGGGTCGGTGTCACCAACCAGGCCGGGGCCGAGCGGATGCAGCACATCTTCGGCGAGCAGCTGCTGCCGCTGGCCCGGCAGGTGTGCCCGGACCCGGAGCAGTCCCCGACCCGGGCCGCACTCGCCGCGACGCAGCTGCTCGGTCTCGCGCTCACCCGTTACGTGCTGCGGCTGCCACCGGCCGTGGCGCTGCGCCCCGAGGAGGTGGTGGCATGGCTGGCACCGACGGTACAGCGATACCTGACGGCCCCGAACCCATGAACGAACGGGAGAAGCCGGAGGCGCCCGCGCCGGAAGTGGCCGGGGAGGAACAGGAGCGGGAGCCGGACCCCGAACCGGACCCCGAGCCGGGCCCGGCAGGAGAGCCCGAAGACGACCCGGGTACGCAGAAGGCGCCGCCCTCGGCGTACGGCGGGTTGCGCGTACACGCCGTGCGGGCGGCGCCCTTCAGGAGATCGGGGGAGGTCAGGCCTTCGCCGGGCCCTTCACCTTCGGCTTGGTCCTGACGCGGTGGGCCTCCGCCGAGCGGTCCAGGACCATCACGAGACCCGTGATCACCGCGAACAGGACGATCGGGGCCACGACGAACAGACCCAGCGTCTCCATGACGCTGAGGCCAGAGCCGGGGTCGTCGCCGTCGTCGCGGGTCAGCGCGAGCGCGGGGGACGACATGAGCAGCATCATCAGCGTCGTACCGGCGGCCAGGGCGCCGGCGCGCAGGGCGTTCTTCTTGTCCACGGTGCCAAAAGTATCGAACCGCGGATGGGGACGCTCGCCCGGGGGTGCATAAGAGGCCCCCTGGCGCTGAGCCCTCCCCTCTGCCCCCGTCCCCTCACCCCGACCTCATCACCTCCACCAGCGCGTGCAGCCTGGGTGACGCCGCCAGTTCCTCCAGGGTCACCGGCCTGCCCTCCGCGTCCGCGATCGGCAGACGCCAGTTCGGGTACTGGTCCCAGGTGCCGGGCAGGTTCTGGGGCCGGCGGTCGCCGACGGCGTCGGGGAGCCAGAGGCCGACCATGCGGGCCGGGGTGCGCAGCAGGAAGCGGTGGACGGCCTGGATCTCGGCCTCCTCCTGCGACGTACCGTGTCCGCCGCCCGTGCCGCGCAGCAGGCCGAGCCGGGCCAGCAGGCCCAGCCACTCGCCGGTGTCCGCCGCCGCCTCCGCGCGTTCCTCCTCCAGCGAGCGGGTCAGCAGGCCCAGCCGGTAGCGGAGTTCGACGTGGTCGCCGGTGAGGCGGGCGGCCGTGGAGGGCAGATCGTGGGTGGTGGCCGTGGCCAGGCAGTCGGAGCGCCACTGCTCGGGCGGCAGCGGACGGCCGTCGCCCGCCCAGTCCCGCTCGAACCAGAGCACCGACGTGCCGAGCACCCCGCGCGCCCGCAGCGCCTCGCGCACCCCGGGCTCCACCGTCCCCAGGTCCTCCCCGATCACCAGTGCCCCGGCGCGGGAGGCCTCCAGTACGAGGACGGCGAGCATGGCCTCGGCGTCGTAGCGGACATAGGTGCCGTCCGTGGGCGGGTGCCCCTGGGGGACCCACCAGAGCCGGAACAGGCCCATGACGTGGTCGATGCGCAGGGCGCCGGCGTACCGGAAGAGGGCCCGCAGCAGACGGCGGTACGGCGTGTAGCCGGACTCGGCGAGACGGTCGGGGCGCCAGGGCGGCAGGCCCCAGTCCTGGCCGCGGGCGTTGAAGGCGTCCGGGGGCGCGCCGACCGACATCCCGGCGGCGAAGTACTCCTGCTGCGCCCAGGAGTCGGCGCCGTCGGGATGCACGCCGACCGCGAGGTCGTGCACGATGCCGACCGGCATCCCGGCCTCCCGGGCGGTGCGCTGGGCGGCGGTGAGCTGGGCGTCGGTCAGCCAGGCGAGCAGCGAGTGGAAGTCGACGCGGTCCGCCAGCTCGCCCCGGGCACGGGCGGTTTCGGCGGACCGGGGATCGCGCAGCCCGGCCGGCCAGCGCCGCCAGTCCGAGCCGTGCACCTCGGCGAGCGCGCACCAGGTGGCGTGGTCCTCCAGCGCCTGCCCCTCCTCGGCGAGGAAGTCGGCGTAGGCGGCGCGCCGGCCGGGCCCGAGCGGCACCTCGCGGACCAGCTCCAGCGCCTCCCGCTTGAGCTCCCACACCGCGTCCCGGTCGATCAGCGCGCCCTTCTCCAGCACCGACTCGCGCAGCCGGTCCGCCCGTTCCAGCAGCGCCCGCACCCGCTCGCGGTCCTCGACCCGGCCGTACTCCGGGATGTCCTCGACGCGCAGGTGCACCGGGTCGGGGAAGCGGCGTGAGGAGGGGCGGTAGGGGGAGGGATCGGTGGGCGCGCCGGGTACGGCCGCGTGCAGCGGGTTGACCTGGACGAAGCCGCTGCCGAGCGTGCGCCCGGCCCAGCCGGCGAGTTCGGCGAGGTCACCGAGGTCGCCCATGCCCCAGGAGCGCCGGGAGAGCAGGGAGTAGAGCTGGACGAGGAGTCCGTGGGTGCGTCCGGCACCGGCGGACAGCCGGGCGGGGGCGACGACCAGGTGGGCGGTGGCGGTGCGGCCGTCGGGGGCCGTGGCGGTCAGCCGGTGGACGCCGGGCGGGAGCCGGTCGGCGGCGGCGCGGGTCTCGCCCTGCTCGGTCTCCACGCGCAGCCCGGTGCCGGGCGGGAGGCCGGTGAGGGCTGCGGGCGGGCCGGCGTCGGCCCACTGCACGACCGTCGGGGGCAGCAGCCGTTCCCGCAGGGCGCGTTCGTGTGCGGTGAGGGCGTGCCGTACGGCCGCGGGGGTGCTCACGTCGATGTCGAGCGCGGTCAGCGCGAGCGTGAGGGCGGTGGCCGAGGCCCGGACCGTGCGGTCCGGGGAGGGCTGGTAGGAGGTGGCGACGCCGAGCAGCCCGGCGAGCCGGGACAGGTCCTCCGAAGGGACATCCTCCGCAGAGACTACCTCCGAAGGAACTCCCTCGGAGGGGGCGTCCTCGGAGGGGGCGTCCTCGGAGGGGGTTTCGGCCGACCGCTGCTCTGCCATTCAGGGCCTCGTGGTGTCCGTGCCGACGGGGAACGCCTCGCTCGTGAGCGGCGGGAAGTCGGCGAGGGGCGGCTCGCTGGTCAGCGGCGGCGCCTCGTACAGCGGCGGCTCACTGGTCAGCGGCTCGGTGTCGGGCAGGGGAGGTTCGCTGGTCAGCGGGGGCTCGGCGCAGGCGCTCTCCGCGCTGAAGACGCACACGTGCGGTTCGGGCCCGGTGAGCGCCTCGGGTTTGGACAGGGCGGTGAGCAGAAGGTGTGCCGATGCGGCCACGGGGGCCTCCTTGTCGAGTACGGCGACCTACGGCCCGGCCGGCGGATCACGCCGGGCAGGCCCTTGTGGGTTACCGCAGCCCTACCCAGCGGGCGCGACGGCAGACGTGTCCGGTGAAACAACGTGCCGGTCGTCACATTCTGCCCGCCGCGCCTCCTCCAGGCTGGCGGACGTCCGCCGCCCGGGCCACTCCCCGTCGAGTCGCGCGGCAGCACGGCTCGACGCCGGTTCGACCGGCCGTGAACCGGGTGGGTCCGGCTGGTCGATAGACGGGGTGTGAGACTGTTCCGCCCCATGGGGGGCCACCGGGAGAAGGACGAGGCGGGCGCGGACGCGGCCCTGCTGCGGGCCGTCGCGGCCGGGGACTCGGCGGCGATGGCAGCGCTGTACGACCGGCACGCGGGCTGGCTGCACGCCCGGCTGACCCGGCGCTGCCCCGACCCGGAGGTCGTCCGCGAAGTGCTCCAGGACACCTTCGTCACCGTGTGGCGGTCGGCCGAGGCGCACCGCGGCGAGGAGGCGGGCGGCTGGCTGTGGACCATCGCCGCGCGCCGGCTGGTCGACGCCCGGCGGGCGCTGGAGCGGGCCGCGCGCCTGGAGACGACCCCGATCGACGGCACCCAAGGCGGGTACGAGCCCGCCGCGGCCATGCCGTCCGCGGAGGAGCGGGTACTGGCGGGCCTGGAGTACGGCGATGTCGGCACCGCCCTGGACCGGATCTCGCCGGAGCTGCGCGAGGTGCTGCGCGCGACGGTGGTCGACGGTCTGACCACCCGGGAGACGGCCCGGCTGCTCGGCATCCCCGAGGGCACCGTGAAGTCCCGGGCGATGCGCGCCCGCGCCGAACTGCGCGCCGCGCTGGACCGGTTGGCCCCGTCCCCGATGGGAGGCCCGGCATGACCGACTGGCACGCACCCGACGACCTGGTCGCCCGCTACACCGACGGCTCCCTGCCGGACCCGGACGCCTGGTCGCTGGAGAAGCACCTGGAATCCTGTACGTCCTGCGCGGTCCGGGTCTCCCGGGCGGTACGGGCGACGGCGGCGGGCGCGGTCCTGTCCGACGTACGGCACGCAGTGCTCGCGGCAGCCCCACCGGCCCCCCGGTCGGCACCCACGGCCGCATCGGCCCCCGAGCGGGCATCCACATCCGCACCGCCCCTCCGTCCGACGCACGCGCCCGCACCGGCCCCTAGGCCGACGCCCGCATCCGCACCGAACCCCAGGCCGACACCCACCCCCGCACCAACCCCCCGTCCGGCACCCGCCCCCGCACCGGCCCTCCCGCCAGCACCCGCATCAGCACCGGCCCCCCGTCCCGCACCCAGCCCCGTCCCGGCCCCCCGGATCCGCGTCCTGTGGGCCGCCGGGCCCGCCGTGCGCGGGGCCTGGCTCCCCGCCGCTCTCCTGGTCGCCCTCGGCGCGGTCGCCCTCTCCTACGGCGCCGGTTTCGCGGGCGCCCGCCCGTTGCTGCTCGCCCTGGCCCCCGTGGTCCCGCTCGCCGGGGTCGCCCTGTCCTACGGCGCCCACGCGGACCCGCTGCACGAACTGGCCGCCTCGACCCCGTCCGCGGGACTGCGCCTGGTGCTGACCCGCACCGCCGTCGTCCTGGCGGTGAGCCTGCCGCTGCTGACCCTCACCGGCCTGCTGCTGCCGTCCCACGGCGGCCCGGGCGCCGCCGCCTGGCTGCTGCCCGGGCTCGCGCTGACGCTGGCCTCGCTGGCCCTCGGCGGCTGGCTCGGGCTGCGGACCGCCACGGCCGTGACCGGCGGCGGCTGGCTGTGCGCCGTCCTCGCGCCGGCGCTGGTGCCCGCGGACGGCGCGGTGTCCGCGGCACTGACGGAGCAGGCCTCCGCCTACCTCGGCGGCGCACCGGCGCAGGGCGCCTGGGCGGCGGCCGCCGTCCTGTGCGCGGCGCTGCTCGCCGCCCGCCGCACCGCGTACGACCGCCCCGAACGGCACTGACCCCCCGTACTCCCGCGCCCCGCTCCCCGTACTCCCTCTCCCAGGAGCCCTCTTGACCACGATCAAGGTGGCCGGTCTGCATGTCCGGCACCGCAGGACCGTCGCCCTCGACTCGCTCGACCTCGAACTCGGCGCCGGTGTGCACGGCCTGCTCGGGCCGAACGGCGCGGGCAAGACTTCCCTGATCCGGGTCCTCGCCACGGTCGCCGCCCCGACCGGGGGCCGGGTGGAGATGCTCGGCGAGGACATCGGCGACCCCCGCGGACGGGCGGCGGTCCGCCGCCGGCTGGGTTATCTGCCGCAGGAGTTCGGCTACTACCCGGGTTTCACCGTGCGCGAGTTCGTCGCCTACATGGCCTGGCTGAAGGAGATGCCCGCCGCCGCCACCCCGGCGGCGGTCGAGCGGGCCGTCGCCCGGGTCGGGCTCACCGACCGGATCGACGCGAGGATCAAGACGCTGTCCGGCGGCATGGTCCGCCGGGTCGGCATCGCGCAGGCCGTGGTCAACGACCCGGCGGTGCTGCTGCTGGACGAACCGACGGCGGGCCTCGACCCGGAGCAGCGGGTGGAGTTCCGCGAGTTGCTGCGCGAGCTGGGTGCCACGGCCACCGTGCTGGTCTCCACCCACCTGGTGGAGGACGTGGCCGCCGCCTGCACGGAGGTCACCCTCATCGCGTCGGGCCGGCTCGCCCACCGCGGCACCCCCGCCTCCCTGAGCGCGCTCGGCGCGTCGGCGGACGGCATCGGCGACAACCCGATCGAGCGCGGCTACACGGCGGCCCTGCGCGCCCACCGGGCCTCGGGCGCCGGCAGCGAGGTGGCGGCGCGATGACCCTCGTCGCGGAGCGACCCCGCGTCACCGGGCACCCCCTGCGCCCCGAAGTGCGGCGCGGTTTCGCCCCCTGGGCGGGCGGCGCGGTCCTGCTCACGCTGCTCGTCGCCCTGGCCGTACCCGCGGAGACCTGGCAGGGCGGCTGGGCGGAGACCCGGAACCGGACGCACGCGGCGGCGGTGCTGCTCGGCATCCCGCTGGCGCTCGCTGCGGGCTGCCGGCAGGGCGGACGGGAACGCCGGTGCCGTACCGGCGAACTGATGGAGACCTCCGTACGCGGGCCGCTCCCCCGGTTCCTCGCCTCGGCGCTGCCGGTCGCCCTGTGGGTGGCCGCGGGACACCTGGCCGCCGCCGCGCTCGCCCTGCTGGCCACCTGGTACTGCGCCACCGGAGACAGCCCGTACCTGGCCGTCCCGCTCGCCGACTCCCTGGTCCTCGGCTGCGCCGCGCTCGCGGGCCAGGTCGGGGGCCGGGTCCTGCCCTGGCGGCTGACGCCACCGCTGCTGGCGACGGCCGCGTACATCCTGCTCGGTGCCCTGTCCTACGACGGCCGGGGCACCCTCGCTCCGCTGTCCCCGCTGCTGGAGACCGCCGCCCACCAGGTGCCGGTGTGGTGGCAGCCCATGGTCATCGTGGCCTGGGTGGGCGGCCTCGCCGCGGCCGCGGTCCTGGCCCACGCCGCCCGCCGCCGCGTGACGGCCCTGGTGCCGCTGACCGCCGCGACCGCCGCCGCGGTACTGCTCGTCCAGACCGGCGACGAGGGCCTGGCCCGCACCAGCCCGATCGCCCTCCGCCAGGTCTGCGACACCTCCACCACCCCGCAGATCTGCGTCAACGCCCGCTACGAGAAACTCCTGCCCGCCATCAGGGACGCCCTGTCCGGACTGACGGGCCGCCTGGAGGGCGTACGGAACGTTCCGGTCCGTTTCGCGGACGGGCCGGGGAAGGCGCACGCTGACGAGGTCCGGCTGCCGATGGTCACCCCGCTCGGCCGGTCGGTCGTCCGCGGAGAGCTCACGGATCCGCGGCGGTACGCGTGGGAGGCCGGGATGATGCTGATCGGCCGTGGCGACTGCGACCGTATCGAGCCTGCCCTGGGCCGCGTGGACGACGCCGTGGAGTATTACCTGGCGCCGAGTCCGATGCGGGACCACTTCGACGACCTGGACCCCGGCATCGAGGCCAGGAAGCGGACCCGGGCCCGGCTGCTCGCGATGGCCGACGAGGACCGCCGGGCCTGGCTGTCGGAGTACTTCGCGACGGCCGACGTCTGCGACCCGAAAGCGGTACCGGCCCTGTGACCACGACCGGTCTCTGCCTCTACGCCCGCTCCCGCGCCCTGCCCCAGGCCCTCGCCTCCCTCACCGCCACGACGCTGCTCGCGGTGGGGGCGGCCCACGCCCTGGACTCCTACCTGGACCCGGAGCGACGGGTCCCGGTGGTGGCCCTGGCCCCGCTGCTGGCCTCGGCGGTGATCGGCACCAGCCTGCACACCGCCTCCGACGAACTGGACCGCACGGCGGTACGCCCCTGGTGGCGCCGCCGCGCGCTGCACCTGCTGGCCCTCACCGCCCTGGCCGCGGCCCTGCTCCCCCTGGCGGTCCTCACCAGCGCCCAGACCTTCGGCCCACCCGCCATGATCCGCAACGTCCTGGGCTGCACCGGCCTGGCGGCGGGAGCGGCGGTGCTACTCGGGGCCCGCCTGAGCTGGCTGCCGGTGTTCACCTGCGTGAGCGCGATGTACCTGGGAATCTCCGGCATCCCGGGCGGTTCACTCCCGACCTGGGCATGGCTGCTGGAGCCGACGGCAAGCGGGACGGCCTGGACGACGGCAGCGGCCCTGTTCATGGCGGGAGGCACGGCTTACGTCGCACGAGGGGCGCGCGCGACTCCCTAAGGGGCGCGGGGCTGCCCAAGGGGCGCGGGGCTGTATCGATTTTGCGGCTCCGCCGCGCGGGCGCGACCAGCCCCCACCCGCCCGCAGACAACGCACAAGGCCCGGATCCCTAGGCAGAAATGCCGTCGATCCGGGCCAAAGCATCATCCGCGCCGTACGGCTGCAAGTACGGCAACCAGCGCGGATCCCGATGCCCGGTGCCGATGATGCGCCAGGCCAGACCACTGGGCGGAGCCGGTTTGTGCCGCAGCCGCCAGCCGATCTCGAACAGGTGACGGTCGGCCTTCACGTGGTTGCAGCGGCGGCAGGACGCCACCACGTTGTCCCAGACGTGCTTGCCCCCGCGGCTGCGCGGGATGACGTGGTCGACGCTGGTTGCGACGCCACCGCAGTACATGCACCGGCCCCCGTCGCGGGCGAACAGCGCCCTGCGGGTCAGAGGAACGGGCCCCCGATAGGGAACCCGCACGAACCGCTTGAGCCGGACCACGCTTGGTGCGGGAACCGTGACGGTCGCGCTGTGCATGAAGGCGCCGGACTCCTCAAGGCAGACGGCCTTGTTTTCGAGCACGAGGACGAGCGCGCGGCGGAGCGGTACGACGCCGAGTGGCTCGTACGACGCGTTGAGGACCAGGACATGCGGCACGGATGCCTCCTTGGGCGTCGGCGGCGCGTGGCTCGCGCCGGGACGATCTGTAGTCAGTTTCCCCTCAGCCCTGGTGAATGCGCCACCATGTGCAGGTAACGGGCTGAGAGTGTTTTCGACCACACCTTTCTTCATCCCCAGGTGAGCACGGTCTCTCCCCCGGGCATCACAACGATCCACACACGATGCACCGTTAGTGTGGTGGGTCTGCCCCCTCGGTGACCTTTTCGTGACCTTGATGATCCGACGCCCTGTGACCGCCGTACCGGGAGGCAGAAGCCGCACCTGGAGGTACCCGCCGTGTCCTTGTCCGCCGTCCTACTGGCCGCCGGTCCCACCCCGTCCCCCTCTCCTTCGGGGTCCACGCCGGCGGTTCCGTCGCTCCAGGACGCCCAGGAGAGCGCGACCAACGCCGCCGGCTGGGTCGAGGAGAACTGGTCCACCTGGCTCGCGATCGGCCTTCGGGTCCTGTTGATCCTGGTGATCGCGGCGGTGCTGAGAGTGGCGGTGCGGCGGGCGATCACCAAGCTCATAGACCGGATGAACCGCACGGTCTCGGCGGTGGACGGCACGGCCCTCAGCGGCCTGCTGGTCAACACGGAGCGCCGCCGCCAGCGCTCGCAGGCGATCGGCTCGGTGCTCCGCTCGGTGGCCAGCTTCCTGATCATGGGCACGGCCGCGCTGATGGTCCTGGGCACCTTCGAGATCAACCTGGCCCCGCTGCTGGCGTCCGCCGGTGTCGCGGGTGTGGCCATCGGCTTCGGCGCCCGCAACCTCGTCACGGACTTCCTCTCCGGCGTCTTCATGATCCTGGAGGACCAGTACGGCGTCGGCGACTCCATCGACGCGGGCGTCGCCTCCGGCGAGGTGATCGAGGTCGGCCTGCGCGTGACGAAGCTGCGCGGCGACAACGGTGAGATCTGGTACGTCCGCAACGGCGAGGTCAAGCGGATCGGCAACCTCTCCCAGGGCTGGTCGACGGCCGGTGTCGACGTCACCGTCCGCCCCTCCGAGGACCTGGACCGGGTGAAGGCCGTGCTCGCCGACGTGGGCGAGCGGATGAGCAAGGAGGAGCCCTGGAACGAGCTCCTGTGGGGCCCGATCGAGACCCTCGGCCTGGACAGCGTCCTGCTGGACTCCATGGTCGTCCGGGTCTCCGCGAAGACCATGCCGGGCAAGGCGCTCACCGTGGAGCGCGAGCTGCGCTGGCGGATCAAGCGGGCCTTCGACGCGGCGGACATCCAGATCGTCGGCGGCCCGCCGCTGCCCACCGGGGAGACGGCCCCGGCCGATCCGACCGCGGGCATGGCCGCCCCCTCGGCCTACGCCAACACCGCCTCACCGCAGGCCCAGGCGGCCACCCCGCTGCCCCCGCCGAGCGTGACGAAGTAGGCCCCCTCTCGCGCCCCCGCGGTAACCCCGTTACCGCGGGGGCTCTTGACGGCTGCCGCGCCGCCGCCTACCTTCCCTCCAACCGACAGGAAACCTTCCTAACAGTCGCTGGATGAGAACAGTCGTTGGATGAGAACAGTCGCTGAGCGAGAACAGCCGCTGGATGAGAAGCCGGTCGCCCGAGAGGCAGGTGCAGATCCCATGGCAGGAACCGCCGGTACGCCGGGCACCCCGCGCCTCCTGCGCGCCATGAACGACCGCGCCGCCCTGGATCTGCTGCTGGCGCACGGCCCCCTGTCCCGCACCCGGATCGGCAAGCTCACCGGCCTGTCCAAGCCGACCGCCTCCCAGCTGCTGGCCCGGCTGGAGGCCGCGGGCCTGGTCGTCGCCACCGGCACCTCCGAAGGCCGCCCCGGCCCGAGCGCCCAGCTCTACGGGGTCAACCCCGCCGCCGGATACGCCGCGGGACTCGACGTCACCCCCGAACGCCTCCTCGCCGCCGTCGCCGACATCACCGGCCGCACCATCGGCCGCCACGAGGTCCCCACCCCGGGGCGCCGGGCAGCGCGCCCCGTCGTCGAGCAGGTCACCGCCGCCCTCGACGGCGCCGTGAAGGCGGCCGGGCTGACCCGCGACGACATCCGCCGGCTCGTCATCGGCACCCCCGGTGCCTTCGACCCGGGCACCGGCCGGCTGCGCTACGCCGCCCACCTCCCCGGCTGGCACTCGCCCGGCCTCCTCGGCGCCCTCGCCGCCGCCCTGCCGATGCCGGTGGAGTACGAGAACGACGTCAATCTCGTCGCCCTCGCCGAACAGCGCCTCGGCGCGGCCCGCGGCCACGACGACTTCGTGCTGCTGTGGAACGAGGCCGGACTCGGCGCCGCCCTGGTCCTCGGCGGCCGGCTGCACCGCGGCTTCACCGGCGGCGCGGGCGAGGTCGGCTTCCTCCCGGTGCCGGGCGCGCCCCTGGTCCGCCAGGTGACCCGGGCCAACAGCGGCGGCTACCAGGAGCTGGCCGGCGCCCAGGTCATCCCCCGGCTCGCCCGGGAACTGGGGATCGACGACATCCCCGAGGGCCCCTGCACCGAGGTCGCCGCCGAACTGCTGGCCCGGGCCGCGGACAGCGGCGCGGAGCCGCAGCGCCGGCTCCTCGCCACCTACGCGACCGGGGTGGCCACCGGTCTCGCCTCGCTCGTCTCCGTGCTCGACCCCGGACTCGTCGTCCTCAGCGGCAGCGCCCTCACCTCCGGCGGTGAGCGGCTGCTGGCCCTCGTCCAGGCCGAACTGGCGGACCTCGCCGCCTCCCGGCCACGCCTGGTGCTGGGCGACGTGACCGAACTGCCCGTTCTGCGCGGCGCGTTGGAGAGCGCGCTCGCGACGACCCGCGACGAGGTCTTCGACACCTCGCGCTGACCGGAGTGAAGGGTTGGCCCGCGCAATGAAACTGACAGTGGTCGGCGGAGGCTCGACCTACACCCCCGAACTCGTGGACGGCTTGGCCCGGTTGCGGGACACGCTGCCGGTGACGGAGCTGGTCCTGGTGGACCCGGCGGCCGAGCGGCTCGAACTGGTCGGCGGCCTGGCCCGCCGTATCCTCGCCCGGCAGGGCCACCCGGCCCGGGTGGTCACGACGGACGACCTGGACCGGGGCGTGGAGGGCGCCGACGCCGTGCTGCTCCAGCTCCGGGTGGGCGGCCAGGCGGCCCGCGAGGAGGACGAGACGTGGCCGCTGGAGTGCGGCTGCGTCGGCCAGGAGACGACCGGCGCGGGCGGCCTGGCGAAGGCGCTGCGGACGGTGCCGGTGGTGCTGGACATCGCCGAACGCGTCCGGCGGACCAACCCGCGCGCGTGGATCATCGACTTCACCAACCCGGTCGGGATCGTGACCCGCGCCCTGCTCAAGGAGGGCCACCGGGCGGTCGGCCTGTGCAATGTGGCGATCGGCTTCCAGCGCCGGTTCGCGGGCCTGCTGGGCGTCGCCCCGGCCGACCTCCACCTGGACCACGTGGGCCTGAACCACCTCACCTGGGAGACGGCGGTACGCCTCGGCGGCCCGGAGGGCGAGAACGTCCTGCCCCGGCTGCTGGCCGAGCACGGCGAGGACATCGCCGGCGCCCTGCACCTGCCCCGCGCGGTCCTGGACCGCCTCGGCGTGGTCCCCTCCTACTACCTGCGCTACTACTACGCCCACGACGAGGTCGTGCGCGAACTGCGCACCAAGCCCTCCCGGGCCGCCGAAGTCGCCGAGATGGAACGGCAGTTGCTGAAGCTGTACGCGGACCCGGCGCTCGACGAGAAGCCGGAGCTGCTGGCCCGGCGGGGCGGTGCCTACTACTCGGAGGCCGCCGTGGACCTGGCGGCGGCGCTGCTCGGCGGTACCGGAAGCCCCTACCAGGTGGTGAACACGTACAACCACGGCACGCTGCCCTTCCTCCCGGACGACGCCGTGGTGGAGGTGCAGGCCGCGGTGGGCCCGCAGGGGGCGGCACCGCTGCCGGTGGCGGACGTGGATCCGCTGTACGCGGGACTGATGGCGAACGTGACGGCCTACGAGGACCTGGCCCTGGAGGCGGCGCTGCGGGGCGGCCGGGAGCGGGTGTTCCGGGCGCTGCTCGCCCACCCGCTGATCGGCCAGTTCGCGTACGCCGAGGCCCTCACCGACCGGCTGATCGCGCACAACCGGGAGCACCTGGCGTGGGCGTGACGGGCACGGTACTGGCCGTCGACGCGGGCAACAGCAAGACCGACGTGGCGGTGGTGACGGCCGGCGGGGAGGTCGTCGGGACGGCACGCGGAGGCGGGTTCCGGCCGCCGGCGGTCGGGGTGACGGCAGCCGTGGACAAGGTCGCGGACGCGGTACGGCGGGCGTTCGCCGAGGCGGGCGTCGACTCGGTGTCGCACGTCTCGGCGTGCCTGGCCAACGCGGACCTGCCGGTGGAGGAGGAACAGCTGGCGGCCGCGCTGCACGCGCGCGCGTGGGGCACGACGGTCGACGTCCGCAACGACACGTTCGCGATCCTGCGGGCGGGCGTGGCCGAACCACGCGGCGTGGCCGTGGTGTGCGGCGCCGGGATCAACTGCGTCGGCATGCTCCCGGACGGCCGCACCGCCCGCTTCCCGGCGCTGGGCCGTATCTCCGGGGACTGGGGCGGCGGTTGGGGCCTGGCCGAGGAGGCGCTGTGGCACGCGGCGCGGGCGGAGGACGGACGCGGCGCCCCGACAGCGCTGGCCGTGGCACTCCCGGCCCACTTCGGCCTGGCGTCGATGCAGGCCCTGATCGAAGCGCTCCAGCTGGACCACATCCCCCTGTCCCGCCGCCACGAACTGGCCCCGGTCCTCTTCACGACGGCGACGGCGGGCGACCCGGTGGCCCGCTCCCTGGTCGACCGCCTGGCGGAGGAGGTGGTGACGATGGCGACGGTGGCCCTGCGCCGGCTGGACCTCCTGACGGAGGAGGTCCCGGTGGTCCTCGGCGGCAGCGTCCTGGCCGCCCGCCATCCCCTCCTGGACACCGGCATACGGGACTTGCTGGCCACGCACGCCCCAAAGGCCGTACCGCGCGTGGTGACGGCCCCGCCGGTACTGGGGGCGGTGCTGCTGGGGCTGGACGGGGTGGGCGCGGGACCGGAGGCGGAGGAGCGGGCGCGGGCACATTACGAGCGGTGACGGGTGGGGGCGCGGAGCTGCGACCGGCCACCTCCCGCCCCCAACCCACCCCGCTCGCACCCCGATCCACCCCCGGCCGCGCCCCAACCCACCCCGCTCGCACCCCGATCCACCCTCCGCCGCGCCCCAACCCACCCCGCCGGAACCGAACCGACTGCCGAGGCGTATTCATGGGCAGGGGGTGATCCGGGATCCCGCCTGGCCGTCGGCAGGCTTCGGCAGTGATACTTGCGGGCGACGGATGACCATGGGGGAGGTCGAAGTGACACAGCCGGCGACGAGCAGCACGGCACCACCACCGGGATCCGGCATGCCCGCCATGCCGCCGATCCCGCCGCAGCAGCACCGTCCAGCTCCCCCCGCAGAGCCCAAGGTCCCCGCGCCGCCGGCGACCCGCCGCACCGCCTTCGCCGAGGGCCTGGACCGGCTCCGCGCCGGCGCCACCACGGAACCCGGCCGGCTCCGGATCATCGGCGCCGTACTCGCCCTGCTGGTCGTCGCCTTCGGGGCCGTCACCGCCTGGCAGGTCACCGACCGCGCGGCCGCCGCCGACGACGTCCTGCACAGCAGCCAGCCGCTCAGCTCCGACGCCGCCGACATCTACCGCTCCCTCGCCGACGCCAACACCGCCGCCTCCAGCGGCTTCCTGGCCGGCCGCTCGGAGACCGGCGTCAACCGCGTCCGCTACGAGAAGGGCATCCGCACGGCCGCGGAGAAGCTCGTCAACGCCGCGGCCAACTCCGACCCCGACTCCCCCTCCGCGGCGACCATCGCCAAGCTCAACCGGCTGCTGCCGGAGTACAAGGGCCTGGTCGAGCAGGCCCGGACGTACAACCGCCAGGGCTTCCCGGTCGGCGGCGCCTATCTGCGGTACGCCAACGAGAAGATGCAGCAGGAGATGCTCCCGGCCGCGGAGGATCTCTACACGAAGGAGAACCAGCGGCTGCGCGACGACTACGACGGCGCCACCCCGTACCCCTGGGCCGCGATCGCCCTCGGCGTCCTCGCGCTCGCCGCCCTCGCCTGGGCCCAGCACCGCAACTACCGCCGCACCAACCGCGTCCTGAACCACGGCCTGGTCGCCGCCACCGCCGCCGCCACCGTGGTGCTGCTGTGGCTGGTCGTCGGCCACAGCGTGGCCCGCGCGAGCCTGAACGACTCCTACGACCACGGCGTCCGCTCGCTGAACGTCCTGCACGACGCCCGGATCGCCTCCCTGAAGGCCCGCGGCAACGAGAACCTGACGCTGGTCTCCCGGGGCGCCGAGACGAAGAAGGTCGGCGAGGAGACGTACGACGCCTACGACTACGACTTCACGCAGGACATGAACACCCTCGGCAAGGGCCTCGCCCTCGCCGCGGACCTCGCCGACGACCGGGCGGGCGAGCGGCCGGTCACCTCGGCGGTGGCGAACATGACGGAGTGGAAGAAGCGCCACGCCGACGCCCGCGCGGAGGACGAGAACGGCGAGTACCAGCAGGCGCTGGACAAGGTGATCGGCGCCAAGGGCACCACCGGCGAGTGCTTCGACAGCGTCGACACCAACCTCGCCACCGCGCTGAAGCACGAGACGGCAGAGTTCAGGTCGGCGGCCGGCGACGGCCTGGACGCGATGGCGGGGCTGTCCATCGGCGCGGCGGTCCTCGCCGTGCTGGGCGCGGCCGGCGCCGTCCTGGGCATCGGCCGCAGGCTGTCGGAGTACCGGTGAGAGGGGGCAGGACGATGCGCGCGAAGCGTCTGCGGGCCAGCCTGAAGGGCTGGGGCGGAGTAGGAGCGATGGCGGCCGTGTGCGCCCTGGCGGTGGTGCTCGCGCTGCTGCTGCCGCTCGCCCGGGCCGCCGGCGACGGCAGCACCGGCACCGGTGGCCCGGGGATCGCGCAGGGCAGCCACGCCCGCGCGGAGGAGGAGTGCACGGACCCGGAGAAGCAGACGCTCTCCCCGTCCGGCGCGGACGGCCCCACCATCGACGCGATCAAGAACCGGCAGGGCGAGAAGCGCAAGCTGATCGTCGGCGTCGACCAGAACAGCTACCGCTGGGGCTACCGCAACCCCAACAGCACCGGCGCCGCCGAGCTGGAGGGCTTCGACATCGACCTGGCGCGCCGCATCGCCGAGGACATCCTGGGCGACCCGGACGCGGTGCAGTTCAAGGCGATACCCACCAACCAGCGCATCCCGGCGATCCAGGAGGGCCGCGTCGACATGGTGGTGCGCACCATGACGATCAACTGCGACCGGCTCACCGACGTCGCCTTCTCCGCCCCGTACTTCAAGACCGGCCAGCAGGTCCTCGCCCCCAAGTCCTCGGACGTGACGGGCTACGACGACACCCTCGCCGACCGGAAGATCTGCACCGCCGAGGGCTCGACGGCGTACTCCACCCTGGAGCAGGGCCGCGAGGACGGCGAGCTGCCGGCCTCCGCCGACATCTCCCACACCGTCCCCAACCAGCTCGACTGCCTGGTCCGCCTCCAACTCGGCGAGGCGGACGCGGTGGTGACCGACGGCGCCCTCGCCGCGAGCCAGGCCGCGCAGGACCCGACGGTCGAGCTGAAGGGTGCCGCCTTCACCACCGAGTACTACGGCGTGGCGATGAAGAAGGACGCCGACGATCTGGTACGCCGGGTCAACAAGATCCTTGTGGACTACCGCAAGGACACCTCCGGCGGCTGGCAGGCGTCGTACGACACCTGGCTTTCGGCGACACTGGGGGCGGAGTCGGCGGACTCGGAGCCGCCCGCGCCGCAGTACCTCCGCAAGAGCTGAACCCGGCACGAGTACAACCCCCCAACCGCACAACACAGCAGCGAGAGGTGATCGATGGGCGTCACGGGACCCCCCGGGCCGGTGATGGACCGGGACGAGGTGGACCGTGCGCTGGCGCGGCTCGGCGCGGAGCACGAGGCGATCGAGACCTCGCTGCTCGCCCTCCAGGACCACGCGGGCCGCAGACTCCTCGAAGGCGCCGAGCTGACCGGCGTCACCCAAGAGCGCTGGACGGCCGCGGAGGCGTCCATCACGCTGCTGTGGACCTACTTCGACGCCTATACGGCGGCCCTGCGCGGCGCCCGCGAGATCCGCTCCCGGCGCCGCTGGTCCAGCCGCGAGGACCTGGCGGAGCTGACCGAGCTGCTGCGCGGCGAGTCCGTCACGGTCGCCGGTTCCGCCACCGCGACCGCCAACGCGCCGACCCTGCACGGCGGTTCGGGCAAGCTCAGCGAGCGGTTCACGCTCGCGACGCTGGTCGACCGGATGAACGAGCTGTACGCGACCTCGCTGGACATGGTCGTCGCCGCCGACGCCGTGTGGTCGGCGCTGCCCGCCCGGATCGATTTACTGGCCGCCGAGCTGCAGCGCACCCGCAAGCTCGCGCACTCCGTCGGCGTCCGCCCGGGCGAACACCCGGCCGGGGACGACCTGGAGCGCATCACCCGCACGCTGACGGACCTGCGCGCCCAGGTGGTGTCCGACCCGCTGGCGTTCTGGCGTCCCGCGCAGGGCAGTTCGGCCCCCGGCGGCGGCAAGCCGGACACCACGGTCTACGACCGTGAGGCGCGCGCCCTGGAGGACGTACGCCGCGAGATCGACGCCGTGCTCACCGTCCGGCAGGACGCCGAGGCGCGCCTGGTGAAGCTGCGGGACGTGCTCTCCCGCGCGGACCGCACCCTCGCCGAGGCACGCACCGCGCGCGGCGAGGTCCTGGCGAAGATCGCCGCCACCGAGGTGCCGGTGGTCAGCGGCCCGCCGACCGCGCTGCAGGAGCAGTTGGCGACGGCCGCCGAGTACCGCAGGCACGGCCAGTGGCACCGGCTGTCCCCGCTGCTGGAGTCCCTGGAGCAGAAGGCGGAGGACGAACTGCTGCGCGCCCGCGAGTCGTTGACCGCGGTCACCCAGCCGCTGGCGGTCCGCGCCGAGCTGCGCGGCCGGCTGGACGCGTACCGGGCGAAGGTGGCCCGGCACGGCCTGGCCGAGGACCCGTTCCTCATCGAGCGGTACGACGCGGCCCGGCGCATGCTGTGGAGCGCGCCCTGCGACCTGCGCGTCGCGGAACAGGCCGTCCTGCGCTACCAGCGGGCGGCAGTCGAACTGCTGGGCACCCCACGGGTGCCTGAGCAGGACGGCCCGGAGGATCGTCGGGGGGAGACGAGGTCATGAGTCAGCCACAGCAGTCCTGCCAGCGGCCCGGCTGCGGCGGTGCGTACGAGGACGTGGGCGGCGGCGAGCTGTACTGCGACACCTGCGGTCTGGCCCCGGTCGTCTCCACGTCCGGCACGGTCGGCTCGGCGCCCACCGGCGTGACCGGCGGCGGCAAGGGCGGTTCCGGCAGCACCAGTTCCCGCTCCAGCAGCCGCGCCAGCTCCCGTACGTCCTCGCAGTCGTCGAAGTCGCGCCGCTCGGTGTCCGGGCGGCTCTCCCGCTCCCTGTCGGGCGGTTCCTCCGGCCGCTCGGTGTCGGTGCGCGGCTCCGGTTCCGCCGCCGGCACCTCCGGGCGGAGCCGGCTCGGCGTCGGCCTGGTGGACGTGCCGGACGTGCCGCGGCCCGACCCGCGCGCGATGGTGCTGGACAACCCCGAGGTGCCCGAGCGCAAGCGGTTCTGCTCGCGCTCGGACTGCGGGGCGCCGGTGGGCCGGGCGCGCGGTGAACGGCCGGGCCGCACGGAGGGCTTCTGCACCAAGTGCGGCCACCCGTACTCCTTCGTCCCGAAGCTGAAGTCCGGCGATGTGGTGCACGGGCAGTACGAGGTCGTGGGCTGCCTGGCGCACGGCGGGCTCGGCTGGGTCTACCTCGCCGTGGACCGCGCGGTCTCCGACCGCTGGGTGGTCCTCAAGGGCCTGCTGGACACCGGCGACCAGGACGCGATGGCCGCCGCGATCTCCGAGCGGCGCTTCCTCGCGGAGATCGAGCACGCCAACATCGTGCGGATCTACAACTTCGTCGAGCACCTGGACCAGCGCACGGGCTCCCTGGACGGCTACATCGTCATGGAGTACGTCGGCGGCAAGTCCCTGAAGGAGATCGCCAACGGCCGCCGCACCACGGCGGGCAAGCGCGATCCGCTGCCGGTGGAGCAGGCCTGCGCCTACGGCATCGAGGCCCTGGAGGCCCTCGGCCATCTGCACAGCCGCAACCTGCTGTACTGCGACTTCAAGGTCGACAACGCCATCCAGACCGAGAGCCAGCTCAAGCTCATCGACATGGGCGCGGTGCGCCGGATGGACGACGAGGAGTCGGCCATCTACGGCACGGTCGGCTACCAGGCGCCGGAGGTCGCGGAGGTCGGCCCGTCGGTGGCGAGCGACCTCTACACCGTCGGCCGCACCCTGGCGGTGCTCACCTTCGACTTCCAGGGCTACACGAACGTCTTCGTGGACTCCCTGCCCGACCCGGACAACATCGAGGTCTTCCGCCAGTACGAGTCCTTCTACCGGCTGCTGGTCCGGGCGACGGACCCGGACCCGGCCCGCCGGTTCGCCTCCGCGCAGGAGATGGCGGAGCAGCTGACGGGCGTGCTGCGGGAGGTCGTGTCGCTGCAGACGGGACGCGCGCGGCCCGCGCTGTCGCCGCTGTTCGGGCCCGAAGTGAAGGTCACCGACACGGAGTTGTTCCCGAAGCTGGACGGCGAGGTCTCCCGGCTTGGGGCCCGCGGCCGGACCGCCGCGGCCACCCCCCTGGCCGGCGGCCTGGTCAAGCCGGTCCCCACCGCCGCGGCGGCCCTCGCCCTGCCCGTGCCGCACGTGGACCCCTCGGACCCCAACGCCGGTTTCCTGGCGGGCCTGATGACCTCCGCGCCCGGTGAACTCGTCAGCGCGCTCGCCGCCGCCCCGGCGCCCTCCACCGAGACCCGGCTGCGGCAGGTGCGGGCCTGGCTGGAGAACGGCGACGCGGGCACCGCCCACGAGACCCTGCTGCGCCTGGAGGCGGAGCGGCCCGACGACTGGCGGGTGGTCTGGTACCGGGGCGTGGCCGCGCTGGTGACCGGCGATCACGAGGGCGCCGCGCTCGCCTTCGACGCGATCTACGACGCCTTCCCCGGCGAGCCCGCGCCGAAGCTGGCCCTCGGCCTGTGCGCGGAGGTGCTCGGCCAGCTCGACAACGCCGCCGAGTACTACCGCCTGGTCTGGACGACCGACCCGAGCTATGTGAGCGCCGCGTTCGGCCTGGCCCGCGTCCAGCTCGCCACCGGCGACCGGCGCGGCGCCGTGACGACGCTGGAGTCGGTGCCGGAGAGTTCCATCCACTACACGGCAGCCCGGGTCGCGGCGGTGCGGGCACGGCTGCGGCAGCGCACCGCGGTCGCCGGTGACGTACCGTTCCTGGACGACCTGACCGCCGCGGCGGGCCAGGTGGAGGCGCTTCAGGCGTACGGTCTGGACCCGGCGCGCCGCGAGCAGTTGGCGGCGGAGGTGCTCGGCTGTGCGCTGGACTGGATACTCTCCGGTGGCCAAGGTTCCGTCCCCCCCGCCGCCGGGGGGCGGTCGCTGCTCGGCAGCGGCCTGGACGAGCGGGGACTGCGGTTCGGCCTGGAGCGCTCGTACCGCACGCTGGCCCGGCTCGCGCAGGGCGGCGAGGAGAGGATCGACCTGGTGGAACGTGCCAATCGTTACCGCCCCCGGACGTGGGTGTAGTTGATGTCGCAGATGCCCCAGCAGGCCGCTCTGTCGAAGTGCCCGAGCTGCGCCGAACCGCTGCTCTCGGGTGACCGTTTCTGCGAGAAGTGCGGATACGACCTGTCCGCCCTCGCCGGCACACCGGCCGCCGTCAACGGCTCGGCCCCGCCGCCCGGCGCCGACGTGGCCTGGCCGCACGCCTCAGCGCCGGACGGCTCGGACACCCCGGCGGCGGTGCACCTGCCCGCCGATCTCCAGGGGGCCGAGTCGGACGGCCGCGGTCACTCGGGCGTACGGTTCGACCGCGCGCCGGAGCCCGAGGAGTACCCGCTCCAGGCGCCCGACCCGCGCGTCGCCGCCGAGGAGCCCGCTCCCGCCGGGGCCGCCAAGGTGTGCGTGGCCTGCCGGGCCGGCCGGGTCGACCACGACGGCTACTGCGAGAACTGCGGTCACGCCCAGCCCCGCGAGCGCGACCACATGGAACAGTCGTGCGGCCCGATCGCCGCCGTCAGCGACCGCGGGCTGCGCCACCACCGCAACGAGGACTCCTTCGCCGTGGGCTGCACGGCCCTCGCCGACGGCTCCCCGGCGGTGCTGGCGATCGTCTGCGACGGCGTCTCCTCGGCGACCCGCCCCGACGAGGCCTCGCAGGCCGCGTCCCGCGCGGCGAGCGACTCGCTGCTGGCGGCCCTGCCGCAGGGCACGCATCCGCAGCAGGCCATGCACGAGGCGATCGTCGCCGCGGCCCACGCGGTCAACGCGCTGGCCGGCGAGCCCGCCACCGCCCGCGAGCACGCCCCGCACCAGAACGCCCCCGCCTGCACCCTGGTCGGCGCCGTGATCACCTCCGGGCTGCTGGTCGTCGGCTGGGTCGGCGACAGCCGCGTCTACTGGGTGCCGGTGGACCGCAGCGCGCCCGCGGCCCGGCTGACCGAGGACGACTCCTGGGCCGCGCAGATGGTCGCCGCGGGCCTGATGAACGAGGCCGAGGCGTACGCCGACGAGCGCGCCCACGCGATCACCGGCTGGCTCGGCGCGGACGCCTACGAACTGGAGCCGCACACCGCGTCCTTCAAGCCGGACCGGCCGGGTGTGGTGGTGGTGTGCACCGACGGACTGTGGAACTACGCCGAGGCGGCCGACGAGATGGCGGACGTGGTGCCCCTCGACGCGGCCGTACGCCCGCTGCACAGCGCCCAGGTGCTGGTGGGCCACGCGCTCGACGGCGGGGGCCACGACAACGTAACAGTGGCCGTGCTGCCGTTCCCGGCCCCGCCGATGGGGGCAGGATCGGCCTGAGGCCCGCAGCGGGGACAGCCTCGACGGACCGGAGGGGACCGGTCCGCCATCAGCCAGTGCCCCACCCCGGTGGGGTGACCTAGGGGGATCACAGAAGGCATGGCCATTTTCTCGAAGTCGAACGTGCCGCAGTTCTCGATGGACGTGTACCAGAACGAGTACCTCCCCGAGGGCGGCCGTGAGGTCAACGCGATCGTCACGGTCTCCGCGACCGGCGGCGGCACGATCGGAAGCGCGGTCGCGGCGCCGCTGTACACGCCGGGCCAGGGCCCGTCCGCCGCGGTGGCGATCATGGTCGACTGCTCGGGTTCGATGGACTACCCGCCGACCAAGATGCGCAACGCCCGGGACGCGACGGCCGCGGCCATCGACACCCTGCGCGACGGGGTGCACTTCGCGGTGATCGGCGGCACGCACGTCGCCCGGGAGGTCTACCCGGGCACCGGCCGGCTCGCGGTCGCCGACGCCACCACCCGCGACCAGGCCAAGCAGGCGCTGCGCAGGCTCAGCGCGGGCGGCGGAACGGCCATCGGCACCTGGCTGCGGCTCGCGGACCGGCTGCTGTCCTCCGCGGACGTCGCCATCCGCCACGGCATCCTGCTCACCGACGGCCGCAATGAACACGAGTCACCTGAGGATCTGCGCGCCGCGCTGGACTCCTGCGCCGGCCGTTTCACCTGTGACGCACGCGGTGTGGGCACCGACTGGGAAGTGAAAGAAGTCACAGGGATCGCCTCCGCCCTGCTCGGCACCGCCGACATCGTCGCCGATCCGGCGGGCCTGGCCGCCGACTTCACGCAGATGATGGAGACGGCGATGGGCAAGGAGGTCGCGGACGTCGCCCTCAGGGTGTGGACGCCGGTCGGCACGACCATCAAGTTCGTCAAGCAAGTCGCGCCGACGGTCGAGGAGTTGACGGACCGCCGTACCGAATCGGGCCCGCGCTCCGGGGACTACCCCACCGGCTCCTGGGGAGACGAGTCCCGTGACTACCACGTCTGCGTCGAGGTCCCGGTCGCCGATCTGGGCCAGGAGATGCTGGCCGCCCGGGTCTCGCTGGTCGTCCCGCAGCCGGACGGCAGCGTCCAGAACCTGGGCGCCCAGGGCCTGGTACGGGCCGTATGGACCGACGACATGGCCGCGTCCACCTCGATCAACCCCCAAGTCGCCCACTACACCGGGCAGGCGGAACTGGCCCAGGCAATCCAGCAAGGGCTCGATCTTCGCAAAGCGGGCGATATGGATGGAGCAACGGCCAAACTGGGCCGCGCCGTTCAGCTCGCCAGCGCCTCCGGAAACGCCGATACGGCGAAACTCCTTGCGAAGGTGGTGGACGTGGTCGACGCCGCGGCAGGTACTGTGCGACTGAAGGCGAAGGTCGCGGAGGCCGACGAGATGACTCTCGAGACCCGGTCGACAAAGACTGTTCGTGTAAAGAAGTGACATCAGAAGTGCCCGGGGGAAGCTACCGGGCACTGACGCGAGCCTGACCCCTCGGGGTTGGAGAAATCCGGCCACCGGGCCGGAAAGGAGAGGGGGAAGCGCCGACATGCCGACCTGCCCGAACGGACACCAGTCGGGTTCCGACGACTGGTGCGAGGTCTGCGGTCACCGCATGGCCGGTGCCGTACCTCCGCCCCCTCCCCCGCCGCCCCCGCCCGGCGGTGGCTACGGCTTCCCGCCGCCGCCCGGCGCCCCCGGCGGCCAGCCCGGCGGTGCGCGTCCGCACCTGGGTGGCGTACCGGACCGCGAGCCGGAGCTCTGCCCGCAGTGCCGCACGCCCCGCGAGGGCGGTGCGCCGTTCTGCGAGGAGTGCCGGTGGAACTTCCTGACCAACACGGCGACCTCGTACACCCCGGCCGCCCCGCGCCCGCCGGCGCCCGGCTCCGGCCCCAGCCCGGCGGCCCGCTTCCAGCAGCAGCCGCCCGGGCCGTCCTACGGCGGCGGTGACGCGTACGACTACCAGAGCTCGCGGCCTTCGCAGATGAACCGGCCGGCCGAGCCGATCCCGCCGTTCGGCGCGGACCCGTCGTCCGGACCGGGCGGCCCTGGTCGCCCCGGGGGACCTGGTGGTCCCGGCGGTCCCGGTCCTTTCGGCGGTCCTGGTGGCCCCGGTCCTGGTGGCCCCGGTCCTGGTGGCCCCGGACCCTTCGGTGGGCCGTCGGGTCCTGGTGGGCCCGGTCCCGGCGGTCAGGGTGGTCCGTCCGGCTTCGGTGGTGACCCCTCGCGGCCGGCTCCGCCGCCGCCCGGTCCCACGCCGCCCGGCGGCCCGGGTGGCCCCGGCGCCCCGCAGGGTTACCGCTCCGGTCCGCCCGCCCCGCCCGCCTACCCGCAGGAGACGAACCGCCCCCAGCCCGGCGGCCCGTCCTTCGGCGGCGAGGACGACTGGGTGATCCCGCCCCCGTCCGCCACCGGCCCCGGCGGCCCCGGCCCCCAGGGCGGCGGCTACGGCTACCCCCAGCCCGGCTCCCACCAGGCCCCGCCCGGCCCGGCGTACCAGCAGCAGCCGGCCACCTGGATGGCGACGATCGGCCCGGACCGCGACTACTTCATGGCGATGATGCAGCGCTCGGGCCCGGAGGCCGCCGGCCTGAACCTGCCCGCGTACTCGCCGGAGCAGCAGCGCACCCTCACCGGCAACCAGGTCACCATCGGCCGCCGCCGCCACTCCACCGGCGACACCCCCGACATCGACCTGTCGGTGCCGCCGGAGGACCCGGGCGTCTCGCACCAGCACGCGGTGCTGGTCCAGCAGCCGGACGGCTCCTGGGCGGTCGTCGACCAGAACTCGACGAACGGCACGACGGTGAACGGCTCCGAGGAACCGATCCAGCCGTTCGTCCCGGTACCGCTGCAGGACGGCGACCGCGTCCACGTCGGCGCGTGGACGACGATCACGATCCGCCGGGGCTGATATCCGCGGGGACTGATATCCGCGGGGGCTGATTCGGCTCCTCGGTTCCTCACCGGAGGGGCCAGGCGTACGGCCCCTCCGGATCGTCCAGCCAGGCCCACTGGCTCCCGCCGCTGACGGTGATGCCGTAGCGCTGACGCTGCGGTGCGCCCTCGCGGTCCCACAGCGCGTACGCCTCCTGCGGGTCCAGGCTGTCGCGGCTCAGCGCCAGCAGGAAGCGGAACAGGTCGTGGTCCCTGGCCGGGCGCGGCACTCCGCCGAGGGGTGGCGGCTCGGGCCGGGCGCCGCCGCGCAACGGGACGAAGTAGGCGGGCGTGTGCAGGAACCGCCCCTCGGCATGCTCGGCGTCCCGCACCGTCAGGGCGACCAGGCCGGTGGCCATCGGGGCGAGGATCCGGGCGCCCTCCCGGCACTGGGCGAGCCAGGCGGCCGGGATCGACGGCAGGGTGCAGGTCGCGATGATCCGGTCGAACGGCGCCCGCTCCGGAGCGCCGCGGGTGCCGTCGCCGGTGAGCACGGCGGGGTGGTACCCGGCGGCGGCCAGGTGCTGCCGCGCGGACTCGGTGATCTCCGGCTCCAGATCCACGGTGGTGACGAGATCGTCGTCGCCGAGCCGGTGGGTGAGCAGGGCGGCGTTGTACCCGGTCCCCGCGCCGATCTCCAGCACCCGGTCCCCGTCCCGCACTCGCAGGGCGACCAGCATCATCGCCATCAGCGAGGGCTGGCTGCTGGAGGAGAGCAGCTCCCCGTCGCGCAGCCGGGTGGCCAGGGGTACGTCGTCGTAGGCGCCGCGCAACCAGCTCTGCCGTGCGCCCGGGTCGGAGCTCTCGCCCCAGCGCCGTTCGTAGCCGCCGACGGTGCCGACGTAGTAGTAGGGCACGAAGAGATGGCGCGGCACGGCCGCGAACGCCTCCCGCCAGACCGGCTCCTCGGCCCAGGCCCCGCTGCGGTCGATCTCGCGCACGAGTTCCGCCCGCGCGGTGGCGGCGAGGTCGTCCAGGTCCTTGTCGGGAGCGTCGGCGCTCATGACTCCACTGTCCTGCGGTACGCGGCGGCGGGCGAGGGGAGGGTCCTAAGTCTCCGGACCTGGGTCGCGGCGTCTGAGACCATAGGGGATGTGAATGAGATTCGGCGCGGCACGCTGCAGGAGCAGACCTTCTACGAGCAGGTCGGCGGGGAGGAGACCTTCCGCCGCCTCGTCCACCGCTTCTACGAGGGTGTGGCCGGGGACCCGCTGCTGCGGCCCATGTACCCCGAGGAGGACCTGGGCCCCGCCGAGGAGCGCCTCACGCTCTTCCTGATCCAGTACTGGGGCGGCCCGACGACCTACAGCGAGAACCGCGGCCACCCCCGCCTCCGCATGCGGCACGCCCCGTTCCCCGTCGACCGCGCGGCCCACGACGCCTGGCTGAAGCACATGCGAGCCGCCGTGGACGACCTCGACCTCTCCGAGGAACACGACCGCACCCTGTGGAACTACATGACGTACGCGGCAGCATCGATGGTGAACACGGAGGGCTGAACACCCGGAGCGGCGGCGCCCCAAAACCCGCGCAGCTGCGGGCAGTCGTGCCGCTGGGGCGGCACGACTGAGCGCTGGGGCCCCCTCTGGGGGAGGCACCCCGCAAGCGCGGGCGAGCGGAAACCCACCCCCCGATCGCCCCCGCCGCTAACGGGACACGCTCACGTCCAGCGCCCCAAGTCCCGCCCGCCGCACGGCGATCGACCCGTACGGCGTCCGCAGCCGCAGCCACGCCCCCGACGAGAACAGCCCCACCGACGCCTCACCGGTGCCTCGCAGAAACCCCAGCGCCTGCGCCGCATGCACCGCCCGCACCGGCAGCCGCGTACTCCCCACGGCCCGGGACCAGATGTCCCGCCCGATCCGGTCGAGCTCGGCCCGGGTCCGCCCCTCCGGCCCCAACTCCTCGGTCCGCGCCCGGAATTCAGCCACCGCCGCACCGACCATGCCGCGCAGCGCCTCGGGCCCCGGCAGCCCCGCCTCAGGACGCCACCCGCTCCTAGGCGGCAGCATCCCCGCCCACGGCGGCCCGGTGACCGCACCGGGAACGACAGCCGTGGCCGCCGACTCGTCCACCGCTTCCAGCAGTTCCCCGGCGGAGACGGTCACGTCCAGCGTGACAGCGAGCCCGTCCTCGTACGGCTTGGCCAGCCGCGCCGTACGGATCGCCAGCACCTCGAAGGACGGCGGGCGCCCGAACACGGCCAGCGCGGTACCGGCGGCCTGCAGACGCACGGCCGCTGCCCGGTCGTAGTGGATCAAACGGGAGAGGAAGGCGGCGAGATCCGCCGCCTCCCCCTCGTCGGCGAGGTGGAGCACCGTCATGCGGCGACGGCCTCCTCCTCGTCGTCGTCCGTGTACTCCTCGAGGAACTCCCGCTCCTCCGCGGTGATCCGGCGGGGCCGCTGCGCCTCGAAGTCGAACGGCACGATCACCGTCGACGCCCGGACGTAGACGACGTCGTCGTCCTTGACCTCGTAGGAGAGGGTGAAGGACGCGGCCCTTATCTGCGTGACCCACAGCTCGATGTCCACCGGACGGTGCCGGTGGACGAGCTGCCGCTTGTAGTCGATCTCATGGCGCGCCACCACGGACCCCTGCTGGAAATCCTTGTCCGGGCGGAACAGGAAGTCGATACGGGCTTCCTCCAGGTACCGGAGGAAGACCACGTTGTTGACGTGGCCGTAGGCGTCCATGTCCGCCCAGCGCAGTGGGCAGCGGTAGATGTGCCGCAAGATCGATCAGCCCCGGGTCAGCTTCTTGTAGGTGGCGCGGTGCGGACGCGCGGCGTCCGGACCGAGGCGCTCGATCTTGTTCTTCTCGTACGACTCGAAGTTGCCCTCGAACCAGAACCACTTGGACTCGCCCTCGTAGGCGAGGATGTGCGTGGCGACCCGGTCCAGGAACCACCGGTCGTGGCTGACGACCACGGCGCAGCCGGGGAACTCCAGCAGCGCGTTCTCCAGGCTGGAGAGGGTCTCGACGTCGAGGTCGTTGGTCGGCTCGTCGAGGAGCAGCAGGTTGCCGCCCTGCTTGAGGGTGAGCGCGAGGTTGAGCCGGTTGCGCTCACCACCGGAGAGGACACCGGCCGGCTTCTGCTGGTCGGGGCCCTTGAAGCCGAAGGCCGATACGTACGCGCGGCTCGGCATCTCGACCTGGCCCACATTGATGTAGTCGAGCTCGTCGGAGACGACCGCCCACAGGGTCTTCTTCGGGTCGATGTTCTCGCGGCTCTGGTCGACGTAGGAGATCTTGACGGTGTCGCCGACCTTGATGGTCCCGGAGTCGGGCTCCTCGAAACCCTGGATCATCTTGAACAGGGTGGTCTTGCCGGCGCCGTTGGGGCCGATGACGCCGACGATGCCGTTACGCGGCAGCGTGAACGAGAGATCATCGATCAGGACCTTCTCACCGAAGGCCTTGCTGAGGTTGTTGACCTCGACGACGATGCTGCCGAGCCGGGGGCCCGGCGGGATCTGGATCTCCTCGAAGTCCAGCTTCCGCATCTTCTCGGCCTCGGCGGCCATCTCCTCGTAGCGAGCGAGACGGGCCTTGGACTTGGCCTGACGCCCCTTGGCGTTCGACCGCACCCACTCGAGCTCTTCCTTGAGCCGCTTGGCGCGCTTGGCGTCCTTCTGGCCCTCGACCTTGAGACGGGTCTGCTTGGTCTCCAGGTACGTGGAGTAGTTGCCCTCGTAGGGGTAGGCGCGCCCGCGGTCCAGTTCGAGGATCCACTCGGCGACGTTGTCGAGGAAGTACCGGTCGTGGGTGATGGCCACGACGGTGCCCGCGTACTTGGCGAGGTGCTGCTCCAGCCAGTTCACGGACTCGGCGTCGAGGTGGTTGGTGGGCTCGTCGAGGAGCAGCAGGTCGGGCGCCTCGAGCAGCAGCTTGCAGAGCGCGACGCGGCGCTTCTCACCACCGGAGAGCTTGGTGACGGCCCAGTCGCCGGGCGGGCAGCCGAGGGCGTCCATGGCCTGCTCGAGCTGGGCGTCGAGGTCCCAGGCGTTGGCGTGGTCGAGCTCCTCCTGGAGCTTGCCCATCTCGTCGAGCAGCGCGTCGGAGTAGTCGGTCGCCATCAGCTCGGCGATCTCGTTGAACCGGTCGAGCTTGCCCTTGATCTCGGCGACGCCCTCCTGGACGTTCTCCAGGACCGTCTTCTCCTCGTTCAGCTTCGGCTCCTGCATGAGGATGCCGACGCTGTACCCGGGCGAGAGGAAGGCGTCACCGTTGGAGGGCTGCTCGAGCCCCGCCATGATCTTCAGCACGGTCGACTTACCGGCACCGTTCGGGCCGACGACGCCGATCTTCGCCCCAGGGAGGAAGTTCAGGGTGACGTCATCGAGGATCACCTTGTCGCCGTGCGCCTTGCGCGCCTTGCGCATGGTGTAAATGAACTCAGCCAAGAGAAACCGTCCGGCAGCTTGAAATCAGGCAGTGGGCAGATACACCCCATCTTGCCGCACCGCCACCCTCCGGAGGAAACCCGTTACCTCCGACCCCCCTGACCTGGGCTTTCTCGGGGGCCCGGACCGGTCAGTCCTGTTCCGAGGTCTTTCGTCGCCGGACTATCAGCAGGGCCGCCCCGCCGATCACCACCAGTCCGATCGCCACCCCCGCGATCACGGGCGTCGCGTTGGAGCTGCCCGTCGCCGCGAGGTTGGTGTCGAGGGACGTGCCGCCCACCGTGGCGGGGCTCGGCTCCGTCAGGGTCTGGGTGGAGGTGTTGTCGGCCTGCGCGGCCTCCGCCGCCTGCGTCATGCAGTCCAGGACGCCGGTGAAGCGCTGGGCGAAGCCGCCGGGGCCCTCGATGGTGAAGTCGTACGCCTGGTCCTCTTGGAGCGGGATGGTCACCGTCCGGGACTCGCCCGCGCCGATGGTGTACTCGGTGCCCATCAGCTCGAAGGAGAAGCTCGCGTCGCCTTCGTTGGCGGCCGTGATGTCCACGCCGCCCTTCGCGCAGTTCTTCGTCGCGGACAGCGCCGGTACGGCGCCCCGCTCGGCCCACGTCGCCGTCGCCGTCGCCGACACCGTCGACTCGCTGGAGCCCGCCAGGATCTGCGTCTGGCTGCGGCTCTCGGAGGCGAAGGCGCGGCCCACGGGGACGGTCGTGGAGGCCTGCACCGTCAGCTCCGCGGTGCCCGCCGTCGCATCCTCGGGCACGTCGACGTAGATCTGGCCGCCGTCAGCGGTCGAGGTGACGGGCTTGCCGGTCTTGTCGACGATCCGTACGCCGCTCATGGCCGCGTCCGCGGGCGGCGTCACCATCACCGTTCTCGCGCCGGTACGCACGGTCACCGGTCCGAGCCGCTCGCCGGGGCGCCCGGACAGCGCGGGCGGGTCGAGCGTCAGCGACGCCGCCGGCTCGGCCACGTCACGGGCGCTCTTCTCCAGATGGTCGGCGAGCTTCTCGGCCTGCGGGTCCACGGCCTCGACGTCCGCGCCGTCCGAGTAGCGCCACACCGCCACCTGCGTGCCCGCCGCGGCGTCCTGCTCGGTGAGACCACCCCGGACGCCCGCCTTCTTGGCCAGCGCCGCCAGATCGTTCACCTGCGGGTAGGAGTTCTGCAGGATCCAACGGATCTTGCCCGCGTTCTCGTTGGCCCCGAGCGAGGTCCCGCTCCACGGCGTCTCGTGGTACTTGGCGTCCTTCTGCGTGGGGTTGTGCAGGTCCACGCAGTACGTCTGGAGGGTCCCGCCGCCGTCGACGGACATCTCGAACAGGCCCGCGGAGATCTCCTGGTCGCCGGCGTCGCCGTGTATCACCGCCGTGCCGTACGTCTTCAGGCCGCCTATGGTCGCGGTCGCCCCGCCCTGGCCCCGCGTCGTGCCGTCGGCGGCCGCCTGGCCGCCACCGGTCACCAGCGCACCGGTGGCGAGCAGGCCGGACACCAGCGTCGCGGCGGCGAGTCGGGCCGCACCTCGACCACGCCCGGACGGCACGGCGACAGAAGAAAGCACAGAATTCCCCTTCGAGCAGGACCCGTTGATGTGGGGGTACGGTCCCACCAGCAGAACTACAAGCCCCGAGAGCCTTGTTCGGCATCCTAAGGACCAGGCGCACCACGCTTCCCGGGGATCTCACGGGACAAGCGATCCGACTCGGAATCGTTATCGCGAGGACCCCCTGCGAACAGGGCTTATCGACAAATCCACCGGGGTCTTCGGCACGCACTCACCGATAAGCCGCAGTTCGGTCAACGATCACTCAGCACTGACGTCACGTCACCGCCGCTGGTTCCGCAGCGGGTTGACTCGCCTCCTCCGGCGTCTCCCAGTCCGGCTCCGGACGCGGCGGCGGAGGCGGGCTGCTCACCGCCGGTTCCGGCCGGCCCGGGCGGCGGAAGGCGGAGGTGCCCCGCGCGAGATCGTGGCCGATCGCCACCGCCTCGATGTCGGCCGAGGTCCAGGTCTGCTGCTCACGCACCTCCGAGCGGACCTTGAGCCTGCCCTGCACCAGGACGGGGTCGCCCACCGTCAGCGACGCCGCCGCGTTCGTGGCGAGCTGCCGATTGGCCCACACCGTGAAGAAGTTGGTGTGCCCGTCCGTCCATTCGTTCTTCTCGCGGTCCAGGTACCGCGCGGTCACCGCCAGCCGGAACCGCGCGGATGGCCCCGTCGCGACCTCCCGGTACACCGGCTGCGTGGCCACGTTCCCCACCACGGACACGATCGTCTCGTTCATCGTGCACCCCTCCTGATACGCCGACGGGCCCGTCCCGTACGGCTGCGTCTGTCGCACCGGCGATCGCGTCCTCGCGAATCGCCGCGCAGCCAGACTGCCTCCGCCGGGCCGATCCCGCCGAGCGCTGTGGATCACCCCCGGCCCTGTGGAAAACCCCGCCACTCGAACGGGGCGCTCCGCATCACGCCGTGCGGCCCCCGGACCCCGGCTCCCCACCCCGGCCCGCAGCACCCCGAGCCGTACGCCACCCCACCGAGCCGTACCTCACCGGCCCCCACCCGCATCACCCCGAGCCATACCTCACCGGCCCCCCACCCGCCTCACCCCGAGCCCTACCTCACCGCCCCCACCGGCATCACCCGGAGCCGTACGTAACTCACCCACCCACCCCCACCCGCATCACCCGCCTCACCCGCGGAGCCGCACGCCACTCACCCCACCCCGACCCCCATCACCCGCCCGTACTGCTCCCGAACCTCCCGATACCGCAGCAACTCCGCCGCCACCGGATCCAGCACCCGAGCCCGCCCACACCCCGCGGCAGCCTCCCGAAGCCGCCGTTCCGCCTCCATGCCGTACCGCCGCGCCGGCCCCCGCGCCGCCATCCGGCAGCTCCACTCCACCAGCGGCCCACCGATGATCCCGGCCACCATCAACAGCACCGGCACCCCCAGGTTCGGCGCCATGACACCCACGATCTGCCCCGCCAGCCACAGACCGCCCACCACCTGCAACAGCGTCATCGACGCCTGCACCAGCACCGCCGCCGGCCACCACCCCGGCCGCGGCGGCCGCCCCGGCGGCAGTCCCGCGCGCGCGGCCAGTTCGTCCAGCGCCTCGGGCAGCCCCTGGGAGCCGCGTACGGCCGCCTCCCGTACCGCCTGCGCCCACGGCGCCGGCAGCCCGGCGGACGCCCGCTCGGCGACCGTGCGCACCGCCTGCTCGACCCGCTGGCGCGCGGTGGCCTCCTCGTCCGCCTGGGCCCGCAGCGGAAGCCGTCCCGTCGGGGGCTCGCTGCGGTCCTGGTACCACCGCCACAGCCGCAGCCAGGGCGTCCCGCACGCGCGATTGGCGTTGCGCAGCCACGCGCGCTCGGCGGCCTCGCCCGCCGCGGTGGCGCCGACCGCGTCCGCGAGCCGGGCGGCGAACTCGTCCCGGGCCTCCTCGCTCAGCCCGGTCCGCCGGGAGGTGGCGTAGACGGGCCGCAGCCCCCACCCGGCGGCGTCGACGTCGGCCGAGATCCGGCGCGCGGCGGCCCCGCGCTCCGCCACGAACTGGCCGAGCGCCTCGCGCAGCTCGCCGATGCCGTCCCCGGTGAGCGCGGACAGCGCGAGCACGGTCGCGCCCGGTTCGCCGTACTCGCCGAGCGCGATGCCGTCCTCGTCCAGCAGCCGGCGCAGATCGTCCAGGACCTGCTCGGCCGCCTCCCCGGGGAGCCGGTCGATCTGGTTCAGGACGACGAACATGACCTCGGCGTGGCCCGCCATCGGCCGCAGATAGCGCTCGTGGAGCATGGCGTCCGCGTACTTCTCGGGGTCCACGACCCACACGACGGCGTCCACGAGGGCCAGCACCCGGTCCACCTGCTCGCGGTGCTGCACGGCGGCGGAGTCGTGGTCGGGCAGGTCGACCAGGACTAGCCCACGCAGCTGTCCCTCGGCGTCCGCGTGCTGGCCGGCGGGGCGGCGGCGCAGCCGGGGCGGGATGCCGAGCCGGTCGATGAGGGCGGCGGCGCCGTCGCTCCAACTGCACGCGATGGGCGCGGCGGTGGTGGGCCGGCGTACGCCCGTCTCCGAGATGGTCACCCCGGCCAGCGCGTTGAACAGCTGCGACTTCCCGCTGCCGGTGGCGCCCGCGATGGCGATCACGGTGTGCTGCCCGGACAGCCGGCGCCGCGCGGCGGCCTCGTCGAGCACCCGCCCGGCCTCGGCGAGGGTCCGGCTGTCGAGCCGGGTCCGGGACAGCCCCACCAGCTCGCGCAGCGCGTCGAGCCGCGACCGCAGGACGCCGTCGTACGCCAGGGTGGTCGCCGTCTGCGGCACGGAGGCCCGGCTCTCCACCACGGGCGGGGCCTGCTCCCCGGCGTTCTCGTTCACCCGCCGCGCGATCAGCCCGTCGTCCCACGCGATCCCGGACTCGCCCCCGGCCGTGCCATCCTCCACGCGCGCGTGCTCCCCGCCCTCGGCGTCCACGTCCTTCTCCGGCTCTACGTCCTTCTGCGGCTCTACGTCCTTCTGCGGCTCGACGTCCGTCTCGGCGCCCTTCTCCTCGCCCGAACCGCCCCCGGACGCCTCGGCCTGCTCCGCCTGCTCAGCTTCCTTGGTCTCCTCGGGAACGCTCTCGGCGGCACCGTCCTCGGCGGGTTCCGTGTGTCCCCGGTCGTGGTCCTGGTCAGTGACGGCGGTCACCGGTCACCTCTCCTTCTGCAGTACGGACAGCGCGGCGATGAGTTCGGCCTGTGGTTCCGGGTGGACGTCGAGGGCGTCGAGGGGGGCGAGCCGGCGCTCGCGCTCGGTGTGCATGACGCGGTCCAGGTGGTCGGCGAGGAGCCGTCCGCCCCGGTCGCGCAGCCGCAGCGCGCCGTGGGCTCCGATGCGCTCGGCGAGTCCCTCGCCCGCGGAACGGGCCCTGCGGCCCCCCAGGAGCGCCGTGGCGACGAGGGCGGCGACCACCTCGGGGTCGGGCGCGGGGCTCCGGTCGAGGTCGCGCACCTCGTCCTCGGCGTACTCCTCCAGCTCGCGCCGCCAGCGCCGTACGGCCAGGCCGATGCGGTGCTCGGCGGTCTCCAGGGTGGGGTCGCGGTCCCGGAGGCCGGGGGCGCCCGCCGCCGGTTCGCGGCGCCAGGCGTCGTCGACGCGCTCGTCGGCGGCCGTGACGGAGCACACCAGGAGGGCCACGAGGCTCTCCACCAGGGAGTCCAGGAGTTCACCGGCCGTGCAGTCGAGGGGGAAGGCGCGCCAGCGCTTGAGGGCGTCGCCGGCGAGGACGGCGCCGGACTGCAGACGGCCGCGTACGCGCGCGTACTCGCTGTCGTACGCGGAGTCGACGGCGGCGGTGAGCCGGAGCGCGGCGGCGTACTGGGCGGCGGCGGCGCCGGCCAGCTCGGGCATCCGGGCCTTGAGGGAGTCGAGGACGCCGTAGGCCGTGCGGGCCATCACGTGCTGGCGGGCGGCCGGGTCCTGGGCCTGGTGGACGAGCCAGGTGCGCAGCGGCGCCACGGCGGTGGCCGGGAGGAGGCCGCCGCCCCAGGCCGACTCGGGCAGCTCCGGAACGGTGAAGCGGGGCACGTGGCCGAGGCCGGCCTTGGTGAGCAGGGCTCCGTACTGCCGGGAGACCTCGGAGACGACCTGGTGGGGCACCCGGTCGAGGACGGTGACGAGGGTGACGTCGTACTCCTTGGCGGTGCGCAGCAGGTGCCAGGGGACGGCGTCGGCGTAGCGGGCGGCGGTGGTGACCATGATCCAGATGTCGGCGGCGCAGATGAGCTCGGCGGCGAGGATGCGGTTGTCGGCGACCAGGGAGTCGACGTCGGGGGCGTCAAGGAGGGCGAGACCGCGCGGGAGCGTTTCGGCGGTCTCGACGCGCAGCACGCGCGCGGGGTCCTCGCCGGGCAGCAGGAGGTCGTCGCCGGCCTCCTGCTGGGGCACCCAGACGCGGGTGAGGTCGGGCAGTACGCGCATCCCGCTGAACCAGTGGTGATCCTCCGGATGGCAGACCAGCACCGGAGTGCGGGTGGTGGGCCGGAGCACCCCGGCCTCGCTGACCCGCTGGCCCACCAGGGAGTTGACCAGCGTCGACTTGCCGGCCCCCGTCGAACCTCCCACGACGGCCAGCAAAGGCGCTTCGGGCTCTCTCAACCGGGGCACCAAGTAGTCGTCGAGCTGCGCGAGCAGTTCGTCGCGGTTGGCACGCGCGCGTGGCGCCCCCGGCAGGGGAAGCGGAAAGCGTGCGGCTGCGACACGGTCGCGCAGAGCGGAGAGTGCGTCGATCAGCTGAGGCCGTACGTCCAAGGTCACCACATGTGAAGAATGCCCAATTTTAGGGGAATTCTGAAGCATATGAGCATGTCTGCGCGCCGACGGAACACAAGGGATGGAAGGGATGACTGGGACACCGGCATAGTCCAGGCATAACGAGTGCACAACACCCGGTGCGCGGGACGCCAAAAGCGGTGCACGATTCGCACTTGCCTGCGATTATCAGGACCGCTTCACCGAACCTCCACATCGAGCCACGGAGGCGAAGCAGCAGGGACAAGGACACGGGAGCCCTATCCTTGACCCCGGCAACGTCACGGATCCGCCCACACCCGGGCACCACGACAGAGGCCACACACCGGCCCCCGTAGCTCAGTGGATAGAGCAGGCGCCTTCTAAGCGCTTGGCCGCAGGTTCGAGTCCTGCCGGGGGCGCCATTTCTCAGCTCTCCTCCGGGAGGGCTTTTTTGCTGGTCAGAGCCTGTTTTGCGCGGCGCGGGAAGGCCCCGGGCACTCCCCCACTGATCATGGGAGCACTCCGGGGCCGTCCGGCTGTCACCGGGTTTTCGCGGGTGGCCGTGTCGAATACGTGTCGAAGTCCGCGCCGCCAGAGGCCGTCACTCAGCAGGCGGCAACTCAGGAAGATCCCCGGCAGCTTCAAGCCGCCGCTTGAGATCCGGCAGCTGCCCGTCGACACACCGGGCGTATGTGGCAAGCAACACAGCAACACTGTTCCCTGCCCACTCCGCGACCTGGGCGGGCGGGATGCCGTCGTTGAGCCATTTGGTCAACCGCGTGTTGCGGTTGTCGTAGACACGTCGCCCGGTCGGCGAGTCGAAGACGTGCGGCGGCAGCACGGCCTTACGAGCGCTGCGCCAGGCCCGCCGGATGACGGACCCCGCGAGGATGCCGCCGAACTCCCCCTGGAACAGCAGATCACCCGGCCGGAGCTGCTCGTCCTCGATGTGCTGGCGCAGGATGCGGGTCAGGTCGGGGTGCCCTGGGACAGTGCGCGTCTCACCCTCCGCACGGCCTTTCAAATGGCGCTGCTCGTGGATCTCCCCTGTGTCCGTCCACTGTTTGCCGACCTCTGGGGTCGCGGTGTGGATCAGCAACTCGCACCACTGGTCGGCGGCTTGGACCGGCGGAAGGGTCACGTCCTCGACCCGCATCGCCACGGCTTCCTCGGGGCGGGGCCCGCAGTAGTAGAGCGTGGCGAAGAAGGCATGGAGTCGCTTGCCACCCCGCGGCCGGCGGCGGATCCAGTCGAGGATCGCGGCCGCCTGCTCGGGGTTCAGCAAGGACCGTTTGTCGACGGCGTTCGTGGTCTTCGTCGCACCCGTCGCCTCCTTGCCCTTGGGCAGGATGTTCGCCCGCAGGATTCGCCGCCGGACGGCGTACTGCAAGGCCACGTTGAGGATGCGGCGGTTGCGCTTCCTGGACCAGGCCGCCGCTTGCTTGCCGTCGAGACGGGTGTCGATGGCGCGCAGGATCTGCTCGACACGCTCAGGGTCCTCCCAGACCGAGATGGGGAGGGAGTTCCGCTCGATCCATCTGAGGATCACCGCCACCTCTCGGGGCGCGTCCGGTCGTCGGTTCGTGTTGAACGCCCACTCGCGGAGGGCCGTGCGCACTTCGGCGGCTGCGAACTGAGTGGGCTTGGTCCGGAGAAGCGCGATGGTGGTAGCGGTCAGGGTCTTGGCGACGTTCTTACGGCTGTTGCCGCCGAGTTGAGGCCAGCGGACATCCACGTACTCGACGGCGAACCGGTACCAGCTCATGTCGGCAGCCTTGGAGCGGTGGGACACCGGTAGACCGGTGTTGACCACGAAGGCTTCGCCCTTGCCCGTGGCCTGGATGAGTCCGGAGCGGAAGCCCTCGGCAAGCGCAACGGTGTCGAAGGGCTCGCGCCAACGCTTGCCCGCCACGACCCACCTCACGGTGTAGGTGGTCTTACGGGCGCCCTTGTAGACCAGGATCTTGTAGATCTTGACGTCGAAAGTGGTCTCCATCAGGCAGCGTCCTCGCGGTCGTCGAGCCAGTGGTCGAGATCGCTTCGCCGGATCCGAAGGTCGCCGTTCGGGAGCTTGATGCAGCGGGGCGCGCGGCGCTTGGCCCGCCAGTCGTAGAAGGTCGAGCGGGAGATGGCCAGTTCCTCGCAGACCTCCGCAAGGGTGAGCATCGTGCGTCGTGACCGGATAGCCGTGGTCATTCCGTGCTCCCTTCGGTCAGGAGGGCATCCCGGGCGGTTTCGCGGTTGGTCTGGAGGTCGCCGGCGATCGTGGCGGCGAGGGCGGCTTCGCCAGGGGTGTGGCCGTGGCCGGCGTACTGCCAGTCCGCCAGGACGAGGACGGTGTCCGGCTCGCGGTCGTCGATACCGACGGCATCCTGTGCGGCTCGGTAGTCGGCGCGTGCCTGGCGGAGGGCGCCGAGGGTGGTGGAGTAGGTGCGCGACTTCGACGAGAAGTGCCCGCGGAAGCCGAGCATGTGCGCCCATGCCCAGAGGCGCCGATCCGGGTACAGGGCATCAAGGTCACGGCATGCCCTGATGAGCCGCCGAGTGTGGTCGGGGACTTGGTGGCGGTCGAGTTCGGCGAGTTCGCCGATACGGCGGTCCAGGGTGCCGGTGTTCTCGGCAGCCTTGGTGGCGTATTTGGCCACGTACGAGGCGACGGCCTGCTCGGTGATGTCGGAGCCGTCGCCGAAGGCCTTGACCGGGCGGACGTCGAGCTGTCGGCCCCAGCGGAAGGTGCGGGCGGGTTCGTCATCGGCAGCTGGGACCGAGACGGATGTGTACGGGTGTGCGGCGGCGGCACGTATCGCGTCCGTGAGTAGGTCGACCGTTGCCCAGCCTGGCGGCGGTGTGCCGGGCCCGGCAGGGCCGTCGAGGCGTACGACCGCGTGGAAGTGCAGGGCGCCGCGCTTCTGGAACTCGGCGACCTTGCCGTACGACACGCGCAGATGGTCGGAGAGCTCCCGGCGAGTGAGGCCGGCGCGGGTGGCGAGTTCGCGGCGGAGCCGGGTGGTGAAGCGCTGCCAGAGCTGTCCGGCGTGGTTGTTGAACAGCACGGCGCCCGCGTAGTCGTAGGTGTCAGGGTCGAGGGCAGTGCCCAGCTCGGGCGCGTCGGGGGCGTGTTGGGTGCCGCAGCGGCAGGCGCCGTGGTCGGGGCGGTTGTGGACCTGGCCGAAGGAGGGCGCGGTGAGGGTAGCGAAGACGCGCGGGTGGTCGCGGACGGTGGCGGGGATGTCGCGACGCTCGTCACCGGCAAGGCCCGCGCGGATCAGGTGGTAGGTGTCGCCCGCGTACGTCCAGGCGCAGGCCGGGCAGCGGGAGGCGCGGCGGTTGCCGCAGGCGAGGCGGAGGCGGCCGCCCGGCTCGTCGGCGGTGGTGTAGCGGTGCAGGGTCTCGCCGGTGGTCTTGTCCTTGGTGAGGGTCCAACCGGTGAGGTGGATCGGGTCGGAGCAGCCGCCGGTGCGGCGGATCTGGTCTTCCCACCGGGTGTAGTCGGGGGCCGAGGCGACCCGGAGGAGGTCGCCGAGGATGATCGGATCGAGCAACGGGGCAGGTATGGACGAGGCGCGATGCGCCATGCTGGGGTCTTCCTTCCGGTTATGCGATCGAACAGGGACGGCGCCCGGGCGGCGGATGCTTGGCGGTATCGAGGCCGCCCGGGGGCCGGTCAGCGTTGCTTGGCCTCTGCGCGAACGAGGGAGCGGATCACCAGGGCGCAGACGGCGACCGAGGCGCCGGTGATGGCGACCGCCAGGAGCAGGGAGACCAGGACGGCGCCGACGACCAGGACGACGGCCGTCCCGCCGCCGATGAGAGCGAGGGCGGTGCCGGGGGTGACCTGGACCGTGGGCCGGGTCGGCGCCGAGGGGGCGATCGGGGTCGGGGTCGGAAGCTGCGGGCCCGGAACGACGGTGGTCGGCTCCACGACAGGGCGCGGCGTGACGATGCCGGTGGGCGTGGGGTTGGTCGGGATCTTCGGGCGGAGCATCGGTGTTCTCCCTTCGGGCGTGCTACTTGACGAAGCTGTCGATGACGGGAGCCAGCACGCTGTCGGCGAGGAGGAAGCCGCCGAGGAGGATGACGGCGATGAGCCACAAGGGCGGGCGGATGAGCTTGACGCCGAGGTAGCCGACGGCGAGCAGCGCGAGCCAGAGCGGAACGTCCATCGGGTCGGTCTCCTAGCTGACGCGGCAGCGGTGGGTGCGGGCGGCGAGCTGTGCGGCGGACTGGCTGGAGTAGTCGGCGGACCAGCCGCAACGGTCGGCGGTGCACACGGCGGCGTGCTTGGTGCGGCCGTGGCGGTCCCGGTGGGTGCCGATCTGCACGGGGCCGATCCGCATTACGGAGTGGAAGAAGTCGCGGGCGGGCATGTCAGTCGGTCTCCTCTCGGTTCGCGGTCGGGTCGGGGAAGGCGGCGCGGATGCCGGCGGCGGTGGCCGGGTCGGTGGTGAGTTGGGCGGCTTTCTCGGCGAGCATGAAGGCGAGGTAGGGCCGGTTGGCGGCGGCCATCTCTCGGGCGCCGTCGAGGTAGTCGGCAGCGGTCAGGTCGGCGGGGTCGAAGGTCATCTGTCGGCCTTTCCAGGTCAGGTGAGCTGGGCGGCAATGGCGTCGGCGAGCTGGTGTGGCACGCCGAGGCGGGCGCGGAGGGTGTCGGTGTCGATCCGGGCGCCTGTGCGGGCGTGGTGGTCGTCGGCGACTTTGCGGGCGTGGTCGACGAGCGCGGCCGGCACCGGCACGGCGGGGGTTTCCTCGGCCTGCGGGGCGGCGACGTGTTCGGGCAGCCGCTCCGGTTCAGCGGCGGCGGCCGGTTCAGACAGCGCCTCGGGCTTGGAGTCCGGGGCGGAGGGCGTCGGCGGAGCCGGGGAAGGGGCCGCGGGTGAGTGGGCGAGGAGGGTGCCGCCCATGAAGGCGAGGGCGGGCCAGGCGGCGACGAGGATGCGCAGCCAGTCCGGGACGTCGCCGAGGTCGAGGAGCCCGGCGGTGGCGACGTTGGCGCCGAGCGAGGCAACCAGGGCAATGAGGAACCAGCACCAGGCCAGCCGAGACGGCCCGTCAGCACGCAGCCGACGCCAGGCGGCGACCAAGAGCAGGTCCACCGAGACGGGGTAGGCCCATGCTTTCCATCCGGTCTGCCCGGCAGCGGCGGCGAGGTCGTGCAGGTGGGCGAAGGACAGCGCCCCGGCGATGACGGCCTGAACGAGTACGGCGTCGATGCGGAGAGCGGGGCGGGCCATCACGGCTCCTTCCTGTGATCAGGCATGGCGGGGGTAGGGACCTGGCGCGAAGGGCGCTCGCGCCGACCGTGGGAGGGGGCGAGTCAGGCCGTGGCGGGAGCCGTCTTGGACAGCGGCACACGGGCCGAGGACATCGCGGCGACCGCAGGCCGGAAGGGCGCGAGGGCAGACACGTCGGGGGTGCGGTCGGCGTACCGATTGCAGACGTTCACGGCCTGGCGCAGTGAGGTGTGCGGGGCGCGGATACGGTGCCAGCCACCGGTCGAGTCACCGGCGATGGCGATGCCGCGAGTCTCGGCGGGAATCTGGATGGCGGCGAGGACGGCGTCCGGAGCGATGTCACCGAAGGCCATGTTCGCGCTCGTCTCGTCGTTGACGCGGTGCGCGGTACGGCCGGTGAGCTGGGCACGGAGCATGGTGATGCCCTTGCCGAGTTCGGAGCCGAAGCGCTGCCCGCAGATCTCCAGGTAGACGCCGGCCGCGCGACCGAGCTGGGCGAGGCGGACCAACGCGGTGACGATCCGGTCCCGACGCTTCTCTTCCTCCTTGCTTGCGAACAGCGCGAGTTCGGCGACCTCGTCGACCAGGACGACAACCGGCACCGGCCGCAGGTCGTCGGGCAGATCCCAGATGTCGGCGGCGATCTCCGCATCCGGTACGGCAACGCTGATCCGCTGTTGGGCACGGATGAGTTGGTACACGTCCTGCATGTGGGACACCAGTGCCTCCAGCAACTCCAGCGCGGTATCGGGATTGTCGGCGAGAGCGGAGAACCGGCGGGCCAGCGGAAACAGTTCGACGCCTTGCTTGCAGTCGATGCCGACCAGCGCGACGTGTTGTGAGGCGAGCCCGGCGACGAGGTTGCGCTGACAGACAGACTTTCCGGACTCCGTAGCGCCGAGGGTCAGACCGTGCGGGACGGCACGGTAGTCGCGGTAGTGGACCGAACCGTCCTCCCGCAGAGCGACCGGTATGCGCATAGGCCGGGTGTCGGTCCTGGCCGGCATCTGCACCCGCTTGAGCACGTCGTACCCGGTCATCCGGATCTCGACCACACCGGAGCACACCTCACGGGAGGTCACGCCGTACATCCCAAAGGAGTGGCGCAGCCGGTCAGTGGCGGCAGCGACGTCGAAGGCGTCCTGACCCGGCCGAAGTTTGAGCCGGAGGACCAGCCCGGTACGGGTGGGCCGTAGCCGCAGGATGCGCGGTGCGCGGGACTCCGGTGCCGGGCGATTGGCCAGACGGGCCAGCATCAGCCGCCAGCGCGAGGGCGGGACCGTGAGCCCGCAGGCTTCCATGACGGAGGCGTAGCGGACCAGGACGCGCACGGCAGCGAGGGTGACCCCGAAGGTCAGCCAATACCAGGCGGGACGCCGCCACCGCAGGAGAGCTGCAGCGGCGACGACCACCAGTAGTAAGACCGTCGGCCATGTCATGGCTCAGGCCGCCTTCGAACCCGTGCTCATGGTGGCCAGCGAGGTGACGGCGACCGCGCGGAAGGCGATGCCGTGCCGCTTCTGACCGTTGAACTCGTTCTCCCACGGCCGGGCGACCAGCCCTGTGAGGGCGGCCGGGGTGCCCATGGTCAGGTCACCGGAGATCCCGGTCTCCGGGACGGTGACGGACAGGATCTCGACCTCGTCGTTGGCCGCGAACATCACGTCCACGGTCATCAGCTTCGCGCCGGTCTCGGCGTCGGTGGCGATCTCACCGGTACGGCGGTCACGCACCTTGGGCTGCGGGGTCTTGGCGACCATCACGGTCGCGGCGGAGGTGTCGACAGGGATCTGACGCACAGCGGAACACTCCTCTATAGATGCTGGACTCCGTCACTCATGTACATGAGTGACATGAAGAAGAGTGCACCACTCCTATACATGAGTCAACCTGCCGCGACTACGAAGTCACGACGAGCTGAGGGGAGTTGAGCGGGCGTCAGTCCGCGGCTGGGATCCGGTACTCGAAAACGAACTGGTCAGCAGCCATGAGCGTGTCGCAGACCTCGACCACGAGCCCGGCCGTCGTACGGGCCTCCCGGATGAGGTGCACCACCGGCGCACCCGGACTGAGCGCCAGCTCGGTGGCTTCCGCCTTGGACGCCGGCCGAGCTTGCAGCGTCTCGACGAACTCCGCGAACTCATGCCCGTGGTCTTCGAGTCGGGCGTAGATGCCACCGCCGCCGGGGTTCTCGGCGAACAGCTCCGGGATGTCCTTCACGACGTCCCACGGGAGGTAGGAGGAGGCGGTCTCGACCGGAGTGCCGTTACGGAAGTAGAGCCGCCGCCGGGCGAGCACCTGGGTGCCGACGGGAACGCCCAACCGCCGCGCGACATCCTCGGGAGCCTCCATGGGCCCGATGTAGAGGACGCTCACCTTCGCCGTGGCACCGGACTGTGCGGACTCCGCAAGGTACGCAGCCTTGCCACCCTGCCGGAGCGAACGCCGGAAGCGGTCGGAGGAGCGGTGCCGCACCGGCGGCCGGTCCTTCACGATGGAGCCCTTGCCGTGCCGGGTCTCGACGAGCCCACTCGCCCGCACCTCGACCATGGCCTTACGAATCGTGCCGCCAGACACGCCGTAGCGATCAACCAGCTCCGACTCGCTCGGCACCATGTCACCGGGCTTGAGCACACCAGCCCGGATCTGCCGCACGATCTCATCGGCGATCTGCACGTACCGAGGCCCGGACCTGCCCCCTTCTACCGCAGTTCCCATAGCCCTTCCCTGCCTCCTATGCTCCTGTACATGAGTCAACCACAGGAAGCGACGTCGCCACCCCGGCACTCCGTATCCGTAGCCGGAGTAGTGGTGCGCGAAGACGGACGCCTCCTGGCGATCCGCCGAGCCGACAACGGCACGTGGGAGCTCCCCGGCGGCGTACTCGAACTCCACGAGACCCCAGAGGCCGGCGTAGCCCGCGAAGTTTGGGAAGAGACAGGCATCCACGTCGAGGTCGACGAACTCACCGGCGTCTACAAGAACACCACCCGCGGCATCGTCGCCCTGGTCTTCCGCTGCAAGCCTTCCGGCGGCACCGAACGCACCTCAAGCGAGTCGACGGCCGTCTCCTGGCTCACACCCGACGAGGTCAGCGCCCGCATGTCCGAGGTCTACGCGATCAGACTCCTGGACGCCATCGACGGCAACGGCCCCCACGTACGAAGCCACGACGGCAAGCGACTGATCCCAGCGGGATAAGACTTTCCCTACTTCATCAAGGCCCGCGCACGGCGCGGGTGCGCGCCGCCTCTGCGGCGCGGCCTGCCTCCTGTCTCCGCCCCGGCTGGCCGCGCCCGGCGGCGCGCTACGCGCTGCGGGCAGAAGCGAGGAAGTCATCCGCTGGTCAGAGACATGCCTCCGGCGGGGGCTCTCAGGCTCCGAGATGGCGGGGCGCCGTTCGCGGGTGCCGGCCATGAGTGGCGGGCGCGGGGAGCTCCCATCCCGTCTGCCGTCGACCCAGGCAGAGCCGAGCAGACGCGGCCCCTGGCGTCCAGGTCGTTCGTACAGTGGCGCGCTCCACCTGGACGCCAGGAACCACGCCCGCTCCACGGTGTGTGGGCCGACGGCAGACGGGATGGGAGCTGGGTGAGTAGTTGGCGGATGTCTAGATTTGCCTGCGCTGGTTGACCAGGGAGATTGCTCCCTCATCCAGGAAGATCGACAGCGCACAGAGAGGTGCGAAGCAATTCGCCCAGAGTCCTACGTCTTCACCTGCTGGAGCAGTAGGATCCCCTCCTACCCCATGTTCCACCGAAAGAGGAAGTAATGCGCCTACTTGATTACCTCTACCTGGACACCACGAAGTTGAGTGATTACATGTCGGCTGTTGACCCCGGAGTCCTAAAGGAGATGAGGGAAACCACAAAAACACAGCAGAGCGACACGGAAGAGGCAGAGTCTTTCCTTAACCAGATTCCCGCGGACACCAAGAAGGCAACGAGTGAAAGCACGCACGAAAGAGTCCTCAGCGCATCAGAGAAGAGTTCGTTTATCCGGCTCTATGAAGCAGTCAGGAGCAGCCTGAAGGCGTACGATGAGGATACTGAGGTTAATCTTGCAGAGATCGAGAAGAGGGAGTTGATTGAAGTTACCAGAGACTTCCAACCGTCTCCCCTGAGTCAGATGATCGACTCAATTCTAGAATTTGCAGCCATGGCTCAAAACATGGGAGCAATGGATGATTCCGACGAAACCAGAGCGGCAATCCACGGTATTACCATGCTCTTTCGAGGGCACGATGCAACACAGAAAGAAGTGCCAGTCGTTTCTTCGGTCGACGAGTTCGAGACGTCGGTATTCTTTCTGGCTCACCGAGAGTACATCTTGCGCGGAACAGAATCACTGGATGGCGAATCGACGCTCGTAGGTAGGGTCGAAAAAATCGTGCCCTCAGGCCAGGAAGTCGACCTTTTCGATGCTCTGAAGATCCTCCCTCGGGCAATGCGACGCGGCCAAGCGGGCGTTGACCTAAAAAACAGCCTGAAGGACGCCTTTCGCTCCTGGCCGCAAGACCTAGGTGGGCCGATCTCGGATGATGCATTCACATTGCCCGGGCCTTTGGTGATCGTATCTCCGCTTGCAGTTTTTCGGTGAGTCCGGTGATGGAAACCATGTCAGCACTGCTAACGCGGAGCAGCGGCGACGGGCTGACATTCAAAGATGTCGCCACTCCAATGATCGCTTTCACCACGTTCTTGTTCACATTGGCAACCTTCTGGTGGAACAATTGGCGGCGCGGCAAGTTGCATGTGGACCACCCCCGGAGCTTCATACTCAAGCGAATTGACGGGCATTTCCTCATCAGAGTACCTATGATTCTTCAGAATTCTGGAGCGCGGACTCTATCAGTGGTAGCCATGCGCTTGCGAGACAAGGAAGGCAATGTGGCCGCCTTTACGCGACTACATGAGGCCATGGACCTTGATAGCAAAAAATCTACGTTCGCCACAGGTTTCGTAATCGCCGGTAGGGATTCAAAGGAAATGGTATGCGAGTTCGATTCAAGCGAAGACGACTTCATGAAGCCAGGGGCGAATGACCTTCATCTAGACGTGCTTTTTTCGAGAAGGAAAAGATGGACCCCTAACGGGCTGATCCGCCTGAGCGCCGATAGCGATCTACTCGAAAACACCAGATCGCGAAACATTCCTTTTGACAATTCTGCTTCACTACCCCGCGCCCTGAGAAGGTCCTTGCTGCTTAGGCGCTGACCTCTCGGATTTTGACGCACGGTAACGATGAGCACCGGCTCCGGCTCAACAAGCTAAGGCAGCGCCTAGCTTCCTAACCGCTGACGCGACAGGGCGGAAATGCAGCGTTAGGGCAGTGGCATCCGCTTGTACGAGACAGTCGTTGCCACCCAGCATCGTCACCCTTGATGCTCAGCTGTCACCATTGTTCCACTCATCACCAAGCACCCAGCGCAAGGCCGACAGTTCCCCAAGCAGGTAAGCGACGTTCCAGCGCTCCTGCTCATCACCCTGGATGACAAAGTCCGGGTCGTCCTTGTACTGCTCCTCCATCTTCCGCATGGCGTCCTTGACCATCTGATCGAGCTTGGGTTCCAAGGGTTCCCGTTGACCACTTTGCACGAAGTGGTAGAGCAGCTCCTTGCGGTAGTACCAGAGCTTGTCTGTACGTCGTTCTTCGGCAGCAAGGATCTCTGCCTCTGTACGAGGACGAGCATCGACGTACCGAGCGACAAATTCGTCTTTGCCTTCTAGCAGCTTCTTAAGCTGAGGCCGCTCCCAATGCTTGATACGGAAGGGGGGCCTGTTGTTCAGCTCGTAAAGCTGGAGGTGGTCCTTGCATGGGTTCGACAAGTAGTTACTCACGATAACGAGTGCTACGTCTGCTCGCTCGGCGGCAGCCCAAGTGAGCAAGCCCGCAATCTTGTCTGGTGGCACGCCTTGCTTGTAGTGCTTGCAGTCAACGAACCATCGTTCGACGTGGTGAGTCCCGTCGAACTCCTCGATCGAGCGCTCCGCCACGATGTCTCGTCCGTGGTCAGCTGGGCTGGCATTGAAGCCAGTGCCCTTACGCCAGTCAACGTTCACGAAGCCGAGCTCCTGCATCAAACCGAAGCAGAATTCCTCAAACTGAGTGTCCGCCATGTCGTCGTATGGCATCTCATCATCAAGCACGTCGCCACGCTAGCTGGCAGCGCGGCAGCGGTATACCGCAACGCCAGAACTACTTCCGCAGGCTCCCTCGCAGGACCTGAGTGGAGGACCCAGCGCTCCACTGCCTGCCGGTGTAGCCTGTCCTAGCGCCGGGCATCAGTTCTGCCCGAAGCCGACGAGCTAACCAGCTAAGCGCCTGGTCCAGTGACCAGGGACGCTGAAGGTGCAAGCACTTGTGCCAGCTGGGACCCAAGGTAGTCGCCAGCAGACTCTTGCTGGCTCGGGCTGAAGCGCACAGCCCCGGAACACTCACTCCGGGAGCCTGTGCATGCTTCTCCCGGAAGCGCTCCAGGCCCCCGGAGGACGACCTCAGGAGCCTCTATGGATCTGCTCGCGCAACTCATCACAATTCTCACTGCCCTGCTTGGACTTGGGCTACGACTCGATGCATGGCGCCGCCGGCGGCGAGGTCAAGCAGACGAGGACTGAGCATCAAGCTGGTGCGACGGTGGCAACCGGTGAGTGTCCAACTGCGTGACAACGCCAGCGAACAGCGGCGAACGACTGCGGACGCTGGCGGACCTTCAGCGCAGGTGAGAGACCCGCCGATCCAAGGCAGAGCGCCTACCCAAGTTGCTTCGGGACAAAGCGATCTCGTGCCCAACGGGAAGCCTGTGGGCCATGCGTGGGCCAACGCTCTTTGCGCTCTCAGTGCTTGACTCATAGGTGCAGGTCAGGGCGCTGCGTTCCCTGAACTCGCGATGCTCTTGAAAGCCGTCATGGCGAGGGCCCACGGCTCACCTTGGCAAGGGCAGTCATGGTTGGCTGACCACCAGTTTGTGGCCGGCGGCCGCGGCTTCGGTGCCACCGAGCGCGGTGACCGGGTGGCGCAGAGCGTCCAGGACGCGAGCGATGTTGTATAGGACCTCCGCGGGCGCGGCTGTCTCGACGATGTCCGTTGAGGAGAGCGAGCGAGCCAGGAAGCCACGGAGCGCAGGTCCAGCGAGCGGCCGCAGCCTCACCGGGCGTCGGGCTCGTCGTGACTACTTCCCTACCCAGTATGGGGAGGTAACGGCCATTATTCTCCCCGGAGTCGCGTCTCCCGCCGGTACGCTCACCAAGCATGACGATCACCCCGCGGCAGCGCTTCTCCGTTCGCGTTGGCCTTGCCTCCGTCGCAGGCGACGGCCCCTACGACGGCGTCGCCGACCATCTCCTCGTACCACTGCAGCACTGGCTGCTGGGCGCCCTACACCGTAAGACACGAGGCGAGTTCGGGCCGGAGTCTCACCCGGACGAGGAGATGGGGCGAGTCATCTGCCTGCGTCTGCGCATTGCCGCAGATGGCGTGTACTCCCCTGCTGGATCCATGTACGTCAACGTACTGGCTGCGCAAGAAGGAGTAGACCTGCTTGACGCAGTGGACGCACTGCTGGCGTACCGGGTCGAACATGGCACGACTAACCCAACCGAACTGACGGACCTGACCAAACTCCTTGACGAGGGCGGGTCCGCCTACCGGATCACAGATGCTTTGGACGGTCTGGAGGAGCGGGTCATGCCTGCGGTGCGGGACGCCATCCGCCAGACCATCGCCGACGCAGCAAGCAATCCCTCGGCTGGCTCCTCCGCCGACCATCTGGCTACCGCATGGAGTGCGGCGTATGGACGGCGCCCCGACGCTGTGCGCGCATACAGCGAGGCCATCAAAGCGGTCGAATGCGCCGCACACGCGATCATCCAGCCGAACCACACACGGGCAACCCTGGGCACAATGCTCGGCGAGCTCAAGGGCGCGGCCCGACCCAAGTTCACCACCGCACTCACCACCGCGGGCAACGCCGACCCGATCGCGCCGGTGGAGGCGTTGATGCGCGCATTGTGGGACGGGCAGACCTCCCGGCACGGCAAGCAGACAACCACCGTCCCCGAGACACTGGCAGCCGCACGGGCCGGCGTCCATCTCGCCGCCACCCTGGTGCAGTGGTTCTCCTCCGGGGCCGTCGCTCGCACCCCCTGATTCAGAGGACAGCAGTCGGGCGCGGGCTGATGGCCCCGCACTAACCTCGGGCTGCACCGCGGCCAGGGGCACGGTACGTGAATGGCCGGCCCGTATTGACCGCCCAGCCGAGAGGGTCGGGACGAAGAGGTCGTGCCAGAGCCGTGCCAGATCGTGCGGGGAGCCACGGGGATTGGCAGGGACCAGGTCGTCGGCCAGTCAGGTCTCCTAGCCGGTCCACCGCATGTCAGCGTGGCAGCCATGCACAGAGAACCCAAGCTTCCCAACCTGAGGTCTCACCGTTGTCTTCGTCCGTCAGTCCAGCCAGACGAGCATCGCGTCGTCCGCCCTGGCAGCAGCCTCGAAGAACTGTGTGAGGCCGTCGTACCAGGGGCGCCCCCACTCCAGCGCACCAGGCTCACTCCACCCGAGGGGATACACCTCGGCGCTGCTCAGCTCAGCAGGATCCACATCACTGATCAGCTCGGCATAGCTGGTAGCCCGCAGAGCTTCCGCCGCGAGCTGGACCCGCTCAGGTCGCAGGTACCTCGGAGGCCCGTACCCCCAGTCCTCATCCTCGGCGAATGGCTCCTCACCGTGGATCACGTTCACGGGGAACTCGGCGCGCGCCAGGAGGAAGCGGAGCATGTCCCAGGTCTTGTACGTGCTGAAGTGGCGCGCTTCGGCCGGCGCAGGCTCCGTCTCCTCCTCGGCGTCTTGGACCTCTTCGACGAAGTCCAAAGCCCAGTCTGGGTCTCGGGTCGCCCGGTCAAGCTCCGCAGCCGTGACACGCAGATACTCACCGATCATGCTCATGGCTGGAGACTAAGCGTTGTCCCGTAACTGCTGGTCACGGGTGAGATGATCTCGTCGTGGCTGGTGTGATCACGGCGTCGGAGCCGTCTTGGATAGCCCCGTTCACCGGGCTGAGCCCGCGTCAGTTCGGCAAGCTGATCACCGCGTTGCGGCGTGAGGGTGCAGATCCGGTGCGCAAGGGCCGGCCGTGGAGCCTGCCTCTGGAGGACCGGGTGCTGCTGGTCGCCGCGTACTGGCGGACGAACCTGACACTGCGCCAACTGGCGCCGCTGTTTGGGGTCTCGAAGTCCGCGGCCGACCGGATCGTCGACCACTTTGGCCCGGCGCTGGCCCTGCAACCTCGCAAACGGTTCCGCAAGGACACCGTGCTGATCGTGGACGGCACCTTGGTCCCCACCCGCGACCACAGCGTCGCCGAGCAGTCGAAGAACTATCGGTACTCGACCAATCATCAGGTGGTCATCGACGCCGACACCCGGCTGGTCGTCGCGGTCGGCCGGCCGCTGCCGGGAAACCGCAACGACTGCAAGGCGTGGGAGCTGTCCGGAGCGAAGGCCGCCGTCGGCCGCACGACGGTGATCGCCGACGGCGGCTACCGGGGTACCGGCCTGGTCATCCCGCACCGCCGCGAACGCGGCCAGGCAGAACTTCCGGCCTGGAAGGAGGAACACAATCGCTCGCACTGAGGTTCCCCCGAGATGCGGAGTGTGTTGACAGAGGGTCAGATGGTTCTCATGAGAGGAACATCGACCATGGCCGCCCCCAGAAAGTACTCGCT
>NZ_JBSFVD010000021.1:0-127191 GCF_053592135.1 Streptomyces sp. NPDC002784 | reverse complement strand
TCCCGGCCCCCTACCCAGCCGCCGGGGGGGCGGCCGCCCCCCCCCCCCCCCCCCCCCCGCCCCCCCCCCCCCCCCCCCCCCCCGGGGGGGGGGGGGGGCGGGCCCCCCCCCCCCCCCCACCCCTGGGGCCCGGCCCGGTTTGACCCGTTCGGCCGTGGCCCCGTAACCTTGACCGTCGGCGTGTCCACTGACACGCCACATCCCCGTAAACCTTTTCCTCCTGGTCCGCGTGGCCGGGAGAGGCCGTCCGCTGATCAGTCGGGCGGCTGGACTGCGGGGGTGCCGTTTCTCGAGCGAGAGAGTGAGACCCGCGTGTACGCCATCGTGCGCAGCGGTGGTCGCCAGCACAAGGTTGCTGTCGGCGACATCGTTGAGGTTGACAAGATTTCCACTGCCAAGGTTGGCGACACGGTCGAGCTCTCGACCCTGCTCGTTGTCGACGGCGACGCTGTGACCAGCGACCCGTGGGTGCTGGCCGGCATCAAGGTCCAGGCCGAGGTCGTGGACCACCACAAGGGCGTCAAGATCGACATCCTTCGTTACAAGAACAAGACCGGCTACCGCCGTCGTCAGGGCCACCGCCAGCAGTACACGGCGATCAAGGTCACTGAGATCCCCGCGGCTGCGAAGTAAGGGACTGAGGAGAGATGGCACACAAGAAGGGCGCATCGTCCACCCGTAACGGTCGTGACTCCAACGCTCAGCGCCTCGGCGTGAAGCGTTACGGCGGTCAGGTCGTCAACGCGGGCGAGATCCTGGTCCGTCAGCGCGGCACCCACTTCCACCCGGGCTCCGGCGTGGGCCGTGGCGGCGACGACACGCTGTTCGCGCTGCAGGCCGGTTCGGTGCAGTTCGGCACCCACCGTGGCCGCAAGGTCGTGAACATCGTTCCGGTCGCCTGATCGGAAGCTTTTCGCGAGGCGGACCTCACTTCCCTGGTGGGAAGGCGGGTCCGCCTTTCGCGTGTTACAGCTAAGACATTTCCGTAAGTAACTGGAGGCACCCACCATGACCACCTTCGTGGACCGCGTCGAACTGCATGTCGCCGCGGGTAACGGAGGTCACGGCTGTGCCTCCGTCCACCGCGAGAAGTTCAAGCCGCTCGGCGGACCGGACGGCGGGAACGGCGGGCGGGGCGGCGATGTCATCCTGACCGTCGACCAGTCCGTGACCACGCTGCTCGAATACCACCACTCCCCGCACCGCAAGGCCACCAACGGCAAGCCCGGTGAGGGCGGCAACCGCTCCGGCAAGGACGGCCAGGACCTGATCCTGCCGGTGCCGGACGGCACGGTCGTCCTGGACAAGGCGGGCAACGTCCTCGCCGACCTGGTCGGCCACGGCACCTCCTTCGTCGCCGCGCAGGGCGGCCGGGGCGGCCTCGGCAACGCCGCGCTCGCCTCCGCCCGCCGCAAGGCGCCCGGCTTCGCGCTGCTCGGCGTGCCCGGGGACCTCCAGGACATCGTCCTGGAGCTGAAGACCGTCGCCGACGTGGCGCTGGTGGGCTACCCGAGCGCCGGGAAGTCCTCCCTGATCTCGGTGCTGAGCGCCGCCAAGCCGAAGATCGCCGACTACCCGTTCACCACGCTGGTGCCGAACCTCGGTGTCGTCACCGCCGGTTCGACCGTCTACACCATCGCCGACGTGCCGGGGCTCATCCCGGGCGCCAGCCAGGGCAAGGGCCTGGGCCTGGAGTTCCTGCGGCACGTGGAGCGGTGCAGCGTGCTGGTGCACGTGCTGGACACGGCGACGCTGGAGTCCGACCGCGACCCGGTCTCCGACCTGGACATCATCGAGGCCGAACTGCGCGAGTACGGCGGCCTCGACAACCGCCCGCGGATCGTCGTCCTGAACAAGATCGACGTACCGGACGGCAAGGACCTCGCCGAGATGGTGCGGCCGGATCTGGAGAAGCGCGGTTACCGGGTCTTCGAGGTGTCCGCGGTCGCCCACATGGGGCTGAAGGAGCTGTCGTTCGCGCTCGCCGACATGGTCGGCCGGGCGCGGGCCGCGAAGCCGAAGGAGGAGGCGACGCGGATCGTCATCCGGCCCAAGGCCGTGGACGACGCGGGCTTCACCGTCGTACGCGAGGAGGACGGGCTGTTCCGGGTGCGCGGCGAGAAGCCGGAGCGCTGGGTGCGGCAGACCGACTTCAGCAACGACGAGGCCGTCGGCTACCTCGCCGACCGGCTCAACCGCCTCGGTGTCGAGGAGGAGTTGATGAAGGCGGGCGCCCGGGCCGGTGACGGGGTCGCCATCGGTCCCGAGGACAACGCCGTCGTCTTCGACTGGGAGCCGACCGTCATGGCCGGTGCCGAGATGCTCGGCCGGCGCGGTGAGGACCACCGCTTCGAGGCGCCGCGCCCGGCGGCCCAGCGCCGCAGGGACCGGCAGGCCGAGCGGGACGACGTCGACCGGGAGTACGACGACTTCGAGCCCTTCGAGGGCTGACCGCGGGGAAGGCCGGGGCGTACGGCAGGGCGACCGACCGTCGGTACGGCGAGTCGTAGGGCGCCCCAGGCCACGCCCCGGCCGGTCAGGCAGGTTTTCGACGGCGACGCAGCGGCCGAGCCGGTGCTACACCCTCGCCCGCTGACGGTCGGTCAGCGGGCGACTTCCTGTTGCTCGCCAATTTGTCATGCACGCGAACCCTGAGGTTCAGCGGGTGGCCTGCCCGGAAGCGTGAGCTTCCAGGTGTCCAAGGGGCCCGCGCCGCAGGGGAGTTCGCCGATGACCGCAGCAGGATCACCCGACCGCCGCCGCTTTCTGACCGCCGGTGCCGCCGTGCTCGGTGCCGCCGCCTCCGCCCAGCTGTGGCTGCCCGCCACCGCCCACGCCGCCGAAACCCCCCTGCCCGAGGGCGTGTTCAGCCTCGGTGTGGCCTCCGGCGACCCGCTGCCCGACGGCATCGTGCTGTGGACCCGGCTGGCCCCCGACCCGCTGAACGGCGGGGGCATGCCCGACGCCGTCGTGCCCGTGCAGTGGGAACTCGCCGAGGACGAGCGGTTCCGCAAGGTCGCGCGCCGCGGCACCGCCCAGGCACGGCCCGAGTACGGCCACAGCGTGCACGTGGACGTACGGGGCCTGCGCCCGGGCCGCCGCTACTGGTACCGCTTCCGCGCCGGCGGCCGCATCTCGCCCGTCGGCCGCACCCGTACCGCGCCCCACCCCCGCAGCTCCGGCGGCGACCTGCGCCTCGCGCTCGCCTCCTGCCAGAACTGGCAGCACGGCTGGTTCACGCCGTACGCCGACATGCTGGCCCAGGACCCCGACGTCGTGCTGTTCGTCGGGGACTACATCTACGAGTCGGTGCCCTCGGCCACGGCCCTGCGCCGGCACGAGGGCACGGGAGAGCCGTACACCCTGGAGCAGTACCGCAACCGCTACGCGCAGTACCGCTCCGACCCCGACCTCGCGGCGATGCACGCGGGCGCCGCCTTCGTGGTGACCTTCGACGACCACGAGGTGGACAACGACTTCGCGGGCGAGATCCCGCAGGACCCGGCGAAGCAGCCGCACGACGCGTTCGTGGCCCGGCTCACCGCGGGCTACCAGGCGTACTACGAGCACATGCCGGTGCGCGCCGCGGCCGTCCCGAACGGGCCGCACATCCGGATGCACCGGCGCCTGGAGTTCGGCCGGCTGGCCAGGCTCAACGTCCTCGACACCCGTCAGTACCGCAGCGACCAGGCCACCACCCAGGCCGGGGCGGCGGACCCCTCGCGCACCATGCTCGGCGCCGCGCAGAAGCAGTGGCTGCTGGACGGGCTGCGGGACTCGCCCGCCCGCTGGAACCTGATCGCCTCGCAGATCATGATGGCCGAGACCGATCTGCTGGTCGGCGAGGGCAAGCAGTGGTACTACGACGCCTGGGACGGCTACCAGGCCGAACGCAACCTGTTCCTCAAGGAGTTCGGGAGCGTGCGCAACCCGGTGGTGCTCACCGGGGACCGCCACCTGACGATGATCAGCGATCTGAAGGAAGACTTCGCGGACCCGGCCTCCGCGGTCGTCGGCGCCGAGTTCGTCGGCACCTCCATCTCCAGCAACGGCGACCAGGACCAGGACGCGTTCCGCAGGGACTGGGACCCGCGCCGGGCGGACAACCCGCACTGGAAGCTGCTGGACGCCCACCGCGGCTACCACCTCTTCGACATCCGCCGCGACGGCATCGACGCCCAGGTCAGGGTGGTGGACACGGTCCGCCGGCCGACGGCGGTGCCGAGCACGCTGGCCAAGCTGCGGGTGGAGGCGGGCCGCCCGGGCGTCGAGCTGGTCTGACCCGGCGCGTGGGCCGCTCAGCTCTGTCCCACAGGGCTCTCAGCCAACCCTCAGGAACACCTCCTACCGTCCCTTGTCCATGGAGACGGACTGTACGAGAGATGACGTCCCGGCCGGCAGCGCGCCCACTGCGCCGGCGGCCGGGACGAGGCTGCTGCACATCGGCCCGCACAAGACCGGGACCACCTCGATCCAGGGCGCCCTGTTCGGGGCCAAGGAGGCGATGGCCGCGCACGGGGTCGACTTCCCCGCCACCAGCAGGCACCCCATGTCGGCGGCGCTCGCGGTGTGCGGCCGCCCCGGGATGATGGGCGACGCCAAGCCCGGCGAGCGGCACTGGGAGACGCTGGTGGAGCAGGTCGCCGCCACCGGCCGGCACACCTCGGTGATCAGCAGCGAGTTCTTCGCCGACGCCCCCGACGACGCGACGATCGAGCGGATCGTCCGGGAACTGGGCGGCGACCGGGTGCACGTCCTGGTCACGCTGCGTCCGCTGGTCAGGATCATGCCGTCGCAGTGGCAGCAGTACGTGCAGAACGGCCTGCGCATGGGCTACGAGGACTGGCTCCGGCACATGCTGAGGAAGCCGCCGTACGAGAAGCCCAACCCCAGTTTCTGGCGCCGGCACCGGCACGACCGGCTGGTCGAGCGGTGGGTACGGGTGACCGGCGCGGACCGGGTCACCGTCGTGGTGGTCGACGACCGGGACCGCGGCGGCCTGATGCGCGCCTTCGAGGCGCTGCTCGGACTGCCGGAGAATCTGCTCCACGAGGTTCCGGACACCGCGAACCGCTCACTCACCCTCGCCGAGTCCGAAATGCTGCGGAATCTTAATGTGGAATTCCGTGGAAATGAGCTGCCGGAGGAACTTTATTCACAGCTCATCCGATATGGCGCCGTGCTGCATATGAAGAACGCGTGCGCACCGGGCCCCGACGACGTGAAGATCCGCACCCCGCGGTGGGCCGCCGAGGCCGCCGCCGGGATCGGTGCCGAGATGGCGCTGCGGATCGGCGCGACGGGCGTGCGGGTGCTGGGCGACCCCGGGATCCTCTCCGCCGTGCCCGAGCCCCCGGCGCGCACCGACGCCGAGCCGCGCATGTCGCCCGAGGTGGCCGCGCAGGCACTGTACGGGGCTCTCGCGGCGGCCGCCGGGGCGCCCCTGCTGAACGGGCTGCCCGCGCAGGCACGGACGGTCCACCGGACGGCGTCCAAGGAACTCGTGCGGGTACTCGGACATCGCGCCCTGAAGCGGCTGCGCCGCCGCTGAGCTGTGCGGTTACTCACAGCTACGCGCGGCAATTCCGCACCGTCCACGGAAGCTTTCCGACTGTCACCAGGAGTGCAAGGTGAATGACAGGTTGCGCGCACATATGCGGGGGAGGTCGCTCACCTTGCACTGCGGTTACCGGAAGTGGGACCATTTCCAGGTTCCCAGTCGCCACAAGGTAGGTCACCTGTGTCCCAGCACATAGCCAAGCCCCGTACCACCGCAGTGATCCTGGCCGGTGGTACCGGTCAGCGTGTGGGTCTCTCGATCCCCAAGCAGCTGCTGAAGATCGCCGGCAAGGCAGTCATCGAGCACACCCTGACCACCTTCGAGAAGGCCGACTCGATCGACGACATCATCGTGCTGATGGCGCCGGGCTACGTCCCCGACATCGAGAAGATCGTGGCCAAGGCCGGGTTCACGAAGGTCACGAAGATCATCGAGGGTGGCGCCACCCGCAACGAGACCACCGAGCGGGCCATCGCCGCCCTCGGTGAGGGCCTGGCCGAGGGCGAGGACCGCAACGTCCTCTTCCACGACGCCGTGCGCCCCCTGCTGTCACAGCGGGTGATCGACGACTGCGTCACCGCCCTGGAGCGGTACCAGGCCGTCGACGTCGCCATCCCGTCCGCGGACACGATCATCGTCACCCGCACCCACGGCGAGGACGGCGAGTTCATCACCGAGATCCCGGACCGCTCCCGGCTGCGCCGCGGCCAGACCCCGCAGGCCTTCAAGCTGTCCACGATCAAGCGCGCCTACGAGGTCGCGGCCGGCGACCCGAACTTCCAGGCCACCGACGACTGCACCGTGGTCCTGCGCTACCTGCCCGACGTGCCGATCCACGTCGTCGCGGGCGACGAGTACAACATGAAGGTCACCCAGCCCGTCGACGTCTTCATCGCCGACAAGCTGTTCCAGCTGGCCTCCACCGCCGCGCCCGAGCAGGTCTCCGAGGAGGCCTACCGCGAGCTGCTGACCGGGCGGACCATCGTCGTCTTCGGCGGCTCCTACGGCATCGGCAAGGACATCGCCGAGCTCGCCGAGTCCTACGGCGCCAACGTCTACGCCCTCGGCCGCTCCACCACCGGCACCCACGTGGAGAACCCGGAGGAGGTCGACGACGCGCTGTCCAAGGCGTACGCCGAGACCGGCCGCATCGACTACGTGGTGAACACCGCCGGGGTGCTGCGCATCGGCAAGCTCGCCGAGACCGACAACGCCACCATCGAGGAGGCGCTGAAGGTCAACTACCTCGCGCCGGTGCAGATCGCCCGCTCCTCGTACAAGTACCTCGCGGAGACCGGCGGCCAGCTGCTGCTGTACACCTCCAGCAGCTACACCCGCGGCCGCGCCGAGTACAGCCTGTACTCCTCCACCAAGGCCGCCATGGTCAACCTCACCCAGGCGCTCTCCGACGAGTGGGCCGGCGACAGCATCCGGGTCAACTGCATCAATCCCGAGCGCACCGCCACCCCGATGCGCACCAAGGCCTTCGGCCAGGAGCCGGCCGGCTCCCTGCTCTCCTCCGAGGCGGTCGCGCGCACCTCGCTGGACGTGCTGCTCTCCGAGCTGACCGGTCATGTCATCGACGTCCGCCAGCAGGACCCGACGGCCGCCGCGGGCCAGGCGTCCGGCTTCGAGGCGGCGCTGGCCAGTGTGCTGGACCGTCAGGACGGCGTGGCATAATCAGCTGTTAATAGCCTTACGGAATTCAGGCCTCTGCGTTTCTTCATTCACGAAGAATTCACAGGGGCCTGAGTCCTTGGCCCTCCCGACCGGCAACCCCTCCCAGAGCAGGTTTATCCGTGATCTCCACCGCTATACGCGTCGCCCGGGTGGGCAGCGCGGCCGAGCTGGCCGCGGCGGTCCTCGTGATGCTGGGCTTCCCCTGCCTCATGGTGGCCGCGCTCGTCCCGAGCGTTCCCGCCTTCACGGTTGCGGCGGCCGTGACGTACCTGGCGGACCACTATCTGCACCGCAAGGGCAGCTACCTGGTCAACCGCCTGAGCAAGGTGCGCGCGGGCCTGTCGATCCGCTTCCTGATCCGGCAGCTGCTGCTGATCCTGCTGCTGGCCCGGGTCGATCTCTCGGACAACCTGGTCTTCTACGCCGCGGTCGCGGGCTTCATCGCCTTCTACGGCCTGCAGGCCCCGCACGGCGCCCTGGTCACCCTGATCCGCAACCGCCGCCGGATGCCGGTCGCCACCCGCAACATCGACCTGGCCTCCCGCATCCGCATCCCGGACGCCCCGCCGCGCGGTCTGCTGAACCGCTCCGCCGAGAAGATGCTCCACCTCGACCTCGCCGCCATGGCCGGCGTGCTGGTCTCGGCGTTCCTGGACGAGGCCATGGCCGGGTTCATCGGCATCGGCGTCACCGTGTTCCTCGGCTGCCTCTACGTCCTCGCGCTCGTGCCGTACGTCCGCGGCAGCAAGATCCCGCCGAACGCGGACGCCGTACTGGCCGCCATGGACGACTGGCTGGCCGAGTACCGGCCCGAGACGGTGCTGTACTTCTCCGGCTCCAAGGAGTCCGCGTACCAGGTCAACATGTGGCTGGAGACGATGGAGCAGCTGGACACCCGGCCGCTGATCATCCTGCGCGAGCGGGTCATCCTGGCGAACCTGGCGCCCACCACGGTCCCGGTCATCTGCGTGCCCGGAGGGGTGCACCTGATGAACCTGGACCTGAGCACGGTGCGGGTCGCGCTGTACGCGGCGAACGTCGGCAAGAACATCCACCTGCTGCGCGTGCCCACCATGAAGCACGTCTTCATCGGCCACGGCGACAGCGACAAGCTGGCCAGCGTCAACCCGTTCAGCAAGGTCTACGACGAGGTGTGGACCGCGGGCCGCGCGGGCCGCGACCGGTACGCCATAGCGGACGTCGGCGTCCGGGACGACGACATCGTCGAGGTCGGCCGCCCGCAGCTGGCGCCCATCCAGACCTGGCAGGGGGTGCCCGAGGGACGGATGCCGACCGTGCTGTACGCCCCCACCTGGGAGGGCTGGGACGGCAACCCCGGCAACACCTCGATCGTGCTGGCCGGCGAGAACATCGTGAAGAGCCTGGTCAAGGCCGATCCGCCGGTCCGCGTCCTGTACAAGCCGCACCCGTTCACCGGTACGGTCAGCGCCGAGGCCAAGGCCGCCCACCAGCGGATCACCGCCCTGGTGGAGAAGGCCGGCGCCGAGCGCGCCGCCGACGCCCGCTTCGCCGCCGACACCGCGGCCCAGAGCGCCGCCAAGGCCGAGCTGGCCCGGATCGAGGCCCGGCTCGCCGAGCTGGCCGGCAACGGCAAGGAGCGCGGCGACGAGGCCGAGGCCACCCGGGACAGCCTGGTCGACGTGGCCCGGCACGAGGAGGTCGCCCGGCTGCGCGCGGCATGGAACGACGCGTACTGGCGCTCCTTCGGCAGCCATGAGCACCGGGTGATCACCGGCGCCGAGCCGCGGCTGTACGACTGCTTCAACGTCTCCGACGCGATGGTCTCCGACATCTCCAGCGTGGTCTCCGACTTCATCGCCAGCGGCAAGCCGTACGCGGTGACGGACTCCGGGGAGCTGGGCGAGGAGGAGTTCAAGCGGCAGAACACCGCGGTGCGGGCCGCCGTGATCCTCTCCAACAGCGCCGCCGAGCTCGGCGGTCTGCTGGACGCGGTCCGCGACCCGGCCGCCGACCCGCTGGCCGAGGACCGCGGCGAGCTGAAGCGGTATCTGCTCGGCCCGGACGAGCCGACCTCCCTCGACCAGTTCAACACCGCCGTCGCGAACCTCGCCCTGAAGGCCGAGACCCGCAACCTCGGCCAGGCGGCCCGGATCGCGGCGACCGAGGAGGCGGAACTGGCGGGCTGACCGCCGGTTCACCGAGACCCCTTCGGCCCCCGAGGAGTTCAACTCCTCGGGGGCCGAACGCTTTTGCCACCGGGTACGTACGGTGACCTGAGTCACGAAATGCTCGCCGCGGAGCAACCGCTTCTCGACTTGAACCGTCTACTAGGTAGCGAAAAGGAGAAACGGGAGAAAACCTTCCGTCGACTGGGGGGAAACACGTGACCGTGACGCAGCCTGATGTGAGCGTCGTCATCGGGGCGTACGAGGCGATGCCGTACCTGGTCGAATGCCTGGCGTCCGTCGAGGCGCAGACCCTCGACCCGGCACGCGTCGAGGTCATCGCGGTGGACGACGGCTCGTCCGACGGCACGGGCGCCTGCCTGGAGGAGTTCGCGGACCGCGCCCCCATGCCGGTCACGGTGATCCGGCAGGCCAACTCCGGCGGCCCCAGCGCCCCGCGCAACGTCGGCCTCGGCAAGGCCACCGGACGCTACGTCTTCTTCCTCGACGCCGACGACCGGCTCGGGCCCGAGGCCCTGGAGCGGATGGTCGCCATGGCCGACCGCAACGGCACGGACGTCGTGCTCGGCCGGGTCGAGGGCGTCAACCGCAAGCCCCCGCAGTCGATGTGGGGCAGCACGCTGGAGCGCACCGACGTCTGGTCCTCCAACATCAAGTTCACGCTGAGCGCGCAGAAACTGTTCCGCCGGGAACTGCTCACCCGGCACGGCATGCGCTTCGACGAGTCCCTGTGGACCGGCGAGGACGCGCTGTTCACCATGGAGGCCTATCTGCGGGCCGACGGCGTCTCCGTGCTCGCCGACTACACCTGCTACTACCTGGTGGGCCGCGCGGACGGCAAGCATGTGACCAAGGGCGGGAGTTACACCCTGCGCTTCGACTCCGCGCGCGCCCTGATGCAGCTGATCGCCGACATGGTCCCGCCGGGCCCGCGCCGCGACGCGCTCCTGGTCCGGCCCTTCCTGGTGACGCTGCTGCCGCAGTTCGGCCCGAGGTTCCTCAAGGACAGCGCGAAGATCCGGCGGCACAAGCTGGAGCTGGCCGCGCCGCTGATGGCCGCGTACTGGAACGAGGACATCGCCCGGCGCCTCAGGGTCGACGAACGGCTGCGGCTGCATCTGGTGGCCCGGCAGGAGACCGAACGCCTGCTGGAGGTCCTGCGGTTCACCAAGACCGGACAGCAGCCGGCGGCCCTCCTGGAGAAGCGGGGCCGCCGCCTGTACCTCGCCTACCCGTACTTCCGCGACCCCGAGGCCGGCCTCCCCGACGCGGTCTATCTCGCCGAGCCCCGGGAGGCCCGCGCCCACCCCGGCTACCGCGAGGGCGGACCCGGGCTCTTCCTGCGCCGCGCCCTGCGCAAGCTGCGCCGGACGCTCCGCTCGGGCGGCCGGGCCGCGACCGCCGGTCACTGAGGCGCGGGCACCTCCTGCCGCCGGGGCCCGGGCAGCTCCGCCGCCAGCCGCTCGGCCATCCGCACCCGGTGCTCCCGAGCGGCCGTACACAGCTCCTGTACAGCCGTGTTGAACCGCTCCTGCGCGGGCGGCTCGGCGGGCCCCAGCAGATGCCGCTTCAACTCGGCCCGCGCCCCGGCCAGTTCGTCCTTCTCGGGGTCCCGTACCGCCGCCAGCAGCTCGGGCACCCCGGACGCGTCCGGCGTCAGCACGGTCGCCGCCCGTACGGTCGGGAACGCCTTGCGGAACCCGTCCGCCGAGAGCCCGCTGGTGTTGGCCACCGCGTACGGCTTCTCGCTGGCCAGGAAGTCACTGATCACGCTGGACACATCGCTGATCAGCAGGTCCGCCTGGTTGAAGCAGGAGTACAGCGCGGGCCGGGCCTCCGTGACGACCTGGTGCTCCCCCTCCGGCAGCGCCGCCCAGTAGGCCGCGTCCCAGGCCTCGGTGACCCGGGCCACCGCCTCCGCGCGCCCCTCCTCCGGTGCCGACTGGCTCGCCATCCGCTCCAGCTGATCGGCGCCGGACCGGGCGACGCAGCGGGTGAGCCGGTCCAGCTCCGCCGTGAGACGGGCGAGTTCCCCGTCCTCGGCGGGCCGTTCCCCCGAGCGCTCCCGGTTCGCGGCCCGCACCAGTTCCCGGATCCGCAGATCGGCCGCCCCGGCCCGCGGATCGACCGAACCGGTCAGCGGGTGCGGCTTGTACAGCAGCCGCACCCGCGGATCCGCCAGCAGCGCCCGGACGATGTTCTCCCCGGCCTCGATCACCGAGGTGTTCCCGGGGTTGCCGTCCCAGCCCTCCCAGGTCGGCGCGTACAGGACGGTCGTGTACGTCCCGGCCGGCGGGCCCGCGCAGGGGCGTACGGCGTCCAGCTGGGGGCGGCCGATCTCCACGACGTCCTTGTCCTCGACGCCGACCTCGGCGAGCGCGTACCGCTCGCGGGCCGCGGGTCCGGCGACCCACACCTCGTCGTAGGCCTTCGCGTACGGGTTGCAGGAGGACAGCTTGTCGCTCTCCCCGTGGTTGACGAAGGTGTGCTTGATGGTGGGGATGCGCACTACCTGGGAGGTCTTGCCGGAGTTCGACGGGTGGATGAGGACCTGCAGCGTGGACTGCTCCAGGCGCATCAGCGTGGACACCTTCGGCAGGCAGAGGACCGGGACGTCGGTCGCCGCGAGCTTCTGGACCATGAACCGCTCGCGCAGCACGATCAGCGGCCGGCCCTCCAGCTCGGCGAGCGGCTCCAGCCACATGTTCGCCTGGTACGCCGAGGAGGGGCCGCCGGAGAAGTACAGGCCGACGGTGGGGCGGTACTCCGCCAGCCAGGCGTCCAGCCACTCCAGGGTCTGCTGCTCGTTCGCCGGGCGGCGGCTCGGCAGCAGCCGCAGTACAAGGTCGCACAGGCCCAGCACGGCGAGGCCGAGGGAGAGCGCGATACCGAGGGCGGCCCAGCGGCGGTCGGCGGTGGCGGCCGTGGCGAGCAGGCCGGCGGTCGCGGGCAGGCCGAAGGCCAGCAGCCGGGGGCCGGGGCGGCGCAGCAGGACCGGTGGGGCGGGGGACGGGCGCAGCGCGGAGGCGTCGATGTTCCGGGTCACCACCGGCAGCGTGCGGGTGCGCCGGACCAGGACCGAGACCGCCTGGATCATGCAGTGCAGGGCGTAGAAGGCGAGCAGACCGGCCACGAGCGGGGCGTACCCCGACTCCCGGTCCTGGCCGCCGAGCAGCAGCAGGCCCACCACCAGCAGCAGGTCCCGCAGCACATGGCGGACGGTGATGTCCAGGTGCGACTTGGCGAACACCGACAGCATCCCGCGCTGCCAGCGGTACAGGACGCCCTCCACGCCCAGGGAGAGCACGGTCGCGGCGATCAGCGACGGGACGTGCGGGCGCAGGGCGGCCACGGCCTGGACGCAGAACGCGCCCGCCAGAAGGGCCGCCACCAGCGCCCGCACCGGGATCCGGAGGCGGGGCGGGCGGGGGAAGGACAGGGGCACTGCGGTCACTCCAAGGTCGGCGCAGGACGTGCGTTTGGGTTAACGCGCGCCTGCCTCCGGACGACACGCAGGTGTCCGAAAGGCCTTGGAGTGAGCCCTTGTGCTACTGGCGGCCCGAGTGGAGCGCCCTGCCGACCACGCGGCGCGCCCGCCGGTACACGGAGGACGGGGCCGCGACCGCCTTGGAGCCGGAGCGCGCCAGCTCCTGCTTGAGCTTGGCGTTGTCCGCGCTCAGCTTGCTGATCCGGTTCTGCAGGAAGCCGAACCGGGCCGCCATGGCGACGGGGTCGGCGTCGTTCCACGGGCGGATGCCGGCCGGGAAGGACAGCGAGCGCATGCGCTGGTCGAAGGCGGCTCCGCCGTCGCCGTGCGTGAAGGTGTTCTTCAGGCCGTTGCGGTCCAGGAAGCCGGTGAACCGCTCGAAGCGCTCGTGGTGGCCGCTGACCAGCGGGCCGAAGTCCGCCTGCGCGTACAGCTTCGCCGGGTCGACGTCCTCGCCCTTGCCGACCTCGTCGATCCGCTGGTGCGGGATGTCGAAGTACCGGCACAGCTCCAGGGTGCGGGAGTCGCTGCACAGCACGGTCGCGGGGGTGCCGGCCAGCAGCGCCGCGATGTTGCCGTGGATGCGGGAGCCGAAGGAGTAGTCGAACTCGCGCAGATCGTCGATCCAGGTGATCGGGTCGATGTAGACGCGGGCCTTGTCCTCCCGGTACATCGGGTGGTCCGGGTGCGTCGGCATCTCGGTGATCTTGCCGTTGGGGCCGGAGACGTCCCGCCAGTGCAGCTGGAGGGCGTCGCTGAGGTTCTGGCCTATGTAGCGCAGATGCGGGTAGCGCTCGTGCGCCCGCATGATGATCCGGTCCATGCCCTGGGTGCGGACCGCGCTGTGCGAGCCGTTGACGGCGACCCGGGACTCGGCGGTGAGCTCGGGGGCCCGCTTGGCGACGGTGAGGTCCTTGCCGTGCATGAACATCGACGGGCAGCCGATGACCTCGACGTCCTTGAAGCCCATGTCCTTGAGGTACTTCTCGGTGAACTCGCCGCGCACCCCGATCGAGGCGCTCCTGTCGAGCACCGCGGAGACGAACGCGCGCACGGCCGGCTCCATGGGCTTCAGCCGCGCCGGGTCGTAGGACAGCCCGGTCTGCGCGCCGACGCCCACCACGACCACGGGGATCTTCAGCCGGGTGATCAGCTGGGTCAGCCGGGTCAGCTGCGGCTCGAAGGAGGGCCGGAACGCGTTGGCGAGCGGCACGACGAAGGCGTCGTACTTCTCGTTGATCCTCCCCGCGGCCTGCACATTCGTCCGGATGCCGTTGGACACGACCTCGGTGCCCGGGACCTCCAGGATCTTGTGGGTGGCGTCGCTGAAGATCAGGTTGCCGGAGTTGGTGGCGATGACGTCGCGGTGGAGGGCTTCTTCCACGGGGACGACGTCGAAGGGGCTCTTCCCCGATCTGAGGAGGATGCGCCGTGAGGGAGGAACATTCGATGACACAAACGTCAGACTAAGTTTGATCGGCCGTTCATTTCTATAAGCATCCAGTACAACTTTTCGGTCATGCGCGAGGAGTGAGCGTGCGGTTACCGGCCCGCTGTCCGGGCAGTGGACCGGCGAGCGGCGGGCGGCACCCTTCGCGTAGATTGCCGGACAGTCGACGCGCGAGGGGACGGAACACCAGGTGACAGGCGTAAGGCAGGCCGTCGGCGAGGCCCGCAGGATCGTCGTCAAGGTGGGTTCCTCGTCCTTGACCACCGCCTCCGGAGGGCTCGACGCGGACCGGGTGGACGCCCTCGTGGACGTCCTCGCCAAGATCCGCAGCGGGGGAGAACGTGAGATTGTTCTCGTTTCCTCCGGCGCCATCGCGGCCGGTCTCGCCCCGCTCGGACTGCGCCGCCGGCCGCGGGACCTCGCCCGCCAGCAGGCCGCCGCCAGCGTCGGCCAGGGCCTGCTCGTCGCCCGCTACACCGCCTCCTTCGCCCGCTACGGCGTCCGCGTCGGCCAGGTGCTGCTCACCTCCGACGACATGAGCCGCCGCGCCCACCACCGCAACGCCTCCCGCACCCTCGACAAGCTCCTGGCGATGGGCGCCCTCCCGGTCGTCAACGAGAACGACACCGTCGCCACCGACGAGATCCGCTTCGGCGACAACGACCGGCTCGCCGCCCTCGTCGCCCACCTGGTCCGCGCCGACCTGCTGGTGCTGCTGTCGGACGTGGACGGCGTGTACGACGGCGACCCCAGCAAGCCCGGCACCTCCCGGATCGCGCAGGTGCGCGGACCCCAGGACCTCGCGGACGTGGAGATCGGCAGCACGGGCAAGGCCGGCGTCGGCACCGGCGGCATGGTCACCAAGGTCGAGGCCGCCCGGATCGCCGCCGCCGCGGGCATCCCGGTGGTGCTCACCAGCGCCGTCCACGCCGCCGAGGCGCTGTCCGGCGGGGACACCGGCACCTACTTCCACGCCACCGGCAAGCGGTCCGCCGACCGGCTGCTGTGGCTCCAGCACGCCTCCACCCCGCAGGGCGCGCTGACCCTGGACGACGGCGCGGTACGGGCGGTCGTGGACCGCCGCAAGTCGCTGCTGCCGGCCGGGATCGCCGCCGTGGAGGGCGAGTTCAGCGCGGGCGACCCGGTCGAGCTGCGCGACGGGACCGGGCGGGCGGTGGCCCGCGGCCTCGTCAGCTTCGACGCCAAGGAGATCCCCCAGCTCATCGGACGCTCCACACGCGAGCTGGCCCGCGAGCTCGGCCCGGCCTACGAACGCGAGGTCGTCCACCGGGACGATCTCGTCCTGCTGGAGCCCTGACCCGGCCTCCGTCCGAAAACGGGGTGAACGCCCCGGCAAAGGTGTCGCCCTGAGGTGGACGTTCCGCAAAAGTGCCACAGAACTGCTTGCGGACTGCTCAACTTTGTCTCAGGGACATTCCGTGCGAGCACTGCTCGACCGTGGGACGAAGGAGGCCGTCGTGAGACGAGTGCGCCCTGGGGCGGCGTCCGGCGGTGGAATCGGCGGTTCCTCCTCCCGGGCGGCCGGCGAGGAGCGCGCCCTGACCAGCGTCGCGACCGGCGAGCTGGCCGGGGGAGCGCAGCCGGCGGACCTGCCCCGGCTGTGGCACGTCACCCTCAGCGTCTCCGGCGAGGAGGCCCCGCTGACGGAGGTGCGGCGCGCCCTCGAACAGCTCGCCCACGACCACCCCTTCCTGCTGACCAGCCGCTACGCCCAGGACCACGCCGAGATCCGGTACTGGGAAGAGGCCCGCGACCTGCACGACGCGGCCGCCGTGGCGCTGCGCCTGTGGGGCGAGCACCGGCAGAGCGCCGGCCTGCCGCCCTGGGAAATCGTCGGCCTGGAGGTCATCGACCGGGAGACCTACCACCAGCGCATCGCCGAGGGATACGGCCCGCCGCCCGCCACCCCGGTGGGTGTGCACCCCTACTGACGCGCCGCGTCGAGCGCCCCTGGAGAACCCCTTTTGCGTGAGCTTCGGACGGCTTGTCTCGCGGTGTGGGACATCCCGCGAACCGGCCCGCCCCGCGCACTACGCTTCCCTCATGACCACGCTCTCGCCGTACGACTCGATGACCCCGGTCACCCAGGCCGCCTACCGCGCCAAGGCCGCCGCCGCCGACCTCGCGCCGCTGCCGCGGTCCGTCAAGGACGACGCGCTGCTCGCCATCGCGGACGCGCTGGAGGTCCGTACGAGCGAGATCGTCGACGCCAACGCCAAGGACGTCGCCGCCGCCCGCGAGGCCGGCACCAGCGAGGCGATCGTCGACCGGCTGACGCTCACCCCGGAGCGGGTGCGGGCCATCGCCTCCGACGTGCGGGACGTCGTCGCGCTGCCCGACCCGGTCGGCGAGGTGGTGCGCGGCTCGACCCTGCCCAACGGCATCGACCTGCGCCAGGTCCGCGTCCCGCTCGGCGTCGTCGGCATCATCTACGAGGCCCGCCCGAACGTGACGGTGGACGCCGCCGCCCTGTGCCTGAAGTCCGGCAACGCCGTCCTGCTGCGCGGCTCCGCCTCCGCCTACGAGTCCAACACCGCCCTCGTCCGGGTGATCCGGGACGCCGTCGGCGGTGCCGGACTGCCCGCCGACGCGGTCCAGCTGGTGCCGGGCCAGAGCCGGGAGAGCGTGCGCGAGCTGATGCGCGCCCGGGGCCTGGTCGACGTCCTCATCCCGCGCGGCGGCGCCTCGCTGATCCGGACGGTCGTCAACGAGTCCACGGTCCCGGTCATCGAGACCGGCACCGGCAACTGCCATGTGTACGTCGACGCGAACGCCGACCTCGACACGGCCGTCGCCGTCCTGATCAACTCCAAGGCCCACCGGGTCAGCGTCTGCAACGCCGCCGAGACCCTCCTGGTCCACCAGGACATCGCCCCCGAATTCATGCCCCGGGCGCTGGAGGCCCTCGCGGAGGCCGGGGTGACCGTGCACGCCGACGAGCGGGTGATGGCGTACGCCAAGGACTCCCGGGCGACCGTGGTGGAGGCCACCCCGGAGGACTGGGAGACGGAGTACCTCTCCTACGACATCGCCGCCGCCGTCGTGGACTCCCTCGACAAGGCGGTCGAGCACATCCGGCTGTGGACCTCCTGCCACACCGAGGCGATCGTGACGACCTCGCAGCAGGCCGCCCGCCGCTTCACCCAGCTGGTCGACTCCACCACCGTCGCGGTCAACGCCTCGACCCGCTTCACCGACGGCAGCCAGTTCGGCTTCGGCGCGGAGATCGGCATCTCCACCCAGAAGCTGCACGCCCGCGGCCCGATGGGCCTGCCGGAGCTGACCAGCACCAAGTACATCGTCACCGGCGACGGCCACGTGCGCCGCTGAACCACCGGGGCGCATATGCGGGGGGCACGCGCCCCCTGCCGTCTCACTGGGCGGATGAATTTCCGTACTCTCTGCCCAAATCGACCCCCCAGGTCTACTCTGGAGCCGTGCCGGAGGACGTGGGGGGTACGCCGTTTCCGGACGGCTGGGAGCCCGACGACGACCACGACCGCGGGGTGTCGGACGAAGAGTTCGCCTCCGTGGTCTTCGACGAGGCATTCGTCCAGGCGGCCAGGGTGCACGAGCCGACCGCCGTCGAGCGCCTGCTGGCCTCCGCCCAGGCCAGAGCGGAGGCCTCCGAGGCGGAGGCCCGCCGGACCCACGGCCGGGGCGAGCGCTACGACGGATACGGCGCCGACCGCCGGGGCCCCTTCGGCCGTGATCCCGACTACGACGACCCGGACGACACCGACGTCCTCGACGGCCGCTACGGCGCCCCGGGCACCTACGGCAAGCAGGTCCGCTGGCACCGTCCCGTCGCCTGGATACTCGCCCTCGTGATGGGCATCGGCATGGTCGCGCTGGCCTTCACGGCGGTGTACCGGGGCGCGTCCTCGAACAACCGGGACCGGGTCCCGCCGCCGGCCTCCACGGGACCGGAGCAGGGCGGCGCGGTGGCCCCCTCCGCCTCCGCCGACCACTCCCAGCCGGCCATCCCGGCCGAGCCGCGCACCCCCTGAACGGACCCCCGGCGAAATCCCGCCGTTTTTGGTGAGAACCTGTCAGAAGTTGGCGCAGAGCGGGGCGTTTGCCCGAGCTTCCGGAGACCTACCCTGAAGATATGGGAGGGCCTGGAGACCCCCCTGAGGGGACACCCGAGGGCGGACCCGCAGGGGGCGAGGAGGAGTACCGATCCGTCGTCTTCGACGAGTCGTTCGTCCGCGCTGCCCGGCTCCAGGAACTCTCCGCCCAGGAGCGCATCGACGATCACGCCCCCGCCGTACGCCGCCTGCCGCCCACGCGCCGCGGTCTGTCCCGGCAGGCGCTGATCCTGGTCCTGCTGATCGCCGTCGCCTTCGGCACCGCGATCTACATGGGGGTACGGCACCCCTACCAGGACGCGGCGAAGCCGGGGCCCGTCGAGCCGCTGCGGATGACCGTGATCCCACTCGCCCCGCAGGGCGAGGTGCCCGGCTCCACCGACACCGAGTCGCTGTACGCGCACAGCCCCGCCGCCCAGTACCGGATCGGCGCCGAGGGCGTCCCGCTGCCCGCCTCCCGGCCCACCGCGCACTTCTCGGACGGCCAGGTCGTGAACGCGCTCACCATCGCCAAGGACTACATCGTCCGCTCCGCGCTCTACCCCGAGGTCGTCGTCGGCGAACAGGTCCGGCCGGTGCGGGTGCTGCTCGACCCGGACCAGCTCGACCAGTTCGACCAGAGCTTCGACCACCCCACCGCGGACGGCCGGCACGCCCCGATCGGCTGGATGGTGCGCTTCGACCCGAACAGCGTGGAACTCGCCGACCGCAAGATCCGGGTCCAGGGCACGCTCACGGCCGCCGAGAGCGACGCGTCCACCCTGGAGGTCACCGCCGACCACACCTTCGTGTACGCGCTGCGGCCGGCCGGCGCCCCGGAGGCCGAGGCGTCCCTGTTCACCGTCCGGCGCGAGCTGCAGTTCCGCTTCGACCGCGACGACCTGCGCATGCGCCAGACCCAGCTGATCGTCTCCTACGTCCAGGCGGGCCCGCTGTCCTGCGCCGACGACTCGGCCAACCGGCTGCGCCCGCTGCTGGCCGGCCAGACCGCCAAGGCGGGCGGCCCGGCCGGCACCGACCCCTACGCCACGGGGAACGCGACGGCGCTGTGCGGCTCGCTCGCGGCGAGCGCCCAGCCGAGGGTGTGAGCGGCCGGCCGTTGCCGTGTGCGGCCCGTCGGCCTACTCGCCGTCCCGCGGCGGCGGAGGCGGGTCCGTGGGCGGCCGGTCCTCCGGCGCGGAGTTGGTGAAGCCCCCGAAGCCCCGGCGGACCCGGCCGCCGAGGTCGCCCGCCCCGCCCGCGATGTCCGTGACCAGCTTCATCAGCGGGTCCTTGGAGGACTTCACCTGCGTGGCGTAGTGCGTCGCCGAATCGCGCCAGGAGTCCGACACCGAGGTGTCCTTGTCCTCCGCGCGGCGCGGATAGTGGCCGTCCATGATCCGCTGGTAGTCCCGGGACTCGGCCCACCGCTTCAGCTCGGCCGCCCGGACCGTGGTGAAGGGGTGGGAGCGGGGCAGCACGTTCAGGATCTTCAGCACCGAGTCGCGCAGGTCGCCGCCCGCCTCGTACTCCTCGGCCTGCTTCAGGAACGCGTCCACGTTCATCTCGTGCAGGTGGTTGCCGCCCGCGATCTTCATCAGGCCGCGCATGGAGGCCGTCAGGTCCTGCCCGACCAGCAGCCCGGCCCGGTCCGCGGACAGCTCCGACTTGCGGAACCACTCGCGCAGCGCGGTCACGATCGCCATGATCGCAACGGTGCCGAGCGGGATCCAGGCGACCCGGATGGCGAGGTTGGTCAGGAACAGCAGGACCGTCCGGTACACGGAGTGCCCGGACAGCGCGTGCCCCACCTCGTGCCCGACGACCGCCCGCATCTCCTCCTCGTCGAGCAGCTCGACGAGCCCGGTCGTCACCACGATGATCGGCTCGTCCAGACCGATGCACATGGCGTTCGGCTGCGGGTCCTGGTTGACGTACATCGGCGGGACCTTCTCCAGGTCCAGGATGTGACAGGCGTCCCGCAGCATGTCGTCGAGGTGCGCGAACTGCTGGTCCGAGACCCGCACCGAGTCGGACAGGAACAGCAGCCGCAGGCTCCGCTCGGGCAGCAGCCCGCTCAGCGCCTTGAAGACCGTGTCGAAGCCGCTGAGCTTGCGCAGCGCCACCAGGGCGCTGCGGTCGGCCGGGTGCTCGTACGCACGCGAGGAGATCCCGGGGAAGCGCCTGCGCTGCCTGCTCGGCACGTGCTCGTGCCCCTCGTGCTGGTGGCCGTCGTCGGACATGTGGTCCCCCATGTGCGTCTGTGTGGCCGTGTGCGGCCCCTTCGGGCCCCGGGAGCAGGCTCCAGCCTAGGCGGAGTTGCCGTGGACGGGCAGTGGTGCTCAAGGAGCCGCGCGACCTGACCGCGTGGGTCCCGTTGCCGGGGTACACGTCGAAGGACGAGCGGGCCGCCGGATAAGTTGCCTCGCCGCGCGAGCGCCCCTGTCGCGGCGTGCGCCAACGGCGGAGTCGGCGTGAGCGGCGCGGAGCCGCCCGCTTACGATGGGCCGACATCTTTATCCCGCCCACACCCGAAGGTCCTGCCGAAGATGAGCTTCCCCAGCACCGCTGCCCAGTTGGTCACCCTCGCTGCCGAGGGCGGAGAGCACGGCGGCAACCACGAGAGCCTCGACCCCCTGGTGACGGGCGGCGCCGCGTTCGTCATCCTGATGCTGCTGCTGTGGATCACCACCCGCTTCAACCGCGACCGCTGAAGCCCGGCCCCGGGGGGTCTGGCGACCGTGGCCCGCGAGCCGGGCCGGTAGGGTCTGCTCGCATGGGAGAGCAGGACATGCCTACCGGCCCGGACAGCGGCCCGGCGAGCCCCGGCAAGCGCCGTCTCGGCGTCATGGGCGGAACGTTCGACCCGATCCACCACGGGCACCTGGTGGCGGCCAGTGAGGTCGCCGCGCAGTTCCACCTGGACGAGGTGGTGTTCGTGCCGACCGGGCAGCCGTGGCAGAAGAGCCACCGCGCCGTCTCCCCGGCCGAGGACCGCTACCTGATGACGGTCATCGCGACCGCCGAGAACCCGCAGTTCTCGGTGAGCCGGATCGACATCGACCGCGGCGGCCCGACCTACACCACGGACACGCTGCGCGACCTCAAGGCGCTCAACCCGGACACCGACCTCTTCTTCATCACCGGCGCCGACGCCCTCGGCCAGATCCTGACCTGGCGGGACACGGAAGAGCTGTTCGCCCTCGCGCACTTCATCGGGGTCACCCGGCCCGGCCACCACCTGGCCGACCCCGGGCTCCCGGAGGGCGGTGTCTCGCTCGTCGAGGTTCCCGCTCTGGCCATCTCCTCCACAGACTGCCGTGCGAGAGTCGCCAAGGGCGACCCGGTCTGGTATCTGGTGCCGGACGGAGTCGTGCGCTACATCGACAAGCGCGAGCTGTACCGCGGCGAGTGAGCCGAGAGGGGCACCGGTGAACGACCGATACGACGCGGGGTCCGCGGGGTACGGGGCCGAGCAGTACGAGATCGTCGGCTACGACGAGTACGGGCGGCCTGTCTACCAGCAGGTCCAGCAGTCGCAGCAGCCCCCTCAGCAGCCGTACGACCCCTACGCTCAGCAGGGGTACGGCTACGACCCGTACGCGACCGGTCAGCAGCAGCCGGTGCAGTCGTACGACCCCTACGGCCAGGCCGCGCCCTACGACCCCTACGGCCAGGCCGCGGCCGGCGGGCAGCAGCCCCGGGTCGCCGAGCAGACCGCCTACATCCCGCAGCAGGCCGGGCCCGTGGCGGAGCCGGAGGAGCCCGCGCGGGACCAGCGGGACTACCGCACCGAGCAGTTCGCCTTCGTGGAGGACCCCGAGGGGGACCCCGAGGACGTCATCGACTGGCTGAAGTTCACCGAGAACCGCACCGAGCGCCGCGAGGAGGCCCGGCGCCGGGCCCGCAGCCGGATCGTCGCGCTGGTCGTCGTGCTGGCGCTGTGCGCGGTCGGCGGGGTGGGCTACCTCTGGTACGCCGGGAAACTGCCCGGGCTCTCCTCCTCCGGCGACAAGACCGGCACCACGACCGCCGGCGGCGCCCAGAACCGCGATGTGGTCGTGGTGCACCTGCACGACACCAAGAGCGGCGACACCGCGACGGCGCTGCTCGTCGACAACACCACCACCCGGCAGGGCACCACCGTCCTGCTGCCCAACTCCCTCGCCCTGACCGGTGACGACGGCACCACCAGCACGCTGGCCAAGTCCGTCGAGGACGACGGCTCCACCGGCACCCGGGAGGCGCTCGACACGGTCCTCGGCACCGAGATCCAGGGCACCTGGCGGCTGGACACCCCCTACCTCCAGAACCTCGTCGACCTCGTCGGCAACATCGACATCGACACCAACACCGACGTGCCCGACCCGGCCGCCAAGTCCAAGGGCGCCGTCCCGCTGGTGAACAAGGGCGAGGCTCAGACCCTCAGCGGCAAGATGGCCGTCGCCTACGCCACCTACCGCGGATCCGGCGAGGAGCAGAACGCCCAGCTGGAGCGGTTCGGGCAGGTCATGCAGGGGGTGCTGCGCAAGCTGTCCTCGGACGCGCAGGCCGCCACGGTCACCGTGCAGACGCTCCAGCAGATCCTCGATCCGTCCATGACGGACAAGGACCTCGGCACCTTCCTCGCCGAGCTCGCCGACCTCGCCAAGGGCGGCGACTACCGGACCGCGCTGCTGCCGGTGCAGGAGGACGGGACCCTGAGCGCCGAGACCAGCGCGAGCGTGGTCAAGGACGTCCTCGGCGGCACCGCGAAGAGCCCCGACCAGGACGCGGCCGTCCGCGTCTCCGTGCAGAACGCCACCGGTGTGCAGGACAACACGGAGAAGGCCCGCGTGGTCCTGCTCAACGGCGGCTTCACCTTCCTGGAGGGCGGCACCGCCTCCGCCGCCCAGAGCGCCTCGAAGGTCCTCTACGCGGACGCCGCCGACAAGGAGAACGCCACCGAGGTCGCCAAGACCCTGGGGCTGCCCACCAGCGCGGTGGCCAAGGGCGAGATCACCTCGAACGCGAGCGTCTCGGTGATCCTGGGCCAGGACTACGAGCCGTCGTCGGCGTAGGCCGGTGGGCCCGGTGCGCGAACCATCACGTGGGGCGTCGTCGGCGGTCGTGAGACCCTTGAGTCCTATCGACCGCCGACCGAAAGCCTTGTAGTGACCGCCACTGACCGTTCCATCGAGCTCATCCACACGGCCGCCCAGGCTGCCGCCGACAAGCTCGCGCACGACATCATCGCCTACGACGTCAGCGACGTGCTGTCGATCACCGACGCCTTCCTGCTGGCCTCCGCGCCCAACGACCGCCAGGTCAAGTCGATCGTCGACGAGATCGAGGAGCGGCTGAACAAGGAGCTCGGCGCCAAGCCGGTCCGCCGCGAGGGCGACCGCGAGGCCCGCTGGGTCCTGCTCGACTACGTCGACATCGTCGTCCACGTCCAGCACAGCGAGGAGCGGGTCTTCTACGCCCTGGAGCGGCTGTGGAAGGACTGCCCCGAGCTGGCGCTGCCCGAGGACGCCAAGGCCACCCGCGGCAAGGCCGAGGAGCACGCCAAGCTCCGGGCGGAGGAGGACGCCGCCGAGCTGGGAGGGCTCGGGTGAGCGCCTCCGCCGACGCCAGGCGGGGCCGCCGCGTCATCCTGTGGCGGCACGGACAGACCTCGTGGAACGTGGAGCGCCGCTTCCAGGGCACCACGGACGTGGCCCTCACCGAGGAGGGCATCGGCCAGGCCCGCCGGGCCGCCCGGCTGCTCGCCTCGCTCAAGCCCGACGCGATCGTCGCCTCCGACCTCCGGCGTGCCGCGCACACGGCCGCCGAGCTGGCCGCGCTCACCGGCCTGGACGTGACCCACGAGGAGGGCCTGCGCGAGACCTACGCGGGCGTCTGGCAGGGACTCACGCACGACGAGATCATCGCCCGGCACGGCGAGGAGTACGCCGCGTGGAAGCGCGGGGAGCCGGTCCGCCGCGGCGGTGGCGAACTGGAGACCGAGGTCGCCGACCGGGCCGCCCCGGTGGTGCTGCGGCATGCCGAGAAGCTGCCCGACGACGGCACCCTCGTGGTGGTCAGCCACGGCGGCACGATCCGCACCACCATCGGCCGGCTGCTCGGCCTGGAGGCGCAGCACTGGGAAAGCCTCGGCGGCCTCTCCAACTGCTGCTGGTCCGTCCTCGGCGAGGGCGCCCGCGGCTGGCGGCTGCTGGAGCACAACGCAGGCACGCTGCCGGAGCCGGTGCTCGGCGACGACGACTGACCCCGGATTTCACTTTCCGGCAGGTCGCAGGCTAAAGTTCTTCTTGTTCGCCCGGCCCGAGCAGGGAGAACGCGAGGGGCTATAGCTCAGTTGGTAGAGCGCCTGCATGGCATGCAGGAGGTCAGGAGTTCAATTCTCCTTAGCTCCACAGATCGACTTCGACGATCAGGATCCCATCCCCTCCGGGGGGTGGGATTTTTCGTGCACACTGATCCCGAACGGGCTTGAGTCACTTGGGACCGACCAGGCGTATACCTCTGTGGAGGCGCCCTGTGTCCCGACTGGTACTGAGGCGTCGCTGACCGTATTGGCCCGGCCGTGGCAGAATCAAACGGCCGGAAGGGGGCGCGGCCCGACGGGAGGGAGCAGTGATGCCTGCGAGCATCCTCGAAGAGGGCGGTCGCCCCTTCGACGCACGCTGGACACGGGACACGGTCACCCGCCTCAGCTGCCCTTCCTGCGGTTCCGTCCATGTCGCCCAGGTGCTCGGTGACAACGGCGGGATTTCCTACGTGTGCACGGCCTGCGGCCACAGCTGGAGCTGATCGATGGGTGCACACAGGCGAAAGTGTGACTGGTGCGGCAGCGGAACGCCGATCGTCCGCGACATGGAACCGGTCAATCCGGACTATCAGTACTGGTGCGAGGAGTGCGCGCGGGCGCTGATCATAAAAGGCGACCCGATCGAGACGTACCGCGAACTCGAGGGTGAGCCGATCTACGGCCGTCTTCTCGAGGAGCACTGCACGCTCAAGCGTTTCTACTCCTTCGTCACGGCCTGACGCCGGCCGGGGTCGCGCACCGTGACCCCGGCGAGCACGAGGAACAGGCAGCCGGCGGCCCCGTACGGCGCGGACAGGATCAACTCTCCGGTGTCCTGCTGGAGTTCGGGGCGCCCCCGGCCGTGCGGCACCCACCACAGGGTGTACGAGCTGAAGACGAGCAGCCCGGCCGCGGTGGCGGCTCGGTACGCGTGCGTGCCGAGGAGCACCACGAGCGGCACGCACCACACCCAGTGGTGGGACCAGGACACGGGGCTGATCAGCAGGGCGGTCACCGCGCACGCCGTGACCGCCCAGGCGTGCTCCCCGCGCAGTTCCGCCGTCACCGCCACGGCGAGCCCTCCCGCGGCCACCAGGGCCGCCGAGGCGACCCAGGGGGCGCCGGGCTCCGGGGTGTGCAGCAGGCGCGCCAGGACACCGCGCAGCGCCTGGTTGGCGGTCTCCTCGGGGTGGCCGACCCGGCCCGCCTCGAACACCATGCGGGTCCAGAACCGCCAGGAGTCCCGGGGCAGGACGGCGGCCGTCACGAGCGTGACCGAGGTGAACGCGACGGCCGCCCCGCGCGCGTGCCGCAGCCAGGGGCCGCCGCGGCCGCCCGTGACGTGCGCGGCCACGCCGGTGGCGAGCAGGAACACCGCGAACAGCGCGGGAGTGAGCTTGACCGCGGCGGCGAGGCCGATGCCGACGCCGGCCCAGCGGTCGCCGGGGCGGCGGGTCAGGTCCCACAGCACCAGGACCGCGAGCAGCAGGTTGATCTGGCCGTAGCGCAGGGTCGTCCACACCGGCTCGCACCACACGGCGACCGCGGCGATCCACCAGGTGCTGCCCCCGCGCGCGTGGCCCACGAGGCGCAGGGACAGCCGTACGAACACCACCAGGAGGGCGAGGTTCCCGGCCGTGCCCAGGGTGCGCATGCCCGCCACGTCGAGGAGGGTGAGCGGGGTGAACATCAGGGCCGCGAACGGCGGGTAGGTGGTGGGCAGTCGGGCCGCCGTCGCCCGCAGCGCGTAGAGGTCGCCTCCCTCGCGTACCGTCGCGCCCTCGGCCCGGTAGACCATCAGATCGATCATCGAGACGTCCGCGGTGCGCTGGGCCAGCCAGAACGCCGCGAAGGAGAGGACGCAGGTCCCCAGGGCGACCGGTGTCCGGCGGTGGACTGCGGAGAGCGCGAGCACGGTCACGGAAGCCGACATTAGCGGCCGTACCGGCCTGGAACGGAAACGATTTGGTGGTGCACCGGGTCGACCGGTAATGTTGGCGTCGCCGCCAGGGAAACCGGGCGGACCAGAACACGGGGCTATAGCTCAGTTGGTAGAGCGCCTGCATGGCATGCAGGAGGTCAGGAGTTCAATTCTCCTTAGCTCCACTTGTGCGAGGGCGACTTGTGTCCGCGGAAAGCGCGGACCGGGTCGCCCTCGTCGTTTTCTGCGCGGCTGCGCCGCGCGCGGCGGGGGCTGCGCCACCCGCACCCCCAGGAGGGGCCACCGGAGTTCGGGGTGGCCCCTCCTGGGTTCAGCGGCCCAGGGCGCGGCGGCCGCGGCCCTGGGAGAGGACCGGGAGGTTGTTGCGGGTGGGGGCGCGCTCCGTCTGGTCCTCCAGGCGCAGGGCGAGCGCGGGGCAGCGGCGGACCGCGCGCAGCGCCTTCGCCTCGGCGTAGCGCGGCACTTGGGCCTGGGCGACGGTGGGGAAGCCGTCGGCGCCGAGTTCGAAGACCTCGGGGAGGATGTCCGCGCACAGGCCGTGCCCGCGGCACAGCGTCCAGTCGACGTAGATCTTCTGGCGGCTGGGGCCGTTGGTGCCGGACTCGCCGCCGGGGATGCCGGTCGGTGCCCTGCCCTCCGCGAAGAGCGGCAGCACGCCCTCCACGGGCCGTCCGCAGCCGTTGCCGAGGACATGGGCGGCGAGGTCGTCGGTGAACGCCTTGATGGTCGACTCCAGGAACATCGCCGAGCCGTCCGGGTGCGAACACGCGCCGCGCCGCTTCACGTTCTTCGCGACCTGCTTGAGCGCTTCGAGGGCGGCGGGCCCGCCGCCATTGAGGATGTCCTCCAGGCCGCGCGCCGCGGCCGGCAGACCGAGGTAGCAGGGGCCGCACTGGCCCGCGCTCTCCTCGGCCAGCCACTGCGCCACCCGCAGCGACTCGCCCAGCGGGCAGGTGTTCTGGGTGATCGGCAGGATCGCGCCCGCGCCGAGCGAACCGCCCACCGCGTCCAGGGAGTTGCGCGAGACGATCGCCTCGTTGACCGCCGCCGCGTCGATCCACTTGCCGTGGTAGCCGCCGGTCAGCACGCCCTGCGGCACCGGCGGGGCGCCGGCGAGCTGGAGGACGTAGCGCAGCGGGACGCCCGTGGGGACCTCGATCACCATCGGGCGGGCGACCGCGCCGGACACCGTCAGCATGACGGTGCCGGGCTCGTCGTACAGGCCGGTGTTGCCGTAGCGCTCCGGGCCGATGCGGGCGGCGATGGCGAGTTGGGCGAAGGTCTCGGCGTTCGACAGCAGGGTGGGCGCGCCGCCGACGCCGCTCTGGGATGCGCTGATCTTGCGGCCGGGCGGGATCGCCGGGCCGCCGTCGATGGACCGGACCAGCGACGCCGCCGCTCCGGTGACCATCCGTACCGGATTGCGCTGCACGCGGGCGCGCAGCGCGGACCGGCGGCCGTTGCTGAGACCGCGTTCGGCGAGCGCGGCCTCCATGGAGCGCTGGGTCGACTCACGGGTGACGCCCACCACGAGCGTGCGGGCACCCAGCGCCTCGGCGGCCAGCAGCGCGCCGTCCAGGATGAGATGCGGGGCCCGGTTGATGAGCACCGTGTCCTTGCGGCAGGCCGGTTCGTCCTCGCTGCCGTTGACGACGACGACCGGCCTGACGCCGCGCTTGATCGCCGATTCGGCGACCGAGCGCAGCTTCTTGTGGAAGGGGAAGCCCGCGCCGCCGCGGCCCTTCAGACTGATGCGTTCGGCGAGCTGCGCGAGCTGCTCGCCGCCCATCGGTTCGAGCGGCCCGTGCACCTTGAGGTGCATGGGCAGATCGAGTCGTTCGACAAGGTCGAAGCCCGACGTGAGCTGGGGAAGACCGACCACGCGGACTTCTGGTACGTCGGGCAGGGCCTCGTTCACCTATAGCCTCCGGAAGGCATGTTCCAAGGTTCGCCCGGACCCGGTGCGTCGAAGGACTCACCGGAGGGTGGTTCATTGGCGGGACCGCTGTTGTACGTGTCATTGGGGTTGTACGTGCCGTAGAGGGTGTTCGACTCAGCGGTGTCGTACACATCACTTCCGCCGTACCCGCCGACGCCCGGATTGCCATAGGCCGGGATGTTGTATCCGGTGTCATTGAGGGGGTCGTAGGACGACGGGGGCGCCTCGCCGACGGGCGGGGGCGAGGGGATCGGCCAGCTTCCGGAGGTGCTGGAGCCGCCGTCCATGCGCGGCAGCGCCTCGGTGGGCTGCAGGTCCGGCGGCAGGTCCATCCGCGCTGTCGGGTCGGCGGTGAAGGACTGCTGGGGGCGCGGGGGTGTGTTCACGGCGCGGTAGGCGGCCGCGAAGCCGTTCGCCGGTTCGGGGACGGGGGGCGCGGTCCGCCGGGGCTCGTAGCCGGGGAGCGCGGCGGACTCGGTGACCCGGGCCCGGCTCGCGTCCAGGTCCTCGCGCGCCGAGCGCTCCGCGGTGGTCCCCAGGATCTCGGCGATCTTGTCGGCGACCCGGCGCTTGACGGGGCGGGGCGCCGCGCGCAGCGCCAGTGCGGCGCCGACGCCGACCAGGCACAGGCAGTACAGGAAGACGAAGACCGGCTTGGCCGCGCGGCCCGCGTACAGGCCGTGCACCAGGGCCGCGCACCAGGCCGGGTAGGCCAGCATGTGCATGGCCCGCCAGCGGGCGGCGACGGGGGCGGGGGAGGCGAAGGCGCCGCGCAGGGCGCCGGTGATGCCCACGAAGATCATCAGCAGCCCGGCCAGGGAGCCGAGCCCGACCAGGCCCTCGGGACCGGTGAAGCCGAGCGAGAAGGGGATCACGGCGGCGATCAGCTCGGTGTGGTCGAGCGCGACCTCGGTCGTGATGTGCAGCAGCAGGAAGGCGATCGCGGCGACCGCCGTCGTGCGGTGCACGGCCTGGCCGATGATCCGCTGGCGGGTGTTCAGGAAGATCCGGTCCTGGGCCACCAGGCCCCAGATCACCGAGCAGCTCAGCGAGACGAGGGACAGCACGCCCGCGCCGAAGTTCAGGAATTCGCGGAATCTGTCACCTCCGACCAGCACGACCACGGGTATGAGCAGCAGAACGACCGCCGTCGCCGCCCCGTAGGCCGAGCGGCCGGGCTGGGGAAGCGAGGTGGTACTACGTCGAGGGTTCATGGGGGCAACTCCGAGCAGTTCGGTAAAGCGGTCCCGCTGCCGCACTCTAAGTGGCTCCCTACAGGGCAGTACGCCATTTGAGTTATTGCGTTGTTATCAATGAGGGGTGCGGGGCCGGTGTTGTCCTGCTAGGGGCCCTTACGCCGGGTAATGATTGAACCTTGTTCAGTTTTTCCGAATCTTCACAAGCGGCTCCGGGGTGTCCGGCGGCCTCGCGGCCTCCCGGAAGCCCGTCGCGACCCGCTCGACGCCTGCGGTACCCTGACGCCATGCGTGCCGTACGCCTTCTGCTTAGCGAGCCGCGCTGATCAGCCCCGGCCACCGTCGGATCGAGTGGCCGGAATCGGCGCGGCGTCCCCTCCTGTGCGAGGGGATTTTTCGTTTCCAGGAATGTCACAGCGCCGGCAGAGACGATCGATGGAGCTTTGAGGATCATGAGCGAGACGAACCCCGCTGCCGCTGCTGAGGCGGCCGCGCCGCACCGCTACACGGCCGCCATGGCCGCGGAGATCGAGGCACGCTGGCAGGACTTCTGGGACGCCGAGGGCACCTACGCGGCGCCGAACCCGAGCGGTGACCTGGCCGGGGATCCCGCGCTGGTCGCCAAGCCCAAGAAGTTCATCATGGACATGTTCCCGTATCCCTCCGGTGCGGGCCTGCACGTCGGCCACCCCCTGGGCTACATCGCCACCGATGTATTCGCCCGGTTCCAGCGGATGACCGGCCACAACGTCCTGCACACCCTGGGCTTCGACGCCTTCGGCCTGCCCGCCGAGCAGTACGCCGTGCAGACCGGCACGCACCCGCGCGTGTCCACCGAGGCCAACATCGAGAACATGAAGGTCCAGCTGCGCCGGCTGGGCCTGGGCCACGACAAGCGCCGGTCGTTCGCCACGATCGACCCGGACTACTACAAGTGGACCCAGTGGATCTTCCTGCAGATCTTCAACTCCTGGTACGACGAGGAGGCGCGCCGGGCCCGCCCGATCGCGGACCTGGTCGCCCAGTTCGACAGCGGTGAGCGCGCGGTGCCCGGCGGGCGCTCCTGGGCCGGGCTGAGCGCCACCGAGCGCGCCGACCTGCTGGGCGAGTACCGCCTGGCCTACGCCTCCGACGCGCCGGTCAACTGGTGCCCCGGCCTGGGCACCGTGCTGGCCAACGAGGAGGTCACCGCCGACGGCCGCTCCGAGCGCGGCAACTTCCCCGTCTTCAAGGCCGAGCTGCGCCAGTGGAACATGCGCATCACCGCCTACGCCGACCGGCTGCTGGACGACCTGGAGGAGCTGGACTGGCCCGAGGCCATCAAGCTCCAGCAGCGCAACTGGATCGGCCGCTCCGAGGGCGCCCGCGTCGACTTCCCGATCGACGGCGAGCGCATCACCGTCTTCACCACGCGTCCCGACACCCTGTTCGGCGCGACCTACATGGTGCTGGCGCCCGAGCACCCGCTGGTCGAGAAGTTCACGCCGACCGCCTGGCCCGAGGGCACGCACGACGTGTGGACCGGCGGCCACGCCACCCCGGCCGAGGCCGTCGCCGCCTACCGCGCGCAGGCCGCCTCGAAGTCCGACGTCGAGCGCCAGGCCGAGGCCAAGGACAAGACCGGCGTCTTCATCGGCGCGTACGCCACCAACCCGGTCAACGGCGAGCAGGTGCCGGTCTTCATCGCCGACTACGTGCTGATGGGCTACGGCACCGGCGCGATCATGGCCGTACCGGGGCACGACAGCCGTGACTTCGAGTTCGCGCGCGCCTTCGAACTGCCGATCCGCTGCGTGGTCGAGCCGACCGACGGCCGCGGCACGGACCCCGCCGCCTGGGACGCGGCCTTCGTCTCGCACGACGCGAAGATCGTGAACTCCGCCGGAGCGGACGTCTCCCTGGACGGCCTGGGCGTCGTCGAGGCCAAGGCACGCATCACCGAGTGGCTGGAGCGCACCGGCGCCGGCGAGGGCACCGTCAACTTCCGCCTGCGCGACTGGCTGTTCAGCCGCCAGCGCTACTGGGGCGAGCCCTTCCCGATCGTCTACGACGAGGAGGGCATCGCGCACGCCCTGCCCGAGTCGATGCTGCCGCTGGAGCTGCCGGAGGTCGAGGACTACTCCCCGCGCACCTTCGACCCGGACGACGCCGACACCCAGCCCGAGACGCCCCTGTCGCGCAACGAGGACTGGGTGAACGTCACCCTGGACCTGGGCGACGGGCGCGGCCCCCGCACGTACCGCCGCGAGACCAACACCATGCCCAACTGGGCCGGTTCCTGCTGGTACGAGCTGCGGTACCTGGACCCGCACAACTCCGAGCAGCTGGTCGGCCCGGAGATCGAGCGGTACTGGATGGGCCCGCGCGAGGGACAGCCGCACGGCGGTGTCGACCTGTACGTCGGCGGCGCCGAGCACGCGGTGCTGCACCTGCTGTACGCGCGCTTCTGGTCCAAGGTCCTGTTCGACCTGGGGCACGTCTCCTCGGCCGAGCCGTTCCACAAGCTGTTCAACCAGGGCATGATCCAGGCCTACGTCTACCGGGACGCGCGCGGGATCGCCGTACCGGCCGCCGAGGTGGAGGAGCGCGACGGCTCCTACTACTACCAGGGCGAGCAGGTCTCCCGGCTGCTGGGCAAGATGGGCAAGTCCCTGAAGAACGCGGTCACTCCGGACGAGATCTGCGCCGAGTACGGCGCCGACACCCTGCGCCTGTACGAGATGGCGATGGGCCCGCTGGACGTCTCGCGGCCGTGGGACACGCGCGCGGTGGTGGGCCAGTTCCGGCTGCTGCAGCGGCTGTGGCGCAATGTCGTCGACGAGGCGACCGGTGAGGTGACCGTCGTCGACGCCGAGCCCGACGAGGACACGCTGCGCGCGCTGCACAAGGCGATCGACGGGGTGCGCGGTGACCTGGAGGGCATGCGGTTCAACACCGCGATCGCCAAGGTCACCGAGTTGAACAACCACCTGACCAAGGCGGGCGGCGCGGTGCCGCGGTCGGTCGCCGAGGCGCTGGTGCTGCTGGTCGCCCCGCTCGCCCCGCACATCGCCGAGGAGCTGTGGCGCAAGCTGGGCCACGAGGACTCCGTGGTGCACCGGGACTTCCCGGTGGCCGACCCGGCGTACGTCGTCGACGAGACGGTGACCTGTGTCGTGCAGATCAAGGGCAAGGTCAAGGCCCGGCTGGAGGTCGCGCCGTCCATCTCCGAGGAGGAGCTGGAGAAGGTGGCGCTGGCCGACGACAAGGTCGTGGCGGCGCTGGACGGCGCCGGGATCCGGAAGGTGATCGTGCGGGCGCCGAAGCTGGTGAACATCGTCACGGCGTAGCCGGGCGCGCGCGCCCGTTCACGGTCTTCACCGCGAACGCCGTGCGGACGCTGCCTCCGGGTCGTCCCCTACGGGCAGGTTCGGGGTTCATCTGGAACTCCGGGCCTGCCCGCTGCGTTTACCGTGGAGAGCAGCGCGGCGAGTGGTGTCGCGGAACCGAGGAGGAGCATCGTGGAAGCAGTGATCGCAGTCGTGGCCCTGCTCTTCGTGCTCCTCGTGGTGCTCGGCGCCTACGCCACGGTGAAGGCGGTCGGCGCCGCCAAGCGCGGTGTGGACCGCACGATCACCCAGGCCCGCCGCACGGTCGAGGACCACACCCTGCGCGCCAAGTCCTTCGCCCAGATCGGCCCGGCGGGCGAACTGGCCCAGCTGCGGCTGAAACTGCGCACCTCGATGCGCGCCACCCAGGACGCGCTGCGCGCGGGCGTGGCCGAGGACGAGTCCCTGAAGGAGTCCCTCGGTCTCTTCGAGCGGCTCAGCGCCCACGGCCACGAACTGGACGACGAGTTGCGGCGCCTGGAGAGCGAGCCGGACCGGACGACCCTCGCCGAGCGGCTGCCGGACCTGCGCGAGCGCACCGAGCGCATCGTCAAGTCGGCGGACGCGCTGCGGTGGGCGGCCCGCGACCGGGCCCGCCGCTTCGCCGACGACGAGCTGGACTCGCTGAGCGCGCAGATCGACATGGAGGCCGGTGCCCTGCGGCACTGGACCACCGAGGAGACGCCCGCCACCACTCCGCCGCCGTGGCCCGAGGCGCCCGCCGCCGAAGCGCCGGCCGCGCAGCAGACCTGGCCGGAGGGTTCCCGGCAGCGGACGGCCGAGGAGCCGACGCGAGCGGCCATCACCCCGCCGGACCCGCGTCCGGCCTACCCCTGGCAGCAGAAGAAGCCCCGCCCCGAGAGCACCACCTGATCCGGCCACGGCCGCGCAGGTGAAAGGGGTCGGACTGCCGCCCGGGCGCTACGCCAGGTAACCTCCAGCTCATGTCCCGCCATGTCGCGATCGTCACCGATTCAACGGCCTACCTGCCGCCACGGACGATGGAGCGCCACGGCATCACAGCGGTGCCCCTGACCGTGGTCCTCGGGGACCAGGCGCTGGACGAGGGCACCGAGATCTCGACCCGTTCCCTGGCCCAGGCGCTGCAGAAACGGCGTTCCGTCACCACCTCGCGCCCCAGCCCCGAGCGGTTCGCCGAGACCTACCGCGAGGTCGCGGAGTCCGGCGCCACCGGCATCGTCTCGCTGCATCTGTCCGCCGAGCTGTCGGGCACCTACGACGCCGCGGTGCTCGCCGCCCGGGAGGCGCCGGTGCCGGTGCGGGTGGTGGACACCGGGATGATCGCGATGGCGCTCGGCTTCTGCGCGGTCGCCGCGGCGCAGGTCGCGGAGTCGGGCGGCACGGTGGACGAGGCGGTCATGACCGCGGAGAAGCGGGCGGCGGGCACCTCCGCCTACTTCTACGTCGACACGCTCGACTATCTGCGCCGAGGTGGCCGGATCGGAGCGGCCCAGGCGCTGCTCGGCTCGGCGCTCGCGGTGAAGCCGCTGCTGCAGCTGAACGGCGGCCGTATCGAGCCCCTGGAGAAGGTGCGGACGGCGTCGAAGGCCATCGCCCGGCTGGAGGAGATCGTCGCGGACCGGGCCGGCGGCGCACAGGTCGACATCGCCGTGCACCATCTCGCCGCCCCCGACCGGGCGTCGGCGCTGGCGGACCGGCTGCGGACGCGGGTGCGGGGGCTTGCGGATCTGCATGTGAGCGAGGTGGGGGCGGTGATCGGGGCGCATACCGGGCCCGGGTTGCTGGGGGTCGTGGTCTCGCCTCGGTGAGGGGTGGTCTCACCCACACGGGTGAGGGAGTTGTCCACAACCGGTGTGCTGTCCCCGGGAATTGAGCAAGATCATCGCTGATTTCCGAAGTGCCCCATTCTCGGGACATGGCACTTCGATCACCTACTCGCACCGCCGCCGCGGCCAGTGGACCGGGCCGCGGCCCCCGTTCCGATGTCCGCGCCCGTCACCACCGCACCCGCTCGCGAGGCCGCGCCCGGCACCGCCATGCCCCCGCCGAGGAACTCCGCCGGCGTGCGGAGCTGCTCTTCGGTGAACGGGCCCTGGAGGAAAGGGAGTCGGACAAGGGGCCTCCGCCGGAGGAGGGCGAGGGCGGCCCGGACCCGGGCGCGCCCGGCGCCGATGCGACCGAGGACTGGCGGGGGCGTGCCGGCCTCGCGCTGCGGGAGCGGCTGCCGGTGTGGATGCAGGCCCGGTGCGGTCTCGAGCGGCGCAGCCTCCTCGCGCTCACCGTGCTGCTGGTCGTCGCCGCGGGCTTCGCGGTGCAGCACTTCTGGGCCGGGCGGACGCAGGACGTGCGGGCGCCCGAGGTGGTGCGGGCCGCCTCCTACGCGGCGGGGGAGGAGAGCGCCGAACCGGGAGCCGGCCTCGTCGGCGCGTCCGCCGGGACCGAGATCGTGGTGGACGTCAGCGGCAAGGTGCGCGAACCGGGCATCCACCGGCTGCCGCCGGGCTCCCGGGTCGACGACGCCCTGCGCGCGGCGGGCGGGGTGCGGCCCGGCACGAGTACGGCAGGGCTGAACCGGGCGCGCTTCCTGGTGGACGGCGAACAGGTCGTCGTGGGCGTGCCCGCCCCGGCGCCGGGTGCGGCCGGACCGGTGCAAGGCGGTGTTCCGGTGCCCGGTGCGGCCTCAGCCGCCCCGGTTTCCCTCAACACGGCCACGGCCGAGCAGCTCGACACCCTGCCCGGCGTCGGACCGGTCCTGGCCCAGCACATCATCGACCACCGCACCCGCAACGGCGGTTTCCGCTCCGTGGCGGAACTGCGCGAGGTCAACGGCATCGGCGAGCGCCGCTTCGCCGACCTGCGGAACCTCGTACGGCCATGACGGGCGCCCCCGAGGCCGCACGCCCCGAGGTGCACGCGGCCTCCGGAAGACGGCTCGGCGCGTCCCACCCGCGCCAGGAAGGACCGACGGATCTTCGACTCGTACCGCCCGCGCTGGCGGCCTGGGCGACAGCGGCGCTGATGCTGACCGCACCGGCCGGATGGAGCGCCGGGGTGGTGGCCGGGGCCCTGTGTCCGGCCCTCGTGCTCCTGTGGGCGCGACGGCCGGCCCGGACCGGCGTGCCGGTCGCCGCGGTCCTGCTCTGTGTCGCCGCGGCCGCCGCCTCCGCCGGGCTGCACGGCGCCGATCTGCGGCGCGGACCGGTGCCGGAACTTGCCCGGGAGTACGCCACGGTGACCGCGGAGGTGGAGCTCACCTCCGATCCCCGGCTCACCCGGCCCCGGGTCAGCGGGGACCGGACGCGTCCGGCCGCCGTGCTGGTCAACGCCGAGGTGCGGCGGGTGGCGGCCGAGGGCCGGGCGGCGGCGGTGACGCGGACGCCGGTGCTGGTGGTCGTGGAGGCGTCCGCGGGGTCGCCCTGGCTGCGGTTGCTGCCGTCCACCCGGCTGCGGGTGAGCGCGCGGTCGGCACCGCCGCTGACGGGCGGTGACCGGATCGCGGCCGTGCTGCGGGTGCGGGGCGAGGCGGCGCCGGAGGTCGTGGAGCCGGCGTCGGCGGCACAGCGCTTCGCCGGGAGGCTGCGGGCCGGACTGCGGGAGGCGACCGACGGACTGCCGGCGGACGCGCGGGCGCTGCTGCCGGGCCTGGTCGTCGGGGACACCTCACGGATCACCCCGGAACTGGACGAGGCGTTCAAGGAGACCGACCTCGCGCACACGCTCGCGGTCTCCGGGAGCAACCTCACCATCGTTCTCGTGCTGCTCATCGGGCCGCCGGGCACGGCCCGCCTCGCGGAGCGGCGGGGGCTCGCGCCCCGGCTCGGGCTGTCCCTGCGGGCCACCGCGGTGTGCGGCGGGGCGCTCACGCTCGCCTTCGTGGTGGTGTGCAGACCGGACCCGAGCGTGCTGCGCGCCGCGGCCTGCGGGGCCGTGGTGCTGCTCGCCCTGGCGACCGGGCGCCGCCGGTCCCTGGTGCCCGCGCTGGCGACGGCCGTCCTGCTGCTGGTGCTCTTCGACCCCTGGCTGGCCCGCAGTCACGGGTTCCTGCTCTCGGTCCTGGCCACCGGGGCGCTGCTGACGCTGGCACCGCGCTGGAGTGCCGCGTTGCGGCGGCGCGGGGTCGGGCCGCGGTGGGCCGAGGCGGTGGCGGCAGCGGCGGCCGCGCAGGCGGTGTGCGCACCGGTCGTGGTGGTGCTGTCGGCCCGGGTGAGCCTGGTGGCGGTGCCGTGCAATCTGCTGGCGGAGATCGCGGTCGCGCCGGCCACGGTCCTCGGGTTCGCCGCGCTGGCGACCGCCCCGGTGGCGATGCCGGTGGCCAAGGCGCTGGCGTGGTGCGCGAGTTGGCCCGCGGGATGGATCGCCGGCATCGCCCGTACCGGGGCGGCGCTGCCCGGTGCGGGGATCGACTGGCCGGGCGGCTGGGCCGGGGCGGGGCTGCTGGCCCTGGTCACGGTGGCCGTGCTGCTCGCCGGGTGGCGGTTGTGGCGGCACCCCTGGTGGTGCGGGGCGGCTGCGGTGCTGCTGGTGCTGGCCGTGGTGCAGCCGCCGCCCCTGGTCCGGGTGATCAGCGGCTGGCCCCCGCCGGGCTGGCGGCTGGTGATGTGCGATGTGGGACAGGGGGACGCGCTGGTGCTCGCGGCCGGTGCGGGCACCGGGGTGGTGGTGGACGCCGGACCGGACCCGGAACTCGTCGACCGCTGTCTGCGCACGCTGGGCATCACCCGGATCCCGCTGGTCGTGCTCACCCACTTCCACGCCGACCATGTGGCGGGCCTGCCCGGGGTGCTGCGCGGCCGGGCCGTGGGAGGGATCGGGACGAGCGGTTGCCAGGAGCCGGAGGAGCAGGCGGAGTTCGTCCGGAGGCTGGCCGCGGCGCGGGGCGTCCCGGTGACCCGGGCCGTGGCCGGGGAGCGGCGGCGGACCGGCGCGCTGTCCTGGGAGGTGCTGTGGCCGCCGCCGGCTGCGGTGCCGGGAACGGAAGGGCCGAACGACGCCAGTGTCACCCTGCTCGCGGAAGTGGCGGGGGTGCGGTTCCTGCTGCTGGGGGACCTCGAACCGCCGGCCCAGCGGGCGCTGCTGAGATCGCCGGCGGGCGGGCTGCTGGGCGGGGTGGATGTGCTGAAGGTGGCCCATCACGGCTCGGCGTACCAGGACCCGGACCTGATGCGCAGGGCGGCGCCGAGGCTGGCGCTCATCTCCGCGGGGGAGGGCAATTCATACGGGCATCCGGCCCCCGGCACGGTCGCCGCGCTGCGGGCGCAGGGGGCGGTGGTGCTGCGGACGGACGAGGACGGGGCGCTGGCGGTGGTCGGTGCGGGCGGGGAGTTGCGGGTGGCGGGAGACTGAGGGCATGAATTCCGCAGAAGTTGATGCCTATCTGAGCCGGCTCGGGGTGGCCCACCCGGCGTGGCCGACCGTGGACGTCCTGCGCGAGCTGCACCTGAGCCATCTGCGCACCGTGCCGTTCGAGAACCTGTCGATCCACCTCGGCGAGGAGATCGTGCTGGAGGAGAAGCGGCTGCTGGACAAGCTGGTCGGCGCGCGGCGGGGCGGGTTCTGCTACGAACTGAACGGCGCCTTCGGGGCGTTGCTCGCGGCGCTCGGGTACGAGGTGACGCTGCTGGCGGGACGGGTCTACGACCGGGAAGGGCGACTGGGGATCCCGTACGACCATCTCGCGCTGCGGGTGCGGACCGTGGACGGGGGCGAGTGGCTGGCCGACGTCGGGTTCGGGGCGCACAGCCACTTTCCGCTGGCGCTGGAGGCGCGGGGTGAGCAGGAGGATCCGGCGGGGGTGTTCCGGATCGTGGAGGCGGGGCCGGACGCGGCCGGGGTGCGGGGCGGCCCCCGGCTGCCGGAGGCGGCGGACCTGGACGTCGTGATGAACGGCAGGCCGGAGTACCGGCTGGAGAGGCGGCCCCGGGTGCTCGGTGACTTCGTCGCCGGGGCGTGGTGGCATTCCACCTCGCCGGCCTCGCACTTCACGCAGTCGCTGGTGTGTTCGCGGGTGACGGAGGACGGGGGGCGGATCACGCTGAGCGGGCGCACGTTCAAGACGACGGGCGCGGACGGGGGCCAGGAGGAGCGGTACCTCGCCACGGACGAGGAGGTGCTGGCGGTGTACCGGGAGCGGTTCGGGATCGAACTGAAGCGGGTGCCCGCGGTGCGGAAGGGGTGAGGGGCGGTAGGGGGCCGGCGGTGCGGAAGGGGTGAGGGCTGGCAGGGGGAGGGCTGCAGGGGTGAGGGCTGGCAGGGGGAGGGCTGCAGGGGTGAGGGCTGGCAGGGGGAGGGCTGCAGGGGTGAGGGCTGGCAGGGGCGGGCGCGGCTGGAGAATGGCTGCGTGAGTGATGTGAGACATGTGCTGGTGCTGCCCGACCGGGACGCGGCCGAGGAGGTCGTGGAGGCGCTCCGGGAGCGGTTCGGGGTGGCCGAGGAGCCCCGGCTGGTGCGGGACGCGCTGGCCGGGGAGGACGACGCGGAGGACGCGCAGTGGCTTGTGGTGCTGCGGGACGAGGACGCGGCGCTGGATCCGGCGGAGCTGGACGCGTTCGCGGGGGAGTGGGAGGGGTGGCGGGAGGAGCCGTAGGCTTGCCCGCCGCGCTGCTGGCGGCGGGCGCTGCCCCCTGCGCGTCGCGTTACGCCGCCCCGGCACACCGTGTTATGCCACGCCTCGGGCCGCCCCGGCGCGCCGGGTTATGCCGCCCCCAGCACGCCTTGTTACACCGCCCCTGGCATGTCGGCGGCATGCCGTCTCCCCTGCACGCCGCGTTACGCCCCCTCCCGGCGCGTCAGCAGCAGGCCCCCGGCAACCCCAGCAGCCCCCACCCCGTCCCCCACTGTCAGCCCCCCATGCCATCCTTGACCCGATGGCCAGGAAAAGTGCTACCGACGATCCGCTTGCCCCCGTGACGCTTGCCGTGGGGCAGGAGGAGTTGCTCCTCGACCGGGCTGTGCAGGAGGTCGTGCGGGCGGCCAAGGCCGCTGATGCCGACACCGATGTGCGGGACCTGAGCCCGGAGCAGTTGCAGCCGGGCACCCTCGCCGAGCTGACCAGTCCGTCGCTCTTCGCCGAGCGCAAGGTCGTCGTGGTGCGCAACTCCCAGGACCTGTCCGCCGACACCGTCAAGGACGTGAAGTCCTACCTCGGGGCGCCGGCCGAGGAGATCACACTGGTGCTGCTGCACGCCGGCGGGGTGAAGGGCAAGGGGCTGCTCGACGCGGCCCGGAAGGCGGGTGCCCGGGAGGTCGCCTGCCCCAAGATGACCAAGCCCGCCGACCGGCTGGCCTTTGTGCGGCAGGAGTTCCGGGCCACCGGCCGCTCCGCAACCCCCGAGGCATGCCAGGCGCTCGTCGACTCCATCGGGAGTGATCTGCGGGAGCTGGCGTCCGCCGTGTCGCAGCTGGTCGCCGATGTCGAGGGGACGATCGACGAGGCCGTGGTCGGGCGGTACTACACCGGTCGGGCCGAGGCCTCCAGCTTCACCGTCGCCGACCGTGCCGTAGAGGGCCGGGCCGCCGAGGCTCTGGAGGCGCTGCGCTGGTCCCTGGCCACGGGCGTCGCGCCCGTCCTGATCACCAGCGCGCTCGCGCAGGGCGTCCGGGCCATCGGCAAGCTCTCCTCCGCCCGGGGCGGGCGCCCCGCCGATCTCGCCCGTGAGCTGGGCATGCCGCCCTGGAAGATCGACCGGGTGCGCCAGCAGATGCGCGGCTGGACGCCCGACGGGGTGGCCGTCGCGCTGCGGGCCGTCGCCGAGGCAGACGCCGGGGTCAAGGGCGGCGGGGACGACCCCGAGTACGCCCTGGAGAAGGCGGTCGTCATCATCGCGCGGGCGGCTCGCTCCAGAGGACGCTGACCGCGGCGGGGAGGAAAATCGTGGGTGTCAGCCACCATCGCCGGATCAGGAAAGGTGGCGGTCGCCATGGCTGAACACCCGCACGCACAACTCGTCCGCAAGGGATACGAGGCTTTCGCTTCCGGTGACATGGACGCCCTGCGCGGGCTGATGGCATCGGACTGCACCCACCACGTGCCGGGCAGCCACCCGCTGTCCGGTGACTACAAGGGCCAGGACGCGATCATCGAGATGTACGGCCGGCTCTTCGAGGAGACCGGCGGCACGATGAACGCCGAACTGCTCCACCTCATGGTCGACGGTCGCGGTCACTGCGTCGCCCTGCACCGCTTCAGCGCCGAGCGCAACGGAAAGCGCATCGACGAGAAGGGCTGCATCATCTTCCGGATCGTCGGGGACAAGGCCACCGATCTCGACGAGTGCGTCGAGGACATCGACCAGGCCAACGCCTTCTGGACGTGACACCGGCCCATCCCCAGGCAAGGCCCCCGCCCACGCCGAAGGCCCCGGCGCCCGTCCTGGGGAAGGGCGGGGTGCCGGGGCCTTCATGTGAAGCGTGAAGCTGCTGAGCTCGCACCCGCGTGGCGAACGCAGGCCGCGTGCGAGCTCGGGGTGCCGGACGGGAGCGGATGAGAGAGGGCCCGCTCTGGGTCCTTCCGGCGGTCAGATCAGAAGGGTTCAGCCCTTGAGGGAAGCGACCTTCGAAGCAAGCGCCGACTTCTTGTTGGCGGCCTGGTTCTTGTGGATGACGCCCTTCGAGACGGCCTTGTCGAGCTGACGCGCGGCAGCGCGCTGGTACTCGGTGGCCTTCTCGGCGTCACCCGCGGCAGCGGCCTCACGGGCCTTGCGGATCGCGGTCTTCAGGGAGGACTTGACGGCCTTGTTGCGCAGCCGGGCCTTCTCGTTGGTCTTGATCCGCTTGATCTGGGACTTGATGTTCGCCACGAATGAGCCTCTACAGGTTCTGGCACGGGTCCGCGCGAAAGCCGCACGGAATCCGTACCGGGTGATTTTCTTGGGGTGTGCCTCGCGCTGAGAGGGCAAGAGACACAGCCACCCAGGCTACCAGTGGCCCAGCATGCGGCCCAAACCGGTCTCCGGTCGCCGCCCGTGGGACCATGGAGCCTACGTATAGACCCGATCGTTCCGACCCGAGACCGCAGACGGCTGCGGACACCTCAAGAATCAGGACCCTGCGTGCCCGCGATCCCTAGCCATGTGCCCGAACCGAGCCGAACCGACCCGGCTCTGATCCGCAATTTCTGCATCATCGCGCACATCGACCACGGCAAGTCCACGCTCGCCGACCGGATGCTCCAGCTGACCGGTGTGGTCGAGCAACGGCAGATGCGCGCTCAGTACCTCGACCGCATGGACATCGAGCGCGAGCGCGGTATCACCATCAAGTCCCAGGCCGTGCGTCTGCCCTGGGCGCCCACCACGGACAAGGGCAACACGCACATCCTCAACATGATCGACACCCCGGGGCACGTCGACTTCACCTACGAGGTCTCCCGGTCGCTCGCCGCCTGCGAGGGCACCGTCCTCCTCGTCGACGCCGCCCAGGGCATCGAGGCCCAGACCCTCGCCAACCTCTACCTGGCGATGGAGAACGACCTCAAGATCATCCCCGTCCTGAACAAGATCGACCTGCCGGCCGCCCAGCCGGAGAAGTTCTCCGAGGAGCTCGCCAACCTCATCGGCTGCGACCCCGAGGACGTTCTCAAGGTCTCCGCCAAGACGGGCGTCGGCGTCGACGCGCTGCTCGACCGGGTGGTCCGCGAGGTCCCGGCGCCGGTCGGCGTCAAGGACGCCCCCGCCCGCGCGATGATCTTCGACTCGGTCTACGACTCCTACCGCGGTGTCGTGACGTACGTCCGTGTCATCGACGGCCAGCTCAGCAAGCGCGAGCGCATCAAGATGATGTCGACCGGCGCCACCCACGAGCTGCTGGAGATCGGCACCAACTCGCCGGAGATGCTCGGCGCCGACGGTCTCGGCGTCGGCGAGGTTGGCTATCTGATCACCGGTGTGAAGGACGTCCGCCAGTCCAAGGTCGGTGACACCGTCACCAGCATGCACAAGGGCGCGACGGAAGCCCTCGGCGGCTACAAGGACCCGAAGCCGATGGTCTTCTCCGGTCTGTATCCGCTGGACGGCTCCGACTACCCCGAGCTGCGCGAGGCCCTGGACAAGCTCCAGCTCAACGACGCCGCCCTGGTCTACGAGCCGGAGACCTCCGCAGCCCTCGGCTTCGGCTTCCGCGTCGGCTTCCTCGGGCTGCTGCACCTGGACGTGATCCGCGAGCGGCTGGAGCGCGAGTTCGGGCTCGACCTGATCGCGACCGCGCCGAACGTGGTCTACCGGGTGGTGATGGAGGACGGCACCGAGCACATCGTCACCAACCCCAGCGAGTTCCCCGAGGGCAAGATCAACGAGGTGTACGAGCCGGTCGTACGCGCCACGATCCTCGCCCCGACCGAGTTCATCGGCTCGATCATGGAGCTGTGCCAGACCCGGCGCGGCACCCTCCTCGGCATGGACTACCTCTCCGAGGACCGGGTCGAGATCCGCTACACCCTGCCGCTCGCCGAGATCGTCTTCGACTTCTTCGACCAGCTGAAGTCGAAGACGCGCGGGTACGCCTCCCTGGACTACGAGCCCACCGGTGAGCAGACCTCCAGCCTGGTCAAGGTCGACATCCTGCTGCACGGCGACAAGGTGGACGCCTTCTCCGCGATCACCCACAAGGACGCGGCGTACGCGTACGGGGTGCGGCTCGTCGCCAAGCTGCGCGAGCTGATCCCGCGGCAGGCCTTCGAGGTGCCCATCCAGGCCGCCATCGGCTCCCGGGTCATCGCCCGCGAGACCATCCGCGCCATCCGCAAGGACGTCCTCGCCAAGTGCTACGGCGGTGACATCTCCCGTAAGCGGAAGCTGCTGGAGAAGCAGAAGGAGGGCAAGAAGCGGATGAAGATGGTGGGTTCCGTGGAAGTTCCGCAGGAGGCCTTCATCGCCGTACTGAGCAGTGATGACAGCGCGGGGTCGGGCAAGGGCAAGAAGTAACCGCCGGTTACCGGTGCTCAGCCCGGCAAATCGGGCATCGAGGGGTCCGTCGTACGAAAGTGCGGCGGGCTCCGGCGCATGTAAGGGGTAGGTCTCTGTAGGAAGTGACAGGGCGCGGGCTCTTACGCCCCGGCCGGTCGCGCCTTACTCTGATCCCTGCTCGATAGTTACTCGCGAGTTAAACAACGGCACGCGAGTAGAACCAGCCGCATTCTGAGCCAGCCGCGTCGTCGCGGGCCCCGGAGGATGTCGTGAGCGACACACAGACTTTGATCGAGAACCGTCCGCCGAGCGTGGCGGCCCTCTTCCTGGAGCGCGTGGCGGCCACGCCGGACGCCGAGGCCTATCGCTATCCCGTGCCGAACGCGGCCGGGGAGGGCCCGGACGACTGGAAGTCGCTGAACTGGGGCCAGGCCGCCGAGCGGGTCTACGCGATCGCCGCCGGCCTCATCGAGCTGGGGGTGCAGCCCGAGCAGCGGGTCGCCCTCGCCTCCTCGACCCGCATCGAGTGGATCCTCGCCGACCTCGGGATCATGTGCGCCGGCGCCGCCACGACCACGATCTATCCGCAGACCAACGCGGAGGAGTCGGCGTTCATCCTCTCGGACTCCGCCAGCCGGGTGCTGATCGCCGAGGACGCGGCCCAGCTCGCCAAGGCCGTCGAGAAGCGCGCCGAACTGCCCGACCTCACCCATGTCGTGGTGATCGACCCGGCGGGCGTCGAGACCGCCGACTGGATCCTCACCCTGGACGAGCTGGAGAGGCGCGGCGCCGCCCGGCTGGAGAAGGACCCCGGCCTGGTCAGGGAGCGGGTCGGCGCGATCACCAAGGACCAGCTCGCCACCCTCATCTACACCTCCGGCACCACCGGGCGTCCCAAGGGTGTGCGCCTGCCGCACGACAACTGGTCGTACATGGCCAAGGCCATCGGCGCGACCGGCCTCGTCGGCCAGGACGACGTGCAGTACCTGTGGCTGCCGCTCGCCCACGTCTTCGGCAAGGTGCTCACCTCCGGCCAGATCGAGGTCGGCCATGTCACCGCCGTCGACGGCCGCGTCGACAAGATCATCGAGAACCTGCCGGTCGTCCAGCCGACGTACATGGCGGCCGTGCCGCGCATCTTCGAGAAGGTCTACAACGGCGTCGCCGCCAAGGCCCGCGCGGGCGGCGGGGCCAAGTACAAGATCTTCCAGTGGGCGGCCGAGGTGGCCCGCGAGTACGCCAAGGTCAGCCAGGACAACTTCCGGCGCACCGGCACCGCGTCCGTCCCCTTCGGCCTCCGCACGAAGCACAAGGTCGCCGACGCCCTCGTCTACTCCAAGCTGCGGGACGCCTTCGGCGGCCGGCTGCGGGCCTGTGTCTCCGGCTCGGTCGCGCTGGCCCCGGAGATCGGCTACTTCTTCGCCGGTGCCGGCATCCACATCCTGGAGGGGTACGGCCTGACCGAGTCCTCCGCGGCCTCCTTCGTGAACCCGGGCGAGGCGTACCGCACCGGCACGGTCGGCAAGCCGCTGCCCGGCTGCGAGGTCCGGATCGCCGACGACGGCGAGATCCTGCTGCGCGGCCCCGGCATCATGGAGGGCTACCACGGCCTGCCCGAGAAGACGGCGGAGGTGCTGGAGCCGGACGGCTGGTTCCACACCGGCGACATCGGCGAGCTGTCGCCCGACGGCTACCTGCGGATCACCGACCGCAAGAAGGACCTGTTCAAGACGTCCGGCGGCAAGTACATCGCGCCGACGGAGATCGAGGGCTCCTTCAAGTCGGTCTGCCCGTACGTCTCCAACATCCTGGTGCACGGCGCCGACCGGAACTTCTGCACGGCGCTCATCGCCCTGGACGAGCTGGCCCTGATGGGCTGGGCCAAGGAGCACGGGATGGAGGGCAAGTCGTACGCGGAGGTCGTCGCGGCGCCGGAGACGGTGGCGATGGTCGAGGGGTACGTCAAGCAGGTCAACGAGAACCTGCAGCGGTGGCAGACCATCAAGAAGTTCCGGCTGCTGCCGAGGGACCTCGACGTGGAGCACGGGGAGATCACGCCGAGCCTGAAGCTGAAGCGGCCGGTCGTGGAGCGGGAGTACAAGCACCTCATCGAGGAGATGTACGCCGGGACGCGCGAGGCGTAGCGGCTACGCCGGGTCCCTGCCGACCAGCTCCCGCAGTTCCTGGACCTCCGCCCTGAGCGCCTCCAACTGGAGTTGCTTGCTGTGCAGGTCCAGGAACACCTTCACCTTCGCCCGCAGCACCCACGGGTCGAAGGGCTTGGTCAGATAGTCGGCCGCGCCGGTGGCGTAGCCGCGGAAGGCGTACCCCGTGTCGTCCTCCGCGCCGGTCAGGAAGATGATCGGGACGTCCTTCGTCTGGTCCAGGCGCTTGATGTTCGCCGCCGTCTCGAAACCGTCCATGCCGGGCATCCGGACGTCCAGCAGGACCAGGGCGAAGCGGCGGCGCAGCAGGGCCTTCATCGCCTCCTCGCCGGAACGCGCCCGCACCAGCGGCTCGTGGAGGGAGCCCAGGACCGCCTCCAGGGCGATCAGGTTGTCCTCCATGTCGTCGACCAGGAGGATGCCGGCGCGCCCGTCCCGTGCGTCCTGGGCGCTCATGGCGTCGCCTCGTGCGTCTCCTCCGGGTCCAGCAGGGCGCACACGACGGTGAGCAACCGGTCCACGTCCACCGGTTTGGGTACGTAGTCGTTGGCGCCGCGCGCGATGGACTTCTCCCGGTCGCCGGGCATGGCCTTCGCGGTCAGCGCGATGATGGGCAGGTCCACCCAGCGCGGGGTGCGGCGGATCGCGGCGATGGTCTCGTAGCCGTCCATCTCCGGCATCATGATGTCCATCAGGATGAGTTCGACGTCCGGGTTGCGCTCCAGGGTCTCGATGCCCTCGCGGCCGTTCTCCGCGTAGAGCACCGGCATGCCGACCCGGCCGAGCACATGGGTGAGCGCGAACACGTTGCGGATGTCGTCGTCCACGATCAGCACGCGCCGCCCGGACAGCACCTGCCCCGCCCGGCCCGACTGCCACTCCTCCAGCTTGGTCGGCGTGGGCCAGGCGTCGTCCGCCTCCGGCAGGGGGGACATCTGCTCCGGCACCAGTACGGTGCTCCGGTCGTCGGACACCGGGTGGCCGGGGCTGACGACCGGGACGTACAGGGTGAAGGTGGAGCCCTGTCCCGGCTCGCTCTCGGCGACGATACGGCCGCCCAGCAGGCCCGCGATCTCCCGGCTGATGGACAGGCCGAGACCGGTGCCGCCGTACTTGCGGTTGGTGGTGCCGTCGGCCTGCTGGAACGCCTCGAAGATCACCGGGAGTTTCTCCGGCGCGATCCCGATGCCGGTGTCGGACACCTCGAAGGCGATCACCCGCTCACCGGCCTCCGCGTCCTTGACCAGACTGACCCGCAGCTCGACCCGGCCCGAGGCGGTGAACTTGATGGCGTTGGACAGCAGGTTGCGCAGCACCTGCTGCAGGCGCTGCTCGTCCGAGTACATCTCGCGCGGGACGTCCTCGCCGACCGACACCTCGAAGGAGAGCCCGCGGTCGTGGGTGAGCGGGCGGAAGGTGGCGTGGACGTAGTCGAGCAGTTTGATCAGCGGCAGCCGCTTGGGGCGTACGTCCATCCGGCCGGCCTCGATCTTCGACAGGTCGAGGATGTCGTTGATCAGCTGCAGCAGGTCGGAGCCCGAGCGGTGGATCGTCGTCGCGAACTGCACTTCCTGGTCGGTGAGATGGCCGTCCGGGTTGTCCGAGAGGAGACGGGCGAGGATCAGCAGGGAGTTCAGCGGGGTGCGCAGCTCGTGCGACATGTTCGCCAGGAACTCCGACTTGTACTGCGAGGAGGTGGCCAGCAGGGCCGCCTTCTCCTCCAGTTCGGCATTGGAGTGCTGCAACTCCGCCTGCTGTTTCTGCAGTTCGTCCGAGCGCTCCTGCAGCTGCATGGCCAGCCGCTGGGACTCGCCGAGGAGCGACTCGGTGCGGGAGTTGGCGATGATGGTGTTGATGGCGACGCCGATGGTGTTCACGAACTGGTCGAAGAAGGCCAGGTGGACATCGGAGAAGCGGGAGAAGGACGCCAGCTCGATCACCCCGAGGAGCTTGTCCTCGAAGAGGATCGGGATGATGACGATGGTGGTGGGAGCGGCTTCCCCGAGACCGCTGTTGATCTTGATGTAGTCCGGTGGGGCCTCCTCGACGAGGATGCGCTTCTTCTCGCGGGCCGCCTGCGCCACCAGGCCGTGGACCGGGAGGCCGCCGGTCTCCATGGTGGCGCCCTGCGCGGCGCCGTATCCGGCGATGAAGGCCAGGCCCTTGGTCGGGGCGGTGGTGCCGTCCTGCTCCGGGTCCGCCAGGTAGAACGCGCCGTACTGGGCGTTCACCAGCGGGGTCAGCTCGCGCAGGATCAGGTCGGCGACCTCCATCAGGTCCCGGTGGCCCTGCATCAGGGAGGCCAGGCGGGCGAGGTTGGACTCCAGCCAGTCCTTGGCGCGGGTCGTCTCGCGGAGGTTGGCCACCATCAGGTTGATGTTGTCCTTCAGCTCGGCGACCTCGCCGCGCGTCTCCACGGTGATCGAGCGGGACATGTCGCCCTGCGCCACGGCCGAGGCCACCTCGGCGATGGCGCGGACCTGGGTGGTCAGGTTCAGCGCCAGCTCGTTCACATTGGTCGTCAGCCGCTTCCAGGTGCCGTACACGCCCTCGACCCGGGCCTGGCCGCCGAGCTGGCCCTCGGAGCCGACCTCGCGGGCCACGCGGGTGACCTCGGAGGAGAACGAGGAGAGCGTGTCGACCATGGTGTTGATGGTGGTCTTGAGTTCCAGGATCTCGCCGCGCGCGTCCACGTCGATCTTCTTCGACAGGTCGCCCTGGGCCACGGCGGTGGCGACCTGGGCGATGTTGCGGACCTGCGAGGTGAGGTTGTCGGCCATGTAGTTGACGTTGTCCGTCAGGTCCCGCCAGACGCCGGAGACCCCCAGCACCCGGGCCCGTCCGCCGAGGTTGCCGTCGGTGCCGACCTCCCGGGCCACGCGGGTGACCTCGTCGGCGAAGGCGCGCAGTTGCTCCACCATCGTGTTGACGGTGTCCTTCAGCTCCAGGATCTCGCCGCGCGCGTCGACCGTGATCTTCTTGGAGAGGTCGCCGTTGGCGACGGCGGTGGTGACCTGGGCGATGTTGCGGACCTGCGAGGTGAGGTTCAGCGCCATGAAGTTGACGTTGTCGGTGAGGTCCTTCCAGACCCCGCTCACGCCCCGCACCTGGGCCTGACCGCCGAGGTTTCCCTCGGTGCCGACCTCGCGGGCGACGCGGGTGACCTCGTCGGCGAAGGCGGAGAGCTGGTCGACCATGGTGTTGATGGTCGACTTCAGTTCCAGGATCTCGCCCTTGGCCTCCACGGTGATCTTCTTGCCGAGGTCGCCCTGGGCCACGGCGGTGGAGACGAGGGCGATGTTGCGCACCTGGGAGGTGAGGTTGTCGGCCATGAAGTTGACGTTGTCGGTGAGGTCCTTCCAGACCCCGCTCACACCGCGCACCTGAGCCCGGCCGCCGAGGTTTCCCTCGGTGCCGACTTCGCGGGCGACGCGGGTGACCTCGTCGGCGAAGGCGGAGAGCTGGTCGACCATGGTGTTGATGGTCGACTTCAGTTCCAGGATCTCGCCCTGCGCGTCGACGGTGATCTTCTGGCTGAGGTCGCCGTTGGCGACGGCGGTGGTGACCTGGGCGATGTTGCGGACCTGCGAGGTGAGGTTCGACGCCATGAAGTTGACGTTGTCGGTGAGGTCCTTCCAGACCCCGGACACGCCCCGCACCTGCGCCCGCCCGCCCAACTGGCCCTCGGTGCCGACCTCGCGGGCGACGCGGGTGACCTCGTCGGCGAAGGCGGAGAGCTGGTCGACCATCGTGTTGACGGTCAGCTTCAGTTCGAGCAGCTCACCGGTGGCCTCGACGGTGACCGTGCGGGTCAGGTCGCCGCGCGCCACCGCCGTCGTCACCAGGGCGATGTCCCGCACCTGTGCCGTCAGCCGGGCGGCCATGGTGTTGACCGCCTCGGTCACGTCCCGCCAACTGCCCGACAGCCCGCGCACCTTGGCCCGGCCGCCGAGCCGTCCCTCGGTGCCGACCTCGCGGGCCACCCGGGTCACCTCGCCGGTGAACAGGGAGAGCTGGTCGACCATCTTGTTCACGGCCCGGCCCAGCCGCCGCAGATCGCCCCGCAACTGCCGGGAACCGTCGTGCAGATCGACCCGCTGGGTCAGGTCGCCGCCCGCCACCGCGTCCAGGACCCGGGTCGCGTTGGCCGCCGGGGCCACGATGGCGTCGAGCAGCTGGTTGACGTCATTGATCCGGGCCGTCCAGGCGCCCTGGCCCGGGCTCGCCGCCAGCCGCTCGTCGAGCCGGCCGTGCCGGACGAGCTCCCGTCTGACGCGCTGCACCTCGGAGTTGAAGTGCAGACTGCGGTTCATGATCTGGTTGTAGGCCGCGACGAGTTCGGCCACCACGCCGGTGCCGGGATCGGACACCCGCCGGAAGTCGCCGTCCCTCGCCGAGGTCATCGCGACGAGCAGAGGGCGCAGATCCGATGCCCGAATCTGACCGTCTTCGAGCGTGCGTGTACCACTGTTCTCACTCATGGCGGCCCACTTCGGTAACTCGGTGCTTATGGGCGTGGCCAGTCTGTCACTCTGTCGGCGTCGACTGAGGCGAATTCGTCCGAACCGCTCGGGGAGCTGTCCATGGGGGCCATTCCGGCGCAACGGGAGACCGCTTCCCGTGCCTCCGGCGCGCCTGCGCGCGATGGCGCGCGCCCGGGTGCGTGGGCCTGCGCCACCCTGCCGGGAAGCCCCCTCGCGCCCGGTTCCGCCCGCGCCCTCGTGCGGGCCGCGCTCGCCGAGTGGGCCGACCTCGGCCTGCCCGGCACCCAGGCGCATACCCGCCGCCTCGCCGACGACGCCGTCCTGGTGGTCAGCGAACTCGTCACCAACGCCGTCGTCCACGCGGGCACCGAGATCGAGCTGGTCTGCCGGACGGAGGAGGAGACCGGCACGATCGTCGTCGAGGTCTCCGACCACCACCCCGCGCGCGCCCCGCGCGACGGCGCGTCCGAACCGGCGCACGGCACGGCGGAGTACGGGCGCGGACTGACCCTGGTGGCCCGGCTCGCCGAGTGCTGGGGCGTGACGTACCGCACCGGCGTGAAGACGGTGTGGGCCCGGCTGCCCGCCGAGGAGGAGCCCGACGAGCACGCGGCGCCCACCGGCCCGCCCCCCTTCCCGGTACGGGGCCCCGGTCCGGGACGGCCCGAGCGGGACCGGGACTGGCTCCACCGGGGTGCCCTGTCCTTCCTCGCCGAGGCCTCGGACCTGCTCGCCGGACAGCTCGACGAGGATCTGGTCGCCGCCCTCACCGGGCAGCTGCTGGTGCCCCGGCTCGCCGACTGGTGCGCGGTGTGGCTGGAGGACGAGTTCACCGGGCGCGGCCGGTCCCCGCACGGCACCCCGGGCGCCGGGCCCCGCCTCGCCCGGGTCTGGCACGGCAGCGAGAACCGCATCGAGGACCTGCGCCGGGCACTGGAGAAGGAGCCGCCGCACCCGCCGGACGACCCGGGCTCCGGGCCCGTGCCGCACCCGTGGCCCGGCCAGGCGCTGGGGGAGCACGAGCCGGTCGGCACGGCCCTGGCGTACCGCCTGGTCGCGGGCGGCCGGCCGCTGGGCACGCTCGTGATCGGGCAGTCCGGACCCGAGGGGTTCCCCGACGAGGTCACCGGGCTGGTGGAGGACCTCGGCCGGCGGGTGGCGCTGGCCATCGGCGCGGCCCGGCAGTACGCCCGCCAGGCCACCATCAGCGCGGTCCTCCAGCGCGGGCTGCTGCCCGGCGCGGTCGCCGAGATCCCGGGCGTGCGCAGCGCCCTCGTCTACGAGCCCTGCGACAAGGGCGGCCCGAGCGGCGACTTCTACGACGTCTTCCCGGCCGGCGCCGGCCGCTGGTGCTTCGCCGTGGGCGACGTCCAGGGCAAGGGCCCGGAGGCGGCGGTGGTGATCGGCCTGGCCCGCCCCTGGCTGCGGCTGCTGGCCCGCGAGGGGTACCGGGTACCGGACGTGCTGGACCGCCTCAACCAGCTCCTCCTCGACGACGCCACCGAGGCCGCCGACGCCCGGGCGCGCGCCCTGGTCGGCCCGGCGGCACCGGGCGACGGCCCGCAGACCCGTTTCCTGTCCTTGCTCTACGGCGAGCTGGTCCCCTTCGACGGGGGCGTGCGCTGCACCCTCGCCTCCGCCGGGCATCCGCTGCCGCTGCTGCTCGGGCCCGACGGGGGCGTCCGCACGGTCGCGCGGCCGCAGACCCTGCTCGGGGTCATCGAGGACGCCACGTACACCAGTGAGACCTTCGCGCTGGGGCCCGGGGACAGCCTGCTGTGCGTGACGGACGGGGTGACGGAGCGGCGCAGCGGATCGCGCCAGTTCGACGACGGCGACGGGCTCGCTGCCGCGCTCGCCGGGTGCGCCGGGCTCAGCGCGCAGTCGATCGCCGAGCGGATCCGGCGGCTCGTGCACGACTTCGGGGGACGGCCGCCGGAGGACGATCTGGCGCTGCTGGTGCTCCAGGCCGAGTAAGGGCGCGGGGTGCTGGACAATGGAACGCATGCCTTCCGCACTCCCCGACGGCGAGCCGGTCCCCGACGACGGCGCGCTGCCCGCCGCCGCGCTCGCCGGCGCCGCCGACCGCCCGCTCGGGTTCTATCTGCACGTCCCCTACTGCGCGACCCGCTGCGGGTACTGCGACTTCAACACCTACACCGCGACCGAGCTGCGCGGCACGGGGGGCGTGCTGGCGTCCCGCGACAACTACGCGGACACCATGACCGACGAGATCCGGCTCGCCCGCAAGGTCCTCGGCGACGACCCCCGCGAGGTCCGGACGGTCTTCGTGGGCGGCGGTACGCCGACCCTGCTGGCGGCGGACGATCTGGTCCGGATGCTGCACGCGATCCGCGACGAGTTCGGCCTCGCGCCGGACGCCGAGATCACGACGGAGGCGAACCCGGAGTCGGTGGACCCGGCGTACCTGTCGGCGCTGCGGGAGGGCGGGTTCAACCGGATCTCCTTCGGCATGCAGAGCGCGAAGCGGCATGTGCTGCAGGTGCTGGACCGCACGCACACGCCGGGGCGGCCGGAGGCATGCGTGGCGGAGGCCCACGCGGCGGGCTTCGAGCAGGTGAACCTGGACCTGATCTACGGCACGCCCGGCGAGACGGACGACGACTGGCGGGCCTCGCTGGACGCGGCGATCGGCGCCGGCCCCGACCACATCTCCGCGTACGCCTTGATCGTCGAGGAGGGCACGCAGCTGGCCCGCCGGATCCGCCGGGGCGAGGTCCCGATGACCGACGACGACGTCCACGCCGACCGCTACCTGATGGCGGAATCCGTGCTGTCGTCGGCGGGCTTCGACTGGTACGAGGTCTCGAACTGGGCGACCTCGGAGGCGGGCCGGTGCCGGCACAACGAGCTGTACTGGCGCGGCGCCGACTGGTGGGGGGCCGGTCCCGGGGCGCACTCGCACGTGGGCGGGGTGCGCTGGTGGAACGTGAAGCATCCGGGGGCCTACGCGGCGGCCCTGGCGGCGGGCCGGTCCCCGGGCGCCGGCCGGGAGCTGCTCCCGGCGGAGGACCGCCGCGTCGAGCGGATCCTGCTGGAGCTGCGCCTGCGTGAGGGCGTCGCGCTGTCCCTGCTGCACGAGGCGGGCCTGGCGGCCGCCCGGCGGGCACGGGCGGAGGGGCTGCTCCAGGAGGGCCCCTACGAGGAGGGCCGCGCGGTACTGACGCTCCGGGGGCGGCTGCTGGCGGACGCGGTGGTCCGGGACCTGGTGGACTGATCGCTCCCAAGGCGGGTCCCGGCGCCCTCGGGGCGTCAGGCCCCGCCGCTGTCCGTGACGAAGTCGATCAGTTCCTCGACTCTCCCCAGCAGCTCCGGCTCCAGGTCCTTGTACGAGTTCACCCGCGCCAGAATCGCCTGCCACACCGCGCCCGTGTTCTCCGACGGCCACCCGAGCGCCCGGCACACGCCCGTCTTCCAGTCCTGCCCGTGCGGCACCCGCGGCCAGCCCGGGATGCCCAGGGACGACGGCTTCACCGCCTCCCAGATGTCGATGTAGGGGTGGCCCACGACCAGCGCGTGATCGCTGGTCACCTGCTGTGCGATGCGCCACTCCTTGGTGCCGGGCACGAGGTGGTCCACCAGCACCCCCAGCCGCGCGTCCGGCCCCGGCGCGAACTCCGCCACGATGCCCGGCAGGTCGTCGACGCCCCCCAGGTACTCCACCACCACGCCCTCGACGCGCAGGTCGTCGCCCCAGACCTTCTCCACCAGTTCCGCGTCGTGGCGGCCCTCGACGTAGATCCGCCCGGCGCGGGCGACCCGCGCGCGTGCCCCGGGCACGGCGACCGAGCCGGAGGCGGTACGGGCGGGGCGTGCCGGAGATCCCGAGGACGGGCGTACCAGCGTCACCGCCCTGCCCTCCAGCAGGAACCCGCGCGGCTCCAGCGGGAACACCCGGTGCTTGCCGAAGCGGTCCTCCAGGGTCACCGTGCCCGCCTCGCAGCGGATCACCGCTCCGCAGAAGCCGGTGCCGGGCTCCTCGACCACCAGGCCGGGCTCCGCCTCGACCTCGGGGACCGGCTTGGGCTTCTTCCACGGCGGGGTCAGGTCCGGAGAGTACTGGCGCATTCGGATGACGATAGGAGAAGCGCCGGACCAGGTCCTACGACACGCCGAAACGGGCCGCCAGCGCGTCCCGCTGCGCCCGCACGAACGCCGCGTCCACCACCGCCCCGTGACCGGGCACGTACAGCGCGTCCTCGCCGCCCAGCGCCAGCAGCCGGTCCAGCGCCGCCGGCCACCGCGACGGTACGGCGTCCGGGCCGGCCTGGGGGTCGCCCGACTCCTCCACCAGGTCGCCGCAGAAGACGACCTCCGGGGAGCCGGGGACCAGGACCACCAGGTCGTGGGCCGTGTGGCCGGGGCCCACGTTCGCCAGCAGGACCTGGCGGCCGGGGCCGAGGTCCAGGGTCCACTCGCCGGAGACGTGATGCCGGGGCGGCGTGAGGACGTCCACCGCCTCGTCGGCCGCGCGCGCGTCCAGCCCGTGGCGCACCGCGTCCGCGCGCAGCGCCGCCCGGCCGTGCGGCCCGTACACCGAGTCGATGCCCACCGCGCCGTAGACCTCCGCCTCCGCGAACGCCGCGGCCCCGAGGACATGGTCGAAGTGGGGATGCGTCAGCGCGAGATGCGTCACACGGTGACCGGCGAGCGCCTCCGCCCGCATCCGCAGCCGGGCCCCCTCGGCCAGGCTCGACCCGGCGTCGACCACCAGCGCCTTACCCTCTCCGACGACCAGGCCCGCCGTACAGTCCCAGCCGGGCAGCCGGCACCGGCCCACCCCGGCCGCGACCCGCTCCCATCCCAGCTCTTCCCAAGTCACCGTCATACCGCGACGCTAGCTGTACGACCCATCACAGCAGGACCGACCTTGCCCGGGGAGTGCCCCACCGCCGTACACTGGGCCGGGAACGCTGGCACTCGGGCGGACCGAGTGCCAGGCGAAGGGCCCCGGGGGACTGGGGGTGCGACTTCTGGAGGTGTGCGCGGATGCTGAGTGAACGCAGGCTGCAGGTGCTGCGCGCCATCGTCCAGGACTACGTGGGCACCGAGGAGCCGGTGGGGTCGAAGGCCCTGACCGAGCGGCACAACCTCGGCGTCTCCCCGGCGACCGTCCGCAACGACATGGCGGCGCTGGAGGACGAGGGCTACATCGCCCAGCCGCACACAAGCGCCGGGCGCATCCCGACCGACAAGGGCTACCGGCTCTTCGTCGACAAGCTGGCCGGCGTCAAGCCGATGACCGCGCCCGAGCGGCGGGCCATCCAGAACTTCCTGGAGGGCGCCGTCGACCTCGACGACGTGGTGGCCAGGACGGTACGGCTGCTCGCGCAGCTCACCCGGCAGGTCGCCGTCGTGCAGTATCCGTCGCTCACCCGGTCCACCGTGCGCCATGTCGAGCTGCTCTCGCTCGCCCCCGCGCGCGTGATGCTGGTGCTGATCACGGACACCGGGCGGGTCGAGCAGCGGATGGTCGACTGCCCCGCGCCGTTCGGCGAGGCGTCCCTGGCCGATCTGCGGGCCCGGCTGAACAGCCGGATCGCGGGCCGGCGCTTCACCGATGTGCCGACCCTCGTCGAGGACCTCCCCGAGGGCTTCGACATGGAGGATCGCGGCACGGTCTCGGCCGTCCTCTCCGCGCTGCTGGAGACGCTGGTCGAGGAGAACGAGGAGCGGCTGATGATCGGCGGCACCGCCAATCTCACCCGCTTCGGACATGACTTCCCCCTCACCATCCGGCCCGTCCTGGAGGCACTGGAGGAGCAGGTCGTGCTCCTCAAGCTCCTTGGCGAGGCCGGGGATTCGGGCATGACCGTACGCATCGGTCACGAGAACGCCTACGAGGGACTCAACTCCACGTCCGTGGTCTCGGTCGGCTACGGTTCGGGCGGCGAGGCAGTCGCCAAGCTCGGCGTGGTCGGACCGACCCGCATGGATTACCCGGGAACGATGGGAGCGGTACGCGCAGTGGCACGGTACGTCGGACAGATCCTGGCGGAGTCGTAAGTGGCCACGGACTACTACGCCGTTCTCGGCGTGCGTCGCGACGCGTCGCAGGAAGAGATCAAGAAGGCCTTCCGGCGGCTCGCGCGCGAGCTGCACCCGGACGTCAACCCCGATCCGAAGACCCAGGAGCGGTTCAAGGAGATCAACGCCGCTTACGAGGTGCTCTCGGACCCGCAGAAGAAGCAGGTCTACGACCTCGGCGGCGACCCGCTGTCCCAGGCGGGCGGCGCGGGCGCCGGCGGCTTCGGCGCGGGCGGCTTCGGGAACTTCTCGGACATCATGGACGCGTTCTTCGGTACGGCGTCGCAGCGCGGGCCGCGCTCGCGCACCCGCCGGGGCCAGGACGCCATGATCCGGCTGGAGATCGAGCTCGACGAGGCCGCCTTCGGCACCACGAAGGACATCCAGGTCGACACGGCGGTCGTCTGCAACACCTGCAGCGGCGAGGGCGCCGCGCCGGGGACCTCCGCGCAGACGTGCGACATGTGCCGCGGGCGCGGTGAGGTGTCGCAGGTGACGCGGTCCTTCCTGGGCCAGGTCATGACCTCGCGGCCGTGTCCGCAGTGCCAGGGCTTCGGCACCGTGGTGCCGACGCCGTGCCCGGAGTGCGCCGGTGACGGCCGGGTGCGGTCCCGCCGTACGCTCACGGTCAAGATCCCGGCCGGTGTCGACAACGGCACGCGGATCCAGCTCGCCGGTGAGGGCGAGGTGGGCCCGGGCGGCGGTCCGGCCGGTGACCTCTACGTCGAGATCCACGAGCTGCCGCACGCGCAGTTCCAGCGGCGCGGCGACGATCTGCACTGCACGGTGACGCTCCCGATGACGGCGGCGTCCCTCGGCACCAAGGTGCCGCTGGAGACCCTCGACGGCCTGGAGGAGGTCGACATCCGCCCGGGCACCCAGTCCGGCCAGTCGATCCCGCTGCACGGCCGGGGCGTCACGCATCTGCGCGGCGGCGGCCGGGGCGACCTGATCGTCCACGTCGAGGTCCAGACCCCGAACAAGCTCGACCCGGAACAGGAGCGTCTGCTCCGCGAACTGGCCAAACTGCGCGGCGAGGAACGGCCCCAGGGCCAGTTCCAGCCGGGGCAGCAGGGGTTGTTCTCGCGGTTGAAGGATGCTTTCAACGGGCGCTGACGCGGGGTGGAGGCGCTGTCGCGGGATGCCTTCGGCGGGCGCTGACGCCTGGCGCCGGCTCTGGGTCCTGTCGTACGGACGGGTGGATTCGGAGTTGTTCGGAGGACGTGACAACATGCCGTCATGTCCTCCGCACTGACCGATCTTTTTCCCCTTCCGATCGTGCAGGCCCCCATGGCGGGCGGCGTCTCCGTGCCGGCCCTCGCCGCTGCCGTGGCCGAGGCCGGCGGGCTGGGGTTCCTCGCCGCCGGGTACAAGACCGCCGACGGCATGTACCAGGAGATCAAGCAGTTGCGGGGGCTCACCGGCCGCCCGTTCGGCGTGAACCTCTTCATGCCGCAGCCGGAGTACGCGGACGCGGCGGCCGTCGACGTGTACGCCCATCAGCTCGCCGGAGAGGCCGGCTGGTACGAGACCGAGCTGGGGGACCGCGACAGCGGGCGGGACGACGGCTACGAGGCCAAGCTCGCCGTCCTGCTCGACAACCCGGTACCGGTGGTCTCCTTCCACTTCGGCGTGCCGAGCAGTGACGTGCTCGACTCCCTGCGCCGGGCCGGAACCTTCACCCTCGTCACCGCCACCACCGCCGACGAGGCCCTCGCCGTCGAGCGGGCCGGTGCCGACGCGGTGATCGCGCAGGGCGTCGAAGCCGGCGGCCACCAGGGCACGCACCGCGACAACCCCGAGACCGACGGCACCGGCATCGGCCTGCTGTCGCTCCTCGCCCAGATCCGCGAGACCGTCGCCCTCCCCGTGGTCGCCGCCGGCGGCATCATGCGCGGCAGCCAGATCGCCGCCGTGCTCGCCGCGGGCGCGAGCGCCGCGCAGCTCGGCACCGCGTTCCTCGCGACTCCCGAGTCCGGCGCCCACGCGGTCCACAAGCAGGCGCTGACCAACCCCCTGTTCGTCCGTACGGAGCTGACGCGGGCGTTCTCCGGCCGCCCCGCGCGCGGGCTCGTCAACCGCTTCCTGCGCGAGCACGGCCCCTACGCCCCCGCCGCCTACCCCGAGATCCACCACCTCACCTCGCCGCTGCGCAAGGCCGCCGCCAAGGCGGGCGACGCGCAGGGCATGGCGCTGTGGGCGGGGCAGGGCCACCGGATGGCACGGGAGCTGCCCGCCGGCCAGCTGGTCGAGGTCCTCGCGGCCGAACTCGCCGCCGCCAGGACAGCGTTGTCGGCCGCCCAGGAAGGCGGTGCGGGACGATGACGGCTCCGGTGTTCGTGGTCGAGCGCCTCGACGCGGCCCCCGGCGGACGGTACGTCCTGGAGGGGCCCGAGGGCCGCCACGCGGTCTCCGTGAAGCGGCTGCGCCCCGGCGAGGACGTCGTCCTCACCGACGGCGCCGGGCACTGGGCGGAGTGCGCGGTGCTGGAGACCGAGGGCAAGGACCGGCTGACCGTCCGGGTGGACTCGGTCGCCGAGGAACCCGGGCCGCGGCCCCGCATCACCGTCGTACAGGCCCTGCCCAAGGGCGACCGGGGTGAGCTGGCCGTCGAGACGATGACCGAGGTCGGGGTCGACGGGATCGTGCCGTGGTCGGCGTCCCGCTGCATCACGCAGTGGAAGGGCGAGCGGGGACTGAAGGCGCTGGGCAAGTGGCGGGCCACCGCGCGGGAGGCCGGCAAGCAGTCCCGGCGGGTCCGCTTCCCCGAGGTCGCGGACGCGGCAACGAGCAAGCAGGTCGCGGCACTTCTGGCGAAGGCCGACTTCGCCGCCGTACTCCATGAGAGCGGCACCGAGCCGCTGGCCGCCGCCGAACTGCCCGCGCAGGGCGAGATCGTGCTGGTCGTCGGGCCCGAAGGGGGCGTGTCGCCGGAGGAGTTGGCGCTGTTCGAGGAGGCCGGGGCGCGGCCGTACGTGCTCGGCCCGACCGTCCTGCGCACCTCGACCGCCGGAACGGCGGCGGCGGCCCTGCTCCTCACCCGCACCGGCCGCTGGGGCTGACCACCCCGGGGAGCCCGCTGCCGACCGGCCCTAGCAGTACGTCGCCGGCAGGAGTTGGACGTCCTCCCTGCGGACCGCGAAGGACTCCTGGCGGGGGCCCTCGTGGCGGGACGGGTCCCAGAGCCAGATCCAGTCGGTCGCGGTGCCGAAGGACAGGACGGGGTGGTCGGTGGGAGCCGGGCCGTTGTCCACGGCCAGGGGCTTGGCCGGGTCCACCGGGCGGACGCAGACGAAGTGGGCGTAGACGCCGAAGTAGTCGGGCGGGCGCTTGCCGTCGTGGGCGACGTTCTCCGCGGCCCGGCCCGCCGCGCTCGCCGCGTCGCGGGTGCCGATGCCGATCGCGGTGAGGGCGAAGACCACGCCCAGCAGGGTGGCCAGGACCGCGGCGAAGAGGCGGTTGCTGCCGTCCCGGCCCAGGTGGAAGTGGCGCAGCCAGCCGATGACCGCCACGAAGAACACCGCGCTGCCCAGGGCGAGTCCCATGGGCTCGGCCGCCGCCAGGTACCGGCCGAGGCTGGACACGGGCACCGTGTCCGCGCGGATGTCGAACCGGTCCAGGTACGCCGCGTGCATCTGCCCGCCCAGCCAGCCCACCAGCGACCACAGCACCGGCACCGACAGCGGCACCAGCCAGGCCGCGTGCCGGGTGAAGAAGGTACGGCGGAGGGCCAGCACCACTCCGGCGCCCGTGAACAGGCCCAGCGCGAGCAGCAGCAGCGCCGCCCACAGCTGACCGGGGCTGCTGCCCTGACCGACCAGCGCCCCGAACGCGGCCAGCGCCGTGGTGCCCGCGATTCCCGCCGCCCACTGCACCCCGCGGCCACGCGTCCGCGTCTCCTTGGCGGTCCGCCCCAGCGGCAGCGCCCCCGCCGGACTGAGCAGCGCCGGCAGCAGCTTCCAGGCGCCCTCAGCCCAGACGACGTACATCCCGCAGACCATCGCGAGCAGCAGGCCCGCCGTCGCCGCCCACAGCCACACCAGGCGGACCCGGCGCTCGTGCGGGGTCTCGTCGCGCGGCGGGTCCGCGTCCGAGTGGCCCGGCACCCGCAGGGCGTGCGCCGCCGGGTCGTAGGGGCGGCCGCCCAGGGCGCGCGCGGCCAGTTCGGCCTCGGCCGCCTCCCGGGACCGCGGCCCCGCCGGGACGGTCACCGCCCGCTGCTCGTCGGCCCCGCCGAGCCAGATCCACACCCGCCCGAGCGTCGGCAGCGCGCGGTGCAGGTAGTACGTCGTCCGGGCGGGCCGCTCGTGCTCGACCAGCGCCGCGTCCCGTGCCCAGGCGCCCAACTCGGCCTGCCGGGTGAGCCGTTCGACCTCCATGGTGGCGGTGCGCAGCGCGCCCAGGCGGGCCCCGTGCAGCCGGACCTCGACGACGAGGGTGGTCCGGTGCGCCGGGGCGGGCGCCGCCTCCTCGCCCTCCGCGGGACGCACGGCCCAGCCCCGCTCCTCGAACAGGGCGGTCACGTAGGCCACTTCGTCCGGCTGGTCGACCACGTCGACGAGCATCCGCACCCGGCGCCGGTGCGGCGGCGCGGGCGGTCCGGCGGCCGGGTCCGCCGCGGGCTCGGGGCCCTGCTGCGGTTCGCCGGGGACGCGCGGTCCCGGCAGGAGTCGGGGCGAGCGGATCCGCGGGGGTGTCAACGGTCCTCCGGTAGAGGGGCAGTTGGCCGGCACTCGATTGTGACGTGCGGGAGTGCTGAGTGTCCGTATGCGCTCTACCGCAGCGAGCCGGACGGTGGCAGGCTGCCCTCCATGGGGGTGTTGAGGCGGATTTGGGGTCGCCCGCGCGGGGCGCGCGTGGCGGGTGCGGCCGGACTGGTCGTCCTCGCCGTCGGCGGGACGGCCGCGTGCGAGGGCGGCGGCATGAGCACCGCGTCCATCGCGTGGACCACCGACCAGACGGTGAGCCGGGAACTGGAGCGCCAGAAGGCGGAGGTCCAGTGGCTCACCTGCACGGCCTCCTACGGCGATGACGGCGATGACGGGGACGGTTCGACTCCGGACGCGGCCGAACAGACCGTCGCCGAGGTGGAGTGCACCGGCAAGACCAAGGACGGCGAGGACATCACCGTCGACGGTCTCGTCACCCGGGCGACCGACGGCAAGTGCGTGCGCGGTCACCTCACCGCGAAGGTGGCCGGCAAGGTCTGGTTCGAGGTCGACGGGCTCGGCGACTGCGAGGGAACCCCGTCCCCGGTGGCCCCGCCCAGCAGCGACGGACCGGGGCAGCCCGGACCCACCGTCACGGTGACCGTCACCAAGACGCTGTACTGCAAGGAGGATCCGCAGTGCTGGCCCGAGGGCAAGTGAGGGAGTGATCGCAAACCCCTTACCCGAGGTCATGCGGGTGCGTAGGGTGATCGGGTGACTCAGCCTGCCGCCGCCTATCTCCGCTATCCGCATCCGCACGGCGAGTTGGTCGCCTTCACCGCCGAGGACGACGTCTGGCTCGCCCCCTTGGACGGCGGCCGGGCCTGGCGGGTCAGCGCCGACAACATGCCGGTCTCGCTGCCGCGCATCTCGCCCGACGGCGCCACCGTCGCCTGGACCTCCAGCCGCGACGGCGCCCCCGAGGTGCACACCGCCCCCGTGTCCGGCGGCCCCTCCACCCGCCTGACGCACTGGGGCGCCCGCACCCGGGTGCGCGGCTGGACCTCCGACGGCGACGTCCTCGTGACCAGCAACCGGGGCCGGGCGAGCCGCGACCGCACCTGGGCGCACGCCGTCCCGCTCGACGGCGGACCGTCGACGACCCTGCCGTACGGCGTCGTCGGGGATGTGGCCCTCGGGCCGCACACCGTGCTGCTGTCCGCGACCATGAGTCTCGAGGCGGCCCACTGGAAGCGCTACCGGGGCGGCCGGATGGGCAAGTTGTGGATCGACCGGGAGGGGCAGGGCGAGTTCGTCCGGCTGCACGAGGACCTGCACGGGAACATCGAGCACCCCGTCTGGGCCGGTGACCGCATCGCCTTCCTCAGCGACCACGAAGGCGTCGGCGCGCTCTACTCCTCCCTCGCCGACGGCACCGACCTGCGCCGCCACACCCCCCTCGACGGCTTCTACGCCCGCCATGCCGCCGGTGACGGCACCCGGATCGTCTATGCCTCGGCCGGTGAACTCTGGCTGCTGGACGACCTGGACGGCGCCGAGCCGCGCCGCCTCGACATCCGGCTCGGCGGCCAGCGCACCGACCGCCGCCCGCATCCGGTCAGCGCCGCCCGCTGGTTCGGCGCCGCGGCCCCCGACCACACCGGGCGCGGCAGCGCCGTCCTGGTGCGCGGCGCGATCCACTGGGTCACCCACCGCTCCGGACCGGCCCGTGTGCTCGCCGCCGAACCCGGCGTACGGGCCCGCAAGCCCCGCACCTTCCGCGTGGACGGCGAGGAGTGGGTGGTGTGGGTGACCGACGCCGAGGGCGACGACGCGCTGGAGTTCGCCCCGGCGACCGGACTCGCCCCGGGCGCGACCCCGCGCAGGCTCGCCGCCGGACAGCTCGGCCGCGTCCTCGGCCTGGCGGTGGCCCCCGACGGCAGCCGGGCCGCCGTCGCCTCGCACGACGGACGGGTGCTCCTGGTCGAACGGGAGACCGGTGAGGTCCGCGAGGTCGACCGCAGCGAGGACGGCGATGTCTCCGGACTCGTCTTCTCCCCGGACTCCGCCTGGCTGGCCTGGTCGCACCCCGGCCCCAGCCCGCTGAGCCAACTGCGCCTCGCCAACACCACCGACCTCTCGGTCACCGAGGCCACACCGCTGCGCTTCCAGGACTACGCGCCCGCGTTCACCCAGGACGGCAAGCACCTGGCGTTCCTCTCGGCGCGCTCCTTCGACCCGGTCTACGACGAGCACGTCTTCGACCTGGCCTTCGTGGCCGGTTCCCGCCCCTACCTGATCACGCTGGCCGCTGTGACGCCGTCGCCGTTCGGACCGCAGCGGCACGGGCGCCCCGTCGACGCGCCCGACAAGGACGAGACACCGGACAGCGAGGGCGCCCCGGCCACCCGGATCGACCTCGAAGGGCTCGCCGACCGGATCGTGCCGTTCCCGGTCGAGGCCGCCCGCTACACCGGCCTGCGCGCCGCCAGGGACGGCCTGCTCTGGCTGCGCCACCCCGTCACCGGCGAACTCGGCTCGTCCCGGGCCGCCCCGGACGACCCGGACCCCAAGTCCGAGCTGGAGCGCTACGACCTCGTCCAGCAGCGCGTGGAGCATCTGGCCGCCGACGCCGACCACTTCGAGGTCAGCGGCGACGGCAAGCGGGTGCTGCTGTGGACCGAGGGCCGGCTCAAGGTGGTCCCCAGCGACCGGCGGGCCTCGGGCGACGAGGACAGCGACTCCAACATCACCGTCGACCTCGGCCGGGTCCGGCAGGTGATCGACCCGGCCGCCGAGTGGCGGCAGATGTACGAGGAGACCGGCCGCATCATGCGGGACCACTTCTGGCGCCCCGACATGAGCGGAGTGGACTGGGCGGCGGTGCTCGACCGCTACCGCCCGGTCCTTGACCGGCTGGCCACCCACGACGACCTGGTCGACCTGCTCTACGAGGTCCAGGGCGAACTCGGCACCTCCCACGCCTACGTCATCCCGCGCGGCGGCTCCGGCGCCGGAGCCCGCCAGGGTCTGCTCGGCGCGGACATCTCCCGCCGCGAGGACGGCACCTGGCGCATCGACCGCGTCCTGCCGTCGGAGACCTCCGACCCGAACGCCCGCGCCCCGCTCGCGGCACCCGGGGTCGCGGTCCGGGCGGGGGACGCGATCGTCGCGGTGGGCGGAGTGCCGGTCGACCCGGTGACCGGCCCCGGCCCCCTGCTGGTGGGCACGGCGGGCCGGCCCGTCGAACTGACCGTGTCCCCGGCGGGCGGCGGCGAGCTGCGGCACGCGGTGGTGGTCCCCGTGGCCGACGAGGAGCCCCTGCGCTACCACGACTGGGTGGCCGACCGCCGGGCCTACGTCCACGAACGCTCCGGCGGCCGCCTCGGCTACCTCCACGTCCCCGACATGCAGGCGCCGGGCTGGGCGCAGATCCACCGGGACCTGCGGGTCGAGGTCACCCGCGAGGGCCTGATCGTCGACATCCGGGAGAACCGGGGCGGCCACACCTCCCAACTGGTCGTGGAGAAGCTGGCCCGCCGGATCGTCGGCTGGAGCGTCCCCCGGGGCATGCGCCCCGCCAGCTACCCCGAGGACGCCCCGCGCGGCCCCGTGGTGGCGGTGGCCGACGAGTTCTCCGGCTCGGACGGCGACATCGTCAACGCCGCGATCAAGGCCCTGGGCATCGGCCCCGTGGTGGGCACCCGCACGTGGGGCGGAGTGGTCGGCATCGACAGCCGCTACCGCCTGGTCGACGGCACCCTGATCACCCAGCCGAAGTACGCGATCTGGCTGGAGGGTTCCGGCTGGGGGGTGGAGAACCACGGGGTGGACCCGGACGTGGAGGTGGTGCAGCGCCCGCAGGACTACGCGGCGGGCCGGGACGCCCAGTTGGACGAGGCGGTACGGATGGCGCTTGAGGCGCTGGAGAGCAGTCCGGCGAAAACTCCCCCGGGTATGCCCACCTAGGGGCGCGGGGAACTGCGCGACCAGCCACCAAGGACTCGCACCCGCCGACGATACGATGCCCCCGAATCATTGGGCGCACCCCTCCGGAGGGAACCGCATGGCAGGAGAACCCCAGGACGACTGCCTGTTCTGCAAGATCGCAGAAGGCCACGTCCCCGCGACCGTAGTCCGCGAGACGGACACCACCGTGGCGTTCCGCGACATCAACCCCCAGGCGCCCACCCACATCCTGGTCATCCCCAAGGCCCACTACCCGAACGCTGCCGAACTCGCCGCCGCCGCACCGCAGTTGGCCGCCGACGTCCTGGGTGAGACCGGAGAAGTCGCCGCACAGGAAAAGCTCGACTCCTACCGCGTCGTCTTCAACACCGGCGCCGGCGTCGGCCAGACCGTCTTCCACGTCCACGCCCATGTCCTCGGCGGCCGTGGCATGCAGTGGCCCCCCGGGTAACGAGCCATGTCCGTACGCGAACTCGTGGTCCTCGGCACCGCGAGCCAGGTGCCGACCAGGCACCGCAACCACAACGGCTACCTGCTGCGCTGGGACGGGGAGGGCATCCTCTTCGATCCCGGCGAGGGCACGCAGCGCCAGATGCTGCGGGCCGGGGTCGCCGCCCATGACCTGAACCGGATCTGCGTCACGCACTTCCACGGCGACCACTCGCTCGGCCTCGCCGGGGTCATCCAGCGGATCAACCTCGACAAGGTCCCGCACGAGGTGACCGCGCACTACCCGAAGTCGGGCCGGCGCTTCTTCGACCGGCTGCGGTACGCGACCGCGTACCGGGAGACCGTCGAGATCGTCCAGGCACCCGTGAGCGAGGACGGGACACTCGCCACCACCCCCGGCTACACGCTGGAGGCCCGCAAGCTCTCCCACCCCGTCGAGTCGTACGGCTACCGGCTGATCGAGCCCGACGGCCGCCGCATGCTGCCCGGCCGGCTCGCCGCGCACGGCATCAAGGGCCCGGACGTGGGACGGATCCAGCGGGAGGGCGCGCTCGGTGACGTACGGCTCGACGACGTCAGCGAGGTGCGCCGCGGCCAGCGGTTCGCGTTCGTCATGGACACCCGGCTGTGCGACGGCGTGCACGCGCTCGCCGACGGCTGCGATCTGCTCGTCATCGAGTCGACCTTCCTCGACGAGGACACCGACCTCGCCGTGGAGCACGGCCACCTCACCGCGGGCCAGGCGGCCCGCGTGGCGCGGGAGGCGGGCGTACGGCACCTGGTGCTGACGCACTTCAGCCAGCGCTACTCCGAGCCCGACGAGTTCGAGCGGCAGGCGCGGGCCGCCGGGTTCGAGGGGGAGCTGACGGTGGCGCACGATCTGCTGCGGGTGCCGGTTCCGAAACGTCGGTGAGAGGCCCGTACGATGCTTTGATGCCCCTCCCGAAAGCAGAACTGCACCTTCACATCGAAGGCACCCTGGAGCCCGAGCTGGCTTTCGAGCTGGCCGCCCGCAACGGTGTCGAGCTGCCGTACGCGGACACCGACCAGCTCCGCGAGGCGTACCGGTTCGAGGATCTGCAGTCCTTCCTGAACCTGTACTACGAGCTCATGGCGGTGCTGCGCACCGAGCGGGACTTCGAGGACCTCGCGCACGCCTATCTCGCCCGCGCCGCCGCGCAGGGCGTGCGGCACGCGGAGATCTTCTTCGACCCGCAGGCCCATCTGGCGCGGGGGCTGTCCATGGGCACGGTCGTCGAGGGGCTCTCCCGCGCGCTGGACCGCAGCGAGACCGACCACGGCGTCTCGACGCAGCTCATCCTGTGCTTCCTGCGCGACGAGTCCGCCGAGTCGGCCATGGCGACCCTGGACGCCGCGAAGCCCTACCTCGACCGGATCGTCGGCGTCGGCCTGGACTCCGCCGAGGTCGGGCATCCGCCGGTGAAGTTCCGCGAGGTGTACGAGGCCGCCGCCGCGCTCGGCCTGCGCCGGGTGGCGCACGCCGGTGAGGAGGGGCCGCCGGAGTACATCACCGAGGCGCTGGACGTGCTGGGCGTGGAGCGCGTCGACCACGGGCTGCGCTGCATGGAGTCCCCGGCGCTGGTGGAGCGGCTGGTCCGGGACCGGGTCCCGCTGACGCTCTGCCCGCTCTCCAACGTCCGCCTGCGCACCGTGGACACCCTGGCGGACCACCCGCTGCCCGCGATGCTCGAAGCGGGCCTGCTGTGCACGGTGAACTCCGACGACCCGGCGTACTTCGGGGGGTACGCGGGCGACAACTTCGGCGCGGTGCGCGAGGCGCTGGGCCTGACCGACGACCGGCTGCGCGAACTGGCCCGCAACTCCTTCCTGGCGAGCTTCCTGGAGCACGACGAAGAGCGGCGGGCACGGTATCTGGCCGAGGTGGAGGCGTACGAGTTCTAGGGGGCGCCGCGCGCGGTTCCCCGCGCCCCTGAGAGCGGCGTTCAGGCCGCCGTCGCCCGGTCGTACACGGGGGTTTCCACCGGGATCTCCACCACCGGCAGCGAGCGCCGGCCGGCGCCCATCGCCACCATCGTCATGGGTACGCCGACCACCAGCAGCCCCACGGCCAGCACCGCCCCCATCGCCGGGAAGCCCGCCTGCGCCGACAGCACGCTGCCCGCCAGCGGACCCGCCGCCGTGCCCAGCGAGGACGCCGAGCCGACCAGGACCGCCCAGCGCCCCCGGCCGTCGAGGGACGCGGCGAGGCCGATGACGTAGGACAGGACGATCGGGTAGAGGGCGTTCCAGGCGATCTCGCCGGCCGCGAAGGTCGCCAGGTCCCGTGCGGACGCGCTGACCGCGATGCAGACCGCGATGACGGCCGTACCCGCGCCGATGGGCAGCGCGTGACCGAGCCGGGGGCCGATCGCGCCGGCCGCGACCACGCCGAGCAGGCCCGCGCCGAGCGCCACGGCGAACACCAGGCCGACCGTGACCTCGCTCAGGTGAGCCTGCGTCAGCCCGATCCGGCCGCTGACGCCCCACAGGGAGTTCTGGGCCAGCGACCAGCACATCAGGGCGGCGGCGAGGACGAGTCCGGAGCGCGGATGGGGGAGCGGGCCGGTCTCCTGCCGGGTCCGGGCCACAGGGTCCGGGGCGGGGAGGCGGCCGGTCAGCGGCCACATGGCCAGCGCGGTGAGCGCGATGGCGGCGAGCGGGAGGCCGTGGCCGGGGCCCAGGTGCGGGACCGTCAGGTACACGGCGCCCGCGAGGGCGGAGACGCCGAGCAGGCCGCAGGTGGTGACCCGGTGCGGGTCCGGACGGGCGGCGATCCCGGTGGCGGCGACCGCGGTGACCGTACCGGAGCCGCATCCGCCGATCACGGCGCCCGCGACGACGGCCGGGACGGAGTGGGTCAGCGCGGCCCCGCCGTAGCCGAGGACGGCGAGCGTGAGGCCGAGGCGGGCCAGTGTGCGGGGGCCGATCCGGTCGACGCGCGAGGCGAGCAGGAACCCCGCCGCGGCCGAACCGAGCAGCAGGGCACTGCCGATGGCGCCGGCCTGAGTGGCGGAGAGGTCGAGCCCCGTATCGAGGCGGCCGACGGTGGTCGGCAGGAGATACGGAGCCAGGTACCCGGCCGTGAAAAGGGCGACGAGGGGCCAGGGCAGGGTGGTGCGGGCGGACACGGGCGTTCCCAGGGCATGCGAGAGGAGCGGCTCGAAAGGGGGAGGGCGACGACCGTCGACGGACAGGAACGCGCGGGCAATTTGTATCAAGCGGGGGGAGGGGTGAAGAAGGGCGGGTGGTGTGATCCGGGGCACATTCTGTTTCGCCGGGGAAAGGGCGGGTAAACACGCGCCTTCCTGCTGGTCGGTAGCCGGTTGCGGGGGCACGGCCATTGACGCCCGACCGTTCGCATCCTTAGCCTCCATCTACATATATGGATACCATCTGCGTGGGGAGATGGATGACCGTGGCCCTCGACACCGATACGGCCGTACGGCGGCTGCGGGACGGGATGGCGGGCGGGGTGCTGTCGTTCCCGCTGACGAGCTTCCACGACGACGGCAGCCTCGACCCCGACGGCTTCCGCGCCCATGTCGCCGAGCGGATCGCCGCCCGGCCCGGCGCGGTCTTCCCCGCCTGCGGCACCGGTGAGTTCTTCTCGCTGGACGAGGACGAGTACCGCACGGTCGTCACCGTGACGGTCGAGGAGGCGGCCGGGAGGCTGCCCGTCGTCGCGGGCATCGGCTACGGCTGGGCGCAGGCCGTACGGTTCGTGCGCATCGCGGAGCAGGCGGGCGCCGACGCCCTGCTCGTCCTGCCGCACTACCTGGTCGCCGCCCCGCAGGAAGGGCTGGTGCGGCAGCTGGCGCGGATCGCCTCGGCCACCCGGCTGCCGCTCATCGCCTACCAGCGCGGACAGGTCGCCTTCAGCGCCGGCTCGCTGCGGCGGATCGCGGCCCTGCCGAACGTCGTCGGGCTCAAGGACGGCCACAGCGACCTCGACCGGCTCCAGCGCCTCACGCTCGCCGCCCCCGAGGGCTTCCTGTTCTTCAACGGCGCCGCCACCGCCGAGATCCAGGCCCGCGCCTACGCCGCCGTCGGCGTCCCCGCCTACTCCTCCGCCGTGCACGCCTTCGCGCCCGAGATCGCGAACCACTTCTTCGCCGCCCTGCGCGACGGCGACGACAAGACGGTGGAGCGGCTGCTGCGCGACTTCTACGTCCCGTTCGTCGAACTCCGCGACCGCGTGCCCGGCTATGCCGTGTCCCTGGTGAAGGCGGCGGCGCGGCTGCGGGGCTGCCCGGTGGGACCGGTGCGCGCTCCGCTGACGGATCCGTCGGACGCCGACCTCGCCGACCTGGAAGCCCTGCTCACCACCGGTCTGGACCTCGTAGGAGCCGCGCTGTGAACCTCACCGTGACCGATGTCCGGCTGACGCCGGTCCTCGTGGCCGACCCGCCCCTGCTCAACACCCAGGGCGTCCACCAGCCCTACACGCCCCGGCTGATCGTGGAGGTCGTGACCGCCGACGGGATCACCGGGGTGGGGGAGACCTACGGCGACACGAAGTACCTGGAACTGGCACGGCCCTTCGCCGCGCGGCTGATCGGCCGGCGAGTCAGCGAGCTGAACGGCCTGTTCGCCCTCGCCGAGGACGTCGCGGTCGACGGCTCCCGGGTCTCGGACCAGGTCGACGTGGGCGGACTGCGCGGCGTCCAGACCGCCGACAAGCTGCGGCTGTCCGTGGTGTCCGGCTTCGAGGTGGCGTGTCTGGACGCGCTCGGCAAAGCACTCGGGCTGCCGGTGCACGCCCTGCTCGGCGGCAAGGTGCGCGACGCGGTCGAGTACAGCGCGTACCTGTTCTACCGGTGGGCCGAGCACCCGGCGGGCGTGGCGGCGGAGCGGGACGACTGGGGCGCCGCCGTGGACCCGGCGGGCGTCGTCGCCCAGGCGCGGACGTTCACGGAGCGGTACGGGTTCACGTCGTTCAAGCTCAAGGGCGGGGTGTTCCCGCCGGACGAGGAGATCGCCGCCGTACGGGCGCTCGCGGACGCCTTCCCGGGGCATCCGCTGCGGCTCGACCCCAACGGCGCCTGGTCGGTGGAGACCTCGCTGAAGGTGGCGAGAGAACTGGCGGACGTCCTGGAGTACCTGGAGGATCCCGCGCTCGGCACCCCGGCCATGGCCGAGGTGGCCGCCGGGACCGAGGTGCCGCTCGCCACCAACATGTGCGTGACGACGTTCGCCGAGATCGAGGAGGCGTTCGTCCGGGACGCCGTGCAGGTCGTCCTCTCCGACCACCACTACTGGGGCGGGCTGCGCAACACCCAGCAACTGGCCGCGATCTGCCGGACCTTCGGGGTCGGGGTGTCCATGCACTCCAACACCCACCTGGGGATCTCCCTGGCCGCGATGACCCACGTCGCGGCCACCGTCCCGAACCTGCACCACGCCTGCGACTCCCACTACCCCTGGCAGACCGAGGACGTGCTCACCGAGCGGCTGCGCTTCGAGGACGGCAGGGTCGCCGTGTCCGACCGGCCCGGCCTCGGCGTCGAACTCGACCGCGAACGGCTGCGGTTCCTGCATCGGCGGTGGCTGGATGACGACGGCACCCTGCGGGAGCGCGACGACGCTGCGGCGATGCGCGTCGCCGACCCCGACTGGGTCACACCGGCCGTCCCGCGCTGGTAGCTCGCCGCCTCCCGGGGAGGTGGTGCCCGGTGCCGGCCCGCCGGGGCGGCCCCCGGGCCCGGGACGGCCCGGCGCGACCGGTGGGGCCGGTGTGCGCGGCGGCGCGTTGTCAGTGGGGTGGTGCACACTGGCCTGAACCGCACCACGTCAGGGAGCGCACCGTGATCGCGTCCGCCGCGTCCACCGGAAAGGGACCCTCCGCCGCCATCGCCGGGAGGCCGCAGTGCCCGGCCCAGGTCGACCCCCTGGCCGCGCTGCGCACCCCCGCCGATCCGCCCTGGGACGTGTATCTCACGGGCACCGTCTTCCTGGACATCATCTTCACCGGGCTCGACTCCGCCCCGGTGCGCGGGACCGAGTCCTGGGCCCGCGGCATGGGGTCGAGCCCCGGCGGCGTCGCCAACATGGCCACCGCCCTGGCCCGCCTCGGCCTGCGCACCTCCCTCGCCGCGGCCTTCGGCGACGACCACTACGGCGAGTACTGCTGGGACGCCCTGGAGCAGGGCGAGGGCATCGACCTGACCTCCTCGCGCTCCGTCCCCGGCTGGCACTCCCCGGTGACCGTCTCCATGGCCTACGAGGGCGAACGCACGATGGTCTCCCACGGCCACGAACCGCCCCCCGAGGAGCCCGCCCCCGACTGCCCCCCACGCGCGCGTGCCGCCGTCGCCTCCCTGGAACCGGGAAAGAGCGCCCCCTGGATCGCCCAGGCCGCCGCCAAGGGCACCCGGATCTTCGCCGACGTCGGCTGGGACGAGACCGGCGCCTGGGACCTCGCCGGGCTCACCGACCTCGCGCACTGCGAGGCGTTCCTGCCGAACGCCGAGGAGGCCATGCGCTACACCGGCGCCACCTGCCCGCGCGCCGCCGCCCACGCCCTCACCGCGCACGTGCCGCTCGCCGTGGTCACCCTCGGCGCCGAGGGCGCCTACGCCGTGGACCGGCGCACCGGCGAGAGCGCCGAGGTCCCGGCCATCGCCGTGGAGGCCCTCGACCCCACCGGCGCCGGGGACGTCTTCGTGGCCGGCTTCGTCGCCGGCACCCTCGCCGGCTGGCCGCTCGCCGACCGCCTCGCCTTCGCGGGCCTGACCGCCGCCCTGTCCGTCCAGGAGTTCGGCGGCTCCCTCTCGGCCCCCGGCTGGGCCGAGATCGGCGCCTGGTGGCGCAGGATCCAGTCCTACGACGACCAGGACCCGGCGGCGCTGCGCCGCTACGCCTTCCTCGCCGGCCTGGTCCCCACGGAGCCGGCCCGCCCCTGGCCGCTGCGCCGCGCGGTCCCGACGATCGGCTTCGGCCGCTCCGCCTGAGCGGAGTCGAGCGGAGTCGAGCGGTGTCGATCGGGGCCGGGCCGAGTCGATCGGGTCACCGCGGCGGAAAAGGCCTACAGGCTTGTCAGTCGTGCGGCGTACCCTGGAATCGCCAGGCCGCCCCTGTGGCGGACGCACCGTTTCGAGGAGGACGAGCAAGGCCTACAGAGCCGGCCCATGACTCAGACACCCACAGCTCACACATCCGCGCAGGGGCAGGCGAGAGCACAGTTCACCGTCCCCGCCCAGCACCCCATGGTGACCGTGCTGGGGTCCGGTGACTCCCTCCTGCGTGTGATCGAGAAGGCCTTCCCGGCGGTCGACATCCATGTCCGGGGCAATGAGATCAGCGCGGTCGGCGCGGCCCGTGAAGTCGCCCTTGTCCAGCGCCTGTTCGACGAGATGATGCTGGTGCTCCGCACCGGACAGCCGATGACGGAGGACGCAGTGGAACGCTCGATCGCCATGCTCCGGGCGAGCGAGAGCGGTGAGGGGACCCCCGAGACCCCGGCCGAGGTGCTCACCCAGAACATCCTCTCCTCGCGCGGACGCACGATCCGCCCGAAGACCCTCAACCAGAAGCGGTACGTCGACGCGATCGACAAGCACACGATCGTCTTCGGCATCGGCCCCGCCGGTACCGGCAAGACCTACCTCGCCATGGCCAAGGCGGTGCAGGCGCTGCAGTCCAAGCAGGTCAACCGCATCATCCTGACCCGCCCCGCGGTCGAGGCGGGCGAGCGGCTCGGCTTCCTGCCGGGCACCCTGTACGAGAAGATCGACCCCTACCTGCGCCCGCTGTACGACGCGCTGCACGACATGCTCGACCCCGACTCCATCCCGCGGCTCATGGCCGCCGGGACCATCGAGGTCGCGCCGCTGGCCTACATGCGCGGCCGTACCCTCAACGACGCCTTCATCATCCTGGACGAGGCCCAGAACACGAGCCCCGAGCAGATGAAGATGTTCCTCACCCGCCTCGGCTTCGACTCGAAGATCGTCATCACCGGTGACGTGACCCAGGTCGACCTGCCGTCCGGCACCAAGTCCGGTCTGCGGCAGGTGCAGGACATCCTGGAGGGCGTCGACGACGTCCACTTCGCCCGGCTTTCGTCCCACGACGTCGTCCGGCACAAGCTGGTCGGCCGTATCGTCGACGCGTACGAGGTGTACGACAGCAAGCACGGCACCGAGAACGGCACGCACAAGGGCCGGTCGAAGACGGCTGCCAAGGGCTCCAAGGGGAAGTAGACCAGCACGACCATGTCGATCGACGTCAACAACGAGTCCGGAACCGAGGTCGACGAGCAGGCGATCCTCGACATCGCCCGCTACGCGCTCGCTCGGATGCGCATCCACCCGCTCTCCGAGCTCTCGGTGATCGTCGTGGACGCCGACGCCATGGAGCAGCTGCACATCCAGTGGATGGACCTGCCCGGCCCGACGGATGTCATGTCCTTCCCGATGGACGAGCTGCGGCCGCCGTCCAAGGACGACGACGAGCCCCCGCAGGGCCTGCTCGGCGACATCGTGCTCTGCCCCGAGGTCGCCAAGCGGCAGGGCGAGGAAGCGCCGACGCAGCACTCCATGGACGAGGAGCTCCAGTTGCTCACCGTCCATGGCGTGCTGCACCTGCTCGGCTACGACCACGAGGAACCCGACGAGAAGGCCGAGATGTTCGGACTCCAGGCGGCGATCGTGGACGGCTGGCGTGCGGAGAAGGGCCTGACCGGTCCCTCCCCGGCTCCGACCGTCTCATGAGTGTGCAACTGGTCCTCGGCGCGATCGCGCTCGTCGTGGTCGCCTGGCTCGCCGCCTGCGCGGAGGCGGGCCTGGCGCGCGTCTCCAGCTTCCGCGCCGAGGAGGCCGCACGCTCGGGGCGGCGCGGCAGCGCCAAGCTCGCGCAGATCGCCGCCGACCCGACGCGCTATCTGAACGTGGCGCTGCTGGTCCGCGTGGCCTGCGAGATGGCCGCGGCGGCGCTCGTCACCTACGCCTGCCTCCAGGAGTTCTCCAGCACCACCGAGGCACTTCTGGTGGCGATAGCGGTCATGGTCCTGGTGTCGTACGTCGCCGTCGGCGTCTCCCCCCGGACCATCGGCCGCCAGCACCCGCTGAACACCGCGACGGCCGCGGCGTACGTCCTGCTGCCGCTCGCCCGGATCATGGGCCCGATCCCGTCCCTGCTGATCCTCCTCGGCAACGCCCTCACCCCCGGCAAGGGCTTCCGCCGCGGCCCCTTCGCCTCCGAGGCCGAGCTGCGCGCGCTGGTCGACCTCGCCGAGAAGGAGTCCCTGATCGAGGACGACGAGCGCCGGATGGTGCACTCCGTCTTCGAACTCGGCGACACCCTCGTGCGGGAGGTCATGGTGCCGCGCACCGACCTCATCGTCATCGAGCGCTACAAGACCATCCGCCAGGCCCTGACCCTCGCGCTCAGGTCCGGCTTCTCGCGCATCCCGGTCACCGGGGAGAGCGAGGACGACATCGTCGGGATGGTGTACCTGAAGGACCTCGCCCGCAAGACGCACATCAGCCGGGACGCGGAGAGCGAGCTGGTGTCGACCGCGATGCGGCCCGCCGCCTTCGTGCCCGACACCAAGAACGCCGGTGACCTGCTGCGCGAGATGCAGCAGGACCGCAACCACGTCGCCGTCGTCATCGACGAGTACGGCGGCACCGCGGGCATCGTCACCATCGAGGACATCCTGGAGGAGATCGTCGGCGAGATCACCGACGAGTACGACCGGGAGCTGCCGCCGGTGGAGGACCTGGGCGAGGACCGCTACCGGGTCACCGCCCGCCTGGACATCACCGACCTCGGCGAGCTGTACGGCCTCGACGAGTACGACGACGAGGACGTGGAGACCGTCGGCGGACTCCTCGCCAAGGCGCTGGGCCGGGTCCCGATCGCCGGTGCCTCGGCCGTCGTCAGGCTCCCCGACGACCGGGAGCTGCGGCTGACGGCGGAGGCCGCGGCAGGCCGCCGGAACAAGATCGTGACCGTGCTGGTGGAGCCGGTGGGCGCCGCGAAGGAAGGCGAGGAGGACGAGTGACCCCCAAGGAGCTGCGCGCCCTGTGCCTGTCCTTCAATGCCGTGGTGGAGGACTTCCCGTTCAACCCGGAGACCTCCGTCTTCAAGGTCCTCGGCAAGCTGTTCGCGCTGACGAACCTGGACGCGCGGCCCCTGACGGTCAACCTCAAGTGCGACCCCGAGGACGCGATCCGGCTGCGCGAGGAGCATCCGGGGCTCGTCGTCCCCGGCTACCACATGAACAAGCGGCACTGGAACACCGTCACCGTCGACGGCGGCCTGCCCGACCGCCTGGTCCGCGAACTCGTCGAGGACTCCTACGACCTCGTCGTCGCCGGACTGCCGCGCGCCGAGCGGCTCCGCCTGGACCGGCCCTGACGGGCACTTCGTATGCTCGGGGCATGACCGAGAGCAACGCGCTTGACCCCGAGGACCGCAAGATCGTCACCCTGGCCCGTTCCGCGCGGGCCCGCAACGGCGTGGCCGAGGGTGCCGCCGTACGCGACGAGACGGGACGTACGTACGTCGCCGGGACCGTGGAGCTGGACTCGCTGAAGCTGAGCGCGCTCAGGACGGCGGTGGCGATGGCCGTGGCGTCCGGGGCGAAGTCGCTGGAGGCGGCGGCCGTGGTGACGGAGGCGCAGAGCGCGGCGGCCGAGGATCTCGCGGCCGTACGGGACCTGGGCGGGGCCGGTACGCCGGTGCTGCTCGCCGGGACCGACGGCGCGGTGCGGCGGACCGTGCCCGCGGAGTAGTCCGGAATTCATCCTTGCCGGGGTCCGTCTCTCGCGCATCAATGGGACCGTACGTTCCGACGGGCCGTCAGATCCGATCCGCGCGCAGTGTGTCCGCACCCACCTGCCGGGAGCACGGCCCCGTCGGTCCCCCCACACCCGAAGGGACCCGGAACCCCATGAGAGGCACACGCCTGGGCACCGGTGCGGCACTCGCGGCCGGCACACTCGCCCTGACCGGACTCGTCCTCGCGCCCACCGCCGCGGCCGTCACCCCCACCTCGGCCACGATCGACGCCGACTGCGGCGGCTTCGGTGGCGGCGCGGCCACCCTGACGGCCACCCAGGACGGGACGGCCGCCACCATGACCCTCGACTCCGCTGCGATCACCGCGCCGATCGCGCTCGGCGAGGACTCCATCGCCTCGACCCTCACCCTGGTGAAGGCGGACGGCGGCACGACCGTCTTCACGGCCACCGAGAACCCGGCGATGGCCGCCGGCGACCCGGTCCGGGTCGGCCCGCTGCCCGGCACCGTGGCCCTGGGCGACAGCCTGGAGGCGTACGGCGGTTCGCTGACGATGACGGTCCTCGGCATCACCATCACCTGCACGGCGACGGCGCCGCAGTCGCCGGGCCCGTTCGTGTTCTGATCCGGTGGGCGGGCGTGGCCCCTCAGAGCGCGTCGGGGCCGCGCTCGCCCGTCCGGACCCGTACGACGGTCTCGACGGGCAGCGCCCACACCTTGCCGTCGCCGATCTTGCCGGTGTGCGCGGCCTTCACGATCGCGTCGATCACGGCGTCGGAGTCGGCGTCCTCCACGACCACCTCGATCCGCACCTTGGGCACCAGGTCGACCTGGTACTCGGCGCCGCGGTACACCTCGGTGTGGCCGCGCTGCCGGCCGTAGCCGCTCGCCTCGGTCACGGTCAGACCGTGCACACCCAGCTCCTGGAGCGCCGACTTCACCTCGTCGAGGCGGTAGGGCTTGACGATCGCGGTGATGAGCTTCATGCCGTGGCCTTCTGGGGGGAAGAGAGCGGAGCAGGCCGGGGCGCCTCGCCCCGGGACGCCGTGATCGTATGCGCTCCCGGCACGCACCGTAAGGCCCCGGGGGACCGGTTGCCCGGCGCGGGACGGACGTCTGTGCGGCGGGGCTCCGTGGATCAGGGAGAATGGGCGGCATGAGCGTTCGTACCCAGTCTTCCGAAGAGCCGGCCGAGGCCCGCCACAGGGCCGGCTTCGCCTGCTTCGTCGGCCGCCCCAACGCGGGCAAGTCCACCCTCACGAACGCTTTGGTCGGGCAGAAGGTGGCCATCACCGCCGACCAGCCGCAGACGACCCGGCACACCGTCCGCGGGATCGTGCACCGCCCGGACGCCCAGCTGATCCTGGTGGACACCCCCGGCCTGCACAAGCCGCGCACCCTGCTCGGCGAGCGGCTGAACGACGTGGTCCGCACCACCTGGGCCGAGGTCGACGTGATCGGCTTCTGTCTGCCGGCGAACGAGAAGATCGGCCCCGGTGACCGCTTCATCGCCAAGGAACTGGCGGCGATCAAGAAGTCCCCGAAGGTCGCCATCGTCACCAAGACGGACCTGGTCGACTCCAGGACGCTCGCCGAGCAGCTGATCGCGATCGACCAGCTCGGCAAGGAGCTGGGCGTCGAGTGGGCCGAGATCGTCCCGGTGTCGGCGACCGCGAACCAGCAGGTCGACCTGTTGGCGGACCTGCTGGTCCCGCTGCTGCCCGAGGGCCCGCCCCTGTACCCCGAGGGCGACCTCACCGACGAGCCCGAACAGGTCATGATCGCGGAGCTGATCCGCGAGGCGGCCCTGGAGGGCGTCCGCGACGAGCTGCCGCACTCCATCGCCGTGGTGGTGGAGGAGATGCTCCCCCGCGAGGACCGCCCCGCCGACAAGCCGCTGTTGGACATCCACGCCTTCGTCTACATCGAGCGCCCCAGCCAGAAGGGCATCATCATCGGCCCCAAGGGCAAGCGCCTGAAGGAGGTCGGCATCAAGTCCCGCAAACAGATCGAGGCGCTGCTGGGCACGCCGGTCTTCCTGGACCTGCACGTGAAGGTCGCCAAGGACTGGCAGAGAGACCCCAAGCAGCTGCGCAAGCTGGGATTCTGAGGGCGCGTCAGCCCTGGGCCCGGAGCATCTCCTGGTACCAGTGGTACGACGCCTTCGGGGTTCGCTCCTGGGTGTCGTGGTCGACGTGCACCAGGCCGAAGCGGCGCGCGTACCCCTCGGCCCACTCGAAGTTGTCCAGCAGCGACCAGACGAAGTAGCCGCGGACGTCCACACCCGCCTCCGTCGCCCGGTGCAGGGCGCGGATGTGGCCGTCGAGGTAGGCGATCCGGTCCCGGTCGTCGAGGCCGTCGTACGAGCAGCCGTTCTCGGTGATGACGACGGGCGGGAGCCGGTCGCCGTAGCGCTCGTGGAAGCCGGTGAGCAGCTCGGTGAGCGCCTCCGGGACCACCGGCCAGCCGAAGTCGGTGACCGGGACGCCCTCGATCTCCCGCACGGAGAAGGGAAGTTCGGCGGGCATGGTGATCCCGCCGAACTCGATCTCGGTGCCCTGCGGGGCGCCCACCCTGGTCGGCGCGTAGTAGTTGATGCCGTACCGGTCGACCGGCTCCCCGATGACCTTCAGATCCGCCTCGACGTCGCCCGGCATCAACTCGCCGATCCCGGCCGGGTATGCGCCGAGCAGCACGGGGTCCGCGAACAGGCGGTTGAGCAGGACGTCGTAGAACTCGGCCGCCTCCACGTCGGCGGGCTCCCGCGACGCCGGCCAGGTCGGCGCGTGGGAGTTGGCGATCCCGACGTCCCCGACCCCGGCCGCGCGCAGCGCCCGTACGGCCAGACCGTGGGCGAGCAACTGGTGGTGGGCGACCGGGAGCGCGTCGAACAGGAGCCGCCGGCCCGGGGCGTGGGTGCCGAGGGCGTGGCCCAACAGGGTGTGCTCGGCGGGCTCGTTGAGGGTGATCCACTGGTGTACGCGGTCCCCGAGCCGCTCGGCCACCACCGACACGTACTCGGTGAACCGGGCGGCGGTGTCCCGCTCCAGCCAGTCCAGGCCGGCCGGCAGATCCCAGTGGAAGAGCGTGGGCACCGGGCGGACGCCCGCCGCGCACAGCTCGTCCACCAGCCGGTCGTAGAAGTCCAGCCCGCCGGGGGAGTTCACCCGCGGCCAGGAGACGGAGAAGCGGTAGGCGCCCACGCCGAGGCCCGCCAGCAGCGCGACGTCCTCGCGGTAGCGGTGGTAGTGGTCGCAGGCCACCGCCGCCGTCGAGCCGTCCTTCACCCGGCCCGGCACCTGCGTGAACGCGTCCCACACGGACGGCTCGCGCAGCTCGGCCGCGCCCTCGATCTGGTGCGCGGACGTCGACACGCCCCACAGGAAGCCCGCCGGGAACCGGGGTATCGGGTGCTCTTGAGTCGCCATGCGCCGGATCATCGGCACCCGGCAGACGGGGTGTCAACGGCCCGGCGGAGACGGGCGGTTACGCGCCTTCCTTCAGCACTCTGGTGATCAGCGTGCGCTGTTCCCCGGTCAGCCGGGGATCGGAGCAGTACACGGTCCTTCCGTCCACCGTGATCTGGTAGCGGAACCCGTCGGGCACCCCGACCGGCGGCGTGCCCCGGCCCGCGGCGACCGCCTGCTCGGCCAGGGCGTGCCACTCGGGTGCGTCGGGCCGGCCGGAGGTGTCCACCTCGGCGTGCCGCTCGATGCCCGCGAATCCGCCCGTGCGCCTCACCTGAATACGCATGGGACCTGTCTAGTACGGAATCAGAGGGTGCGCACCCCGACCTGTTCCCACGCCTTGCGCACGGCCTGGAGCTCCTCGCTGCCGTCGCCGTACCGTGCCTGCGCGGCGGCGGCGGTCAGCGTGGCGAAGTCGGCGAACAGGGCCTGCGTCGTGAGCTCGCCGCCGGTCAGCACGTCGTACCAGATCTGCCCGGCGCGCTCCCAGGCGTGGCCGCCGAGGGCGGTGGCCACGAGGTAGAACGCGCGGTTGGGGATGCCGGAGTTGATGTGCACGCCGCCGTTGTCGCGGCCGGTGCGGACGTAGTCGTCCATCGTCGCGGGCTGCGGGTCCTTGCCGAGGACGTCGTCGTCGTAGGCCGTGCCCGGCTCCTTCATGGAGCGCAGCGCCTTGCCCGTCACCCGCGGGGCGAGCAGCCCGGCGCCGATCAGCCAGTCGGCCTCGGCGGCGGTCTGGCCGAGCGTGTACTGCTTGATGAGCGCGCCGAAGACGTCCGACACCGACTCGTTCAGGGCGCCGGGCTGGCCGAAGTAGGTCAGGTTCGCGGTGTACTGCGTGACGCCGTGGGCGAGTTCGTGCCCGATGACGTCGATGGGGATGGTGAAGTCGAGGAAGATCTCCCCGTCCCCGTCGCCGAACACCATCTGCTCGCCGTTCCAGAAGGCGTTGTTGTAGTCCTTGTCGTAGTGCACGGTCGCGTCCAGCGGCAGCCCGGCGCCGTCGATGGAGTCGCGCCGGAAGGCCTGGAGGAAGAGCTCGAAGGTGGCGCCGAGGCCCGCGTAGGCGCGGTTGACGGTGGCGTCCTTGCCGGGCTCCTCGCCCTCCGCGCGGACCTTCCTGCCGGGCAGGCCGGTGCCGTGCCGGGCGTCGTACACCGTGCGCCGCGGCGTGCCGGGCCGGGCCCCGGGGGGCGTCGGGACGGCGGGGGCGCCGAGCACGGTGGTCAGCCGGCGGTGGGTGCGCTCGTAGGCGTCGCGCTGGAGGGTCCGGCGGGCCGGGCCGGCGAGCACGGGGTCCTCGGCCTGGGCGAGCTTGTCGAGGATGTGGGGCGGTACGACGGTGCAGAAGACGGGCTCATGGCCCCCGTTGGTCGTCATGCCCGGCACCATCGCACTGCGTGACGATTCTGTCACTAGCGGCCACCATGATTGGTGAAATGTGCCGACAAGGTGCCCGGCGGACGGTCACGGAGTGGTATGGCGCACTTTTTGTCCCGTTCGTCCCGACGGTCCCGCATAGTGATACGCACCGCCGCATCGCGGGCGGCTCGGCTAGCATGCTGCGCATCATGCTTTTCGGGCTGCTCCTTCTTAGCTGCCGCGGCGAGGGCCTGTAGTCCAGGTCGACTCCCTCCCCGCGGAGCTTCGCGTTGCGTCGTCGGCCGTCCTTCCGGACATCCTGAGGAGCCCCGCAATCATGGCGAACCGCCAGCAGCCCAGTTCCATGCCGATCCACAAGTACGGCCGGTACGAGCAGGTCGACATCCCGGACCGCACCTGGCCGGAGCAGCGCATCACCACCGCCCCCCGCTGGCTCTCCACCGACCTGCGCGACGGCAACCAGGCCCTGATCGACCCGATGTCGCCCGAGCGCAAGCGCCGGATGTTCGACCAGCTGGTCAAGATGGGCTACAAGGAGATCGAGGTCGGCTTCCCCGCCTCCGGCCAGACCGACTTCGACTTCGTGCGGTCGATCATCGAGGAGCCCGGGGCCATCCCCGACGACGTCACGATCTCCGTACTGACCCAGGCCCGCGAGGACCTGATCGAGCGCACCGTGGAGTCCCTGAAGGGCGCCAAGCGGGCCACCGTCCACCTGTACAACGCCACCGCGCCGGTCTTCCGCCGGGTGGTGTTCCGCGGCTCCCGGGACGACATCAAGCAGATCGCCGTCGACGGCACCCGCCTGGTCATGGAGTACGCCGAAAAGCTGCTGGGCCCGGAGACGGAGTTCGGCTACCAGTACAGCCCCGAGATCTTCACCGACACCGAGCTGGACTTCGCGCTGGAGGTCTGCGAGGCGGTGATGGACGTCTACCAGCCCGGCCCGGGCCGCGAGATCATCCTCAACCTGCCCGCCACGGTGGAGCGTTCGACCCCGTCGACGCACGCCGACCGCTTCGAGTGGATGGGCCGCAACCTGTCCCGCCGCGAGCACGTCTGCCTGTCGATCCACCCGCACAACGACCGCGGCACCGCCGTCGCCGCCGCCGAGCTGGCGCTGATGGCCGGCGCCGACCGCGTCGAGGGCTGCCTGTTCGGACAGGGCGAGCGCACCGGCAACGTCGACCTGGTCACCCTGGGCATGAACCTCTTCTCGCAGGGCGTCGACCCGCAGATCGACTTCTCCGACATCGACGAGATCCGTCGTACGTGGGAGTACTGCAACCAGATGGAGGTCCACCCGCGCCACCCGTACGTGGGCGACCTGGTCTACACGTCCTTCTCCGGCTCCCACCAGGACGCCATCAAGAAGGGCTTCGACGCCATGGAGGCCGAGGCGGCCGCGAAGGGCGTCACCGTCGACGACATCGAGTGGGCGGTCCCCTACCTGCCGATCGACCCCAAGGACGTCGGCCGCTCCTACGAGGCGGTCATCCGGGTCAACTCGCAGTCCGGCAAGGGCGGCATCGCGTACGTCCTGAAGAACGACCACAAGCTGGACCTGCCGCGCCGGATGCAGATCGAGTTCTCCCGGCTCATCCAGGCCAAGACGGACGCCGAGGGCGGCGAGGTGACCGGCGCCGCGATCTGGTCGGTGTTCCAGGACGAGTACCTGCCCAACCCCGAGAACCCCTGGGGCCGGATCCAGGTCAGGAACGGGCAGTCGACGACCGACACCGACGGTGTGGACGTGCTGCGCGTGGAGGCGACCGTCGACGGTGAGGACACCGTGCTGACGGGTACCGGCAACGGTCCGATCTCGGCCTTCTTCGACGCCCTGCAGTCCATCGGCATCGACGTGCGGCTGCTGGACTACCAGGAGCACACGATGAGCGAGGGCGCGTCCGCGCAGGCCGCGTCGTACATCGAGTGCGCGATCGACGGCAAGGTGCTGTGGGGGATCGGGATCGACGCGAACACGACGCGGGCCTCGCTGAAGGCGGTCGTCTCCGCCGTGAACAGGGCTGCGCGCTAGGAATTGCCGCGCCAGGTCGTGGGGCGACTGCTGCGCCGTCGTGGCCGGTCGCGCAGTTCCCCGCGCCCCTGGGTGGGCCGCACTGACCCGGCGTATACAAGCCAATCCTCGCGCAGGTCACGGAAAGGTCTCGTCCAAGGTGCTGACTAGGTCGGCGGGATGTGGCTAACATCACGCAAGCGCGGCGATGTTGCCGCGAGGTCACGCGGAGGTGCGACGTGCTGCCAGGACGGGGACGAAACGGCCGTGCCGCGAGGCCTGCGCGCATCCTGGGCAACCGGACCGCGTGGACGGCCGTCGGTGACGGAGAGTTCTTCTGTCCCGGCTGCGGAGGCGACCGCAACTACCAGCGGCTGACCGGCCGGCGCCGGTTCACCCTGCTGGGCGTACCGGTGCTGCCGCGCGGTGAGACCGGGCCCGTGGTGGAGTGCGCGGCCTGCCGCCGGCACTTCGGCACCGACGTCCTGGACCACCCCACCACCACCCGCTTCTCCGCGATGCTCCGCGACGCCGTCCACACCGTCGCCCTCGCCGTCCTCGCCGCGGGCGGCTCCTGTGCCCGTACGGCCCTGGAGACCGCCGCCTGCGCGGTCCGCGCGGCCGGTTTCGACGACTGCACCGAGGAGCAGCTGGACGCCCTGGTCGAGGCCCTGGCCGCCGACACCGGCCGCGTCCTGGGCGAACCCTGCGGAGCGGGCCTGGCCATAGAGCTGCACGAGGCCCTGGACCCCCTCGCCCCGCACCTGGCCCCCGCCGGCCGCGAGTCGATCCTCCTCCAGGGCGCCCGCATCGCCCTCGCGGACGGCCCGTACACCCCCGCCGAGCGGGAAGTCCTGAGCACCGTGGGCGCGGCGCTGACGATCTGCGGGGACGACGTGACCCGGCTGCTGGCGGCGGCCCGTACTCCGTCGTAGTACTCCCCGGGGAGTAACGGCGGCTTTCAGCCACCCGCGGAAGTAGCGTCCACCTCGCCCTCGCGCCCGACGAACACGGCCCTTCGCGCCGGGAGTCTGGAGACGACCCAGACACCGCACCGGAGGGGGGCCCGTCTGATGGGGGCCGTAAGGACATCCGTACGACGACGGCGGGGCATTCCCTGGCTCGTGCTCGGGCTGTGGATCGTCGTGCTGGCGATCGCCTCGCCGTTCGCCTCGAAACTCGCCGACGTGCAGCGGGACCGGGCCGTGGACTATCTGCCGGCCGGCGCGGACTCCACGCAGGTCGCCAGGATCCAGGAGCGGCTGCCCGGCGGCGAGACCACGCAGATGATCGTGGTCTACCACCGGGACGGCGGGCTCACGCAGGCCGACAAGGACACGGCCGCCGATCAGATCGCCGAGATCGCCGGGGCGCACCGGCTGACCGGTGAGCCCGCCGGGGTGCCGTCGAAGGACGGCACCACCCTGATGTACCCCGTCGCCAGCAACGAGCCCGGCACCGACGAGAAGGCCCGGGACGAACTCGTCAACGACGTGCGGGACGTCGCCCGGGGCGGCGACGGGCTGAGCGTGGAGGTGGGCGGCGAGGGCGCCCTCGCCACCGACGCCGCCGAGGTCTACAACTCGCTCGACGGGCCCCTGCTCTACACCACCGTCGCCGTGGTGGCGCTGCTGCTGATCGTCATCTACCGCAGCCCGTTCCTCTGGCTGGTGCCGCTCGTCGTCGCCGGGGTCGCCAACTACCTGTCCATGGCCGTCGCCTACGGGCTCAACCAGTGGTTCGGCACGTCCGTGTCCGGCCAGAGCTCCGGGATCATGACGATCCTCGTCTTCGGCGCGGGCACCGACTACGCCCTGCTGCTCGTCGCCCGCTACCGCGAGGAACTGCGCCGCATCGAACGGCCGTACGACGCCATGGCCGCCGCGCTCAGGGGCTGCGGGCCCGCCGTGCTCGCCTCCTCCGGGACCGTCGCCGCCGGACTGCTCTGTCTGCTCGCCGCCGATCTCAACTCCAGCCGGGGCATGGGTCCGCTCGGCACCGTCGGGGTGCTGTGCGCGCTCGTCGCCATGCTGACGCTGCTGCCCGTCGTCCTGGTGCTGCTCGGGCGGCGCGTGTTCTGGCCGCTGATCCCGCGCTACGGCAGCAGCCCCAAGGTCCGCCGGTCGCTGTTCGCCGCGATGGGCAGTTCCGCCGGGCGCCGGCCGGTGACCGTGCTCGTCGGCGGCGCCCTGCTGCTCGGAGCGCTCGCGCTCGGCACGTTCAACCTGCCCGGCAATCTCAAGCAGGAGGACTCCTTCACCAGCAAGCCCGACGCGGTCGCCGCCATGGAGACGCTCGCGGCGGCCTACCCCGAGCGCTCCACCCAGGCCATCACCGTCATCACCCCCGCCGACCGCGCCGCGGCCACCCTCGCCGCCGTCCGCGGCACCGAGGGCGTCGACAGCGCCGCGCCCGGACGTACCGGAGAGGGCTGGACCGAGATCTCCGTGCTCGCCGCCGCGGCACCGCAGTCCGCGGGGGAGACCGCGACCATCGAGGACCTGCGCGACCGGCTCGACGGCTCCTACGTGGGCGGACCGAGCGCCGAGCAGATCGACCTGAAGGACACCAACGCCCGCGACCGGATGATCGTCGTGCCGATCGTGCTGGTGTCCGTGTTCCTCATCCTGGTCGCGCTGCTGCGCTCGATCGTGGCGCCGCTGATCCTGGTGGCGGCCGTGGTCGCCGTGTGGGCCGCCGCCCTCGGCATCGGCGGGCTGGTCTTCGGGCCGGTGTTCGGGTTCGAGGGCACGGATCCGGGGCTCGGACTGCTCTCCTTCGTCTTCCTGGTCGCCCTCGGCGTCGACTACGGCATCTTCCTGATGCACCGGATGCGCGAGGAGTCCCTGAACGGCGCCGAACCCGTCCCGGCCGCGCTGACCGCGCTGCGCACCACGGGCGGTGTCATCGCCTCCGCGGGACTGGTCCTCGCCGCCACCTTCGCGGTGCTCACCAGCATGCCGATGGTGCAGCTCGTCGAGCTGGGCTTCGTCATCGCCGTCGGCGTGCTCCTCGACACCTTCCTGGTCCGCACCTACCTGGTGACCAGCGCCAGCGTCGCCCTGCGCCGCAAGCTGTGGTGGCCGGGCGCCCTGTCCGAGGAGCCCGAGAACCCCGTACCCCCGAAGGAACCGGAGCGGATCACCGCAGCCGCTCACTGACCGACCGGGCGCCCCTCCCTCCCGGAGGGGCGCCCTCGCAGCGGAAGATGACCCCGTGCAGCCAAACACCCCAGCGGCGCGCCCCCGGATCGGCGAGCGGATCATGGCCGCGATCAACCGTGACCCCACCACCGCCCCGCACGGCACCCGCAACGACGCGCTGCTCGCCGCGGTGGCGGCCGGTGCGGCCGTCTGCCTGGCGCTGGTCAGCGACGACGCCCGCCGGCCCGACGCCCTCGGCTGGACGCTCCTGATCGCCGCCCATGTGCCGCTGGTGTGGCGGCGGCGCGGGCCGCTGCTCGTGTTCGCGGCGGTGGTGGCGCTCGTCCTGCCGTACCACGCCCTGGACAACAACCACAGCGCGCCCGTCCCCGCATCGTTCATCGCGCTGTACACCGTCACCGTCACCCAACGCCCCGCCCGCACCCTCCTGGTGACCACCGCCGGCCTCGGCCTCTCCCTGGCCGCGATGCTCACCTTCGGCGAGCACAAGCAGGCCGCCGAACTGCTGCGCATCTACGGCTGGGTCCTCGCCGTCATCTTCGTCGGCATCGACGTGCGCTACTACCGCCAGTACATCGCCGCCATCGTCGAACGGGCCGACCGCGCGGAGCGCACCCGCGAGGAGGAGGCCCGCCGCCGGGTCGCCGAGGAACGCCTGCGCATCGCCCGCGACCTGCACGACCTGCTCGCCCACAGCATCACCCTCATCGGGGTGCAGACCTCCGTCGCCGCCCACGTGCTGGCCGCCGACCCCGAGCGCCTGGACCGGGAGACGGTCGCCAAGGCCCTCGACGACATCGCCGGGACCTGCCGCAGCGCGCGCGGCGAACTGCGCACCACCCTGGAGGTGCTGCGCGAGCCCGGCACGGACGGACGCGGCCCGCTGCCCGGCCTCGACGGACTGCCCGACCTGGTGGCGGCGGCCCGGCTCGCGGGCGCCAAGGTGCAGCAGACGGTACGGGTCCGGCAGGCGCCCCCCGCCGTCGGCGCCGCCGCCTACCGCATCGTGCAGGAGGCGCTCACCAACGCCGTACGGCACGCCGGACCCGAACCGGCCGTCGCCGTCGACCTGCACGAGGAGGACGGCGCCCTGCACCTCGCGGTCAGCGACGACGGCTCCGGGCCGGCCCCCGGGAAGACGCCGGGCTTCGGGCTGGTCGGCATGCGCGAGCGCGCCCGCAGCGTGGGCGGCACCCTCGACGCCGGGCCGTGCCCTGGGGGCGGCTTCCGGGTGACCGCGGTACTGCCCCTCGGCGGAACCCCGTGACCGCCGTACTACCGCTGGGAGCAGCCCCGTGACCGCCGTACTACCGCTGGGAGGAGCCACGTGACCATCCGCGTCCTGCTCGCCGACGACCAGACCCTCGTCCGGGCCGCGTTCGCCATGCTCGTCGAGTCCGCGCCGGACATGGAGGTCGTGGGGCAGGCCGGCACCGGCCGGGAGGCGCTGGAGCTGGCCCGCACCGAGCGGGCCGACCTGGTGGTGATGGACATCCGCATGCCCGACCTCGACGGCATCGAGGCCACCCGGCTGATCGCGGCCGACGAGGACCTGGCCGGGGTGCGGGTGCTGGTGCTGACGACGTACGACACCGACGAGCACATCGTGGAGGCGCTGCGGGCCGGGGCCTCCGGCTTCCTGGTCAAGGACACCCGTCCGGCGGAACTCCTGGACGCGATCCGCACGGTCGCCGCCGGTGAGGCACTGCTGTCGCCGGGCCCCACGGCACGGCTGATCGCGCGATTTCTGCGCAGCCCCTCGACCCCGGCCGTGGGCGGTCCCGAGTGCCTCTCCGAGCGGGAGCGCGGGGTGCTCACACTGGTCGCGCGCGGCCTCAACAACACTGAGATCGCTGAGGCATTGGGGCTCAGCCCGCTCACCGCGAAGACCCACGTGAGCCGCATCATGGGCAAGCTCGGGGCACGTGACCGGGCCCAGCTGGTGATCGTGGCCTACGAGTCGGGTCTGGTGACTCCGGGAACCATGTGACGGACAGGTCAATGCCTGACATTCCGTCAAGGGAGCTCGATGACCCTCCTGACCCGCACACTCCTCGTCACCGCAGTACTCCTCACCCCGCTCACCGCGACCGGCCGGGCCTCGGCGGCCGCCGAATGCACGTCCTCCGTCCCGTACGTCTCGGGGCAGGGCGGCTACGACACGTACCGCATCCCGGCGACGATCACCACCCGCCTGGGCACCCTGCTGGCCTTCGCCGAGGGCCGGCACGACGGCGCGGGCGACACCGGGAACATCGACGTCGTCGTCCGACGCTCCTCCGACGGCGGCTGCACCTGGGGCCCCCTGAGAGTGGTGGCCGCCGGGAACGGCGACACCCGGGGCAACCCGTCGCCGGTGGTGGACCCCCTTACGGGCGCGATCGTCCTGGTCACCTCCTACAACGGCGGCACGGTGACCGAGGGTCAGATCATGCGGGGCGAGGTGACACCGGAGCAGAGCCGCCGGGTCTTCGTCCAGAAGAGCTGGGACGACGGCGTGCGCTTCAGCGCGCCGCGGGACATCACCGATCAGGTGAAGCGGGCGAACTGGCGCTGGTACGCCACCGGCCCCGGACACGCCGTCGCCCTCCGCCACGGCGCGCACCCGGGCCGGCTGGTGGTCCCGTCCAACCACTCGGCCGCCCCGGCGCCCGGTTCCGCCGACTCCGGCCAGGAGCCCAAGTACTACGGCGGCCACGCCATCTACAGCGACGACGGCGGCACCACCTGGCACATCGGTTTCATGGACGACGTCTACGACAACAGCCACAACGCCAACGAGACCGCGGCCGCCGAACTCCCCGACGGCAGGCTCTACTTCAACGCCCGCGACCAGCACGGCGCCGACATCGGCCACCGGATCGACAGCTGGTCGGCGGACGGGGCGCGGACCCTGGCCCGCCCGTACGCGATCCAGCCCACCCTCAACGAGGTGCCGGTGGTGCAGGCGAGCGTCCTGCAACTTCCCGGGTTCGGCGCGCCGTTGCTGTTCTCCGGTCCGTCGGTGCCCACCTCGCGGCAGGCCATGGCGGTGTGGCGCAGCGGCAACGGCGGGGCGACGTTCACCAAGGCGGTGACCCTGTCCCAGCAGCGGGCCGCCTACTCCGACCTGGTCCAGGTCGACCCGGCGACGGTCGGGGTGCTGTACGAGACGGGGGCGAAGAGCCCGTACGAGACGATCGAGTTCCGCCGGCTGCCGGTGGACGCGCTCTAGAGCAGCCCCGCCGCGGCGAGGTGCTTGCCGACCCGTTCGGTCTCCTCGGCGCCGAGCGGCACCTGGGGCTCCGCGGTCGCCGGGCAGTCGATGATCCCGCGCAGATGCAGGGCCGCCTTGAAGGCGCCGAGCGCCGAGGAGCTGCCGCCCATCCGGGTGGGGTCGCCGGTCCGGACCATGCCGAACAGGGCGCACAGCCGCTCCTGTTCGGCCCGGGCCCGGTGCCGGTCGCCGGCCCGGCACAGGCGGTCCAGCCGGACGTAGCCGTGCGGGTCGACGTTGGCGAGGCCGGGCACCGCGCCGTCCGCGCCCAGCGCGAGCGCGGCGTCGACGAGCAGCTCGGAGCCGGTGAGCAGGGTGAAGCCGGTGAGGCCGGGGCGGGCGCGGGCGCCGGTGACGATCTCGCGGAACCCGGCCAGATCGCCGCTGGAGTCCTTGAGCCCGGCCAGCACGCCCTCGGCGGCCAGGTCCAGGACCAGCTCGGCGGGGAGCTTGGTGTGCACGGCGGCCGGGATGTCGTAGGCGAGGACGGGGACCGGGCTCTCGGCGGCGATCAGCCGGTAGTGGCGGGCGATCTCGGCGGGGTGGGTCGCGGTGTAGAACGGCGCCGTCGCCACCACCGCGTCCGCCCCGGCCGCGACCACCTCGCCCACGTGGTCCAGCACCCGGGGGGTCGTCATGTCGATCACCCCGGCCAGCACCGGCAGCCGGCCGCCCACGTGCAGGGCCACCGTCTCCACCACCAGCCGACGCTGGCGGTCCGTCAGGTAGGCCGCCTCGGAGGTCGAGCCGAGCACGAACAGGCCGTGCACTCCGCCGTCCATCAGATGGTCGACCAGCCTGAGCAGCGAGGGGACGTCGACCTCGCGGTCCGGTGTCAGGGGCGTGCAGACGGGCGGGACGACACCGGTGAGCGTGTTCATGAGGGCTCCGTTGCGGGCTGTGCCAGGTCGCGGGTCGACCGGTCCTCCTCGACAGGATGGTGGCAGCGGTACCGGTGCCCCGGGGTGGACGCGTCGGAGAATCCGGGCATCTGCTGTGCGCACAGCTCCGTCGCCTTCCAGCACCTCGTCCGGAAGGGGCAGCCGCTGGGCGGCCGGGTGGCCGAGGGGACCGGTCCGGTCAGCGGGATCGGGTCGACCGGGTCCAGCAGGCCGGGGGTGGCGGAGAACAGGGCGCGGGTGTACGGGTGACAGGAGCGGTCGGTCACCCGGTCGGCCGGGGTCTCCTCCACGATCCGGCCCAGGTACATGGTGATCACGCGGTCGCTCATCCGGCGGACCGTCTGGATGTCGTGCGAGACGAAGACCAGGGACAGGCCCAGGCGCTCCTTGAGGTCGAGCAGGAGGTTGAGGATCTGGGCGCGGACCGACACGTCCAGCGCGCTGGTCGGTTCGTCCGCCACCACCAGGTCCGGGTCGAGGGCGAGGGCGCGGGCGATGGCGACGCGCTGCCGCTGACCGCCGGAGAGCTGGCCGGGAAGGGCGTCGGCGAGGGCCCGGGGCAGACCCACCAGGGCCATCAACTCCCTTACCTGTTCCTCCCGTTCGCGTCGGGTGCCCTCCTCGTGGACGTCCATCGGGTCGCGCAGGATCCGCCGGATGGGCAGGCGCCGGTTCAGGGCGGTCGAGGGGTCCTGGAAGATCATGCCGGTGCTGCGGCCCACGGTCCTGCGCCGCTCGTCCGCCGACATCCTCCACAGGTCACGCCCCCGGAAGGCCACCGTCCCGGCGGTCGGCCGCTCCACCCCCACCAGCACCTTCGCCAGCGTCGACTTCCCGCACCCCGACTCGCCCACGACCCCGACGGTCTCACCGGGCGCCACGGTGAGATCGGCACCGGTCAACGCGTACACCCGGTCCCGCGCGAACAGCCCGCCGCTGCGGGCCTTGTGGACGACGTCGGCGCCGGAGAGTTCGACGATCGCACTCATCTCACGGCCTCCGTCGAGTGTGCTCACTGCACGGCCTCCGTCGGCGCCAGGGCGACCGCCGGGTGGTGGCAGGCGGCCGTGTGGGTGGGGGTGCCCAGCAGGTCGGGCGGGGTGGTGCGGCAGCGTTCCGTCGCCCGGGGGCAGCGGTCGGTGAAGCGGCAGCCTGCGGGGAAGTCCGCGGGGGACGGGACGACGCCCTTGATCTGCGTCATCCGCTCGGCGGCCCCCTCCAGCGACAGCACGCTGCCGAGCAGCCCGCGCGTGTAGTGGTGGGCCGGTGCCTCCACCAGGTCGGCGGTCACCCCGGTCTCGACGACCTGTCCGCCGTACATCACCACCACCCGGTCGGTGACGTCCGCGATCAGGGCCAGGTCGTGCGAGACCAGGATCAGCGCGAAGCCCAGCTCCTCGCGCAGCCGCAGCAGCAGCGCCATGATCTGCGCCTGCACGGTGACGTCCAGCGCGGTCGTCGGCTCGTCGGCGACGATCAGCTGCGGGTCGCGGGACAGGGCCATGGCGATCAGCACGCGCTGGCGCTGGCCGCCGGAGAGCTCGTGCGGGTAGCTGCGCAGGGTGCGTTCCGGGTCGAGGCCGACCAGGGTGAGCAGTTCCCCGGGGCTGCGCCGGCCACCGCGCCGTACGACCTGCTTGAGCTGGGCGCGGATGGTCATCGCCGGGTTCAGGGAGGACAGGGCGTCCTGGTAGACCATCGCCATCTCGTGGCCGAGCAGTCTGCGCCGCGCCCGCATCGGCTCGGCCAGCAGGTCCCGGTGGTGGAAGCGGACCTGGCCGCTGACCCGGGCGCCCCGGGGCTGGAGCCCCATGACGGTCAGCGCGGTGAGCGACTTGCCGCAGCCCGACTCGCCGACCAGGCCCAGCACCTCGCCGGGCTGCACCTCGAAGCTGATGCCGTCGACGATGTCCACGCCCCGGTGACGCCCCTCGAAGCCGATGGCGAGGTTCTCCACGGCCAGCACCGGCTGGGCCCCCGCGGGCAGCGGCCGGGCCCGGGTCCGCAGCCGGCGGGCCGCCTCGGCCAGGCCGGGCAGGGCGACCACCGCGCCACCGCCCGGCTCGGGCGCCTCGACCGGGTCCGCCTCCTTCGGGACCTCCACCTCCCGGGCCGCCGGTGCCGCCCACGCGTCCGAGACGCCCTCGGACAGGATGTTCAGCGAGAGCACGGTGAACAGGATCACCAGGCCCGGGAAGACCGTCGCCCACCAGCCCCCGGTCAGCACCATGTTCTTGCCGTCCGCGATGACACTGCCCCAGGACGGGTCGGGCGGCCGCACCCCCGCGCCGATGAAGGACAGCGACGCCTCGAACACGATGGCCTCGGCGACCTGCACGGTGCAGAAGACCAGCACCGGGGCCGCGCAGTTGACGGCCACGTGCCGCCACACGATGTGCGGGGTGCGGGCGCCGATCACCCGTTCCGCGGTGACGTAGTCCTCGCCGTACTGGTCGACGACGTTGGCGCGCACCACGCGGGCCACCGGCGGGGTGAACAGGAAGGCGATGGCGCAGATCAGGACGGTGATCCCGCCGCCGAACACGGCCACCAGGACGGCCGCGAGGGCGATCCCGGGGAACGCCATCACCACGTCCAGGCAGCGCATCAGCGTCTCGTCGACCGCCTTGCGGGAGGTCGCCGCGACCGCCCCGATCAGCGCGCCCGCCACCAGGGCGAGCCCGGTGGCGCCGAGGCCGATGGCGAGGGACCAGCGGGCCCCGTACATCAGCCGGCTGAGGATGTCCCGGCCCAGGCTGTCCTGGCCCATCCAGTACGCGGTGGAGGGATGCCCGGTGCCGTCGACCGGCGGCTGCTGGTCCAGCGGATCGTACGGGGCCAGCAGCGGCGCGAACACCGCGACGAGGACCACCAGCGCCAGGAAGCAGAGCGCCAGCTTCGACATCAGGGGCAGCCGCCGCCGGCCGCGCAGCCGGATGCCGGGGCGGGAGAGGGCCTCGGTGAGGCTCCTGCGCGTCATGATCATGCGGTCGCATCCCTCAGTCGCGGGTTGACCAGCAGGTAGAGCACGTCGATCACGAGGTTGACGATCACGAAGCCGAACGCCGTGGTCAGCACCACGCCCTGGACGACCGCGGGGTCGCCGTTCTTCACCGCGTCGATCATCAGCTTGCCCATGCCGGGCAGCGAGAAGATCGTCTCGATGACGACCGCGCCGCCCAGCAGGTAGCCCACCCGCAGTCCGAGCACGGTCAGCGGATTGACCAGGGCGTTCCGGAGCACGTTCCGGCCCACCACCACCCGGGGCGGCAGACCGCTGCCGATCGCCGTACGGACGTAGTCCTTGTCCAGTTCCTCCACCACCGAGGTCCGCACGATCCGGGTGAGCTGGGCCGCCACCGGGAGGGACAGGGCGAGCGCGGGCAGCGTCATCGTCTTCAGCCAGCCGGTGAAGGAGTCCGCCGGGTTGATGTAGCCGCCCGCCGGGAACCAGCCCAGGTCGACCGCCAGGTACTGGATCATCAGCAGCGCCAGCCAGAAGCCGGGCGCGGCCACGCCGGTCAGGGAGACGACCCGGATGATCTGGTCCGGCAGCCGGTCGCGGTAGACGGCCGCGGTGACGCCGCCGAACAGCGCCAGCACCATGGCGATGCCGAGGCCGAGGAAGGTGAGCTGCATGGTGAGCGGCAGGGCGGTCAGCACCTGGTCGATCACCTCGCCGCGGGTGAGCGCGCTGATGCCCAGGTCGCCGTGGAGCAGGGCGCCCACGAAGGCGAGGTAGCGCACCGGCATCGGGTCCAGCAGGCCGTTGTCCTCGCGGAACCGGTGCAGTTGCTCGGGGGTGGGGTTCGCCCCCTGGAAGAAGGCGGACGCCGGGTCGACGTCCGAGAAGCGCATCACCACGAAGACGAACAGCACGATGCCGAGCATCAGCGGGACGAGCAGCAGGACACGGCGGAGCAGAATCCGCAGGACCGCGGTCATGCCGCTAGGCCCACTTCGCCTGGAGCACGTTGATGCCGGGGTACGGCTGTGCCCTTATCCCGGCGAGGAGTCCCGCGTTCCAGGCCGTCATCAGCTCGTTGTGGACGACCGGGTAGAGCACGGCCTGCTCGGCGACGACGTCGATGTACTCCTGGATCATCGTCTTCTTCCGCTCCGGATCCGGCTCCTGGGCGGCCCGGTCCATGTCCTTGAAGAGCTGCCGGGCGACCGGGTCGGTGGCCCAGCGGGTGTAGCCCATCCACAGGTTGTCGGGGCCGTAGTTGTAACGCATGATCAGGTCGGCGTCGAGGCCGAACTGGTTGGGGTTCGAGGCGGCGGCGACGACCTGGTAGTCCTGCTTCTGGTCCAGCTTGGTGAACACGGCGGTCGTCTCCTGCGGGGACAGGGTCGTCCGCACGCCGATCGCGTCCCAGGAGGACTTGATGGTCGGCAGGCAGTCCACGATCCAGCTGACGTTCACCGCCAGGATGTCGATCTCCAGCCCGCTGACCCCGGCCTCCTTCAGCAGCGCCTTCGCCCGGTCGGGGTCGTGGTCGTAGACGGTCCTGGCGCGCCGGTAGGCGGGGTTGGCCTCGTTCAGGAAGGAACTCGACGGCTTGCCGTGGCCCTTGAGGGCCACCTCGACCAGCTTCTCGGTGTCGATGGCGTAGTGCAGGGCCTGGCGGACGCGGACGTCGTCGAAGGGGCGCTGCCGGGTGTTGAACATCAGGAACAGGTTGTTCATCCCGGCCCCGCCCCCGACGGTGAGCCCGCTGCTCTGGAGCTGCCCGATGTTGGCGTAGGGGATGTTGTCGGAGATCTGCGCGCCGGCGCCGGCGCCCGAGATGCGGGCCACGCGGGGGGCGGCGTCCACGATGGTCAGCCAGTTCATCTTCTTGAAGGCGGGTCTGCGCGGGCCGTTGTAGGCGGCGAACGCCTCGAAGGTGGTGTGGGACTTCGGGTGGTGCGCGGTCTGCCGGTAGGGCCCCGAACCGATCGCCTTGCCCCGGATGGCGTCGTCCCAGCCGCCGGGCCGGGAGTAGACGTGCTCCGGCATGATCTTGGCGAGGGTGAGCCGTGAAAGCCCCTCCGGGAACGGGAACTTGAGCACCAGCTCCACGCTCCGCGCGTCGACCTTGCGGACCTCCTCCAGCCAGCCGGCGAAGAAGCCCTTGGCGAGGGTCTGGGTCCTCGGGTCGAGGATCCGGTCGAAGACGAACACCACGTCGTCGGCGGTGACCGGCTCGCCGTCGTGGAAGGTCGCGCCCTCGCGCAGGGTGAACCGCCAGGTGGTGGCGTCGGGGTCGGCCGGCACCCGGGTGGCGAGGGCCGCGTACGGCTCACGGGAGATCGGGTCGGTGTCCAGCAGGCCCTCGTAGATGTGGTTGTTGGCGGCCGTGCAGAACGCCGACGCGGTCTGGGTGGGGTCCCAGCTGCCGTCGTTGCCGTAGCCGATGACCGCGGTCAGCGTCCGGTTCGCGCCGCCCGCCCCGCTGCCGGTGTCGATGGTGGACGCGGGCCCCACCGAACAGGCCGACAGGGACGCGGAGGCGGCGGCGCCCAGCGCGCCGGTGTGCTTCAGGAAGGTCCGGCGACCGGGCGCCGGCACGCCGCGGGTCACGTCGTGCACGGTTCCTCCAGGAGGACGGGGTGGGGGGAGGGGAGATGCGACGTCCTAGGTCCTGCCAGTCAGCCGCGACCATAGGAGGGGCGATGGGGACGGTCAAGACATCCCGCGCGGATGGCCTAGACCGGGATAAATCGGACCAGTAGCGCAGTGGGCGCCCGAGGGGGTGCCGACCCCTGTGCGGCACCCCCTCCCGCGCCGCTACGGCAGCGTCTTCTCGTACGACGTGTCCTGGTCGGAGTCGTAGACCAGCGTGCCGTCGGTGTCGTAGCCCTTGATCCGGGGCGCGACGGTGACCTGCTCGTCCAGGACGCCGGAGGCGGCGAACCAGCCGTGGTCCAGGGCCGCCTCGCTGGTGACGCCGCCGTAGGAGACGGTGACCTTCGCGACCGAGGAGGGGTCGACGGTGCCGACCACGCCCCACCGGAAGGGGAGCGCCCAGTCGCCCTTGTCGAGGAACGACTGCTGGTACAGCTTGCCGCCATGACCGGCGAGGAACAGTGGGACGAGCGGGCCCCCGGAGTGCTCCGGCTGCCCTCCGGGCGGCTGATCCGGGGCCGGGCGCTGCGCCGCCCCCTCGCCCCGGACGCGCCGCCGTCGTACGGCGTCTACCTGCTGGGCCGGCGGCCGCCCGAGGTCCCCTGGGAGTCCCGCTGGCTGCGCTGGCCCGACTTCCGGCTCCCGGCCGACCGTGCGGCGGCCCGCGCGGTGCTGGCCGAGGTCTGGCGGCGGGCCGCGGGCGAGCGGGTGGAACTCGCCTGCGGCGGCGGACGCGGCCGTACGGGGACGGCGCTGGCCTGTGTCGCGGTACTGGACGGCGTACCGGCCGGGGAGGCCGTCGCGTACGTCCGCCGCCACTACGACCCGCGGGCGGTGGAGACGCCGTGGCAGCGGCGGTACGTACGGCGGTTCGGCTGAGCGGTGCCGGGGCCTCAGTCGCAGTGGACGTCCCGGGCGGGCCGCTCACCGGTGGCCAGGAAGCGGGAGACCAGCCGGTCGCCGCACTCGGTGCCGTTGGCGAGGTAGGCGTCGTGGCCGGTGGCGTCGTTGACCACCATGACCGCCCGCTCGCCGAGCGCCTCGCGCAACTTCCTCGCGCCGCCGAGCGGGGTGGCCGGGTCACGCTCGTTCTGGATGAGCAGGATGTTGGACGGACCGCGGTCGGTGATCCGCACCGCCGGCTCCTTCTGCGGGAACGGCCAGGCCGCGCAGAGCATGGCGTTGCGCGGCATGCCCGCCGTCAGCGGGTACTTCGCGCGGCTCTCGGTGACGCCCTTCTGGTACACGGCGGCGTCCGTCGGCCACGCGGAGTCGTTGCAGATGCTCCCGGCGCCGACGCCGAGGTAGTTCTGCAGCACCTCCTCGGGCGGGGACGGCGGCGCGGGCGGCACCTCGCCCCTCTCCGCGGCCCGGATCAGCCGCGCGAGGCCGGGGAAGTCGTCCGGGTCGTACATGGCCGAGAGCATGGCCTGGCGCAGTTCGTTGCCGTCCAGCACCGGCGGGTTGGCGCCGGGCCGGGGCAGCGGCTCGCGGTCCAGCCGGGCGGCCAGGGCCAGGAACCGCGCACGCACCTCCTCGGGAGTACGGGCCACCCGGTCCGGGTTGCCGGGCCGGGACGCCCACCTGGCGAACGCGGGGAAGACGTCCTCCACGCCCTGCTCGAACGCGGCCAGCCAGGCCCGCACCACCCGGTCGGGATCGGGGTTGTTGTTGCTGTCCAGCACGAACCTGTCGGTGCGGTGCGGGAACAGCTGGGCGTAGACGGCGCCGACATAGGTGCCGTACGACACGCCCCACGCGGACACCTTCCGCTCACCGAGCGCGGCCCGGACGCGGTCGAGGTCGCGGGCCTGGTTGGCGGTGCTGATGTGCCGGATCAGCTCGCCGCCGTTCTCGGCGCAGGCGGCGGAGACGCGCCGGGCGGTGGCCATGTTCTCGGTGACGGAGCCGTCGACGGCGGGCCAGGGCCGCAGCTTGGAGGCGGCGAGGTCGCCGTACTCCACGTCGCAGCCGACGGCGGTGGACGGGGCCATCCCGCGCGGGGCGAACCCGATCAGGTCGTAGGCGTCCCGCACCTTCTGCGGGAGCCGTTGGCCCTTGCCCGACGGGTCGCCGAGGCTGTCGCCGCCGGGGCCGCCGGGGATCAACAGCAGGGCGCCCCGGCGGGCCGCGGGATTCTCGCTGGGGATACGGGAGATGACGATGTCGATCGTCCGGCCGCCGGGGTCGGAGTAGTCCATCGGAACCGGGACGGTCGCGCACCGCTGCCGTGGATCGAGCCCGTCCCCCTCGCACGCGCTCCACTCCAGCGCCTCGGCACGGCCGCCGCCGCCGTCGAAGGCGCCGGCCGGTACGGCGAGACCGAGGACGACCGCGGTCGCGGCGATCAGGGCTGCACTTCTCGTGATCTGCTGCATGCACAGCAGCCTGGCGGATCGTGACGGCACGTCACATCCGGGTAACGGCCCTGTGTTCCCGGGGGATTACCCCCATCTCCGGGCTCGGGGTGACCCCTCCGGGTCACAGGTTCAGCGTCATCACCAGTCGGTCCTCGCCGGGCCCGAAGTAGTCCTCGCGCACGCCCTCCTGCGACGAGAACCCGATCGACCGGTACAGCATGATCGCGGCGGCGTTGGTCGGCTCGACCGTCAGCCCGACCTCGCGCACGCCCTCGGTGCGCAGCCGGCGCAGCACCTCCAGCATCAGCCGCCGGCCGAGCCCCCGGCCGCGCTGGTCCCGGGTGACGCCCAGGCTCATGATCCAGCCCCGGCGGCCGTCCGAGGTGGTCGGGAAGAGGACGTAGCCGTGCAGCCGCTCGCCGTCGTCCAGGACCAGCAGACGGTCGCCGTGGACGTCGTACAACTGCCGCAGGATGAAGTAGGGGTAGGGCTCCTCGGGGAACGCCTCGCGGTCGACGCGGACGAGCTCGGGCAGGTCGGCCTCGGTGACGCCTCTCATCGTCAGGGGCCGGTCGATGAACGCCCGGTCGCGGAGGAGCGCATGGCCGGTGCGGCCGCCGCGCGAAGGGAAACGTTCCTCTGGAAGAACCGCCATGCCGCCCCCCTGCGGGTCCGGGTCAATTGCGCGTTGACACCCGTACGGGTGGTACGAGCGAGACGCGAGGGGTCTGCCTTTCGGGTGTGTTCGGCAGAGTTCCGACCATCTTGCGGGGGACGACAGGGCCGTTCAAGGCCGGATCAGGTCGCGGGAATCCATTCGCCCCCATGCGCCCCGCGTGCGCCCCACCGGGGGTCGTTGTTCTGCCGGATTGGTGCAAGGGGGATCCGTGGTGCTCCCGCCGTTGGTACCGTTGATGAATGACCTTGCGCTCCTCGGGGGATGCCCAGCTGAATGCGGATGTGTCCTGGGCGGCATTCGACCCGATCGCCTATGTGGATCACAACTACCGCGACTTGCAGGCGGAAGACGCGGAGATCCTTTCCATCATCAGGGATCATTTCGGCGATCATTTTCCGAACCGTGGTGTCCGACCTGTTTCGGGAATCGACGTCGGCGCCGGCGCCAATCTCTACCCCGCGCTCGCCATGCTGCCCTGGTGCGACGAGATCACGCTCTTCGAGCGCTCGTCCGCCAACGTCCGCTACCTCAGGTCCCAGGTGGACTCCTACGACGGGAACTGGGACCAGTTCTGGCGCGTGCTGTGCAAGAACGACGCCTACGGCGCCCTGGACATGGACCCGCGGGCCCGCTTCCGGGACGTCGCCCGGGTGGCCGAGGGCAACCTCTTCGAGCTGGTGCGGCACGAGGGCCGGTGGTCGATGGGGACGATGTTCTTCGTCGCCGAGTCGATGACCTCCTCCCACGAGGAGTTCGACCGGGGCGTCGAGTGCTTCCTGCGCGCCCTGGCCCCCGGGGCGCCCTTTGCCGCGGCCTTCATGGAGCATTCCAAGGGCTATCACGCGGGTGCGCATTTCTTCCCCGCCTGCGATGTGGGGGAGTCGGAGGTGTCCGCCAGTCTGGAGCGGTTCTCCGACGATTTCACGAGCGTCCGTCTGAAATCCTCGGCCGCGGTGCGGGACGGGTATTCCGGAATGATCGTCGCCTATGGCCGGCGGAATTCGGATTCCCGGATTCCGCCGTTGGGTGACTGAAAAACAGCGGAGGGGTTTTTCCTCCATTCCTGGCAGTGCGGCCTGTGTGAGGGGCATGGGATGCAGATCAAGCCACGCCAGCATCTGCTGGACATCTGGCAGGCGCTCGGTCGCCACTCGTTCGAAGCGGGGGAGTGGAACTGGGGCGAGTACGGCGGTGAGAGCAGCGTCGCCGACGCGGAGCGGCTGCTCTGCCTCTTCTACCCGGCCACCGAGATTCCCGCGTTCCGGCTGGACGATCCGGACACCACCCAGGACGACGTCCAGCAGGTGCTGAAGAAGGCCGGCGGGCGCCTGGACATCCCCGCCAACCTCGTCACGGCCGCCGCCGAGTTCATGCGCACCCACACCGGCGAGGACAAGCGGCCCACGTTCGCCGGGGGCTACTACTTCGGCGCCCGCGACCCGTCCGAGGAACTCACCGAGGAACAGCGCCGGCTCGGCGTCGTCGACTCCTACTCGATGTCGATCACCCTGTGCCTGGCCACCCTCGGCTTCCTCAAGGTCTACGAGAACAAGACCCGGCGCACCGACATCAAGGAGACCATCGCCGAACTGCGCTCCGCCACCAGCAGCCGGCTCACCGCCGCCATGGTCAGCCTGCTGCGCTCCTTCACCGTCAACGTCTTCGACACCGACTCCTCCCAGGGCCAGACCCTGTGCGAACTCCTCGGCCAGGGGCGGATGTCGCAGCGCCAGGTGCTGAAGAAGTTCCAGGACCGCTTCCGCCCGCTGCGGGCCGCGATCGTCGAGAGCCTCCAGCTCGGTATCGACGTCCAGGAAGGCCTGAAGGACGAGAGCCAGCTCTTCGAGTGCGGCTGGGCCTGGACCCTGGTGAAGGACGCCCCCGAGGTCGAGACCGACGAACCCATCGGACCGCAGCCCGAGGGCACCGCCAACGCCGTGCCCTACCTGTACTTCACCGTCGTGGCCCTCGACGGCATCCAGGACCTGTTCTCCGACCGCACCCTCACCCTCGGCCTGCTCAACACCGAGCAGCAACGGCTCGCCGAGGCGCTCCGCCTGCGCTGGGAGCTCACCCAGCAGTACTGGTCCCGGATCGCCCGCTTCGACGCCGACCGCTGGCCCCTGGAGGACATCCCCTGGCGTACGACGGGACAGAAGCTGGAGTCCGAGTACTTCTCCCTCTCCGTCGCCGCCATCCTCGTGCACGACCTGATGCGCCGCCGGGCCACCGACGAGGACCTCAACCGCACGGTCACCATCATGGAGCGCCTCGCCGAACGCGGCCGCATCACCAGCCGGATGACGGTGGACGACCCCATGGTCCACGCCCTGCACAACGTCGGCGTCGCCCTGCCCCTGCAAGGCAGCGACCGGCTCGGGCCGCTGATGACCTGGTCCATGAGCGACTTCTCCGCGCAGCTGCTGAAGCGGACCGTCCAACTGTGCACGCTCTCCCGCAACCTGACCGCGCACGACCGGCTGCTCGGGCTCGCCGAGGCCATCTTCGACCACATGTGGCGCCGCCGGATCCGCGACGGCGAGGGCGCGGGACTCTGGGACAACGTCCACGCCGCCTACCCCGAGGCCGACATCCTCAAGCGGCGCGTCCCGGTGTCCTGGAGCATCACCGAGCGCGTCACCGAAGTGATGGTGCAGGCCCACCAGATGTACCAGCAGCCCCCGATCCGCAGCCTCGAACTGATCGAGCTGGCCAAGGCGCTGCTCTCCGAGGCCGCCCATCTCCTCGGCAACGAACAGATGGAGCCCGCCCCCAAGGACGACGGCCGGCACGGCATGCAGCTGCGCCAGATCGAGGTCAAGCTGCGCCGCGCCCGGCTCCTCGTCGACGAACAGCCCGGCACCGCCTACTCGCTGGCCCTCGACGTCCTCGGGCAGCTCGACGCCCTCGGCCGGGCGCGCGAAGCCGCGGCCCAGGGAGTGTGACCCGGTGCTGATCTTCGCCGCCTCCGACAAAGGAGGCACCGGGCGCTCGGTGACCAGCGCCAACCTCGCCTACCACCGGGCGCTGGCCGGGGACGACGTCTGCTACCTGGACTTCGACTTCGGCTCGCCCACCGCCTCCGCCGTCTTCGACGTGCCCGACGCCCGCCAGGCCGCCGAGGACCGCGGACTGCACTCCTACCTGGTGGGCGAGGTCGGCGAACCCGTCCGGGTCGACGTCTGGGCGGACACCGAGCACCGGGTGCTGCGCAACCGGCCGCCCGGCTCGGGCCGGCTGGTGCTGATGCCGGGCGACCTCAGCGGCGGCGAGTTCGCCACCGACGACGACAACCTCCGGCGCTGCGTGGATCTGCTGCTGCGGCTCAACTCCGAGTTCGACCTGATCGTCGTCGACCTCAGCGCGGGCCGCTCCTACGCCGTCGACATGGCCCTGGAAGCCACCTCGGTGCCCGAGATGCGGGGCGTCGAGGCGCGCTGGCTGATCTTCCACCGCTGGACCCGGCAGCATGTGGCGGCCGCCGCGGGACTGGTCTTCGGCAAGCGGGGCATCGTCGCCGGCGGGGTCGCCCGCGGCCACGACGAGGACGCGCTGCGCGGCTCCATCCGGTTCGTACGGGCCGCCGTGCCCGATCCCTCGTCGGCGCTGTGGTCGCAGGTCTCGGCGACCCAGTCGGCGTGGATGCGCGAGTGCGACCGGGACCTCAAGCAGCTCGCCTCCTCGCACGGCATCGGCTACAGCCAGGTCCTGGGCGCCGTACCGCTGGAACCGGTGCTCCAGTGGCGGGAGCAGCTGATCACCGACGAGGACGTGCTCGACAGCCAGATCGCCAACATGGAGACCTGGCAGGCGCTGAGCGACCTGGCCGGCCGGCTCACCGACGACAAGTACTGGGAGCAGGCATGAGCGATGTCGTCTTCCGGGAGACCAGCGCCGAGCCGCGCACCCAGGCCGTACCGCTGTCCCATCTCTCCCTCGAACTCGGCCACCTCTACATGGAGGACTTCGAGGCCGGGCCCAAGCGGCTCGGCGAGCACTTCGCCGAGGTGCGGATCTGGGTGGAGGCCGCCCGCGCCTCCGCCGCCCGCCGGGCCGGCGCGAACCGGCCGCGGATCAGCACCTGCTTCCTCGTCGACGACTACTTCAGCCGCTTCTCCACCCCGGCCGAACTCCTCCCCCTGATCCTCAAGGAGGCCGAGGAGGCCGGGCTCACCATCGACTACCTGGCCCGCGAGTCCGGCTGCGCGGTCGCCGGCCGCGTCGACCTCGCCGAGTCCGTGATGCACCGCCTCGTCGAGTCGCCGCCGCCCGGCTCCTCCGGGTCCCGCCCGCCGGTCAGCCGCACCGGCTGGCTCGCCAACGGCCAGCGCAGCCCCGGCCGGGGCGCCGCCCTCGCCGAGGTCACCGCCTGGCAGCCGCCCCAGGAGACGGCCGCCCGCAACCACTCCGTCTTCATGGACGTCGAGCTGTGGTCCGACAAGGACGGCCGGCGCCTGTGGTCCTGCCCCTTCCTGGCCGCCGTCTGGCAACTGGCCCGGCTCGGCCTCCTGCGCCACCTCGGCGAACCGGTGCTGACCCCGAAGCCCTGGGACGGCACCGGCTTCCCGCACGACTGGGACCGGCTGCCGCCGCTGCTCCAGCTGAACCCGGACGCCGACCCGTTCAGCGCCTACCGCACCTGCACCCTGATGCCCAACCGCTTCCTCGCCGTCGAGGACGCCGTCCGGCTGGTCCTGGACCAGATAGACGTCGACGCCCGGGCGCTGGAACAGGTCGACCGGCGCTCGCGCGGCGAACAGGTCGAGGTCCCCGCCGCGGTCGCCCAGCGCGCCTCCTACGTCTTCTACGAGGAGCCCGCCGAGCCCGCCCCCGAAGGGGCCTGAGATGGCGGCCCCCGGACCGTCGGCACGTCCGGTCCTCGTCTGCGGCGAGGTGCGCACCGGTCTGCTGCCGTCCTTCCAGGCGCTGGACGGCCGGGCCGCGGCACAGCTGCTCAGGCTGCGCGCCGACGAACCCGTCCGGGTCTCCGAGCGGCCCAATCTGTACGTCCGCTCGCCCGAGGTGCTGACCGGCGTGGACTGCCGGCTGCCCACCTCCAACGGCGCCCGGGTGCGGGCCGTCGGCACGGTGGCCGCCCGCGCCGCGCTCACCGAGGGCCGGGTGCTCCAGGCGACCGCCTGGTTCAGCGCCCCGGCCACCGGTCCCGATCTGCGCCGGCCGTGGGGGCAGTACCTGGTCCGGCCCGGGCTCGTCGAGCCGTTCGGGAAGCTGCCCGAGCAGGCCACCGCGGAGGGCGTGCTGCGCGGCGCCGGGCGGGGCGAGCTGGACCTCGGGGCGATCGCCGAGGGGCTGCTGGCCCAGCTGGCGCGCCATCCCCTGCTCGACCACAAGGCGCCCTTCAAGTCCCGCCGTACCCACCTGCGGTGGACCGCGCGGCGGGCCCCGGACGCCGAGGGCCCGGCGCTGACCCGTTTCACGCTGGCCGAGGACGGGCTGCGGACGATGGAGCTGCGGCTGCCGGCGGACACCCCGGCGAGCGCGGCGGCCGGACTGTGCGAGGACCTCGCGCTGCACGACTGGCTGCTGACGACCGTCGTGCGGCTGCTGGACAGCAGTCGGCTCGGCGCGGCGGACGGGCCCGCGGCCGTGCTCGCGCTGCGGCCGGCCGTCGATCATCTGCTGCACCTGTGGATGCCGCGCGCCCATGTGGACCGCGCGCTGGGCCATCTCTGGGACGAGCTGGAACGAGAGCCGGGGTTCACCCGGCAGTGGCAGAGCCTCGTCCAGCGGATCCGTGACCAACTGGCCGTACAGACCATTCCGTTGCTGCACCAGGCGCTGAGTACGCGCTGAGGGGCGGCCCGAACGACACACCCGACGGGGGAGCGACATGAACGGAGCGACGACGGGGGACGTGAGGACGGCACCACCGCCCGAGGAGGAACGCCGGTCGAAACTGTTCCGCAAGACGCTGGTCACCGTGTTACTGGCGACCGGGACGTTCGTCCTGACCAACGTCCTGAGCCCGGACGCGAGTGAGCAGTGGCAGTGGACGATGCCCGTGGTGGTCGGCAGCGCCGTGCTGATCATGCAGTACCTGGTCGATTTCGGTGAGCGGCTGGAAGCCGTGGAGGAGGCCCAGACGCGCCGGATCCGGGGGATGCGGGACAGTCTCGCCGACCATCACCGGGAGATGCGGTCGGCGGTCGACGAGAGCTTCGCCAAGATCAACGCGGCGACCGAGCTGTTCAGCCAGGTCGACCGCTCGGTCCTGCGCTCCGACGGGGTGACGCGGCTGGCCCGCAAGTACACCCAGGTCGGCGAGCACGGCTCGGAGATCGTGAAGCGGTTCGCGCAGGAGGAGATCGCCAGTCTCGCGCTGCTGATGGAGAGCCTCAGCAACGGCACCGCGGACTGCCCCGGCGAGAACCACGAGTGGCTGATCGACCTGACCGCGTGCACCAAGAAGACGCTCTACGCCACCAGCACCTCCGTCGACCGGGACTTCTGGTCCAGTGGCCCCGGCAAGCGGTACCTGGTCGCGCAGGGCGACGCGATCAGGAAGCGGGGCGTGGAGATACGGCGGCTGTTCCTCGTCGACGGCCCCGACGAGATCACGGAGGCGCTGCGCAAGCTGTGCGAGCGGCAGCGCAGGTACGGCATCGACGCGCGGATCGTCGACCAGTCCGAGCTGGACAACGCGCCGGTGACCTCGGTGAACGACTTCATCATCTTCGACGGTGAGCTCTGCTACGAGATCGAGCCCGATGTGCGGGCCGCGCCCACCAAGACCACGCTGAAGATGACGCCGGGCCATGTGGCGGAGCGCATCGAACGATTCGACACTCTGTGGGAGGCCAGCAGCGCCGACTGAGGCAGCGGGGACAGCGGGGGCAGCGGGGAAGGAATGACAGCGGTGAAGCCAGCCGTCGGTTCGCACGTGGTGGACGTCTGTACCGGGAGGATCGGCATCGTCATGGGCCACGAAGGCCCGTACGTCCAGCTCAGACCGTACGGCGGGGGCCGCGAATGGGACGTGGCGCCGGACGCCCTGCGCCACGCCACCCCCGCCGAACGACTCCGCGCGAGCACGCTCACGGTGAGCCACCCCGACCGTCCCCGCTGACCCGCGGCGTACGGGAGAATGGCGCCATGAGTCTGTTCCGCGATGACGGCGTCGTCCTGCGCACCCAGAAGCTGGGCGAAGCGGATCGGATCATCACCTTGCTCACGCGGGGGCACGGGCGGGTGCGGGCCGTCGCTCGGGGGGTGCGGCGGACCAAGTCGAAGTTCGGGGCCCGGCTCGAGCCGTTCTCCCACGTGGACGTGCAGTTCTTCGCCCGGGGGAGCGAGCTGATCGGGCGCGGGCTGCCGCTGTGCACGCAGAGCGAGACCATCGCGCCGTACGGCGGCGGCATCGTCAGCGACTACGCCCGCTACACCGCCGGGACGGCCATGCTGGAGACCGCCGAGCGGTTCACCGACCACGAGGGCGAGCCGGCCGTGCAGCAGTATCTGCTGCTCGTCGGGGCGCTGCGGACGCTCGCCCGCGGTGAGCACGCCCCGCACCTCGTGCTCGACGCCTTCCTGCTGCGGTCCCTCGCCGTCAACGGCTACGCCCCGAGCTTCAGCGACTGCGCGAAGTGCGGGATGCCGGGACCCAACCGTTTCTTCTCGGTGGCCTCCGGAGGCTCGGTATGCGTCGACTGCCGGGTGCCCGGTAGCGTCGTACCCTCGCCGGCCACCCTGGAACTGCTCGGTGCGCTGCTTACGGGAGACTGGGACACCGCCGACGCCTGCGAGGCGCGGCACGTCCGGGAGGGCAGCGGGCTGGTGTCGGCCTATCTGCACTGGCATCTGGAGCGCGGGCTGCGTTCGCTTCGGTACGTGGAAAAGTAAGGGAGACGAGGGGCACATGGTCGTACGCGGGATCCTGGGGCGGCAGCGTCGGGAGTACAGGGCGCCGGAGCCGCATCCGTCCGGGGCCCGTGCGCCGAAGCTCCCCGGGGAGCTCGTCCCGAAGCATGTGGCGATCGTCATGGACGGGAACGGGCGCTGGGCCAAGGAGCGCGGGCTGCCGCGCACCGAGGGGCACAAGGTCGGCGCCGAGCGGGTGCTGGACGTGCTGCAGGGCGCGATCGAGATGGGCGTCGGGGCGATCTCGCTGTACGCCTTCTCCACCGAGAACTGGAAGCGCTCGCCCGACGAGGTGCGGTTCCTGATGAACTTCAACCGCGACTTCATCCGCAAGACCCGGGACCAGCTGGACGAGCTCGGGGTGCGGGTGCGGTGGGTCGGGCGGATGCCCAAGCTGTGGAAGTCGGTCGCCAGGGAGCTGGAGATCTCCCAGGAGCAGACCAAGGACAACGACAAGCTGACCCTGTACTTCTGCATGAACTACGGCGGGCGCGCCGAGATCGCGGACGCGGCGCAGGCGCTGGCGGAGGACGTGCGGGCCGGGCGGCTCGACCCGTCGAAGGTGACCGAGAAGACCTTCGCCAAGTACCTGTACTACCCGGACATGCCGGACGTGGACCTGTTCCTGCGGCCGAGCGGTGAGCAGCGCACGTCCAACTACCTGCTCTGGCAGAGCGCCTACGCCGAGATGGTCTTCCAGGACGTCCTGTGGCCCGACTTCGACCGGCGCGACCTGTGGCGGGCCTGCGTGGAGTTCGCCTCCCGGGACCGCCGCTTCGGCGGCGCCGTCCCGAACGAGGAACTGCTGGCCATGGAGGGCCGGACCGAGGACTGAACGGACTTCTCAGCGCCGGTCAGGCATGCACAGCCTGTCCGGCGCCGGAGGACGCGAGGCCGCTCAGCGCGCGGCGCACTCCGCGCAGGTGCCGAAGATCTCCACCGTGTGGGCCACGTTGACATAGCCGTGCTCGGCCGCGATCGCGTCCGCCCACTTCTCGACCGCGGGGCCCTCGACCTCGACCGCCTTGCCGCAGACCCGGCAGACCAGGTGGTGGTGGTGTTCGCCGCTGGAGCAGCGGCGGTAGACGGACTCGCCGTCGGAGGTGCGCAGGACGTCGACCTCGCCGGCGTCGGCGAGGGACTGGAGCGTGCGGTAGACCGTCGTCAGACCGACCGAGTCGCCCTTGTGCTTGAGCATGTCGTGCAGTTCCTGCGCGCTGCGGAACTCGTCGACCTCGTCGAGGGCCGCCGCCACGGCGGCCCGCTGCCGGGTGGATCGGCCCTTCACGGGCGGTCCAGCGGTCGTCACGGGGTGCCTCCTCAGGTCTGCCTGCCGGGCCATTGTGCCAGCCCGGGCTGTCGGCGCGGTCAGACGCCGACCTTTCCGCCCGGACCCCGGCTCGGCGGAATCACGCACTCCGCCGGGTCCCCGGTGCCCTGCGCGGCGGCCAGGGCCCGCGCGCGGCGCCGGGCGAGCGGCGTGGCCAGCGCGGTCAGCAGGACGAACGCCCCGATGGTCAGCAGCACGATCGTCGCGCCGGGCGGCACGTCCTGGTAGTACGAGGTGACCGTGCCGCTGATCGTGACGGTCACGCCGATGGCCACCGCGATGGCGAAGGTGGCGGCGAAGCTGCGGCTGAGCTGCTGGGCGGCGGCCACCGGGACCACCATCAGCGCCGACACCAGGAGCAGCCCGACCACGCGCATCGCGACGGTCACCGTCACGGCCGCCGTGACCGCCGTCAGCAGGTTCAGGGCGCGCACCGGCAGGCCCGTGACCCGGGCGAACTCCTCGTCCTGGCTCACCGCGAACAGCTGGCGGCGCAGGCCGAGTGTGACCAGCACCACGAAGGCGGCCAGTACGCAGATCGCGGTGACGTCGGACTCGCTCACCGTGGACAGGGAGCCGAAGAGGTACGAGGTCAGGTTGGCGTTGGAGCCCGTCGGCGCGAGGTTGATGAACATCACGCCGCCGGCCATACCGCCGTAGAAGAGCATGGCGAGGGCGAGGTCGCCGCGGGTCTTGCCGTACCAGCGGATGAGCTCCATGAGGACCGCGCCGAGGACGGAGACGACGGTCGCCATCCAGATCGGGGACCAGGAGAGCAGGAAGCCCAGGCCGACGCCGGTCATCGCCACGTGGCCGATGCCGTCGCCCATCAGGGCCTGGCGGCGCTGGACCAGGTAGATGCCGACCGCGGGGGCGGTGATGCCGACCAGGACGGCGGCGAGCAGGGCCCGCTGCATGAAGGCGTAGTCGAGGATTTCCATCAGCTCAGCAGTCCCGTGCGGATCGGCTCGGCGCCCGCGGGGGCGTGCGGGTGGACATGGTCGTGGCCGGGCAGCGCGTGCTGGCCGACGGCCTTCGGGGGCGGGCCGTCGTGGACGACACAGCCGTCGCGCAGCACCACCGCGCGGTCGATCAGCGGCTCCAGGGCGCCCAGTTCGTGCAGCACGAGCAGGACCGTCGTACCGGCCGCGACCTGCTCGCGCAGGGTCCGCGCCAGCACCTCCTGGCTGGCCAGGTCGACGCCCGCCATCGGCTCGTCCATGATCAGCAGCTCGGGTTCGGCGGCGAGCGCCCGCGCGATCAGCACGCGCTGGTGCTGGCCGCCGGAGAGCGCGTCCACGGAGTCCTTCGCGCGGTCCGCCATGCCGACCAGCTCCAGGGCCCGGCGCACCGCCGCCCGGTCCGCCTTGCGCAGCAGGCCGAAGCGGGCGCGGGAGAGCCGGCCGGAGGAGACGACCTCGGTCACCGTGGCCGGGACGCCGCCCGCTGCGGTGGTGCGCTGGGGGACGTAACCGAGCCGGTGCCAGTCGCGGAAGCGGCGGCGCGGGGTGCCGAACAGCTCGATCTCGCCGGCGCTCACCGGCACCTGGGCGATGACGCTGCGCACGGCGGTGGACTTGCCGGAGCCGTTGGCGCCGAGCAGCGCGACGACCTCACCGCGGGACACGGTGAGGTCGATGCCGCGCAGGACGGGCCGCGAACCCAGGTCGGCGCGTACGCCGCGCAGGGATATGACGGGCTCGCTCATGCGGTCCTCCGAAACGGTCACTTGGCGCCCAACGCGGCCTGGAGGGCCTTGAGGTTGGCATCCATGACCTGGATGTAGTCCTCGCCCTCGGACTTGTCGGTGATGCCCTCGACCGGGTCGAGGACGTCCGTCTTGAGGCCGGCGTCCTTGGCGAGGGTCTTCGCGGTCCGGTCCGAGACCAGTGTCTCGTAGAAGACCGTGGTGACGCCGTCGGCCTTGGCCTCCTCCTGGAGCTCCTTGATCCGGGCCGGGCTGGGCTCGCTCTCCGGGTCGAGTCCGGAGATGGCCTCCTGGGTCAGGCCGTAGCGCTCGGCGAGGTAGCCGAAGGCGGCGTGGTTGGTGAAGAACACCTTGGTCCCGGTGTTCTTCAGGCCCTCCTCGAACCGGGTGTCGAGGCTGTTCAGCTTCTCGACCAGGGCCTCGGTGTTCTTCTTGTAGTCGGCCGCGTGGTCCGGGTCGGCCTTCTCGAAGGCGGCGCCGACGCCCTTGGCGACCTCGGCGTACTTCACGGGGTCGAGCCAGATGTGCGGGTCGAGGGCGTGCTCCTCCTCCTCGGAGTGCCCCTCTTCCTCCGCGTGCCCCTCTTCCTCGGCGTGCTCGTGGCTGTCCTCCAGGCTGCCGTGGTCCTCGAGCTTCGTGAGCGTGGCGGCGTCGATCGTGGTCTTCACGCCGGCCTGCGCGACGGCCTCGTCGACGGCGGGCTGGAGGCCCTTGAGGTAGAGGGCCGCGTCGGTCTCCTGGAGCTGCGCGGTCTGCTGGGCGCTGATCTCCAGGTCGTGCGGCTCCTGGCCGGGCTCGGTGAGGCTGGTGACGTTCACGTGGTCCCCGCCGATCTGCTCGGCGAGGTAGGCCATCGGGTAGAACGACGCGACGACGTCGAACTTCTCCGTGTTGCCCGCGGCGGCGCTGCCGGAGCAGGCGGAGAGGGTGCCGAGACCGAGGGCGGTGACGGCCGCCACGGCCACCCCGGATATGTGCTGTCGTCGTACGTTCATGACAGTCATTTTCAATGAATGTGGAAACGGTTGTCAACAAACGCCGGTCACGGGACCGATTTGATACCGGGGGTGGCCCCGCCGGTAACCTGGGGCATTCGCTGCCGTCCATTCGTCATGAAGAGAGCACCGTGGCCGCCGACAAGATCGACACCATCGTCAGCCTGAGCAAGCGCCGTGGCTTCGTATTCCCTTGCAGTGAGATCTACGGCGGGCAGAAGGCCGCCTGGGACTACGGACCCCTGGGTGTCGAGCTCAAGGAGAACCTCAAGCGCCAGTGGTGGCGCTACATGGTGACGTCGCGTGAGGACGTCGTCGGTATCGACTCGTCCGTGATCCTGGCCTCCGAGGTCTGGGTCGCCTCCGGCCACGTCGCCACCTTCACGGACCCGCTGACCGAGTGCACCTCCTGCCACAAGCGGTTCCGCGCGGACCACTTGGAGGAGGCCTACGAGGCCAAGCACAACCGCCTCCCGGAGAACGGCCTCGCGGACGTCAACTGCCCCAACTGCGGCAACAAGGGCCAGTTCACCGAGCCCAAGCAGTTCTCGGGTCTGCTCTCCACCCACCTCGGCCCGACGCAGGACTCCGGCTCCGTCGCCTACCTGCGCCCCGAGACCGCCCAGGGCATCTTCACCAACTTCGCCCAGGTGCAGACCACTTCGCGCCGCAAGCCGCCGTTCGGCATCGCCCAGATGGGCAAGTCCTTCCGCAACGAGATCACGCCCGGCAACTTCATCTTCCGCACCCGCGAGTTCGAGCAGATGGAGATGGAGTTCTTCGTCAAGCCGGGCGAGGACGAGAAGTGGCAGGAGTACTGGATGGAGCAGCGCTGGAACTGGTACACCGGCCTGGGTCTCCGTGAGGAGAACATGCGCTGGTACGAGCACCCCAAGGAGAAGCTCTCCCACTACTCCAAGCGCACCGCCGACATCGAGTACCGCTTCCGGTTCGGCGGCAACGAGTGGGGCGAGCTGGAGGGTGTCGCCAACCGCACCGACTACGACCTCTCCGCGCACTCCAAGGCCTCCGGCCAGGACCTCGCCTACTACGACCAGGAGGCCCAGGAGCGCTGGACGCCGTACGTCATCGAGCCCGCGGCCGGTGTCGGCCGCGCGATGCTGGCGTTCCTGCTGGACGCCTACATCGAGGACGAGGCGCCGAACGCCAAGGGCAAGATGGAGAAGCGCACGGTGCTGCGCCTCGACCACCGGCTGGCCCCGGTGAAGGTCGCGGTGCTGCCGCTGTCCCGCAACGCCGAGCTCTCCCCGAAGGCCAAGGGCCTCGCCCAGGCGCTGCGGCAGAACTGGAACATCGAGTTCGACGACGCCGGCGCCATCGGCCGCCGCTACCGCCGCCAGGACGAGATCGGCACGCCGTACTGCGTGACCGTCGACTTCGACACCCTGGACGACAACGCGGTGACGGTCCGCGAGCGCGACTCGATGAAGCAGGAGCGGGTCTCCCTCGACCAGATCGAGGGCTACCTGGCCCAGCGCCTGCTGGGCTGCTGACGACCGCCGACGCCCCCGCCGGACGAGCGCACCAGCTCGTCCGGCGGGGGCGTCGTGGTGGTCCCGCATAGAGGCGTCTCATTGGCCCTGTAGCCGGGGCCACCGTGAGGCCAGGCTGGTCCGCATGAGCCTCGCATTCCTGCTGACCACGCTGGTCGTCGTCGCCACCCCCGGTACCGGGGTCGTCTACACCCTCGCGGCCGGTCTGTCGCACGGGCGGCGGGCCAGTGTCGTGGCCGCCTTCGCCTGCGCCCTCGGGATCCTGCCGCACATGCTGGCCACGATCACCGGGGTGGCCGCCCTGCTGCACGCCAGCGCCACGGCCTTCCAGATCCTGAAGTACGCCGGTGTCGCCTACCTCCTCTACATGGCCTGGGCCACGCTGCGGGACAAGGAAACGATCACCGTGGACCGTACGGCGGCGCCGATGTCGGCCGGGCGGATGATCGTCCGGGGCGTGCTGATCAATCTCCTCAACCCCAAGCTGACGATGTTCTTCTTCGCCTTCCTGCCCCAGTTCGTGGACCCGGAAGGGCCGGGCGCGGTGCCGCGGATGCTGGCGCTCAGCGGGGTGTTCATGGCGGCGACCTTCGTCGTCTTCGCGCTCTACGGCGTCCTCGCCGCCTCCGTCCGCGACCAGGTCGTCGCCCGGCCGAGGGTGATGGCCTGGCTGCGCCGCAGCTTCGCCGGGTCCTTCGTGGCCCTCGGGGCGAAACTGGCCTTCACCGCCCGGTAGTTCCTCAGCCGTGATGGACGACGGTGAACAGGCGGTCGGCGCCGGGGGAGTCCAGTTCGTCGAGCGCGGCGACGGCCAGGTCCTCGGCGCTGATCCAGGAGCGGCCGTCGGCGGCGGTGAGCAGGGTGCCGGTGCCGCGCCGGTAGCGGCCGGTCCGCTTGCCGGGGGCGAGCAGGGCGGGCGGCGCGAGACAGGCCCAGTCGTCGTGGGCGTGGGCCTCGCAGGCCCGCAGCTGGGCCACCCCGGCCGCGGCGACCGCCGTCACCTCGGCGGGAACGTACGCGGGGTTGTCGGCGACCAGCAGCGCGGGGTTCCCGGGGCTGCGCAGGACGCCGGCGCCGCCGACCACGAGGACGCGCATTCCCGTCCCGGCCGCGATGTCCAGCACCGCACGGGTCGTACCGACGAGGAAGTCCCGGTCGGCCGGTTCGGTCCGCACGGCCACCACGACGGCGGCGGCGCCGGTGAGGGCCGCGCGCAGGGCGTCCGGGTCGCTCGCGTCGACCGGGACCGGTGTCACACCCGGGCGCTCATCGGCGGGTTTCCGGGACAGGGCGCGCACCCGGTGGCCGCGTGCGACGGCCTCGGTGATCACCCGGCTGCCGACCATGCCGGTGGCGCCGAGCACGGCCGTCGTCTGTCCTGTCGTCAGTCCTGTGGTCATGGGATCCGCTCTCCTTGGGTCCGGTCTTCCGGTACGGGGGTCCTGGCCGCGTCCCGCCTGAACAGGCGTGACACGTCAGGGGAGGTGAACTGCGCGGCCAGCAGCGCGGCCAGGGCGAGGGCGAAGCCGAGGGCCTGGAGCGGGTTCAGCGTCTCGCCGAGCGCGAGCCCGACGAGGGTCGCGACCAGCGGGGACAGCAGCACCAGCGGGGCGGACGCGCCGACCGGCAGCCTGCCGATCCCGCGGAACCACAGGGTGAACGAGATCAGCCCGCCCATCCCGCCCAGCCACAGATACCCGGCGAGGGCCTGCCCGCCGACCGCCGGCGGTGCCCCCTCGAAGGCGACGGTGAGCGGCAGCAACACGAGCCCGCCGACCGTCAGTTGCCAGCCGGCCAGCGTCATCGCGCCGATGCCCGCCGGGCGGCCCCAGCGTTTGGTGAGGACGACGCCGGCCGCCATGCCCGCCGTACCGCCGAGGCCGGCGAGCACGCCGACGGCGTCCAGCCGGGCCTGGGGCCCGAGCACCACGAGCCCCACCCCGACCACGCCGAGCACCCCCCACGTCCAGGTCCAGGCCGTCGGCCGGTGGCGCAGCACCCCGATCGCCAAGGCGGCGACCAGCAACGGCTGAACGGCGCTGAGGGTGCCCGCGACACCGCCGGGGAGCCGTTCGGCCGCCACGAACAGCAGGGGGAACAGCGCGCCGATGTTGAGGGTGCCGAGGACGGCGGCCTTCCACCACCAGTCGCCGCGCGGCAGCACGCGGGTGACCGCCAGGGCGAGCAGCCCGGCGGGCAGGGCCCGCATCAGCCCGGCGAACAGCGGGTGTCCGGGCGGCAGGAGCTCCGTGGTCACGGCGTAGGTGGTGCCCCAGGACGCGGGAGCGAGGGCGGTCAGCGCGACGGTCGCCGCGTGCCGCGCGGCCGGGGCCCGTGCGGTCGAGGTCTGCATGGGGTGCAGTCTCGGCCGGGCCCCGTCATGGCTCCAAAGCATGGTTGCCATGGCAGCGATGAATGAGGACCATCGTTCGATGGATCTTCAGCAGATGCGGTACGTCGTCGCCGTCGCCGAGACCCGCAACTTCACGCGGGCGGCGGAGCGGTGCGCCGTGGTGCAGTCCTCGCTCAGCCACCGGATCGCCGCCCTGGAAAGGGAGTTGGGGGTCCGGCTGTTCGCCCGCTCCAGCCGGCGGGTGGAACCGACCAGCGCCGGTGAGGCGTTCGTCGCGCGGGCCCGGGAGTGCCTGGCCGCCGCCGACCGCGCCGCCGCGGACGCCGCCGCGGCGGCCGGGGTGGTACGGGGCCGGCTCGCCGTCGGCGTGATCGTGACCACCGCCGCGGTCGACGTGCCGGAGCTGTTGCAGCGGTATCGCGCGCGGCACCCGGAGGTCCGGGTCGTGCTGCGCTCCGGGCGCAGCGACGATCTGGTGGCGGCGGTCCGGGCCGGGGAGCTGGACATCGCCTTTCTCGGTCTGCCCGAGGGCGAGCGGCCCGCGACGGTGGAGACCCTGGTGCTCGACCATGACGAGCATGTGCTGGTCGTACCGGCCGGGCACCGGCTCGCGGCGGCCTCCCGGGTCACCCTGCGGGACATCGCGGGCGAGACGTTCGTGGACTTCATGCCCGGCACGCCCGCCCGGGCCCAGTCCGACCGGGCGTTCACCGCGGCAGGGCTGGCGCGGGACGTGGCGTACGAGGTCGGCGTCGTCGAGCTGATCGTCCGGCTGGCGGCGCGCGGGCTGGGGGTGGCCCTGCTGCCGTCGGCCTTCGCCCGCCCCCTGGCGGCCGGTGACCCCGGACTGGCGCTGGTCCCGGTGGTCGGCGGACCACGCCGCATCGAGGTGCTCGCGTGGAGCCGGTTCAACCCCAGCCCGGCGACCCGGGCGATGCTCGACGTCCTCGGGGTCCCGGCCGAGCGGCCCGATGCGTCCGGCTGACCGGCAAGGGCCGGGCTGACAAGTATGGACTGACAGATATTGAAATCTGTCAGCCGTTGGGGCAAGGTGGAGGCATGACGATGAACACCCGAACCCTCGGAACCAGCGGCCCCCGGGTCTCCGCCCTCGGCCTCGGCTGCATGGGCATGTCCGCGCTGTACGGCGACGCCGACCGGGCCGAGTCCATCGCGACCGTCCATGCCGCGCTGGAGGCCGGCGTGACCCTGCTCGACACCGGCGACTTCTACGCCATGGGCCACAACGAGATGCTGATCGGCGAGGCACTGCGCGGCGCCCCCGCCGAGCGCCGCGAACAGGCCCTGGTCAGCGTGAAGTTCGGCGCCCTGCGCGACCCCGACGGCGGCTGGAGCGGCTACGACGGACGGCCCGCCGCGGTGCGGAACTTCGCCGCGTACTCCCTCCAGCGGCTCGGCGTCGACCACATCGACGTCTACCGCATCGCCCGGCTCGACCCGGACGTGCCGATCGAGGAGACCGTCGGCGCCATCGCCGAACTCGTCGAGAAGGGCTACGTCCGCCACATCGGCCTGAGCGAGGTCGGCGCCGACACCATCCGCCGGGCCGCCGCCACCGCCCCGATCGCCGACCTCCAGATCGAGTACTCGCTGATCTCCCGGGGTATCGAGGAGGAGATCCTGCCGACCACCCGCGAACTCGGCATCGGCATCACCGCCTACGGCGTCCTGTCCCGCGGCCTGATCTCCGGCCACTTCACCGGCGACCGCCGGCTCGCCCCCGACGACTTCCGCTCCCTGTCGCCCCGCTTCCAGGGCGACAACCTCCGGCACAACCTGAACCTGGTCGAGGCCCTGCGCACGATCGCCGAGGACAAGGGCGTCACCGTCGCGCAGACCGCCATCGCCTGGGTGCTCTCCCGGGGCGAGGACATCGTGCCGCTCGTCGGCGCCCGCACCCGGCAGCGGCTGACCGAATCGCTCGGCGCCCTCGACGTCACGCTGGACGCCGCCGACCTCGCCGCGATCGAGCGCGCGGTGCCCGCCGACGCCGCCGCGGGCGACCGCTACCCGGCCGCGCAGATGGCCCACCTCGGCAGCAAGTAGCACCCGGCGGTACGGTCTCCTGCATGGCACCGACCTCCGAAGCCCTGACCGCCGAGCGCATCCTCGAAGCCACCGAGGACGTGCTGCGCCGCCACGGCCCGGCCAAGGCCACCGTGGTGGACGTGGCCCGCGCGCTCGGCGTCAGCCACGGCAGCGTCTACCGGCACTTCCGGACCAAGGCGGCGCTGCGCGAGGCGGTGACCAAGCGCTGGCTGGACCGTACGTCGGCGGTGCTGGCCGGGATCGTCGCGGAGGGCGGACGCGACCCGGAGACCCGGCTGCGGGCCTGGCTGCTGGCCCTGTTCGACGCCAAGCGGCACAAGGCCGGGGACGACCCCGAGCTGTTCGCCACGTACACCGTGCTGACCGCGGAGAACAGCGACGCGGTGGACGAGCACATCGACGAACTGACCGGTCAGCTCGCCGAGATCGTCCGCTCGGGCGTGGCGTCCGGCGCCTTCGCCTCCGCCGACCCGCTCACCACCGCCCGCGCCGTCTTCCAGGCCACCGCGCGCTTCCACGACCCCGGCTACCACCGGGAGTGGGAACGGCCGGGGGCCCAGGACGAGTTCGAGGCCGTGGTGGAGCTGCTGGCGCGGGGGCTGCGGGCGGTGTGACGGCTCAGGTCTCCTTGGTCGTCCGCCCCAGGTAGGTGGCCCCGCCCGGGTCCGGCACCTGGATCTCGTGGAAGCCCATCCGGTCGTAGAAGGCCCGCGCCCGGGTGTTGGCCGTCGCCATGGCCAGGTGGACGGCCGGGACCCCGCCGGTGTGCAGGGCGTGGAGGAACGTCCGCATCAGGACGCGGCCGTGCCCCTTGCCCTGCCAGTCGGGGAGCAGGTCGATGTGCAGATGGGCGGGGTAGGCCAGCAGCTCCGGCAGGACCATCCGCTCGGGGTGGTGGAGCAGCGCGGCGATCGTCTCGTCGGGGGTCGTGGGCGGGCCCTCGGGCGCCGGGTAGCGGTCGGCGACCGCCGGCAGCCACTTGTGGCGGAAGTCGGCGGCGAAGCGGGGGGTGTCGGCGGTGCCGACGATGTACCCCACCGCCTGTCCCTGGCCGTCGTCGAGGACGAAGGCCAGCTCCGGCTCCAACTCGACGTAGGGGGCGGAGAACGTGGCCGGGAAGACGCCGGGGTCCGCGTAGAAGGGCCGGCTGTCGCCGCCCACATGGGCGGTGCGGACGCAGATGTCGTCGAGCGCGGCGCGGTCCGCGGGGCGATAGGGGCGTACGGCGGGCAGTGGGGTCACCCGTGCATCCTGCCGTGTCTGGGAGCGCTCCCACAAGACGCTTTCGCCAGGCGGGCGTTCACGCCGCGCGGTGCGCCGGGTCAGGCGACGGACGGGTCCACGGTCGCCTGGTGCGCCTGAGCCAGATGCTCCTCGGCCTTCAGCCACGGCAGGAACTGCGCCGAGATGCGCCACCCGCAGGTCTCGCACCTGACCGTGCGCTGCACTCCGGCCCGCCGCACCTGTACGACGTGCTCGCGTCCGTGCTGGTCCCAGCGGGTGACCTTGCTCGTGTTGATCGGCGGCACGACGCCTCCAGAGTCCCGGGAAGTCATGGAGGAGTGTGCAGCAAGATGATGATCGACAGGGACCCTCTTCACAGGGAGTTGGCCAACCTGTGCCCTGCGGGCCATGGGCGGCTACGCGTGGAGACGACTCCGGTCGCGCGCTCGCACCGTCTCGAGTCGCCGTGCCGTGCGTTCCGCGGTGCCGCGGGCCCAGGGGCCGGTGGTGAGCAGGCCGAGGACCAGGACCGCCAGCCCGCAGGCCGTGAGGATCCACCAGCCGGGTACCGCGGCCGACACGAACGCCTCCCGGTACGACGCGGTGCCGATGCCCGCCGCCAGTACCGCTCCGATGACGGCGACGCCGAGTGTCTGGCCCAGTTGCCGGCTCGTGGAGGCGACGGCCGCCGCGACCCCGGCCTGCGCGCGCGGCATGCCGGAGACCGCCGTGTTGGTGATGGGCGCGTTGACGAACCCGAAGCCGATGCCGAACAGGACGTACCCGGTGAAGAGGCCGGCGTCGGACGTCTCCGCGTCGAACAGGGCGAACAGCAGCGCGCTCACCGTCATCGAGCCCCCCGCGACCAGCAGCGGCACCCGAGGCCCCCGGCTGCCCACCAGCCGCCCCGACAGGGGGGCGCACAGGAAGGTCGGCACGGCCATGGGCAGCATCCACAGCCCGGCCTCCAGGGCGCTGAGCCCGCGCACGTTCTGCAGGTAAAGCGTCGACAGGAACAGGAACCCGCCGAGCGCGGCGAACGAGCCGACCGCGATCACCGTCGCCCCGCTGAACGGCGCCGAACGGAAGAGGCGCAGGTCGATCAGGGGTTCGGCGCGGCGCGGTGCGTACCGGAGCAGGGCCACCAGCGCGACCACGGCCAGCACCGCGAAGGGAACGGCGACGGTCGGGGCGTGCGGCGCCTCGATGATCGCGTACGTCAGCGCGCCGAACAGCGCGATCACCAGCACCTGCCCGACCGGGTCGACCCGGCGGGGCTCGGGCGCCCGGGACTCGGGCACGTACCGCAGGGTCAGCAGCAGCGCGGCGAGCCCCACCGGCAGGTTGATCCAGAAGATCGAGCGCCAGCCGACGGAGTCCACCAGCAGCCCGCCCACCAGCGGCCCGGCGGCCATCGAGATGCCGACCACCGCCCCCCAGGCGCCGATCGCGCGGGCCCGCTCGCGGGGATCGGTGAAGGTGTTGGTGATGATCGACATGGCGACCGGGTTGAGCATGGAACCGCCGACGGCCTGGAGCGTCCGGGCCGCGATCAGCAGCTCCAGGCTGGGTGCCAGGGAACACAGCAGCGAGCCGAGCGTGAACACGACCAGCCCCGCCATGAAGACCCGCTTGCGGCCGATCCGGTCGGCCGTGGAGCCCGCGAGCATCAGCAGGGACGCGAGGACCAGGGTGTAGGCGTCGATCGTCCGCTGGAGCCCGGCGGTGTCGGCGCGCAGGTCTTCCTGCAGCGACGGCAGTGCCACGTTCAGCACGGTGTTGTCCAGGCTCACGACGAGCAGGCTCATGCAGCAGACGGCGAGGACCAGCAGGCGGCGGCGGGGGCTGAGCTCGGGCATGCACTCCAGCGTAACCCGAAATTCGATAGTGCGGTTAACTAAAGAATTGGGCGAACTCATTGCACGGCACAATGGAGCCATGCCCAAGCCCCTGCAGATCGGCCCGCACACCGTTCAGCCGCCCGTCGTCCTGGCCCCCATGGCCGGGATCACCAACGCGCCCTTCCGCACCCTGTGCCGGGAGTTCAGCGGCGGAAAAGGGCTGTTCGTCAGCGAGATGATCACCACTCGGGCGCTGGTCGAGCGCAACGAGAAGACCATGCAGCTGGTCCACTTCGACGCCACCGAGAAGCCCCGCTCGATCCAGCTGTACGGCGTGGACCCGGCGACCGTCGGCAAGGCCGTCCGCATGATCGCGGAGGAGGACCTCGCCGACCACATCGACCTGAACTTCGGGTGCCCGGTGCCGAAGGTGACGCGCAAGGGCGGCGGGTCGGCGCTGCCGTACAAGCGGAATCTGCTGCGGGCGATCCTGCGCGAGGCGGTCTCCGGGGCCGGGGAGCTGCCGGTGACGATGAAGATGCGCAAGGGCATCGACGACGATCACATCACCTACCTCGACGCCGGCCGGATCGCGGTCGAGGAGGGCGTCACGGCGATCGCGCTGCACGGCCGTACCGCCGCGCAGCACTACGGCGGCACCGCCGACTGGGAGGCCATCGCCCGCCTGAAGGAGCATGTGCCGGAGATCCCGGTGCTCGGCAACGGCGACATCTGGTCGGCCGAGGACGCGGTCCGGATGATGCGGGAGACCGGCTGCGACGGCGTCGTCGTCGGACGCGGGTGCCTGGGGCGGCCGTGGCTGTTCTCGGACCTGGTGGCCGCCTTCGAGGGCCGCCCCGAGGACATCGCGCGTCCCCCGCTGCGCGAGGTCGCCGACGTGATGGTCCGGCACGCCACGCTCCTCGGCGAGTGGATCGGCGACGAGGCGCGGGGCGTCATCGACTTCCGCAAGCACGTCGCCTGGTACCTGAAGGGCTTCGCCGTCGGCTCCGAGATGCGCAAGCGGCTCGCCGTCACCTCGTCGCTGGCGGAACTGCGGTACGGACTTGACGAGTTGGACCTCGATCAGCCCTGGCCGCTCGGGGCGGACGGGCCGCGGGGCCGTACGTCGGGCAACAACCGGGTCGTCCTGCCGGACGGCTGGCTGAAGGACCCGTACGACTGCGCGGGTGTGAGCGAGGACGCGGAGCTGGACACCTCCGGCGGCTAGTCCTTGACGGGGTCAGTCCTTGGCGGGGTCAGTCCTTGGTGGGGTGGGGTGTTGAGCCGTAGGCCGTCAGGAAGCGGTCGCGGAAGGCGTCCATCTTCCAGACCGGGGCGTCGGGGGCGGGTTGCAGGCCCTCCGTCCAGTTCCAGTCCGTGATCCTCTCCAGGACCTCCGGGTCCTTGGCCACGATGGAGACGGGGACGTCCCGGCTCGCGTCGTCGCCGCTGACCCTTGCGATCGGCTGGTGGTCGCCGAGGAAGACCAGGACCGTGTCCTCGGTGCCGTAGCGCTCCAGCCACTGGGTCAGGGACGTCACCGAGTACTCGATCGACCTGCCGTACTCCGCCCGGGACTTGGTGGTGTCCGTGATGATGTCCTGCGCCTTCTTGCCGTCCCGCTGGACGGCGTCGAAGAGCGAGCCGTCGCCCAGGTCGTCCCAGTCGACCAGCGTGGGGATCGGTGCCCAGGGCTGGTGGCTGGAGGTCAGGATGATCTCCGACATCAGCGGCTTGTCGCGCTTCTTGCCGTGGACCATGCGCTGGAAGGCCTCCAGCGCGTACTGGTCCGGCATGGTCGACCAGCTGAACTTCGGTCCCTGGTACCCGAGTCGGAAGGCGTCGTAGACCTTGTCCAGGCCGTAGAAGTCGGCTTCCGGCCAGGCTTTCTGGATGCCCGGCATGATGCCCACCGTGTCCCAGGCGCCGGTCTTCCGGAACGCCTTGGTGAGGGACAGGTGGTCGCCGGAGGTGACGGTGGTGTAGCGCTGCTGGTTGTCGATCCACAGGCCGGACAGGAACGTCGAATGGCCCAGCCAGCTGCTGCCGCCGTAGGTCGAGGAGGTCAGCCAGCCGCTCCGCGCGCGGTAGCCCGCCGCCTGCAGCGACTTGGTGCTCGCGTCGAGCGTGTCCGTCACGCCCGGCGCCATGACCGGGTCCTCGATGGCGCTTCTGCCGTAGCTCTCGATGAACGTGAAGATCACGTCCTTGCCGCGCAGGTCCGGCAGGAGCTGGGCGGGCGGAGTCGCGCCGAAGGTGTCCGCCCTCGCCTCCTTCGCGAAGGCCGCCTCGTCCTTGAGGGTGGCCTGCACCCGCCGCGCCTGGATCGCCAGCGCGGAGGCCGCCCGGTCGGCGGCGAGAGGCATGCCGGCCAGCTGGAGGCCGAGGGTGGAGCAGGTGATCCAGACCGTCCCGGCGACGAGGGTGGCCTTGGTGGCCCGCTGCCGGTGGCCGGCCAGGAAGTTGGCGAGGCGGACGGTGGCCAGGGCGGTGAGGACGAGGAGCAGTACGGCGAGCAGGACGGCGCCGATGGTCGCGGTGAGCGTGGTGGCGGCGCCCATCGAGTCCTTCATGTAGCCCTGGGCGTCGTCGAGGAGGGACCAGTCGAGGACGAGGTTGAAGCCCCGGCCCAGGTAGGCGCGGAACCCCATGTCCAGGAAGTTGAGGACGGTGAGCGCCCCGAGGGCGGTGCCCGCCACCGCCGCGAGGGCGATGCGCGGACGCCGGGGCAGCGCGAGCAGGACGGCGGCACCGACGATCGCCTCCGCGGGGATGCGGGTGAAGCGGTTGGGACGCAGGGCGGCGAGGCTGTTGGGCAGCAGCAGGGCACCCAGCACGAGGGCTGCGCAGAGAACGGTGACGGTCAGTGGCTTCCGGCCCCGACCACCCGAGCCGCCGTCTTTGGCGGCGCCGCAGTCCTCGCCCGCATTGACGTCCCCGACCGCGCCGCTGCCCGTGGCCGCGCTGCGGTTCTCGGTCGTGCCGCCGTCCGTGGCCGCGTCGATGTCTTCCGCCGTGCCGCTGTCCCCGGCCGCGCCGCCACCCTCACCCGCGTTGACGTCCTCGCCCGTGCCGCCGTCCTCGGCCGTGCCGCCGTCCTCGCCCGTGCCGCCGTCCTCGGCCGAGTCGCCGTCCCCGGCCGCGTTGCCGTCCGCACCCGCGCCGCCTTCCCCACCCGCCCCGCCTTCCCCAGGCGGGGCGGTTGCGGCGGACGGAGGTGGCGCGGTGTCCGTGGTTGTGGCCTCGGGGGTCGCTGTTCCCGGTGGGCGGTGTAGGCGTGTGAAGGCGGGCACCCGGTGGTCCTTCCGTGCGGTCCCTGGTGGCGGGGGGCCCGCCGTGATGTCGTACGGGCCCGCACCCGCGCTTGTTCAGCCCGTCCGCGCCACTACTCGGCGAACAACAGGGAAACCCCCGGCCACCCGGGACGCTACGCCCCGCCCACCGCCGTCAGCAGGGCCAGGGGGGCCGTCGCCGAGCGGGACTCCCGGACGCAGGCGTGGGGGTAGGGGACCGGCTCGGGGTGGGTGTCGCGGCCGTAGCCCGCCAGGACCTCCGGCAGGCGGTGGCCGGTGGTCGTCGCCGCGTCGACCAGGGCGTGCGCCACGGTCCGGGCCTCGTCGTGCAGGCCGTAGCGGGACAGGCCGAGGGTGATCAGCGCGTTGTCGTGCGGCCACACCGAGCCGCGGTGGTAGGAGAGCGGGTGGTACGCAGGCTGGCCCGCGGCCAGGGTGCGCACGCCCCAGCCCGAGAAGAAGTCCGCCTCCAGCAGGCGCCGGCCCACCAGTTCGCCGTACTCCTTGTCCAGCAGGCCCGACCAGAGCAGATGCCCGGCGTCCGAGGCCAGCGCGTCGACCTGGCGGCCCTCGCCGTCCAGGGCCAGCGCCGGGAAGGAGTGCTCCGGCATCCAGAAGTCCCGCTGGAAACGGTCCCGCAGGTCACCGGCCGCCTGCTCCAGCAGCGCCGCGTACGTCTCGTCCGCCCACACCGTCCGCGACAGCCCGGCCGTGCGGCGCAGCGCGTCGTACGCGTAGCCCTGCGCGCCCGCCGCCATCACCGGGCCGCTCGCCCGGGTGCCGTCGGCCCAGCAGATGGCGCCGGGGGAGTCCTTCCAGTTCTGGTTGGCCAGGCCGCCGCGGTCGGCGCGGTAGACCAGGTAGCCGCGGGAGGTCAGGCCGCCGTGGTCCAGCATCCAGGCGACCGCGGCCCGGGCGTGCGGTTCCAGCCGGCGGGCCAGGGCGACATCCCCGGTGTGTTCCACGTACGCGCCCAGCAGGACCAGGAAGAGCGGGGTCGCGTCCACCGAGCCGTAGTAGCGGCCGTACGGCACCTGGCCGAAGTGGGCCAGCTCGCCGTGCCGGACCTCGTGCACGATCTTGCCGGGCTGCGCCACCGAGGCCGTGCCCGTCTCCTGGGCCTGGGTGGCGGCCAGCGCGGGCAGGACGGCCGCCGCGAGGGCCGGGCGGTACGGGAGGGCGAACAGGGAGGTGAGCAGGGCGTCCCGGCCCAGCAGGGTCAGGAACCAGGGGGCGCCCGCGGCCGGTACCCGGACCTCCTCGCCGTCCAGGCCCGTCGCCGGGATCTGCAGCGAGGCCAGGTCCGCCAGGCCCCGGGCGCAGGCCGCCGCCAGCTCGGGCCAGCCGGTGGGGAAGGAGACGCCCGTGACGAACTCGCCCTCCAGGGCGATCAGCTGGTCGTTCAGCGCGGCGGGGGAGCGCGGTACGCGCAGCGCCCGCTTGTCGCCGTGCGGGCGGGCCATCACCCGCAGCGCCAGTTCCGCCGTGCCGTGCGGGTCCAGGTCCAGGGTCCACACCAGGCGCCGCGCCCCGGTTCCGGTCTCCTCCACCGCGTCCGGGGCCGGCTCGGCGGTGACCGTCGTACGGGATCGCCATTCGCCGCGCTGGTAGGTGAACTCCAGGCCGTGGTCGAGGACGTGGCGGGAGCGGGTGGCGCCGGTCTTGGTGTAGGTGCGGTGGTCGGAACGCAGTTCGAACTGGTCGGTGAAGTCCGCGTCCGCGGTGATCGCCAGGCGGACCGTGGAGGGGACGGGGAGGTTGCTGGTCACCCGCAGCGACTCCACGAACGAGCCGTCCCCCACCGCCTGTTCGCGGAAGAGCGTGTACGCCGGGGGCTCCTGGCGGCCGCCCCGGGGGACCAGGACGCAGCGGGCGGTGTCCCCGTCGGCCACCGGGGTCAGGGCCTCCGGCACCGCGCCGTCCAGCGTCAGCTGCCAGCGGCTGAGGTGCCGGGCGTCGCGGACGAACAAGCCGTCCGGCGAGCCGGCGCCCCGCACACCGCTGATGTCCCCGCCGTCCCCCACGGCGGCGAACGTCTCCCCGTGCACGAGCAGATGATGGCGGTCCGTCATCCCCGGTCCCCTCCCTTGACTTCCCTCACGCCGTACGTGTCCCTCGCGGGCTCGTCGTGCAGCAGGTCGAGCGCGAGCGCCGCGGTCCAGCTGAAGTCGGCGGTGCCGCAGGCCGCGCCGGTGTACGGGTCGACGTACTCCGCGAATCCGGAGCTGCCGGCCAGCTCCGGCACCGAGCGGCGCAGCGCGTCGGCCGCATGGTGCTCGCCGTGGGTGCGCAGGCCGCGCTCGATCAGCCACGCGGTGTTGAACCAGGCCGGGCCGCGCCAGTAGCGGTGCGGGTCGAAGGACTCGCCGAGCAGGTCGTAGCTCGGCACCAGACGGGTGGTGTCGCCGAGCGAGAAGTGCGGGCCGCGGGCGGTGCGCACCAGGGCCTCGGCGGTTCTGCCGGGCAGCGTGGGCAGCAGCAGCGGGATCAGGCCGGACACCGACCGCTCCGGGATCAGCCCGCCGCCGCGCACGTCCCGGCAGCAGAACATCTCGCGCTCGGGGTCCCACAGGCGCTGCACCAGGGCGCCCGTCAGGCGCTCGGCGCGCGCGTGGCGGGCCGTGCCCGTCGCTCCCAGTTCGCGGGCGATCCGGGCCAGGGCGTGCTCGGAGGCGATGAGCAGGGCGTTGAACGCCGGGTCCTCCACGGCGAACGCGCCCGTCCCGTCGGCGTAACCGCCGTCCCGGTAGTCCGTCGCCAGCCGGACGTACCGCCCGTAGTCCAGATCCGTCGGACGGTCCTCGGGGGCGCCGTGGTCCAGGTCGGCGCGGCGGAAGGAGCGGGCCGGGGCGGGGGCGACGCGGGCCAGCGGGGCGTCCCAGCAGGGGCTGTTGTCCATACCCTGTTCCCACGGGTGCACGACGGAGGCGAGGCCGCCGCCGCCCAGGTCCCGCCGGTGCAGCAGATAGCGGTGCCAGGCCGCCAGCTTCGGGTAGACCCGGGCCAGGAAGCCGCGCCCGCGGGACAGGCCGGGGTCGGCCAGGTGCACCAGCCAGGCCGCCAGGGCGTGCACCGGTGGCTGCACGATCCCGGACGTCTGTACGGTGCGCGGGGCGCCCGCAGCGCGCCCCGCGGTCGAGGAGCGCCAGAAGTCGGGGCTCGGGAAGTACGCGTCGAGCGGCACGGAGGGGTTGAAGACGATGTGCGGGATCCGTCCGTCGCCCCACTGGGCGGCCAGCAGCGTCTCCAGCTCGGTCTGGGCCCGTAACGGCGACAGATGCCGCAGGCCGATCGCGATGAACGCCGAGTCCCAGGACCACTGGTGCGGATACAGCCCGCGCGAGGGGACCGTGGAGGCGCCCGTCCAGTTGGACTCCAGGACGCGGGCGGCCGCGAGGTGCAGGGAACCTGCCGTACCGGCCGGGTCGTATACGAAGGACCGCTGTGCGGGGCGGGCGGCTAATACTGCAACGGTGCTTGCCGTGACTGCTGGCCAGCTCGGTCGTTGATGTGGTCATGGGTGGGGACCTTGCTGATGTCAGGTTGTGGGCTGGTGAA
>NZ_JBSFVD010000020.1:0-153504 GCF_053592135.1 Streptomyces sp. NPDC002784 | reverse complement strand
GAGCTGCAGACACTCCTCGCCCTCTGGACCGGCGCCTGCCCCACCTGCCACCGCGACATACCCACCCCACTACGGACCTGACCAAGCCCTACTAGGTAGCCGCCCGCCCGCCGGGAGCGCCGGGTTCAGGTCTCCTCCCAGGGACGGTGCGTCTCCAGCCACCGCCGCGCGTAGCCCACCGCGTCCGCCACGGGGAACACCCGCACCCCGGCCGCGCCCACCCGGCCCCGGACGACCGGACGGTCCCGCTCGAAGTCGTGCCCCAGCTCGTCGAAGCGGTCCGAGCTGATCGCCACCTCGGTGACGGTCTCCCAGCCGCGCAGGCCGGGGCGGCCCACCTTCACGCGGGGAGCGGGGATGCGGTACTCGGCGAGGTGGAAGCCGGTACAGGCGTCGTAGCCGGCGCCGAGCAGCAGCACGCGCGCGTGCAGCGCCTCCAGCCGCGCCAGCGGGCTCCGCTCGCCGAGCCGGCAGTCCGGGGCGTGTCCGTCCAGGATCTCGGCCGCGCGCGGCCCGAGGGCGGCGAAGTAGGTCTGCGGGTGCGCGCTGCGCAGGGCGCCGGGCCAGGTCCGTACGGTCTCCGGGATCACGCCGACCCCGCGGGTGGGCGTGACCAGCGGGTCGTACGCGGGCATGGTGGCCCGGATCGTCTCCCACCACTCCTCGGGGACCGGGGGATTTCCCCAGACGGCCGGGTCGGACAGGTCGCCGGACTGGGCGGGGACGACCAGCGTGCCCTCGGGGCCGAGCGCGTCGAGCAGTCCCCGGACGACCGCGACGGCGCCGCCGCAGACCCAGCCTAGCGAGCTGAGCGAAGAGTGCACGAGGAGGATTTCACCGGGTTTGACGCCCAGGTCGCGAAGGCCGTCGGCGACGGTCGTCCGAGTGACAAGTGGGCCGGTCGGAGGGGGTGTGGGCATGTTTCGGGAGTGTCCTGCAAGGGGGTGCGCGGCGTTATCGAATTCCGGCGGGTTTGATCGATCAAAGATCGTTTGCGCAGGTCACGTTAGGTATGCCTAAGTGACGTAGGGCACCGTCCACGGGTTCGAGTGCCGCTTGCCGGAGTCTGAGGAATTACGCAACAATGGCGTTGTGAAAAACGTCGGCGAGGCCCATGAGGAGCTCGCGACCGGTGAGCGGTCCACCCGCAACCGGGTCGCGCGGTCCATCCTGGACCACGGCCCGTCGACCGTCGCCGAGCTGGCCGTCCGGCTGGGGCTCACCCAGGCCGCCGTACGACGGCATCTGGACGCCCTCGTCGTCGACGACGTCGTGGAAGCGCGCGAGCAGCGGGTGTACGGCGCCCGGACCCGGGGCCGCCCCGCCAAGGTCTTCGCGCTCACCGACTGCGGCCGGGACGCCTTCGACCAGTCCTACGACAAGCTCGCCACCGACGCCCTGCGCTTCATCCAGGAGCGGTTCGGCGGGGACGAGGCCGTCGTCGCGTTCGCCCGCGCGCGGATCGCCGAGCAGGCGACCGCGTACCGCGAGGCCATCGACGCCGCCGCCCCCGAGGAGCGGACCGAAGCCCTGGCCAGGGCCTTGAGCGCGGACGGGTACGCTGCTACCGCGCGTAGCGCCCCGGTCGGCGAACAGCTGTGCCAGCACCACTGCCCCGTCGCCCACGTCGCGGAGAAGTTCCCGCAGCTCTGCGAGGCGGAGACCGAGATCTTCTCCCAGCTGCTCGGAACCCACGTCCAGCGACTGGCGACCATCGCGCACGGCGACGGCGTCTGCACGACGTTCATCCCCAAGATTTCCCACAACGCATCTGCAAGCACGGCCGGGAGGAACCCCGCATGACTCTCCCCACGGAGACTGCCCACCCTGAGCTCGAGGGCCTGGGCAAGTACGAGTACGGCTGGGCCGACTCCGACGTAGCCGGTGCTGCGGCCAAGCGCGGTCTCAACGAGGACGTCGTCCTGGACATCTCCTCGAAGAAGTCCGAGCCGGAGTGGATGACCAAGCTCCGCCTCAAGGGCCTGAAGCTCTTCGCGAAGAAGCCCATGCCGAACTGGGGCTCGGACCTGTCGGGCATCGACTTCGACAACATCAAGTACTTCGTGCGCTCGACGGAGAAGCAGGCGGAGTCCTGGGAGGACCTGCCCGAGGACATCAAGAACACCTACGACAAGCTGGGCATCCCCGAGGCGGAGAAGCAGCGCCTCGTCGCCGGTGTCGCCGCCCAGTACGAGTCGGAGGTCGTCTACCACCAGATCCGCGAGGACCTGGAGGAGCAGGGCGTCATCTTCCTCGACACCGACACCGCGCTGAAGGAGCACCCGGAGCTCTTCAAGGAGTACTTCGGCACCGTCATCCCGGTCGGCGACAACAAGTTCGCCTCCCTGAACACCGCCGTGTGGTCGGGCGGCTCCTTCATCTACGTGCCGCCGGGCGTCCACGTCGAGATCCCGCTCCAGGCCTACTTCCGGATCAACACGGAGAACATGGGCCAGTTCGAGCGGACCCTGATCATCGTCGACGAGGGTGCCTACGTGCACTACGTCGAGGGCTGCACCGCCCCGATCTACAAGTCGGACTCGCTGCACTCCGCGGTCGTCGAGATCATCGTCAAGAAGAACGCCCGCTGCCGCTACACGACCATCCAGAACTGGTCGAACAACGTCTACAACCTGGTCACCAAGCGCGCCGTGGCGTACGAGGGCGCGACCATGGAGTGGATCGACGGCAACATCGGCTCCAAGGTGACGATGAAGTACCCGGCCGTCTACCTGATGGGCGAGCACGCCAAGGGCGAGACCCTGTCCATCGCCTTCGCCGGCGAGGGCCAGCACCAGGACGCCGGTTCCAAGATGGTCCACATGGCGCCGAACACCTCCTCCAACATCGTCTCCAAGTCGGTGGCGCGCGGCGGCGGCCGCACCTCCTACCGCGGTCTGGTGGAGATCGGCGAGGGCGCCCACGGCTCCAAGTCGAACGTGCTGTGCGACGCGCTGCTCGTCGACACCATCTCCCGCTCCGACACGTACCCCTACGTGGACGTCCGCGAGGACGACGTGTCCATGGGCCACGAGGCGACCGTCTCCAAGGTCTCCGAGGACCAGCTCTTCTACCTGATGAGCCGCGGTCTGAGCGAGTTCGAGGCGATGGCAATGATCGTGCGCGGCTTCGTCGAGCCGATCGCCAAGGAGCTGCCCATGGAGTACGCCCTCGAGCTCAACCGGCTGATCGAGCTGCAGATGGAAGGCGCGGTCGGCTGACGCCCGCCCTCCGGAACAGCCAGCGAATTTCTGACGTAGGAAGAGAGCAGACCGACAGCCATGGCTGAGGCTCAGAACATCCCGGTGGGCTCGACCACCGCCGGCCAGATCGCGGTGGCCGCAGAGTCGACCGTCGCCACGCGCATGAGCGCGCCCCCGTCCTTCGACGTCGCGGACTTCCCGGTCCCGCACGGCCGTGAGGAGGAGTGGCGGTTCACCCCGCTGGAGCGCCTGCGCGGCCTGCACGACGGCACCGCCACCGCCACCGGCGACGGCGTGAAGGTCACCGTCGAGGCGCCCGAGGGCGTCGTCGTGGAGACCGTCGGCCGCGACGACGCGCGGCTCGGCCGGGCGGGCACGCCCGTGGACCGCATCGCGGCCCAGGCGTACTCCGCCTTCGAGAAGGCCTCGGTGGTGACCGTGCCGAAGGAGACCGTGCTCACCGAGCCGATCCGCATCGCGGTGCACGGCGAGGGCGGCACCGCCTTCGGCCACCAGGTCATCGAGCTGGGCGCCTTCGCCGAGGCCGTCGTGGTCATCGACCACACCGGTGACGCGGTGCTCGCCGCCAACGTCGACTACCTCCTGGGCGACGGCGCCAAGCTCACCGTCGTCTGCGTCCAGGACTGGGACGACAAGGCCGTGCACGTCGCTCAGCACAACACCCTGATCGGGCGGGACGCGAGCTTCAAGTCGGTCGTGGTGACCTTCGGCGGCGACCTCGTACGGCTGCACCCGCGCGTCACCTACGCGGGCCCCGGCGGCGAGGCCGAGCTGTTCGGGCTGTACTTCACCGACGCCGGTCAGCACCAGGAGCACCGCCTCCTGGTCGACCACAACACCCCGCACTGCAAGTCGAACGTCGTCTACAAGGGCGCGCTCCAGGGCGACGCGGCGCACGCGGTCTGGATCGGCGACGTGCTCATCGAGGCCAAGGCCGAGGGCACCGACACCTACGAGATGAACCGCAACCTGGTCCTCACCGACGGCGCCCGCGTCGACTCGGTGCCGAACCTGGAGATCGAGACCGGCGAGATCGTCGGCGCCGGCCACGCCTCGGCCACCGGCCGCTTCGACGACGAGCAGCTCTTCTACCTGATGGCCCGCGGCATCCCGGAGCACGACGCCCGCCGCCTCGTGGTCCGCGGCTTCTTCGCCGAGCTGGTCCAGCAGATCGGTGTCGACGACATCGAGGAGCGGCTCCTGGTGAAGATCGACGAGGAGCTGGAGGCCACGGTCTGATGGCTTTCGTACGCGCCTGTGGGCTGAGCGAGCTGGAGGAGGACACCCCCAAGCGGGTGGAACTCGACGGCACGCCGGTCTCGGTCGTCCGTACCGAGGGGGAGGTGTTCGCCATCCACGACATCTGCTCCCACGCGAACGTCTCGCTCTCCGAGGGCGAGGTGGAGGACTGCCAGATCGAGTGCTGGCTGCACGGCTCCGCGTTCGACCTCCGCACCGGCAAGCCGTCCGGCCTTCCCGCGACGCGCCCCGTCCCCGTATACCCCGTAAAGATCGAAGGGGACGACGTGCTCGTCTCCCTCACCCAGGAGTCCTGAGGCACCCATGGCTACGCTTGAAATCCGAGACCTGCACGTCACCGTCGAGGTCGAGAACGGCACGAAGGAAATCCTCAAGGGTGTCGACCTCACCGTGAAGCAGGGCGAGACGCACGCCATCATGGGCCCCAACGGCTCCGGCAAGTCGACTCTCGCCTACTCGCTGGCCGGTCACCCGAAGTACACGATCACCGGCGGCACCGTCACCCTCGACGGCGAGGACGTCCTGGAGATGTCCGTCGACGAGCGCGCCCGCGCCGGCCTGTTCCTCGCGATGCAGTACCCGGTCGAGGTTCCCGGCGTGTCCGTGTCGAACTTCCTGCGCACCTCCGCCACCGCCATCCGCGGCGAGGCCCCCAAGCTGCGCACCTGGGTGAAGGAGGTCCGGGAGGCCATGGAGCGCCTCAACATGGACCCCTCCTTCGCCGAGCGCAACGTCAACGAGGGCTTCTCCGGCGGTGAGAAGAAGCGCCACGAGATCCTCCAGCTGGAGCTGCTCAAGCCGAAGGTCGCCATCCTCGACGAGACCGACTCCGGCCTCGACGTCGACGCCCTGCGCATCGTCTCCGAGGGCGTCAACCGGATCCGTGAGAGCGGCGAGGTCGGCACCCTGCTGATCACGCACTACACGCGGATCCTGCGCTACATCAAGCCCGACCACGTCCACGTCTTCTCCGGCGGCCGCATCGTCGAGTCCGGCGGCGCCGAGCTCGCCGACAAGCTGGAGAACGAGGGCTACGAGGTATACACGAAGGGCGGGGCATCAGCGTGACGCAGCTGCCGGGCCTCCTCGACACCGAGGCGATCCGCAAGGACTTCCCCATCCTGGACCGCATGGTCCACGACGACCGGAAGCTCGTGTACCTGGACAACGCGGCGACCTCGCAGAAGCCGCGCCAGGTGCTGGACGCCCTGAGCGAGTACTACGAGCGCTACAACGCCAACGTCCACCGCGGTGTGCATGTGCTCGCCGAGGAGGCCACGGCGCTGTACGAGGGCGCGCGCGACAAGGTCGCCGAGTTCATCAACGCGCCCAGCCGCGACGAGGTGATCTTCACCAAGAACGCCTCGGAGTCGCTGAACCTCGTGGCGAACATGCTGGGCTGGGCCGACGAGCCCTACCGCGTGGACGCCGAGACCGAGATCGTCATCACCGAGATGGAGCACCACTCCAACATCGTGCCGTGGCAGCTGCTCGCGCAGCGCACGGGCGCGAAGCTGAAGTGGTTCGGCCTGACCGACGACGGCCGGCTCGACCTGTCCAATATCGACGAGATCATCACCGAGAAGACGAAGATCGTCTCCTTCGTGCTGGTCTCCAACATCCTGGGCACGGTCAACCCGGTCGAGACGATCATCCGGCGCGCCCAGGAGGTCGGTGCGCTCGTCTGCATCGACGCCTCCCAGGCCGCCCCGCACATGCCGATGGACGTACAGGCCCTCCAGGCCGACTTCGTCGCCTTCACCGGCCACAAGATGTGCGGCCCGACCGGCATCGGCGTCCTGTGGGGCCGTCAGGAGCTGCTGGAGGACCTGCCTCCGTTCCTCGGCGGCGGCGAGATGATCGAGACGGTGTCGATGCACTCGTCGACGTACGCTCCCGCCCCGCACAAGTTCGAGGCGGGCACCCCGCCGATCGCGCAGGCGGTCGGTCTGGGCGCGGCGATCGACTACCTGAACTCGATCGGCATGGACAGGATCCTCGCCCACGAGCACGCGCTCACCGAGTACGCGGTGCGGCGCCTGCAGGAGGTCCCCGACCTCCGGATCATCGGCCCCACCACGGCCGAGGACCGGGGCGCGGCGATCTCCTTCACGCTCGGGGACATCCACCCGCACGACGTCGGCCAGGTACTGGACGAGCAGGGCATCGCGGTCCGGGTGGGCCACCACTGCGCCCGTCCGGTCTGCCTGCGGTACGGAATTCCTGCGACCACGCGAGCGTCGTTCTATCTGTACTCCTCGCCGGCCGAGATCGACGCTCTGGTGGACGGCCTGGAGCACGTGCGGAACTTCTTCGGCTGAGGGACGGGACGAGCGATCGCATGAAGCTGGACTCGATGTACCAGGAAGTCATCCTGGACCACTACAAGCACCCGCACGGGCGTGGTCTGAGGGATGGCGATGCCGAGGTGCACCACGTCAACCCGACGTGCGGCGACGAGATCACACTCCGCGTGAAGTACGACGGCACGACGATCAAGGACGTCTCCTACGAGGGTCAGGGCTGCTCGATCAGCCAGGCCTCGGCCTCCGTGCTGAACGACCTGCTGGTCGGCAAGGACCTCTCCGACGCGCAGAGGATCCAGGAGACCTTCCTGGAGCTGATGCAGTCCAAGGGGAAGATCGAGCCCGATGACGCGATGGAGGAGGTCCTGGAGGACGCGGTCGCGTTCGCGGGAGTCTCCAAGTACCCGGCGCGGGTCAAGTGCGCTCTCCTGAGCTGGATGGCGTGGAAGGACGCAACGGCCCAAGCCCTGGGCGGAGCCGACGCGGAAAGGAAGACGGCATGAGCGAGACCGTTGAGATGAAGCCGGCCTCGGAGGAAGAAGTCCGCGAGGCGCTGTACGACGTCGTCGACCCCGAACTGGGGATCGACGTGGTCAACCTCGGCCTGATCTACGGCATCCACATCGACGACGCGAACATCGCGACGATCGACATGACCCTGACCTCGGCGGCCTGCCCGCTGACGGATGTCATCGAGGACCAGGCCAAGTCCGCCACGGACGGCCTCGTCAACGAGCTGCGCATCAACTGGGTCTGGATGCCGCCGTGGGGCCCGGACAAGATCACGGACGACGGCCGCGAGCAGCTTCGGGCGCTCGGGTTCAACGTCTGAGACGGCAAGCGCGGAAGCGGCGATGCCCCTCGGGGGCGTCGCCGCTTCCGTGTTGTGACGGCTCGTACGGGCTCCATGTGTACAGGTGTACGCATGATGTGTACGCTCGTACGCATGGGATACCTCACGCTCGCCGGCGCCATCGCCGCCGAGGTGGCCGCGACCACCGCCATGAAGTACAGCGCCGGTTTCAGCAGGCTCTGGCCCTCGCTGCTGACGGCGCTCGGCTACGTCGTCTCCTTCGCGCTGCTCGCCCAGACCCTGAAGACCGTGGGGATCGGCGCCGCGTACGCGATCTGGGCCGGGGTCGGCACCGCGAGCATCGCCGTCATCGGGCTCGTGGCGTTCGGGGAGGCGCTGACCGTCACCAAGGTCGCCGGGATCCTGCTGATCGTGGCGGGGGTCGTGGTGCTGAACCTGGGCGGCGCGCACTGATGGCCCGGCGCTACGACCCCGAGCGGCGGCAGCGGATCATCGACGCCGCGATCCGGGTCGTCGGCGAGAAGGGCCTCGCGGGGCTCACCCATCGCTCGGTCGCGGCGCGGGCCGATGTCCCGCTCGGCTCGACGACGTACCACTTCGCGACCCTCGACGAGCTGATGGTCGCGGCCCTGCGCCAGGCGAACGAGGGCTTCGCCAAGGTCATCGCCTCCCGCGGCGGCCTCCAGGAACCGGGCGCCGACCTCGCCCGCGAACTCGCCGGTTGGATGGGCGAATGGCTGGCGGGCGACCGCACCGGTGTCGAGCTGGAGTACGAGCTGTACCTGGCCGCCCTGCGCCGCCCCGCCCTGCGGCCCGTCGCCGCCGAATGGGCGGCCGACCTCGTCGCCCGGCTCGCCCGGCACACGGACCCGGTCACGGCACGGGCCCTGGTCGCACTGATGGACGGGATCTGCCTCCAGGTCCTGCTCACCGGGGCGCCGTACGACGAGGAGTACGCACGGGAGATGCTGGGCCGGGTCATCGGCACCTGAGCCGTCCGCCGCGGACGTGAACCCTCCACCGGCGCGCGCCCGGCACGTGAGATGGCGGGGGCATCGGTTCGCCCTGGTGGGGCCTGCCAAGTTAGGTTGCCCTCATGACCGACACGACTGCACCTCGCACCACCGGCGCCGTTGCCGCCGGCCTCGCCACGATCGCCGCCGACGGCACCGTCCTCGACACCTGGTTCCCCGCGCCCGGACTCGCCGCCGAGCCCGGCCCGTCCGGTACGGAGCGGCTGTCCGCCGAGACGGCCGTGGAACTGCTCGGCGAGGGCGCCGCCAAGGCGATCGGCCCGGACGCCCGCCGGGGTGTCGAGGTCGTCGCGGTCCGTACGGTCATCTCCTCGCTCGACGCGAAGCCGATCGACGCGCACGACGTGTACCTGCGGCTGCACCTGCTCTCGCACCGCCTGGTCAAGCCGCACGGTCAGAGCCTGGACGGCATGTTCGGCTTCCTCGCGAACGTCGCCTGGACCTCGCTCGGGCCGGTCGCCGTAGACGACATCGAGAAGGTCCGGCTGAACGCCCGCGCGGAGGGGCTGCACCTTCAGGTGACGTCCGTCGACAAGTTCCCGCGCATGACGGACTACGTCGCGCCGAAGGGCGTGCGGATCGCCGACGCCGACCGGGTCCGCCTGGGCGCGCACCTCGCCGAGGGCACGACGGTCATGCACGAGGGCTTCGTGAACTTCAACGCGGGCACGCTCGGCACCTCGATGGTCGAGGGCCGCATCTCCGCGGGCGTCGTCGTCGGGGACGGCTCGGACATCGGCGGCGGCGCCTCCACGATGGGCACGCTGTCGGGTGGCGGCAACGTGATCATCTCCATCGGCGAGCGGTGCCTGGTCGGCGCCGAGGCGGGTGTCGGCATCGCGCTGGGCGACGAGTGCGTGGTGGAGGCGGGGCTGTACGTCACCGCCGGCACCCGCGTCACCATGCCCGACGGCCAGATCGTGAAGGCTCGCGAGCTGTCCGGGGCGTCGAACATCCTGTTCCGCCGCAACTCGGTCACGGGAACCGTCGAGGCCCGTCCGAACAACGCGGTCTGGGGCGGCCTGAACGAGATCCTGCACAGCCACAACTAGCGTGTGCCGGGGGGCGTGGTGAAGCTGCGGGCCGGTGGGGGCCGGTCGCGCAGTTCCCCGCGCCCCTAGCCGGGAAGCGTGGCCGCGAAGTCCCGCAGAGCCGTGAAGTCTCCCTCCCGCAGGCCGAGCCTCGGGTCCACGTGATGCAGCAGCGCCGGACCGGCGTGATGTTCCGCCACGTACGTCTCGTCCGCCCCGCTCTGTTCGTCGTCCACCCACGCGAACGGGCGGCCCGCCGCGTACTCCACGATCGCCGCCGTCTTCCAGTGCACCCCGTCCGGGCGTTCCGCGAACAGGCCCTCGCCGAAGTCGACGTACGGCAGTTCGGGGAGGCCGATCACCGGGGCGATCCCGCGGTTGGCGGCGTCCATCCAGGTCGTGGCCCAGCACAGGTCGTAGGCGAGGGTCAGCAGGGACGGCCCGTGGGAGGGGTTGAGCCAGACGCGGAGCGGGCGGCCGGGGCGGACGGTCGCACGGATCGTGGTGTAACCCTCGGGGCGGCGCTGGGGCTTGGCGGCCCAGGGGTTGAGGGGGCCGTCGACGTCCAGGAACAGCAGGGGGCGGCTCACCTCGTCACCGTACGGGAGCCGTGGTGGGGGGCGGCGGGGAATTTCCTCGGGGGAGCCGGCATGGCGGGGCGCCGCCGTGCGCGTCATTCCCGGTGGAGGGGCGGGCAGCGGGCCCGGCCGGGGGAGTGACGGTGGGAGCCGGTCTTCGCCCGGCGCTGATCAGGCGTCCACCAGGCTCCGGTACGCCCTCAGCAGCCCGTCGGTCGCCTCGCGGCCGGCGGGACGCAAGGGGGCGCGGACCGGGCCCGCGGGCAGGCCCAGTTCGGTCAGCAGCGCCTTGGCGGTGACCGAGCCGGGCAGGCCCGCCGCCATCATCGCCTCCACCAGCGGGGTGGCCCGCTGCTGGAGCCGGGCGGCTTCCGCCGTCTCGCCCGCGTCGAACGCGTCCAGCACAGACCGGAGTCGGGCCGGTGCCGCGTTGGACACCGTACTGATGTACCCCGCGCCACCCACCGCGTACAGCGCGAGGTTGTGCTCGTCGCAGCCCGCGTAGTACGCCAGCTCCGTGCGGGACATGACCTTCTGGGCGGCGAGGAAGTCGTAGGAGCAGTCCTTCACCGCGACGATCCTCGGGTGCCCGGCGAGCCGGAGCAGGGTCTCCGGCTCGACGCGGACGCCGGTGCGGCCGGGGATGTCGTAGACCGCGAGCGGCAGTCCCGAGGCGTCGGCGACCGCACGGAAGTGCGCCTCCAGCGCGTCCTGCGGGGGCTTGCTGTAGTACGGCGCCACCACCAACAGCCCGTCCGCGCCCGCCTTTTCGGCGGCCAGGGCCAGCTCGACGGTGTGCCGGGTGTCGAAGGTGCCGACCCCGGCCAGCACCGAGGCCCGCTCGCCCACCGCCTCCCGCACCGCGCGGACGAGCAGGGTCTTCTCCTCGTCCGTCGTGGTCGGCGACTCGCCCGTGGTGCCCGACAGCACCAGACCGTCGCAGCCCCCGGACACCAGCCGGTCGGCGAGCCGCTGCGCCCCGGGGAGATCGAGCGCACCCTCCTCGGTGAAGGGCGTGATCATGGCGCAGAGGGCGCGGCCGAAGGGGGAGTTCGTGGTCGTCATGGAAGTAGTGTCGGCAGCACGACAGTGAAGCTCCACTTAAATTTCCTACGAGGTATCGCTAAGCATCCCTGTCGGGCGGGGAGTCGAGGCCCTCTGTTCCGACCGGGGCGCCATGGGTCACCATGGCCGGGACGGTCAACGACCCCTGGTCCTGGAGGCGTCATGAAGCTGGGCAAGGCACTCGCCACCGGAGTCGCTGAAGAGCGGCCGCTGATCCACGACGAAGAGCCCGAACTCCCCGAGATCACCGAGGAGATGGTGGAAGCGCAGGCCGCCGAAGAGGTACCGGCGGCCCGATGAGGCCCTGGCTTCCGGAGGAACGCCCGACGGAGCCGCCGACCGGCTACAAGATCGCCCACCCGATGCTGTCCCACGACCGCACCCGGGCGGGCTTCACCGGCGTGTCGCTCGGCGGCGCGCTGCCGTACGGGGTCCTCGCCGACGCGTCCTGCGTCTACGGTCTCCGGCACCGGGCACCGCACCGGCGCTGCGACTGCGGCTTCCACTGCGTGCACGACCGTACGGCCGCCGAGGCGCTGCTGTGCACGGCCGAGCACCGGGCCGCCGTGCTGCTGGAGGTCACGGTACTGGGCCGCTACCTCCGCTTCGAGCTGGGCTTCCGCTACGCCCGGCAGCGGGTGCGCACCGCCACCGTCGGCCCCTGCCGGTGCGGCGCGGTCGCCGTCGCGCTGGCCGACGCGGGCTGGGGCCGGCCCGGCTGGCTGGGCCTGGCCCCCTCCTGCGCGGGCTGTCTGCGGGACCGTACGTCCGTCTCGCTCGCGGGGTTCGCGCGGCTGGCCGGGGAAGGGCTGCGGGTGGTGGCGGGGGAGGGCGGCGCCGGCGCCGAAGCCGGCGCCGAAGGGCTCGGGGTGCCCGAACTCGCCGCCGAGGCAGCCCTGTTGCAGGCGCGCCTGGACTGGTTCCAGAGTCAGCTGGCGCGGCTCGGGCAGCGCGGGCCGGGCGGCGGACGCCAAGGGTAGCGGGGGCCGGTGCGGGTACCCGGAGTGTTCCGAACCGACAGGAGGCGGACACCGTGACCGGGACCACGGCCACCGGGCCGGAGCGCGACGCGCGTCCTTCGGTCGGCGCACTCGTCGGACGAGCGACGGAACAGCTCTCCCGGCTCGTACGGCAGGAGATGGCCCTCGCCAAGGAGGAGCCGGCGGAGAAGGGCCGACGCGCCGGCCGGGGCGGCGGGCTGCTCGGCGCGGCGGGTGCCGTCGCCTGTGCCGGGCTGCTGGTCCTGGCGGGCACCGCGGTGGCCGGCCTCTCGTTGGCGCTGTCGGCCTGGACGGCGGCACTGATCGTGACGGCGGTGCTGTTCGTCGTCGCGGGCGTGCTCGGCGCGGCCGGTCGTGCCCAGCCGGGGCGTGCCGCGCCCGCCACACCCGAGGAGGCCCTCGGCAGCGTCAGGGCGGACGTCGAGGAGATCAGGGAAAGGGCGCACCGATGACGGACATGGCAGGGGACGCGGGCACAGGGGCCAGGGGCCCCGACGAACTGCGTCGGCAGATACAGCGCACGAGGACGCAACTCGGCATCACCGTCGAGGAGTTGGCGGGCAAGGTCGATGTGAAGGGGCGGGCCAGGGCGCGCGCCGCCGACCTCAGGGACCGGGCGGGCGCGATGACCGTGCAGCTGCGCAGCAGCGCGGCCCAGGCCGGTCACACCGCGCAGGACAAGGCGGCCCGGGCCCGTCACCTGGTCCAGGACCGGGCCTCCCGCGCCGGTCACACCGTCCAGGACCGGGCCTCCCGTGCGGGTCACTCCGTCCAGGACCGGGCCTCCCGCGCCGGTCACACCGTCCAGGACCGGGCCTCCCGTGCGGGGTACTCCGTCCAGGGCCGGGCCGACTGGGCCGGTCACACGGTTCAGGAACGGGCCACCCGGGCGGGCCGCGCCGTGGAGTACCAGGCGCCGGGTCCTGTCCGCACCGCCGTACGGGCCGGACTGCGGAATCCGCGACCGGTGCTGCTGGCGGGCGCGGCCGCCGTGGGCGCGATGCTCGCCGTCCAGGCGGTGCGGCGGCGCGGCGGCCGCCGCTGAGCCGGATGAGGGCGGCGCGGGACCGGGCGACCGGACCCGCGCCGCCCTTCGCCGTGCCCGGCCCAACAACCGTCCCGCAACCCGCACTTGACCTCAACCAAGGTTGAGGTCGGAGGCTGGTCCCCGTACCGATCACCGACGTACCGGAGGCCCGCCATGACCCGCCGTACCGACGCCCACCCCGACCCGACCCGCCCCGGGATCGGGGCGCCCTTCTTCAGCACGTGGCGGGTGGGCACCCCCGAGCGCCAGGCGGAGACCGTCGAGGCCATCGCCCGCACCTGGGACGGCCGCCCCTGGGGCAGCGACCGGCTCCTCGGCTACCACATCTACGCGGGCCACGACGGCACCACCCTGCTGCACTACTCGCAGTGGCGCGACGAACAGGGCTACGAGGCCTACGTCAAGACCCTCCGCCAGGAACGCAACGACGAGATCGACACCGCCGTGCCCGGCATCGAGCGGGTGCGCCTGGACCGCTACCGCCTCTACCGCAGCCACGCCCGCGCCGCCGGGGACACCCGGGTGCCGGGGCTGATCGTGACGGTCCGCGTCGACTTCGAGCCGGACGCGGAAGGCAAGCGGGCCGACTGGGTGGACCTGGTCCTGTCCGCGCTCGCCGGACCGGACGCCGACCGCGGTCTGATCTCCGCGCACTTCCACCTCAGCACCGACGGCACCCATGTCCTCAACTACGCCGAGTGGGAGAGCGACGCGGCCTACGACGAGGCCGTCGCGGGGCCCGGCTCGCCCCAGTGGGAGCGGGTGCGGACGTACCCGGGCATGCGGGGGTCCACCGGCAGCCGGTACCGGCACGCCCTCGGACTTGTGCCCTGAGCCGCCCTCCTGCCTGGCGGGGCCGGCTGAACAAGGTGTCCAGCCGGCCCTGAGCCGGCGGGAGTTACGGCTTGAAGCGCAGGACCTGCGGGTCGTGGTCGCTGATCTGGTCGTGGAACTCCGCGTTGATGTGCACGCTGTCGTACTCGACGTCACAGCCGCGCCGGATCGACGGGCTGACCAGGATCTGGTCCAGGACCTGGCTGTTGCCCTGGTAGACGTACGAGTAACGCTCGCTCCGCGGCAGCGACTTGACCGCCGACCACAGGGCGCCGTCGCTCTCCAGGATCTTGGTGGTCTCGGAGAACTCGAAGTCGTTGATGTCGCCGAGCGTGACGACGTCCGCGTTCTTCTGGGTGGCGAGGATGTCCTTGACGAAGGAGTTCACCAGGGTCGCCTGCTGGTGCCGCTGCGTCTCCGAGCTGCGCCGGACCGGCTGGTACTGCGAGGTCAGACCGTGGTCGCCGCCCTTGGAGTTGAAGTGGTTGGCGATCACGAAGACCGTACGGCCCCGGAAGGCGAACTCGCCGACCAGCGGCTTGCGGCTGGAGTCCCAGGCCGCGTTCGCCGGGTCGATACGGCCCGGGGAGACCGTCAGCGCGGCCTTGCCCCGCTCCTCGGTGACCCCGGCGGCCGTCGTGGCGTCGCCGCCCGCGCGGTCCGTGAACGAGACCCGCTCCGGGTTGAACAGGAACGCCTGACGGATGTTGCCGCCCGGCTGGCCGCCGTCGGTGTTGTTCACCGGGTCGATGGAGCGCCAGTCGTAGCGCGGGCCGCCGGCGGCGACGATCGCGTCGATCAGCTTCTGCATCGTCTGGTCGGCGGCGACCGTACCGTCGTTCTTCGCGCCCGTGTTGTCCTGGATCTCCTCCAGGGACACGATGTCGGGCGACTGGAGGTGATGCACGATCGCGGAGGCGTGCTCCTCGAAGGTGGCGTCGGACGGGTCGAGGTTCTCGACGTTGTACGTCGCGACCGCCAGCTCGCCGTTCTTCTGCTTCTCGGTGGTCTCCCGCTCCAGGCCGCCGCTCTCGAGGGTGCCGAGCCGGTTCGCGATCAGCGTGTAGCCGCCGAACTGGTTGTAGTCCAGCGGGCCCGCCGTGGTACCGGTGAGGGTGTCGCCGACGTTCGCCTTCGGGAAGTCGGCGACCGCGCCGAGCGACTGGATCTGGATGCGGCCGGTGTTCTGCGACGCGTAGGAGCCGTACACCGTGCCGCCGCGGCGGTTGCGGTTCTCCCACGGCTTCACCGTGACCCACAGCTCGGTGTACGGGTCGGTGGCGCCGACCACCCGGGTGTCGGAGACCTGGACGTTCATGCCCTCCAGCGACTCGTACAGGTCCAGGGCGTACGCCGACGGCTTCAGCGGCAGGCCGTTGACCGAGTCGCCGGCGGCGCTGTCGCCCGCCGGGACATAGGCGTTCGGCACCGAGTCCGCGTCGATGACCGTGGCCGCCGGGACGGCGTTGCCGCTGGAGACCACGGTGGTGGTCGGGCGGGTGATCTCGGTCAGCGCCTGGTTGCCGGAGGAGGTGCCGCCGGGCACGTACTCCGTGACCGTGCCGGAGACCTTCACCAGGTCGCCGACGGCCACGCCCCTGGGCGTGGAGCTGGTGAAGACGAAGACGCCCTCACTGGTGGCCGGATCGGCGTCCGCGTCCGGGTCCTGGATCCAGAAGCCGCGGGACGAGCCGTAGGTGCGCACCCCGGTGACGATGCCGGTCACGTCCGTGACCTGCTGTCCGGCGTACGGGGATATGCGGGTGTTGCCCTGGATGTCATGGATGCGCACCGAGTCGGCGTGCGCGGGCGAGGTGAGGACGACGGTGGACGCCGCGGAACAGGCAGCGGCGACGGTGAGCGCGGCGAGGCGCGCGGACGACTTGCTCGGCAACGGGATCCCTCCGGGGACGTGCGTGGGCGCCGGGACGAGGGTGGAGCGGGGACGGCGGGAGCCGCGACCGGCGAGGCCGGTGCGACGCGCGTAGAGACTCGGTGAACACGTGTCCTTTGAATGTCTACGCGCGTAATCTCCTGCGTGGTCAGGCCACTTGTCAAGGTTTCGGCCATGTACACGGGCCAACGGGCAGATGAACCGGGCGGCATGGGGCCAAATCCGTCTAGGCTGAGCGGCTGAGTAGTACGACGCGTCCTAGGAGAATCAGCCGATGTCAGACAGCTCCCCCCTGCCGCCGGTGCGGCTGCATCCCGAAACGGAGCTGGCGCGGGACGCGCTGTCCACGCCCCTGCTCTCCCGGGCCGCCCGGCTCGCCCGCTGGGCCGGCCCCGACACCCGCGTCGACGCCGGCGGCGGGCTCGCCGAGGAACAGCTCCCCGCCGCCGCCGAGGTCCTCGGCCTCACCGGGGACGACGCCGCCGCCTACGCCAGTGAGGCCTGGCGCGTCGCCGTCGACACCGGGCTCGTCGAGATCGCCGACGAGCAGGAGGGCACCGTCACGGCGGGCGAGGACCTGGCGCTGCTCACCGGCGGCTCCCCGCGCGATGTGCTCGCGGTGTGGCAGGCGGCGCTGGAGACGGTGCTCGCGGACGCCGGGGTGCCGGACCTCGACGACCTGGTCGACGCCATGGGCGAGGGCGGCGAGCTGGACCTCTCCCAGCTGGACTGGGACCCCGACGCCGAGGCGGAGTTCCTCGACGGGGTGCTCGGGAACCTCTACCTGCTGACGGCCAGCGAGGACGGGCCCGGCGACTCCCCGGTGCCGCTGCCGGCCCTCGCCGCGTCGATGATCGTGCCCAACGACATGGGGGAGCCGACCAACGACGTCCTGGAACAGGTCTCCGACGCGATGATGCGCCTCGACGACCAGTTCCGGCTGCTGGAGCCGGTCGGGCTCGTGGAGTACCAGCCGGTCGACGAGGCGCTGATGGCCGACGCCGACGAGGAGCCGTCCGCGCCCGTCGACGAGACGGACGTCTCGCGCTACGGCCTGGTGCGGCTGACCCCGCTCGGACTGTACGGCCTGCGCGCCCGGCTGCTGGAGGCCGGCTTCACGGCGCCGGCCGTCGGCGACCTGGTGGACAAGGGGGCCGATGCGCTGCTCGACGGCACGGCCGACTTCCCGCCGGGTGCCGCGCAGGCGGAGACCGAGCAGTGGCTGAGCCGACGTCAGGCGCTGCCCGCCGCACGGGAGTTGCTGGCGGCGGCCCGTGGGTCGGACTCCGGGGCGCCGCTGCGCCGGCTGCGGTGTCAGCAGGCGCTGTCGCTGGTGGGCGCCGAGGCGGAGCCCGCCTTGCGGGAGGTCCTGGACGACCCCGAACTGGGCGGCCTCGCCCGGGTCTGGCTGACCGAGCGGGGCGCCCCGGACGTGCCGGCGCCCTCCGAGGCGATGGTGTTCTGGCTGACCATCGACACCGTCGCCGCGCAGCTCGCGGCCGAGGGGAACTCCGAGGAGCTACGGGCCCTGGTGTCCGGGCTCGCCGAGCAGCACAGTGGGTTCTTCACGGCGGTGTGGCGGGTGGACCATCCCGCTACCGCGGAGGTGCTGGAGGCGATGGGGCGGCTGCATCCGGACAAGCGGATCGCCAAGGAAGCGCGCAAGGCCGCGTTCAAGGCCCGGTCACAGGGCTGACAAGGGGGCGGGGTGTGGGGCGCGCCGGCGGCCGGTCGCGCCCCCGCGGCAGCGCCGCGCATCGCCACCGCCCCGCGAACCTGGGGGAGTTGGTGTGCCCGAACAGTGGCGCCCCGGAAGTTTCCTCGGCGGGCTGAGCGGCGCCGCTCGCCTCGCCCTCTCCGCCCGGGCGGAACCCGTCTCCTTCGGGCGCGGCGCCCTCCTGATGGCCGAAGGTGAGATCGGCTCCGACGTCTTCGTGCTGCTCTCCTCCTACGTCAAGGTCACCGCCTCCCTCGCCGACGGCGGGTGGACCCTCGTCGCCGTGCGGATGGGCGGGGACCTGGTCGGGGAGCTCGCCGGGATGAGCGGGGCTCCGCGCAGCGCTTCGGTGCGGGCCTGCGGGAGCGAGCCCGTCACCGCGCTCCGGCTGGGGTGGCAGGAGTTCGAGCGGGTCAAGTCCGAGCACCCGGAGGTGCTGCTGCGGTTGCAGGAGTCCGTCAGCCGGAAGCTGGCGGCCGCCACCCGACGGCGCGTCGACTTCCACCGGCGCAGCCCCACTGTCCGGCTTGCCCGTGTTCTGGTGGAGATGGCCGATGACTTCGGGCAGTCGGTGCGCGGTCGCGAGGTAATCCTTCCGATGGACCTCAAGCACATGGAGTGGGGCGAGCTGATCGGGGTCTCGGAGAGCACCGCGTACCGCGCGCTGCGGGACCTGCGTGATCTCGTGGACGCCCATCACCGGCGCCTCATCGTCACGGATCCGGCGGGGCTTCGGACGGTGGCCGAACAGGAGCGAGCGCCGGGGCGGGCGGCGGGCGCCGGGACAGGTGGCGACCCTTCGTTCGGGTGTGATATTCACCTGCTGTCACCACGTCAGGGACTTCGTCCTCCTCGGGAGAGGTCGCACGCATTTGCACGGCTACGACTCCGAGTCCGCTGACGGACCGGGATCAGATCCAGTCGAGGATCTCTTCGAAGCGGTTTTTGTCCGAGCCGATCTGGGCGACTACAGCAGCTTTCTCGGCCCCGAGATGGTCGAGGCGCAGGCGGCGCTGTACGGGGCGTACCAGGAGGCGCTCGGACAGATGCCCGAGGCGTTGCGCGGGGAGTGGCGGGGCTTCCAGAAGGACGGCGACGGATTCCTGGTCCTGTGGCCCAGCAAGCGGATGAGCCTGGTCGTCGCCAGATTCGTCACGGCCTTCCAGGACACCCTCGCCAAGAAGAACATCGGCCGGGAGCCCGCCAAGCTGCTGCGGGTGCGCCTCTCGGTCGTCACCGGCCTCGCCGCGGACAGCGCGCTCGGCACCGCGGGCGAGGGGGCCGTCGAGGCCAAGCGGCTGGTCGACTGCCGGCAGGCCAAGTGGCTCCAGCGGGAGTTCGCCGACCAGCAGCTCGTGGTGATCGTCAGCCAGTACGTGTACGAGCAGACCGTGCGCGGGGGCTGGGCCGCAGGCGTCGCCCCGGAGAGCTTCCAGCCGGTCCAGGTGCTCGACAAGCACAAGAAGCGCCGCGGCGCCTATCTCAGCGCCCCCGGCCGCACCGCGGAAGAGGTGCGCAGGACGGTCCACCCCTCGGTGTTCGCCTGGCTCCGGCGGCGTTTCGGCAGCACCGTCGCACCCCGGGTCCGCCGGATCTCCCGGGCCGTCAACCGGACGCCACGGCTGGTCCTGGTCTCCCTGGCGGCATCGGCCGTGGCCGTCCTGACGGCGGCGCTCCTCGGCACGCCGCGGTTCGGCTGGCCCTCCGGCGGGGCCTCGACCGTGGACGCCTCGGTGTGGACGGCGGAGACGGCCTACCCCTGGCCGGACGAGCGGCCGGGACCCTCGACCTCGCGTTCGGAGGCCGGGCGGCCCTCCCTGTCCGTCCCCTCGGCGACCACCGGGGACGAGCGCGGCACCGTCGGCAACGTCGGCGACGGCGGGTTCCTCGCCGCCGGCCCGGAGGGCGTCCGGGTCCTGGCCGGCCCGGACGGCGCCGGGCGGACCTGGCGGTGGAGTCCGGCGGGCGGCGGACGGCTGCGGCTGACGACCGGCCAGGACCGGGTGCTGACCGTCGCCCCGGGCAGCGGCGAGGTCTTCCTCGCCGGCCACGCCGGCACCCCCGCCCAGGAGTGGTGGGCCGTGCCCGTGCCCGGCGGCAAGGGCTCCTTCCGGCTCCACAACGCGGCCCGCCCGGACGACTGCCTCACCGCCGGCGGCGAGGGCGGCGCTCCCACGATGCGGACCTGCCGGCCGGGGGACCGCAGACAGGAGTGGACGGCCGGCTGACACCCGCCCCCGCACGCGCGCCCGGATGACCCCCCGCGCCCCGGCGCCACCCCGTCACCTGACGGGCGATGCCCGGCGCGGCGGCCGGTCCCGGCACCCTGGTGGGACGGGAGCCGGGGCAGGGGGCGTCGATGTCGGAGTACGGGGGCGGCCGGGCGATGGAGATCGCCGTGGCCGCGGGGCTCGGGGCGCTGTCGGCCTTCCAGGGATACGTCCAGGAAGCCGACGCGAAGATCAACAGCATGCTGGTGGTGCACACCGGGGCCGTCGTCGCCGTGGTGACCACGCTCGGCAACGGCGGCCGGGAGCGGCACGGAACCGTCACCGACGTCGCCCTCGCCCTGTTCGCCGTCACCTTCCTGGTCTCCGGCTACCACCTGGCCCGGGCCATCCGGCCCCGGCTGCGGGTGCCGCTGCCGCTCAGCCCGTTCGGCTTCATGGGACTCGACATCGCGCCGGCCGCCGAGCCGGGCGAACTGTGCGCCCAGCTATGGGACATGGCCCGCCTGCTGGGCGTCATCGCGCACGCCAAGAACCGCCATCTGCTGCGGGCCATGCCGTGGACCGGCCTGATGCTGTGCTGCGGAGTGGCGGTGGCGGTGTCGAGCGGGTAAGTACTGGGCCCGCGGCCGCCCGGAGTTCAACCGCCGTTCAGCCGCGGGCGGGACGGTGGCGCCGAACCGCGGTCCGCCACCCTCCACGGCACCCACCGGCACAGGAGACAGCATGTCGCTCACCCGCAGGGACTTCGCCAGAACATCCGCGATCACCGGCGCCGGGGTGGCGCTGGCGGGCAGCGTCGGCGCCCTCGCCACCGCGCCCCACGCCCTCGCCTCCACCGAGGCCGTGACCGACGGGGCGGACCTGGCGCGCGCGCCCATCGGCATCGGATACGGGCCGCTGCTCCCCGACCCCGACGGCATCCTCGCGCTGCCCGCCGGGTTCACCTACCGCGTCCTCACCCACACCGGCAGGACGACACTGGAGTCGGGCGAGTCCACCCCGTCCAACCACGACGGCACCGCCGCCTTCGACGGCCCGCGCGGCACCACCCTGCTGGTCAACAACCACGAGATCGGCGGCCCCTACGCCGCCGCCGACCACCCCGTACCGCTCGCCGAGGGCCTCGTCTACGACCCGGCCGCGGCCGGTGGCTGCACGGTCGTCGAGGTCCGCCCGGGCGGCCGGGTCGCCGAGTGGGTCGGCATCGCCGGTACCTCCACCAACTGCGCGGGCGGCACCACCCCCTGGGACACCTGGCTCACCTGCGAGGAGACCGAGGACAAGGCCGGCACCCGGGGCATGACCAAGGACCACGGCTACGTCTTCGAGGTCGACCCCGTCGACCGGCGCGCCAACCAGGATCCCAGGCCCATCAAGGCGCTCGGCCGCTACGCCCACGAGGCCGTCGTCATCGACCCTAAGCGCGGCCACGCCTATCTCACCGAGGACGCCTCCAACCCCAACGGCCTGCTGTACCGCTGGACCCCGCCCGAGGGCTACCGCCACGGCCGCGGCAGGTTCCGCACCCTCGCCGACGACGCGGGCAGGCTCCAGGCCTTCAAGTCCTTCGACTCCGGCGGCCAGTTCGTCGACGACCTCTCCCGCGCCACCAGGATCGGCACGGTGTACGGCGTGGACTGGATCGACGTCCCCGACCGGGACGCGCGGACCACGTCGGTGCGCAAGCAGTTCGGCACCGGCCGGATCACCCGGTGCCGCAAGCTGGAGGGCATGTGGTGGGGTGACGGCGGCGCGTACATCGTCTCCTCCTACGCCCGCGCCGAGAGCCCCGGCCGGCCGCACGACGGCCAGGTCTGGTTCTACGACCCCAAGCGCCGCACCCTGACCCTCAAGGTCCTGCTCGGGGTGAACACCGACCCTTCCGAGGACGGCGCCTTCGACGGCCCGGACAACATCACCGTCTCTCCCTACGGCGGCATCATCCTCGCCGAGGACGGCGAAGGCGTCTCGCATCTGTTCGGCGCCACGGACCGCGGCCGCACCTATCCCATCGCCCGCAACGACCTGAACATCGGCACCGAGGCGGAGCCGGAGTACAGCGAGTTCGCCGGCGTCACCTTCTCCCCCGACGGCCGCACCCTGTACGCCAACATCCAGGACCCGGGCATCCTGCTCGCCATCACCGGGCCCTGGAAGCGCCAGGGCCGCTGACCCTCCGCGTCCATGGCCGGGCCCGGGTCCCCGGCACCGGGCGCCCCCTGAGCGGGGGCGCCCCGGAGCTTGTGCCTACAGTGCCTGGGCCGCGGGCTTGACCATGCCGCGGACCGTGCGGGACTTCACGAAGTCGCCCAGGGCCGTCATCTCCCACTCGCCGGAGAACTGGCGGATGAGCTTGGCCATCATCACGCCGGTCTGCGGCTCGGCGGAGGTCAGGTCGAAGCGGACGAGCTCCTCGCCGGTGGTGCCGTCGAGGAGCCGGCAGTAGGCCTTGGCGACCTCGGTGAACTTCTGGCCGGAGAAGGAGTTCACGGTGAAGACCAGACCGGTGACGTCCTGGGGGAGCCGGCCGAGGTCGACGCTGATGACCTCGTCGTCGCCCCCGCCCTCGCCGGTGAGGTTGTCGCCGGAGTGGCGGATCGCGCCGCCCACGATCTGCAGCTTGCCGAAGTAGCAGCTGTCGACGTGGTTGCGCTGCGGGCCGTAGGCGATGACCGAGGCGTCCAGGTCGATGTCCTTGCCGCGGTACGCGGGCTCCCAGCCGAGGCCCATCTTGACCTGCGAGAGCAGCGGGCGGCCGCCCTTGACCAGGGAGACGGTCTGGTTCTTCTGGAGGCTGACGCGGCCCTTGTCGAGGTTGATCTTCCCGGCGCCGGGGGCGGGGGGCGCGGGCGGGGCGGGGGGTGCCGCCTGGGGCGGGGCCGGGGGCGTCGCCATCGGTGCCGCGGGCGGGGCGGCCGGGGGCTGCACGGCCGGCTGGGGCGGGGCCACGGCGGTCGGCGCCGGTGCCGGTTCCTCGACGGTGACGCCGAAGTCGGTGGCGATGCCGGCGAGGCCGTTGGAGTAGCCCTGGCCGACCGCTCGGGCCTTCCAGGCGCCGTTGCGGAGGTAGATCTCCACGATGACCAGCGCGGTCTCGTTGCCGAGCTGCGGGGGAGTGAAGGAGGCCAGGACGCTGTTGTCGTCGGCGTTGCGGATCGTCGCCGTCGGTTCGACGCCCTGGAAGGTCTGGCCGGCGGCGTCCGGGCTGGCGGTGACGACGATCTTCTCGATCCCCGGGGGGACGGCGGAGGTGTCGACCGTGATCGCGTCGGGGGCCGTGCCGCCGCCCGAGCGGTAGGTCACGCCCGGGCCGGCGGGCTGGTTGTAGAAGATGAAGTCGTCGTCGGAGCGCACCTTGCCGTCGGCGGTGAGCAGCAGGCCCGATACGTCGAGCCGCACCGGAGCGGCGACGTCCACCGTCACACGCGCGACGGGGAGTGGGATGTTCGAGCCGGGGGTCATAGCTGTCATGCCCGGTGAACGAGCGAGGTCTCTTTGCCGTTCCCTTACCGGGGGACCGTTCGGGTCACGGGCGGTTGCGGGGGTGGCCGCGGGCGGTTCGCCCCCGCCGCGTTCCGCTAGGGGACCACCACGATCTTGCGGCCCACCCCCGCCGCGAACTGGTCCAGTGCCTGCGGGTACCGGGCCAGGGGGATGCGGTCGCTGATGAAGACGTCGGGGTCCAGGACGCCGCCCGCGAAGAGCTCCGCCGCTCGTTCGAAGCTGTGCAGGACGGCCATGGAGCCGGTGATGGTGATCTCCTGGTTGTAGATGCGGTACGGGTCGATCGACACGCGCGTGGCGTAGTCCGCCACGCCGAACTGCAGGAACGTGCCGGCCTTCGCCACCCTCTCCAGACCGTCCTGGATCGCCGCCGCGTTGCCCGTGGCGTCGACCACCAGGTCCCAGCCCTGCGGCCGGTCCAGCTCGTCCGCGCTCCCCGCCGACGCCGACACCCCGAGCCGCCGGGCCGTCTCCAGGCGTGCCGGGTTCACGTCCACCACGTCGACGCTCGCCGCCCCCGTCCGCTTCGCCAGTTCCAGCATCATCAGGCCCATGGTTCCCGAGCCGTAGATCAGGACGTGCGCCCCGAGGCGGGACTGCAGGACGTCGTAGCCGCGGACGGCGCACGACAGCGGCTCCACCAGCGCCGCGTCCTGGGTGCGGACGTGGTCGGGCAGCCGTACGCAGTTCGCGACCGGGGCCACCGCGTACTGCGCGGCGCCTCCCGGCGTCGTGACGCCGATCGCGGCCCAGCGTGCGCAGAGGTTGTTGTGGCCGGTACGGCAGTAGCGGCACTCGTGGCAGTACAGGGACGGGTCCACCGCCACCCGGTCGCCCTCCGACAGTTCGGTGACCTGGGTGCCCACCCCGACCACCGTGCCCGCGAACTCGTGCCCGGGCACGATCGGCAGTTCCGGCGCGAACTCGCCCTGGAGGATGTGCAGGTCCGTTCCGCACAGGCCGCACGCGGCGACCTCCACGACGACGTCGCGCGGGCCCGGCGTCGGATCCGGGACCTCGGCGACCACGGCCCGGCCCCTGGACTCGATGACGGCGGCCTTCATTTCACGGCTCCCAACGACAGGCCCTGGACCAGTTTGTCCTGGGCGGCGAACCCCGCGGCGAGCACCGGCAGGGAGATGACGAGCGACGCGGCGCACACCTTCGCCAGGAACAGGCCCTGGCTGGTGATGAAGCCGGTCAGGAAGACGGGGGCGGTCTCGGCCACCACGCCGGTCAGCACCCGGGCGAAGAGCAGTTCGTTCCAGCTGAAGATGAAGCAGATCAGGGCGGTCGCGGCGATGCCTGGGAGGGCGATCGGGGCGACCACGCGGGCCAGGATCGTGGGCAGCTTCGCGCCGTCCACCCGGGCCGCCTCGATGATCGCCACCGGTACCTCGGACAGGAACGACTGCATCATCCACACCGCGATCGGCAGGTTCATCGAGGTGTAGAGGATGACCAGCAGCCAGATGTTGTCGAGCAGGCCGGTGTTCTTCGCGAACAGGTAGATGGGCAGCAGGCCCGCCACCACCGGCAGCATCTTCGTGGACAGGAAGAAGAACAGGACGTCCGTCCACTTCCTCACCGGGCGGATGGACAGGGCGTAGGCCGCCGGGAGCGCCAGCAGCAGCACCAGCAGCGTCGAACCCACCGAGGCCACGGTCGAGTTGATCAGCGATGGCCACGGGCTCGCCCCGCCGTCCGTGCCGAAGAACTCCCGGTAGCCGTCCAGGGTGAGCGCCGCCCCGAACGACGGCGGGTTCGTCGCCGCGTCCTCCTCCGAGTGGAAGGACGTCAGGGCCATCCAGGCGATGGGCAGGAAGAACAGGATGCCGAGGAACCAGGCCAGCAGGCCGAGGCCGTTGCGGCGTACGGCGGTCATGCGCGGGACACCTCCTCGCGGAACAGGGACGAGACGACCCGCAGCGCGAAGGTCGCGATGATGATCGAGCCGATGACGACCAGGACGCCGGCCGCCGAGGCGAGGCCGTTCTCATGGGCCTGGTAGAAGCTCTGGTAGACGGTGTAGGGGAGGTTCGCCGTGCCCAGGCCGCCCGAGGTGAGCGTGAACACCGCGTCGAAGTTCTGGACGATGTAGATCGAGCCCAGGAGGGCCCCGAGTTCGAGGTAGCGGCGCAGGTGCGGGAGCGTGAGATGGCGGAAGATCTGCCAGTCGCTCGCGCCGTCCACCCGGGCCGCCTCGATCTGCTGCTGGTCCCGGCTCTGCAGCCCCGCCAGCAGGATCAGCATCATGAACGGCGTCCACTGCCAGACCAGGGCGGCTTCCACGGCGAGCAGCGGGGTGTTGGAGATCCAGTCCGGCTGCGGCCCGCCCACGTAGTGCAACAGGCCGTTGAACAGGCCGTATTCGGGGTTGTAGAGGACGTGCTTCCACAGCAGTGCCGCTGCCACGGGGACCACCAGGAACGGGGCGATCAGCAGGGTGCGGACCACGGCCCGGCCCTTGAACTTCCGGTCCAGCAGCAGGGCGAGGGCCAGGCCCAGGACCAGGCTCGCCAGCACCACCGCCACCGTGAGCAGGATCGTCGTCCACACCGAGCGGCGCAGGTCGGCGTCGGTGAGGACGTCCGAGTAGTTCGCGAGGCCGGTGAAGCTGCGGGCGTCGGGGTACAGCGAGTTCCAGTCGAAGAACGAGATCACCAGCGTGGCCACGAACGGCAGCTGGGTCACCGCGATCAAGAAGATCAGGGCGGGCAGGAGCGGGGCACGGGTCGCCCACGCGCGCAGCCGGTCCGAGGGGGGTTTCCCGGTGCGGACGGCGGGTGTCGCTGTCGGGGCTGTGGTGGTGGCGGTCATCGTCCCTCGTACTCCTCGGAGATCTTCTCGGCGAGGTCCTGTGCCTTCTTCAGGGCCGACTCGACGGACTGGCGTCCGGCGATGGCCGCGCTGATCTCCTGGGAGACCCTGGTGCCGAGATCGGTGAACTCGGGGATGCCGACGAACTGGATGCCGGGCGCCGGGCGCGGCTGCACCCCCGGGTCGTCCGGGCGGGCGCCCTCGATGGCCTCCTTCGTCATCTCCTGGAAGGCGGCGGCCTCTTCGCGGTACGCCGGGTTCTCGTACGTGGAGGCGCGCTTGCCCGCCGGGACGCTGGACCAGCCGATCTCGTCGCCGACCAGTTGCTCGTACTCCTTGCTCGACGCCCAGGAGACGAATTGCCAGGCCTTGTCGGGGTTGCGGGAGGCGTCCTGGATGCCCCAGGCCCAGGTGTAGAGCCAGCCGGAGGAGCCGGTCCGCTCGACCGGCGCGGGCGCGTAGCCGACCTTGCCCTTGACCGGGGAGTCGGCGGACTCCAGCGAACCGGCCGCGGAGGTGGCGTCGTACCACATGGCGACCTTGCCCTGGGTCATGTTGTTCAGGCACTCGGCGAAGCCGGACTGGGCGGCGCCGGACTGGCCGTGCTCCCGGACGAGGCCGACATAGAACTTCGTCGCCTTCGCCCACTCCGGGGAGTCGAGCCGGGCGTTCCAGTCCTGGTCGAACCAGGTGCCGCCGAAGGTGTTCACGACCGTGGTGAGGGGTGCCATGACCTCGCCCCAGCCGGGCAGACCGCGCAGGCAGATGCCCTTCATGCCCGGCTCGGCGCCGTCCAGCCGGGCGGCGAGGTCGGCCACCTGCCGCCAGGTGGGGCGGGCGGGCATCGTCAGGCCCTCCTTCTCGAAGACGTCCTTGCGGTACATCAGGAAGGACGACTCGCCGTAGAAGGGCTGGCCGTAGAGCTTGCCGTCGTCGCCGGTCAGCGACTGGCGCATCGGCTTGAGGATGTCCTGCTCGTCGTAGTCCGGGTCGTCGGCGACGTAGGAGTCCATCTCCTTCAGCCAGTCGTTGCGGGCGTAGATCGGTATCTCGTAGTTGGAGAGGGTGGCGACGTCGTACTGGCCGGCCTGGTTGGCGAAGTCCTGGCTGATCTTGTCGCGGACGTCGTTCTCGGGCAGCACGGTGAAGTTGACCTTGATGCCGGTCTCTTCGGTGAAGTGGGGGGCGAGTTTCTGCAGCTCCACCATCTGCGGGTTGTTGACCATGAGGACGTTGATCGAGTCGCCGCCCGATCCGGCCCCGCCCGCTCCGACCCAGCAGCCGGAGAGCAGCGGGGCGAGCAGCGTCCCTACGGCGGCCGTGGCGAGCGCGGCTCGCGGCCTCCGTCGGCTCTGGGTTCGCATGGATCGCTCCTGGACCTTGAAAAATGACATAGGGGGACGTAAGGGGTGCCGGTGTGCCGGTGGGGGCAACGGCCCCTCTGAGGGCGTCAGTTCGAAAATCAGACCCGGATGACCTGCGGGCCCAGCAGGGAGTAGCGGTGCGCCTCCGCCGAGGGCAGCAGGGTGCTCGTCACGATCGCCTCCAAGGTGCCGACCTCGGCGAACCGGCAGAAGCTGACCGCGCCGAACTTGGTGTGCACACCGGCGAACACGGTCCGCCGGGAGGCCCGTACGGCCTGGGCCTTGACCTCGCTGACCGCCGGGTCGGGGGTGGTCAGACCGTGCTCCCGGGAGATGCCGTTGGCGCCGATGAACGCCAGGTCGATGACGAAGCCGGCCAGCATCTTCGTCGTCCAGTGGTCCACGGTGGCCAGCGTGCCGGCCCGGACCCGGCCGCCGAGCAGCAGCACCGAGACGTTCTCGGCCTCCGCGAGCGCGCCCGCGACCGGCAGGGACGCGGTGACCACGGTCAGCGGCCGGTCCCGGGGGAGTGCCTTCGCGATGAGCTGGGGGGTGAAGCCCTCGTCGACGAAGACGGTCTCGGCGTCCCCGAGCAGCTCCGCCGCGGCGGTCGCGATCCGGCGCTTCTCGGGTACGTGGCTGGTGGCGCGGAAGGCGAGCGTCGTCTCGAAGCCGGCGCTCTCCACGGGGTAGGCGCCGCCGTGGGTGCGGCGGACCAGGCCGTGGTCCTCCAGGGCGCGGAGGTCTCGGCGTACGGTCTCCTTGGCCACGCCCAGGTCGGCGGCGAGGGCGTTGACGTCGACGGAGCCGTTGGCGCGGGCGGCGCGGATGATCTCGCGCTGGCGTTCTTCCGCGGTTCTGGTCATCTTCGTCGCCCGCCTTCTCGCATGTGCTGCCCGTTCGGGCTCATGGGGAGAGTTCTACAGGGGGTGCGGGGCGGTGACCAGGTTTGTTATGGGGGTGATGCTGACCGTTGTCTGCCCGTTCGGTCGTGTGGGGGTGAGGGGTGGGCGCACGGGGCGGGGGTGTCGGTCGTATGGCGGCCGCGGGTGGGTCGTGGCTGGTCGCGCGGTTCCCCGCGCCCCTCAGCCTGCGCTCTCGGCCCGTCTCCGTGGAGGCCCGGGAGGCCGTCCGGCCGTGCCCGAATACGCGGCGGACGGGCCCGTTCTCCGCCCGTCCGCCTGGAGTCACGATGGTTCTCGGTCAGTACGGCCAGATCGGCGGGTCGTTCACGAAGTGGCCGCCCAGGCGGGCGTGGGCCTCGTTGGCGGGGTCCAGGTCGCCCTGTTCCGCGATCAGCTTCTCGGCGTAGGGCTCGGAGTCGTCCTCGGGGGTGTAGCCGAGGGAGCGGGCCGTGGTGAGGTCCCACCACAGGCGGGTGTTGGCGGAGGAGCCGTAGACGACCGTGTGGCCGACCTCCTCGGCGGTCAGGGCCGCGTGGAAGAGGCGGGCGCCGTCGGCGGGGCTCATCCAGACCGACAGCATGCGGACGCTGGTGGGCTCGGGGAAGCAGGAGCCGATGCGCACCGAGACGGTCTCCAGGCCGTACTTGTCCCAGTAGAACTGGGCGAGGTCCTCGCCGAAGGACTTGGACAGGCCGTAGAAGGTGTCCGGGCGGCGCGGGGTGTCGATCGGGATCAGCGGGTCGTCGCCCTGGGGGCGGGGGGTGAAGCCGACCGCGTGGTTGGAGGAGGCGAAGACGATGCGCCCGACGCCCTCCTCGCGCGCGGCCTCGTAGAGGTGGTAAGTGCCCTCGATGTTCGCCCGGAGGATCTTCTCGAAGGGGGCTTCCAGGGAGATGCCCGCCAGGTGGATGATCGCGTCGACGCCCCGGACGGCCTCGCGCAGCGCCTCCCGGTCGGCGAGGTCCGCGACGACGGCGTCCGGCTCGCCCTCGATCGGGCGCAGGTCGAGCAGGCGCAGCTCATAGCCGTACTCGGGCAGCAGGTCCCGCATCAGGGTGCCGAGGCCGCCGGCGGCGCCGGTGAGCAGAACGGTGCGGGGCGCGGGCATCCTCGGTCTCCTTGAGTGGGCAGCCGGAGCGGAACGGCCGCATGAGTGCACGGTATTCACATTCGTGGACAAGCTATGGATCATCACCCCGCTTCGTCAAGAGTGGCGGAGCAGGTGTTCATAAACATAAACTCCGATCAGAAACCTGCACATCGTCGTGACCGACCCGTTCTAGGGAGAGCCTGTGACGCCAGCCGACCTCGCCGCTCGACTCGGCCTCCCCAGCGGGCCGCTGTTCTTCCCCGTCACCGCCTACGGCCCCGAGGGCGCCGTCGATCCCGACGTCTACCGCGAGCATGTGCGCCGGGGCGTGGAGGCCGGGGCCGCCGCCGTCTTCGCCTGCTGCGGGACCGGGGAGTTCCACGCGCTGACGCCCGAGGAGTACCAGGAATGCGTACGGGCGGCCGTGGAGGTGACGGCGGGGCGGGTTCCGGTCGTCGCGGGCACCGGATACGGCACCGCGCTCGCTGTGCGGTACGCGCGGCTCGCCGAGGCGGCCGGCGCCGACGGGCTGCTCGCCATGCCGCCGTATCTCGTGCTCGCCGCGCAGGAGGGGCTGCTGCGGCACTACCGGGAGGTCGCCGCGGCCACCGCGCTGCCCGTGATCGTCTACCAGCGCGACAACGCCGTGTTCACCCCGCGGACGGTCGTCGAACTCGCCCGCACGGACGGGATCATCGGGTTCAAGGACGGTCTCGGCGACCTGGACCTCATGCAGCGGACCGTCAGTGCCCTGCGCACCGACGTCCCCGGCGACTTCCTCTGCTTCAACGGACTGCCCACCGCCGAGCTGACCCAGCTCGCGTACCGCTCCCTCGGCGTCACGCTCTACTCGTCGGCCGTGTTCTGCTTCGCCCCCGAGATCGCCCTCACCTTCCACCAGGCGCTGCACCACGGCGACGAGGCCACCGCCCGCCGCCTCCTGGACGGCTTCTACCGGCCGTTCGTCGAACTGCGCGCCCAGGGCCGCGGGTACGCCGTCGCGCTGGTCAAGGCGGGGGTCCGGCTGCGCGGCCTCGACGTGGGGGAGGTCCGGCCGCCGCTGCACGAGCCGGGCGAGGATCATGTCAAGCAGCTCGCGCTGCTGATCGAACGCGGGTACGCGCTGCTCGACGACGAGGAGGACGGCAAGTGAAGGCGTCGGCGTTCGTCTACCCCTGGGACGTCAACGGGGACCCGGAGGCGGCCGGGCGGATCGCCGCCCTCGGCGTCGGGCAGGTGACGCTGGCCGCCGCCTACCACTCCACGCGCGCGCTCACCCCCCGTCACCCGCGCCACCGCATCGTCACGGCCGAACACGCCGCCGTGCTCTACCCGGCGGACGCGCGCTGGGACGGCCGGGAACTGCGCCCCTACGCGGCCGGGGACTGGGCGCCCGGGGACGCCTACGGCGAGGCGGCGGCCGCGCTCGCGGACACCGGCCTCGAGGTGCACACCTGGGTCGTGCTCGCGCACAACTCCCGGCTCGGCGCCGAGCATCCGCACACCTCCGTGGTCAACGCCTACGGTGACCGCTACCCGTGGGCCCCGTGCATCGCGCAGCCCGCCACGCGCGCGTACCTGACCGACCTGGCCGCCGAGGCGGCGGTACGGCCCGGCGCGCGCGGCACCGAACTGGAGTCCCTCGGCTGGTACGGCCTCGCCCATCTGCACGCCCACGACAAGACCGGCGGCGTCGGCCTGGGGGAGGCCGGGCAGTACCTGATGTCCCTCTGCTTCTGCCCGGCCTGCCGGCAGGGCTACGGCGACCGGGGCCTGGACGCCGACGAGCTGGCGGCGGCCGTCCGGGCCGCGCTGGAGCCGCTGTGGCGGGGCGTGGCCGCCGACGAGGGGTGGGCGGGCGTCGAGAAGCTGCTCGGGGAGGGTCAGGCGGCCGCCACGCGCGCGTGGCGCGACGAGACGGCCCGCACGCTCCAGGAGGCGGCCGTCGCCGCGGTCCGTGCCGCGGCGCCGGCCGGGTTCCAGGTGCTGCTGCACGCCGACCCCGTGTCCTACCACTGCGGGGCGAACGCCGGTGTGGATCCCGCGCACATCCTGTCCGTCGCCGACGGTGTGGTCGTGCCCTGTACCGGCGGCCCCGATTCGCTGACGCCGTTCGCCGAGCAGAGGCACGGGGTGCTGGCCGCCAACTTCACCGTGGTCTCCGGAATGGGCGGCAGCCCGCGCACCCTCGCCGCGGACGCGGCACGCGCGCGTGCGCTCGGGGCGACGGAACTGCGGCTGTACCACGCGGGTCTGGCGTCAGACGGGGACCTGGAACTGGTGCGGTCGGCTCTCGCCGAGGTCTGACGGGCGGCTGGTCGGCGCCCGCCGAGGGTTGAATGGCGTCCGGGCGGCGCTCGCCGAGGTCTGACGGGCGTCTGGACGGCGCCCGCCTAGGGCTGACGGGCGTCCGGGTGGCGGTGATCCCGGCGAGGGAGCGTCCGGGGCGGCGGGGGTGTCCGGTGGCGGCGGTCCGTGGCGGGGTGGGGCGTCCGGGTGGCGCCGCTCGCCGTTCTCGCCCGAGGCGCCGATCACGGGCGGTCCGCGGCAGGGTGGGGCGTCCGGGCGGCGGCGGTCCGTGGCGGGGTGGGGTGTCCGGGTGGCGGCGGTCCCGGGGGGTGGGGGCTCGTGGGCGCCGTCGTCCCGCGGGAGTTGTTTCCTCGGGTACGGGCGATGAGTTTCCGGGGTCAGGGTGGTCCACCCTTCAGGACCGCCGCGCAGACCCCGAGGAGCAGCCCCATGACGGACTCGATCATCGACCTGGGACCCCAGACCCAGATCCTCGCCCGCCTCGCCGAGGGCGTGACCGACGAGCAGCTGACGGACCCGACACCGTGCCCGGACCTGAGGGTCCGCAACCTGCTGGGCCATCTGCTGGGCCTGAGCATCGCCTTCCGCGACGCCGGCCGCAAGACCCTCGGCGCCACGACCGACACCCCGCCCACCGCCTCCCTCCCCGACATCGGCCCCGGCTGGCGCGAGGAGCTCCCGAAGGTCCTGGACGAACTCGCCGGCGCCTGGCGCGACCCGGCCGCGTGGACCGGGATGACCCGGGCGGGCGGCGTCGACCTGCCCGGCGCCGTCGCCGGTGCCGTGGCCATCGACGAACTGGTCGTCCACGGCTGGGACCTGGCCCGGGCCACGGGGCAGCCGTACACCCCCGACCCGGCCGCCCTGGAGGCCGCCCACGACTTCCTCCTCGCCTCGAAGGACGACCCCGGTCGCGGCGAGATCTTCGGCCCGATCGTGCCGGTACCGCAGGACGCCCCGCTGCTCGACCGGGCGATGGGCCTGAGCGGGCGGGATCCGCACTGGACACGGCCGTAAGCGGAGAGGGGTGAGCGGGGCGGCGATCCAGCCGCCCCGTTTTTCTTTGTCAGAAGCATTGACGAAACACAGGGGCGCTCCTACCTTCAACGCGTCGTACTTCGTACGTCATATATGAGACGCGATATGTGAGATCCGAGAGGCGCGCATGACCTCTGTGCCCACGCCGATCCCCTCCCGCACGCAGTACGTGCTGGAGGAGATCAAACGCCGTATCCTCACCGGCCAGTTGACCCCCGGCCAGGCCCTGGTGGAGACCGAGCTGGCCGCGCAGTTCGGGGTGTCCAAGACCCCGGTGCGCGAAGCGCTCAAGACGCTCGCCGGGACCGGGCTCGTCGTGATGAACCAGTACAAGGGCGTCACGGTGCGCATGGTGGACGCGGACATGGCGCGCGAGGTCTACGACGTGCGGCTGCTCCTGGAGCCCGAGGCGCTGAAGCGGGCCGTCCGCCGGGGCGCCTCCCTCGATGCCGCCCGCGACGCCCTGACCCGGGCGGACCAGGCCACCGACACCGCCGAACGCTCCCTGGCCAACCGGGAGTTCCACCGCGCCCTGTACCTGCCCTGCGGCAACCCGCTGCTCGGCCGGATGCTCGACGAGGTCCGGGACCAGGCCGCCCTCGTCTCCGCCGTCGCCTGGGCCGCCTCGCCCTCCTGGGAGCGGGAGGCCGGTGAGCACGAGGAGATCCTGCGGCTCGCCCTCGGCGGCGACGCGGACGGCGCGGCGCGCGCCCTGCACGCCCACATCGCGTCCTTCGTCGAGCGGGCGTTCCCCGGCGCCGCCAACCAGGAAGGTCAGGAATGAGCAGCGAGACGTTCGAGACCCAGCGGGCGGCCCTGGCCGACGTGGTGTCGATCCCGGTGACCCCGTTCGCCGAGGACGGCAGCATCGACCAGGACGTCCACCGGGCCCTGCTGCGTCGGCTGCTCGACGGGGGGATCCGGACCCTGACCCCCAACGGCAACACCGGTGAGTTCTACGCCCTCAGCCCCCAGGAGCGCCGGCTCGTCACCGAGCTCACCGTCGACGAGGCCGGCGACCGCGCCGTGATCCTCGTCGGCGTCGGCCACGACGTGCCCACCGCGATCACCTCCGCCCGGCACGCCCGGGAACTGGGCGCCGCCATGGTGATGGTCCACCAGCCCGTCCACCCGTACGTCTCGCAGGACGGCTGGGTCGACTACCACCGGGCCATCGCCGAGGCCGTGCCCGAGCTGGGCGTGGTCCCGTACATCCGCAACGCCCAGCTCACCGGCGCCCGGCTCGCCGAACTCGCCGACTCCTGCCCGAACGTCATCGGCGTCAAGTACGCCGTCCCGGACGCCGCCAGGTTCGCGGCGTTCGCCCGGGACGCGGGACTCGACCGGTTCGTCTGGGTCGCCGGGCTCGCCGAGCCGTACGCCCCCTCCTACTTCTCCGCGGGCGCCACCGGCTTCACCTCCGGGCTGGTGAACGTCGCCCCGGCCGTGTCGCTGAACATGATCGAGGCGCTGCGGTCCGGTGACTACCCGGCCGCCATGAAGGTCTGGGAGCAGATCCGCCGCTTCGAGGAACTGCGGGCCGCCAGCGGCTCCGCCAACAACGTCACCGTGGTGAAGGAGGCCCTCGCCTCCCTCGGCCTGTGCCGCCGGGACGTCCGCCCGCCGAGCAGGCAGCTGCCCGAGAGCGAGCGCGCCGAGGTCGCCGCCATCGCCGCCGGATGGTCCATATGAAGGCGCCGGAGGAGCTCAGAAGCCACCAGTGGTACGGCACCGAGGGCCAGTTGCGGACCTGGTCGCACAACGCCCGGATGCGCCAGCTGGGGTACGAGGCGGAGGAGTACCGGGGCCGCCCGGTGATCGCCGTGCTCAATACCTGGTCCGACATCAACCCCTGCCACGTCCATCTGCGCGAGCGCGCCGAGGCGGTCAAGCGGGGCGTGTGGCAGGCCGGGGGCTTCCCGCTCGAGTTCCCGGTCGCCACGCTCTCGGAGACCTACCAGAAGCCCACCCCGATGCTCTACCGCAACCTCCTCGCCATGGAGACGGAAGAGCTGCTGCGGTCGTATCCGATCGACGCGGCGGTGCTGCTCGGCGGCTGCGACAAGTCGACGCCGGCGCTGCTCATGGGCGCGGCCTCGGCCGACGTCCCCTCGCTCTTCGTGCCCGCGGGGCCGATGCTGCCGGGGCACTGGCGGGGGGAGACCCTCGGCTCCGGCACCGACATGTGGAAGTACTGGGACGAGCACCGCGCCGGCAATCTGACCGACTGCGAACTGCGCGAGCTGCAGGGCGGGCTGGCCCGCTCCCCGGGTCACTGCATGACCATGGGGACCGCGTCCACGATGACCGCGGCGGCGGAAGCCCTCGGCATGACGCTGCCGGGCGCCTCCTCGATCCCGGCGGTCGACTCCGGGCACGAGCGGATGGCCGCCGCCTCCGGGCGCCGCGCCGTGCACCTCGCCTGGAACGGGCTGCTTCCGTCGGCGATCCTGACCCGCGCGGCCTTCGAGGACGCCGTCACCACGGTGCTCGGCCTGGGCGGCTCCACCAACGCGGTCATCCATCTGATCGCGATGGCCGGCCGCTGCCAGGTCCCGCTCACCCTGGACGACTTCGACCGCATCGCGCGTACCGTGCCGGTGCTCGCCAACGTCCGTCCCGGCGGCCGGACGTACCTCATGGAGGACTTCTACTTCGCCGGCGGCCTGCCCGGGTTCCTGTCGCGGATCACCGATCTGCTGCACCTGGACCGGCCGACCGTCAACGGCACCCTCCGGGAGCAGATCGCGGGCGCCGTCGTCCACGACGACGACGTCATCCGCACCCGCGACAACCCGGTCGCCGGCGAGGGCGGGGTCGCTGTGCTGCGCGGCAACCTCTGCCCCGACGGCGCCGTCATCAAGCACATCACCGCCGAGCCGCACCTGCTCAAGCACACCGGCCCCGCCGTCGTCTTCGACGACTACCGGACCATGCAGCGGACCATCAACGACCCGTCGCTGGACATCACCGCCGACAGCGTGCTGGTGCTGCGCAACGCCGGGCCCAAGGGCGGCCCCGGCATGCCCGAGTACGGCATGCTGCCCATCCCCGACCACCTGCTCAAGCAGGGCGTCCGGGACATGGTGCGGATCTCCGACGCCCGGATGAGCGGCACCAGTTACGGCGCCTGCGTCCTGCACGTGGCGCCCGAGTCGTACGTCGGCGGACCGCTGGCCCTGGTGCGCACCGGGGACTCCATCACCCTGGACGTCGAGGCGCGCACCCTGCAACTCCACGTGGACGACGAGGAGCTGGCCCGCCGCCGGGAGCGGTGGACAGCGCCGCCCGCGCGCTACGAGCGCGGCTACGGCGCGCTCTACAACGAACAGATCACCCAGGCAGACACCGGCTGCGACTTCGAGTTCCTGGCCCGTCCGGGCACGGTGCGCGACCCCTACGCCGGCTGAACCACCCCTTCGACCACCGCCCTCTTCGGTCGAGACACCGAACAGTGATCGGAAAGCGCTTCACCGAGAACGGAGAACAGTCATGGCCCAAGCCGCAGCCGTGGCGAAACCGCCCGCGCCACCGAGGCGGCGCCGTGCCTCCGCCACCCCGCGCAGGCTCCCCTATCTGCTGATCGCCCCGGCCGCCCTGCTCATGCTGGGCTTCATCGCCTACCCGGTGATCAGCGTCTTCTACTACAGCCTGCAGCACTACAACCCCACCAAACCGTGGCGCAACGGCTACGCGGGCTTCGACAATTTCGTCCACGCCTTCACCGACGACCCGCTGTTCTGGGACACGCTGGTCTTCAGCGCCAAGTGGGTCTTCGTCGAGGTCGGACTCCAGCTGCTGTTCGGACTCGCGCTCGCCCTGATCGTCAACCAGACCTTCGTCGGCCGGGGACTGGGCCGCGCGATGGTCTTCTCCCCCTGGGCCGTCTCCGGAGTGCTGACCTCCGCGATCTGGGTGCTGCTCTACAACTCCCAGACGGGCATCACCCGTTACCTCGCGGACATGGGCATCGGCTCCTACGGCACCAGCTGGCTGTCGGACACCTCCACCGTCTTCCCGGCGGCGATCATCGCCGACCTGTGGCGCGGTGTCCCCTTCTTCGCGATCCTCATCCTCGCCGACCTGCAGTCCGTCTCGAAGGACCTGTACGAGGCCGCCGAGGTCGACGGGGCCGGCCGGCTGAAGCAGTTCTGGCACATCACGCTGCCCCATCTGAAGGACGCCATCATCCTGTCCACGCTGCTGCGCGCGGTGTGGGAGTTCAACAACGTCGACCTGCTCTACACCCTCACCGGCGGCGGACCCGCGGGCGAGACCACGACACTCCCGCTCTACATCGCCAACACCAGCGTCGACGCCCACAACTTCGGCTACGCGTCGGCCCTGACCACGGTGGCGTTCGTGATCCTGCTCTTCTGCTCGATGGTCTATCTGCGGCTGAGCAAGTTCGGAGGCGACAGCAAGTGAGCATCAAGGAAGCCGTCCCGGTCGTGCCCGCCGCCCGCCGGACCCCGCCGCCGCCCCGCCCCACCGGCAAGCACCGCGCCTGGGACGAGGCCCCGCGCTGGCAGATCTATCTCCCGCTCGGCATCTATCTGCTCTTCACCCTGATCCCCTTCTACTGGATCCTGCTCTTCGCGCTCCGCCCGGCCGGATCCACCTCGCTCGTGCCCTGGCCGATCACCTTCGACCACTTCGAGAAGGTCTGGAACGAGCGCAGCTTCGGCACCTACTTCCAGAACAGCGTCCTGGTCGGCGTCGCCACCCTCGTGATGACGACCCTCGTCGCCCTGGCCGGCGGTTACGCCCTCGCCCGGTTCGACTTCAAGATCAAGCGGGCCTTCATGCTCGCCCTGCTGTGCTCGCAGTTCGTGCCGGGCGCGCTGCTGCTGGTGCCGCTGTTCGAGATCTTCGCCGAACTCCAGATGATCAACTCGCTGATCAGCGTCATCCTCGCGGAGACCGTCTTCCAGCTGCCGCTGTCGATGATCCTGATCAGCAACTTCATCAAGAACGTGCCGTACTCCCTGGAGGAGGCCGCCTGGGTGGACGGCTGCGGACGGATGCGGGCCTTCCGGGTCGTCGTGCTGCCGCTGCTGCGGCCCGGCCTGATCGCCGTCGGCTCCTTCGCCTTCGTGCACTCCTGGAACCACTTCCTGTTCGCCCTGATGTTCCTCAACAACCAGGACAAGCAGACGATCCCGGTCGGCCTCAACACCCTGATGAGCGCCGACAGCGTCGACCTCGGCGCGCTCGCCGCGGGCGGCATCATCGCGGCCGTACCGGTGGTGCTGGTGTTCGCCTTCATCCAGAAGTGGCTGATCACCGGCTTCAGCGCGGGGGCGGTCAAGGGATGAGACGGCACCGGTTCATCGTCCCGCTCGCCCTGCTGGGCCTGCTGGGCTTCCCCGCGCACGCCGAGGGCCGCGACCTCGGCCGCGACACCCTGCCCGCCGGTGACGGCTGGGCGTCCTACGGCACCGGCACCACCGGAGGCGCCGCCGCCGACGACGCCCAGGTGTTCACGGTGACCGACCGCGCCGGCCTCGTCCGTGCCCTCGACGGCGGCAGCGACACCCCGAAGATCATCAGAATCGCGGGGACGATCGACGCCAACACCGACGACGACGGCGACCACCTGGACTGCGCCGACTACGCCACCGACGGCTACGACCTGAAGCGGTACCTCGCCGCCTACGACCCCCGCACCTGGGGCTCCGCCAAGCCCAGCGGCCCCCAGGAGCGGGCCCGCCAGGCCTCCGCCGCCCGGCAGGCCGAGCGCGTCGAACTGGCCGTCGGCTCCCACACCACGATCGTCGGCCTCGGCGACAAGGCGGTCCTGAAGGGCGCCAGCCTCCAGATCAAGGACGCCACCGACGTCATCGTCCGCAACCTCGAACTGCGCGACGCCTACGACTGCTTCCCCGTCTGGCAGCCCAACTCCGGCGGCCTCGGCGACTGGAAGGCGGCCTACGACAACCTCTGGCTGCGCGGCGCCACACACGTCTGGGTCGACCATGTGACGTTCACCGACAAGGGCCACCCGGACTCCGCCGAGCCGACGCACTTCGGCCGCACCTACCTGCGCCACGACGGCCTGCTCGACATCACAAACGGCTCCGACCTGGTCACCGTCTCCTGGAGCCGGTTCGCCGGCCACGACAAGGCGATGCTCATCGGCAACGGCGACACCGCCACCGGCGACCGGGGCAAGCTCCGGGTCACCCTGCACCACAACGCGTTCGAGTCCGTCGTCCAGCGGGCGCCGCGCGTCCGCTTCGGGCAGGTGCACCTCTACAACAACCGGTACGTCGTCGAGGACGGCCACCGGTACGCGATCGGCGTCGGCACCGAGTCCGCCCTGTACGTCCAGAACAACGCCTTCACCACCCCGGGCCATGTCGAGGTCGCCGACCTGGTCAAGAGCTGGAACGGCAGCGCCCTGCACGACGAGGGCACCCTCTTCAACGGCTTCCCCGTCGACCTGCGCACGACCTACAACGCCTACAACTCCGGCAGCGAGCGCGACCTCACGGCCGACGTCGGCTGGACACCTGCCCTGCACACAAAGATCGACAGCGCGGCGGCGGCCGACCGAGCGGTGGCACGCGGCGCGGGCGCGGGGAGGATCCCATGAGCACCGTAGACATCGTCCTGGCGGGCGCGCGCGGCCACGGCCGCTGGCATCTGGAGAACATCCGCCGGCTCCAGGACCAGGGCGTCGTCCGGCTGGCCGGCATCTGCGAGCTGACCCCGCTGACCGCCCAGGAACTCCCCGAGGGACTCGGCACGCCCGAGCAGTCCGCCGACTTCGGTGCCCTCCTGGACTCCACCGGCGCCCGCGTCGCGGTGATCTGCACCCCGATCCCGACCCACACGGACCTCGCCCTGGAAGCCGCCCGGCGCGGCGTGCACCTCCTGCTGGAGAAGCCGCCCGCCCCGTCCTTCGCCGAGTTCCGGCGCATGGCCGAGGGGGTCGCCGAGGCCGGGGTCGCCTGCCAGGTCGGGTTCCAGTCGCTCGGTTCGCAGGCGGTGCCCGCGATCCGGCGGATGATCGCCGACGGCACCATCGGGGAAGTGGCCGGCATCGGCGGAGCCGGCGCCTGGGCCCGCGCCGAGTCCTACTACCGGCGCGCGCCCTGGGCCGGCAAGCGCCGCCTGAACGGCGTCGACGTGATCGACGGCGCGCTGACCAACCCGCTCGCGCACGCCGTCGCCACCGCCCTCGCGCTCGGCGGCACGACCCGCGCCGAGCACGTCACCGACGTCGAGACCGAACTGCTGCGCGCCAACGACATCGAGGCCGACGACACCTCCTGCGTCCGCGTCGCCACCGCCCAGGGCCACCCGGTCACCGTCGCCGCCACCCTGTGCGCCGAGCACCCCGCCGAGCCGTATGTCGTGGTGCACGGCAGCAGCGGCCGGATCACCTTCTGGTACAAGCAGGACCGGGTACTGCTGCAGCGCGCCGGCCACGGCCCCGAGGAGTCCGAGTACGGCCGCACCGACCTGCTGGAGAACCTGGTCCGGCATCTCACCGACGGCGACGGCCTGCTGGTCACCCCGGCGGAGACCGGCGCCTTCATGCAGGTCGTCGAGGCGGTCCGGCGGGCCCCCGACCCCGCTCCGCTGCCCGCCGGGTCCTGGCATCTGCTGCCCGGCGAACAGCGCCGGGTCGTCCCCGGCATCGACGGCCTGATCACGGCCGCCGCCGACACCCTCGCCCTCTACTCCGAGCTGGGCGCCCCCTGGGCGCTGCCGCGCGGACTCCGCACAGAGGTGAGCACATGATGACGAGCCACGACACCCCCGTCCTGCGGGTCGCGGGCCGCCCGGTCGGCCGGTACGTCACCCGGCCCGAACTGCCGGAACGGCTCTCCCCGCGCCCGTACCTGCACCCGGTCACCACCCTGGCCGGCACCGCGGTCACCGAGCTGGGCCCCGCCGACCACACCCACCACCTCGGCGTCGGTGTCGCCGTTCCCGACGTCGAGGGGCACAACTTCTGGGGCGGGCGCACCTTCGTCCGCGACCAGGGGCCGACCGAGCTGGACAACCACGGCGCCCAGCGTCACGTGGGCTTCCCGCTGCGCGACCCCGACGGCTTCGTCGAGGAGCTGCGCTGGATGGCCGCCGGCACCGAACTGCTGCGCGAGCGCCGTACCGTCGCGGCCACCGGACTCACCGACTCCGCCTGGGCGCTGGACTTCACCTTCTCCCTCACCAACGCCACTCCGGCCACCCTGACCATCGGCAGCCCGGCCACCAACGGGCGCCCCGGCGCGGCCTACGGCGGGTTCTTCTGGCGGGCCCGCAAGGAGGCTTCCGCCCCGGACGTCCTCACCCCCGACGCCGAGGGCGAGGAGCGGGCGCACGGCAGCCGCGCCGACTGGGTCGCCCTCGTCGGCTCCTGCTGGACGCTGGTGTTCGCGGGCGCCACCGAACGGACCCGCCAGGACCCGTGGTTCGTACGGACCGCCGAGTACCCGGGGGTCGGTTCCTCGCTCGCCCACCGGGACCGGCTGCCCGTCACCCCCGGCGACACCGTCGTGCGCCGGATCGTCACCGTGGTCGCCGACGGCCGCCTGGACCGGGAAGCGGCGGCGGCCCTCGTCACGAAGGCGGTGAGCCAGTGACGACGTACACGAACCCGATCCTCGACGCGGACTGGTCCGACCCGGACGTGCTGCGCGTCGGCGACGACTTCTACCTGACCGCCTCCAGCTTCGGCCGCGTCCCCGGACTGCCGCTGCTGCACTCCCGCGACCTGGTCAGCTGGACCCTGGTCGGCCATGCCCTGGACCGGCTGGAACCGGCGGCCGAGTTCCGCACCCCACGGCACGACTGCGGGGTCTGGGCACCCTCCCTGCGCCATCACGCCGACCGCTTCTGGATCTTCTGGGGCGACCCCGACCAGGGCATCTACCAGATCAACGCCCCCGCGATCCGCGGCCCGTGGAGCCGGCCGCACCTGCTCAAGGCCGGCAAGGGCCTGATCGACCCCTGCCCGCTGTGGGGCGAGGAGACCGGCGAGGCCTACCTGGTGCACGCCTGGGCCAAGTCCCGCTCCGGCATCAAGAACCGGCTCACCGGCCACCGGATGCACCCCGACGGCACCGAACTCCTCGACGAGGGCAAGGTGATCGTCGACGGCGACCGCATCCCCGGCTGGTTCACCCTGGAGGGCCCCAAGCTCTACCGGCACGACGGCTGGTTCTGGATCCTCGCCCCCGCCGGGGGAGTGGAGACCGGCTGGCAGGGCGCCTTCCGCTCCCGCGGCTTCTTCGGCCCGTACGAGGAGAAGATCGTCCTCGAACAGAAGGACACCGACGTCAACGGCCCCCACCAGGGCGGCTGGGTGCGCACCCGGTCCGGCGAGGACTGGTTCGTCCACTTCCAGCAGCGCGGCGCCTACGGCCGGGTCGTGCACCTCCAGCCGATGCGCTGGGGTGCCGACGGCTGGCCGGTGCTCGGTGCCGACGGCGCCCCCGTCGCCGTGCACCGCAGGCCCGACCTGCCGCCGCAGCCGCCCGCCGCGCCCGCCACCGACGACGACTTCCCCGGCGGCCGGCACGGCCGGCAGTGGCAGTGGACGGCCAATCCCCGCGAGGGCTGGTCCACCCAGCACTCCGCGGACGGGCTCCGGCTCACCTGCGTCCGCTCGGCCGACGCGCACGACCTGCGCAAACTGCCGAACGTCCTCACCCAGCGGCTGCCCGGCAGGCCGGCCACCGTCGAGGTCGGCCTGCGCCTGGACAGCGACGAGCCGGGGGCCCGGGCCGGGCTCGCGGTGCTCGGGGACGCGTTCGGCTGGATCGGCCTGCAGCGCGGCACCGACGGCAGCGTCCACCTCGTCCACCGCTTCGCCGAGGCCGTCGCCGAACGCGAACGCGACGCGGGCCACCCCCGCCCGGCCCCCGAGGCCCGCGCCCGGCTGCGGATCGAGATCACCTCCGGCGCCCGCTGCCGCTTCCTGTACGACGTCGGGGACGGCTGGACGCCGTCCGGTCCCGTCTTCGCCGCCACGCCCTGGCGCTGGGTCGGCGCCCTGCTCGGCCTGTTCGCCCTCGCGCCCACCGGCCAGGGACACGCCGGCGCGGCGACCTTCACGCACTTCACGGTCACCGCCTCGTAACCCACCTTCTCCGTACGCCTGTTGGGAGCCGCAATGACGCACCTCCGTGGCAAGCGCTTGCCAGGGACGGGCCGCACCATGGCCGCCGTCCTGGGACTGGTCGCCGCCCTCGGGCTCGGGGCGGTCGGCGAGGCGGACGCCGGGTCCGCTTCCGGCGCGGCGGCCGACCGCTTCGCCGACCGCCCGCACGGGTTCGCCTCCCTGGCGGGGGGCATCTCCGGCGGGGCCGGTGGCAAGGTCGTCACGGTCACCGACCAGGCGTCGCTGGCCAGGTACGCGGCGGCGGCCGAGCCGTACGTCATCCGCGTCCGGGGCACGATCACCGCCGAGCCGTTCGGGGCGGTCATCGAGGTCGCCTCCGACAAGACCATCGTCGGGGCCGGCCGCAGCGGCGAGCTGGTCCAGGGCGAGCTGCACCTCGCTCCCGGCACCCACAACGTGATCATCCGCAATCTGACGATCCGTGACTCGGCGGTCGAGGGCGACTGGGACTGCAAGAACACCGACTTCGACGGCATCCAGATGGACACCGTCCACCACGTCTGGGTCGACCACAACCGCTTCTCGAACATCTGCGACGGACAGCTCGACATCCGCAAGGACAGCGAGTACGTGACCGTCTCCTACAACCGGTTCGAGAACAACAACAAGACCTTCGGCCTCGGCTGGACCACCAGCCTCAGGACGCAGATCACCATCGACCACAACTGGTTCGCCCACACCAAGCAGCGCAACCCGTCCGTGGACAACGCCGCCTACGCGCATCTGTACAACAACTACCTGACCGCGCAGGCGGATCCGGGCGACCCGGTGTGGACCTACGGCAACTGGTCCCGCGGCCGGACCCGGATGGTCATCGAGAACAGCTACTACCAGGACGTCCAGCACCCCTACCAGGCCGACGCCACGGCCGAGCTGGTGCAGCGCGGATCGATCCTGAGGAACACCACCGGACGCCACGACACCTGGGGCGCCGCCTTCGAGCCGCGGGAGTTCTACGACTACCGGCTCGACCCGGCCGCCGCCGTGCCCGCGCTGGTGCAGCGCTTCTCGGGGCCGCAGGAGCACATCGGCCGGGCCCGCCCCGCCCACTGACCCCACCCATTGACCCCACCCACTGACCCCACCACTGCATTTCCCGCAGGATCCAGAAGAAGAGAGCCGACCAATGAAGATCAGCATCCGTAGAAGCAGGCGCGCCGCCATAGCCGTCGCCCTGGGCTCCGTGCTCGCCCTGACCGCCACCGCCTGCGGCGACGACGGCAGTGGCAGCGGCGGGGACAAGGGTTCCGAGGGCTCCGGCAAGGGCGAGATCGTCTTCTGGGACAACAACGGCGGTGTGCGCACCGACATCTGGAAGGAGATCATCGCCGACTTCGAGAAGGCGAACCCCGACATCGAGGTCGAGTACGTCCCGATCGCCGCCACCGAGGTGCAGTCCAAGTACGACACCGCCATCCAGGGCGGCGGACTGCCCGACGTCGGCGGGGTCGGCGCGGCGATGCTCGCCGGGATCGCCGCGCAGGACGCGCTGGAGCCGGTGGAGACCCGGCTCGCCGAGTCCGCCCTGAACGGCAAGCTCAACGAGGACATGGTCGAGTCGGTGAAGGTGGCCGGCGGCTCCGAGGAGCACATGTACTCCATCCCCACCTCCGCCAACAACGGCGTCCTGTACTACCGGACCGACCTGTTCAAGAAGGCGGGCCTGGAGGAGCCGACGAGCTGGGACACGTTCTACGAGGCCGCCGAGAAGCTCACGAACTCGGGCAAGAACGAGTTCGGGTACACCATCCGCGGTGGCGCCGGGTCGATCGCGCAGGCGCTGGACGTGATGTACGGACAGAGCGGGATCACCACGTTCTGGGAGGGCGACAAGACCACCGTCAACGACCCGAAGAACGTGGAGGCGCTGGAGAAGTACGCGGGCCTCTACAAGAAGGTCACTCCGGCCGCCGACCTCAACAACGACTTCACCAAGATGGTCGCCCAGTGGGACTCCGGCACCATCGGCATGCTCCACCACAACCTGGGCTCCTACCAGGACCATGTGAAGGCGCTCGGGGTCGACAAGTTCCGCGGCATCCCGCAGCCGGTCGGCTCCACCGGCAAGCGGGTCCAGGTGTCCAACCCCGTGGACGGACTGGGCCTGTTCAAGAGCTCCAAGAACAAGGACGCGGCCTGGAAGTTCATCGAGTTCGCGGCGTCGCACGAGGCGAACTCGAAGTGGAACGAGTCGGCGGGTGCGATTCCGTCGAACACGGAGGCGGCGAAGGACGCGTGGATCAGTGAGGCGGAGCCCACGAAGCTGGCCGCCGCCTCGTTGAACGACGGGTCCACGACCATCGTTCAGCTTCCTTACTACCTGCCGGACTGGAACACCATTTCCAAGGCCGAGAACGAGCCGAACTTCCAGAAGGTGCTGCTCGGGAAGATGAGCGCGAAGGATTTCCTGGACACGCTCGCCGAGCAGCTGAATGAGGCTCAGGCCGAGTGGAACGAGCAGAAGTCCTGAGGACCCGGGGGCCGTTGTGCGTGGGGGGCTGCCGGTCGGTTGTGGCTGGTCGCGCAGTTCCCCGCGCCCCTGGGGAGTCCCACTTCCCTTGGCTGTAAGGAGATGGTGTGTCACTTTCCCGTAGACAGGTCGCCGGTGCTGTCGTCGCCGCCGTTCCTCTCACCTTCGGTACCGCGCACGCCGGGGAGCGGCCGGGCCGTACGCTCTTCGTCGCCGGGGATTCCACCGCCGCCCAGAAATACGCGGACGCCGCGCCCGAGACCGGGTGGGGAATGGCTCTTCCCTTCTTTCTTCACAAGGGGCTCGTCGTCGCCAATCACGCGGTGAACGGGCGCAGTTCGAAGAGTTTCGTCGACGAAGGCCGACTCGATGTCATTCTCGGGGCGATCCGGCCCGGGGACCTGCTCGTGATCCAGTTCGCGCACAACGACGAGAAGGCCACGGACCCGGCGCGCTACACCGAGCCCTGGACGACGTACCAGGACTATCTGCGGCTGTACATCGAGGGGGCCCGTTCCCGGGGTGCCCGGCCCGTGCTCGCCACCGCGGTGGAGCGGCGGCGGTTCGACGCTCAGGGCAACGCCCGGCCCAGCCACGGCGAGTACCCGGCCGCCATGCGCGCGCTCGCCGAGGAGGAGCGGGTTCCCCTGCTCGACATCCAGGCGCGGTCGCTGGAGTTGTGGCAGTCGCTGGGGGCCGAGGAGACCAAGAAGTACTTCAACTGGACCGCCACCGAGCAGGACAACACCCACTTCAACCCGCCCGGGGCCATCGAGGTGGCGCGGCTCGTGGCGCGGGAGTCGCTGCGGACGCGGGTGTTGCGTCCGCAGGACCTGCGGCGGCTGGACGAGGTGATCCCGCAGACCTGGATCACCTGGCCGGACGCCGCTGCCTGACCGTACCTCCACGCTCCGTACCCCCCACGCACCGTACCTCCACGCTCCGTACCTCCACGCTCAGAGAAGAGAGCCGCATCATGAACGCATACAAGTGGCATGGGCATGCCATGAAGAGAGCCGCCGTGCTGGCCGGCTGTGCCTCGCTCGTCCTCGGGGTCACCGGCGCCGGGACCGCTCAGGCGGGGCCAGCCCGTGACCTCGCGCGGGAGGTGCTCCCCGCCGGGGACGGCTGGGCGTCCGAGGGCGCGGGGACCACCGGCGGGTCGGCCGCCGACGCCGCGCACGTCTACACCGTGAGCACCTGGGCGGAGTTCAAGGCCGCCCTCGCGGACGGCGGTACCGCGCCCCGGATCATCAAGGTCAAGGGCATGCTCGACGCCGTCTCGGAGGGCTGCGACGCCCTCGCCGCCGAGGGGTACGACTTCCAGGAGTACCTCGCCGACTACGACCCCGCGGTGTGGGGCCACGACACCCCGGTCAGCGGCGAGCAGGAGGACCTGCGGGCCGCCTCCGCCGCCAACCAGGACAGGATGATCAAGGCGAGCGTGCCGTCCGACACCACGATCGTGGGCGTCGGCCGCAACTCCGGGATCCGGGGCGGCAGCCTGCAGATCCGGGGCGTCGACAATGTGATCGTCCGGAACCTCACCATCGAGGCCCCGCTCGACTGCTTCCCGCAGTGGGACCCCACGGACGACAACAAGACCGGCGCCTGGAACTCCGAGTACGACGGTGTCGTCGTCTACGGCTCCACCCATGTGTGGATCGACCACAACACGCTCACCGACGGCCGCTATCCCGACAGTTCCCTGCCGGAGTACTTCGGCAAGGTCTACCAGCAGCACGACGGCCTGGTGGACGTGGTGCGCGGCGCCAACCACGTGACGGTGTCCTGGAACTCGTTCGAGGACCACGACAAGACCATGCTGATCGGCAACAGCGACAGCGCGGGCCCGACCGACTCCGGCAAGCTCAAGGTCACCCTCCACCACAACCGCTTCGAGGGCATCGTGGAGCGGGCGCCGCGCGTCCGGTTCGGGCAGGTCGACGCGTACAACAACCACTTCGTGGTGACCGCCGGCCAGAAGTTCGGCTACGTCTTCGGCATCGGCGCCTCCTCCCAGCTGTACGCCACCCACAACGCCTTCTCGCTGGCGCCCGGGGTGAGCACCGGCAAGGTGCTGAAGAAGTGGAGCGAGGCCCCGCTCACCGCCGCGCACAACTACGTCAACGGCAAGCTCACCGACCTGATCGCCGTCCACAACGCGGAGATCCCCGGCGAGACCCTCCAGTCCGGGGCGGGATGGACGCCCACGCTGCGGACCCGGGTCGACCACCCCCGGGCGGTCCCGGGCATCGTCGACCACCGCGCGGGTGCCGGCCGCATCTGCTGACCCGCCGCGGGGGCCGGAGCCCGGCCCCGGCCCCCGTCCGCCTGTGAAGGAGCACCCGCATGCCCTCGCCCCAACCCCAACCGCCCTTCTCCCGCAGGGGATTCCTCCTGGCGAGCGCCGGAGCGAGCGCCGCCCTCGGGCTCACCGCGGCCCCCGCGCGGGCCACCGCCCCAGGCCGCCCGTTCGGCCGGTACGGCTCACCGGCCGCCCGCCTCACCCCGAGCACGCTCTACGTCGACCCGCGCGGCCGCGGTGACTTCGCCACCGTCCAGGCCGCCGTGCACGCCGCCACCGGCAGCGGCTGGACCCTCGTCCTCGCGCCCGGCACCTACCGGGAGACCGTGAGCGTCGACCCCACCCGCACCGAGATGACCTGGCTCGGCGCGGGCGACGACCCCCGGGACGTCGTCATCGTCTACGACAACGCCGCCGGCACCCCGAGGCCCGACGGCTCCGGCACCTACGGCACCACGGGATCGGCCACCACCACCGTGCGCGCCGACGGATTCACCGCCCGCCGGATCACCTTCGCCAACGACTGGCTGCGCGCCGACCACCCCGGGATCAGCGGCACCCAGGCCGTCGCCATCAAGGTGACCGGCGACCGCTCCGCCTTCCACCACTGCCGTTTCCTCGGCCACCAGGACACCCTGTACGCCGACACCAACGCGCTGACCGTCTTCGCCCGGCAGTACTTCGCGCACTGCTACGCCGAGGGCGACGTCGACTTCGTCTTCGGCCGGGCGACGGCCGTCTTCGAGCACTGCCACTTCCGCACGCTGACCCGCACCGATCTGGCCTCCGCACCGTACGGCTTCGTCTTCGCGCCCTCCACGGCGGGTGCCAACCCGCGCGGCTACCTGGTCACCCGGGGCCGGATCACCAGCGAGGCCCCGGACGCCTTCTACAAGCTGGCCCGCCCCTGGGTGCCCAGCTCCGACCGTACCGCCCGTCCCATGCTGACCGTCCGGGAGACCTGGCTCGGCCCCGGCATCGACGCGGCGGCGCCCTACGCGAACATGTCGGACGCCTACCCGTGGCAGGACCAGCGGTTCGCCGAGTACCGCAACACCGGTCCGGGGGCGGAGATCACCGTGCCCGCCAACCGCCCCCAGCTCTCCCCCGAACAGGCCGCTTCGGCGACCCGGGCGGCCTACCTCGGGGACTGGCGGCCGTGGCGCACGGACTGACCCGCCGGCACAAGGAACGCCCCCGCCGGTCGTCACCGGCGGGGGCGTTCCGCTGCTGACCGAGGGGGGCTCAGGTCAGCAGGTCTCGGGGTTTACTTGTACGTGATGTCAGACGCCGTGAAGCGGCACGACGTTGCGTCCGGGCCCACGCCGAGCTGGGTCGGCTCGGCACCGGTGTTGTTGCCCTTGAAGCGGACACACGTCTTGATCTTCTTGGAGCTGTCGCCGTGGATGCGGACCTTGCGCAGCGCCGCCGTGTCCCCGTAGTTGGTGTTGATGCCCACGATGGAGTTCATCGGCGCGGTGACATCCACGTCGTTGATGATGACCGTGCGCTTGTACTGCGTGGAGCAGTTGCCGCAACTGCGCACCAGCTTGCCGGAGTTCGCCACCTGGAACTTGCTCACGACCAGCTTGCCGGCGCCGTTGAACTGGAGGACCTTGTCCGAGGCGTTCTTCGCGCCTCCGCCGTACACCGTGTACACGGCGGAGGCGGACTTGCCCTTGAAGGTCGCCGCGTCCTCGCCGACGTCCAGCCACCACACGTTCTGCAGCGTGCAGGAGCCCAGGCAGTGCACGCCGTCCGCGGCCGGGGTCCCGATGATCACGTTCTTCAGGACCGCGCCGTCGGCGAGCTGGAACACCGGGTCCTGGCCCTCGTCCTGGCTGTCGCCGCCGAGCGCGCCGCTGCCGTAGAACTTCTTGTAGCCGCCGTCGTAGGTGCCCGAGACCTTGATGGTGCCGGTCACGGCCTGGCTGCCCTTGGCCGTCGGCCAAGTGGACGCGGCGCCCGCGGTGGACAGCATCGTCGTGGTGACGATCGCCGCGCCGGTGATGCCGAGGGCGGAGGCTCCGGCGATCACCGCCCGCCGCTTGGTGACCTTGCGGCGGTGGCGGACGCGCTGTTCAGCTGGTGCAGTCATGCCCATTCCTTGCGTGGGGAGAGGTGCCTTGCGCTACCTGGTCGCCACCGGCCGGGAAAGGGTTGCCGCGCTTCCGGAAATATTTATGAGCGCGGCGCGAAGTCGCCCGCCACGGCGAACTCCTGGTCTCCCGCGCGGGCCGTCGCCGAGTAGCCGTCGTCCTTCGCGTCCCGGCCGCCGCGCTCATGGTCGTACTGCCCCGCGAACACCCACTCGCCCGGCGGGACGGTACGGCCGTCCTTGAGCCGCCAGGTGTAGACGAGGAAGCCGTCCCGCTCGGCCACCGTCAGCGCGAAGTCGTCCTCGGGCAGCGACCGCCAGGCGCCGGTGGAGGTGACCCCGCTGGTCTGCGCGACCGTCAACTCCACGGTCAGCGCGGTCAGTTGGCGGCCGGTCTTCAGGGTCACATTGCTCTGTGCCCAGAACTCGTTGCTGTGCGGGTCGACCGAGCCGTCCGACCAGAGCGGCCCGTCCTCCTCCGTCGGATCCGCGGGCGGAGCCGGGGGGAGGGGGGCGCGGCTCGTCGCGTCCGGTGACGGCGTGGGCGTGGGCGAAGTGGCCACCGTCTGCTGTGCGGTGTCCTCCTTCACGGCCGACGCCACCGCGTAGCCGCCGACGGCCAGCACACCCGCGACCGCGGCCGTGGCACCGGCCACCCGCACCCAGCCGAACACCGGCGGACGGGGCGCCCGGTGTTCGGGACGGGCCTCCTCGGCCATGCCGCGTTCGATCCGGGCGAGGATGCGCTCCCGGTCCGGCTCGTGCGCCTCGGCCGCCTCGTGCAGCCGGGCGCGCAGCTCGTCGTGCACGTCCCGCCGCATCGTCATCGGTCCCTTCCCGCGGTGTCACCGGTCCGCGCCATCGCCGCGTGCATCCTGAGCGGTGCCGCCTGGGGGCCCAGCAGCCGCTGGAGTTCCGCCATCCCCTTCGAGGTCTGGCTCTTCACCGTACCCACCGAGACACCGAGGGCCAGGGCGGTGTCCTTCTCCGAGAGGTCGAAGGCGTGCCGCAGCACCACGCAGGCGCGTTTGCGGAACGGCAGTCTGCGCAGCGCCTCCTGCACATCGACCACGCCGGCCACGTCGGGATTCTCGGCCCGCTCCTCGCGCTGCGACCAGAACAGGGCGACCCGGCGCCGCTCGCGCACCGCGCTGCGGATCCGGGTCCGGGCCAGGTTGGCGACCACGCCCCGGGCGTAGGCGACGGGGTGGTCGGCGGCGCGGACCCGGTCCCAGCGGTGCCACAGCGCCAGCAGGGCGTCCGCCGCGAGATCGTCGGCGGCGTCCGCCTCGCCCGTCAACAGATGGGCCAGGCGCGACAGTTCGGCGTAGTGGCGTTCGAAGAAGGCATGGAACTCCACGGAGGCGGCGTCGTCGACGACTGTGCCCACGGCGACCTCTCCTGACGGTGTCTCGGTATTCGTACGGGACTTCGAACACTGTATGGCATGCCGCACATGAGCAGGCCGATTCCGTAACACGGGGAAAACCTGTACCGGGTTCAACACGGGAACAATCCAGCCAGCGTCCGCACACCGATCATTCAGGCACCGAGGAGCCGCAGTCATGTCCGAGACCCAGCAGGCCGTCGACCGGCCGGAGGGCCCGCCTCCCCCCGTGAGCAGCGTGGACCGCTTCTTCAAGATCTCCGAACGAGGGTCCACGCTCAGCCGGGAGATACGTGGCGGATTCGCCACGTTCTTCACGATGGCCTACATCCTTGTCCTGAATCCGATCATCCTGGGCAGCGCGAAGGACAAGTTCGGCGAGACCCTCGACCCGGTCCAGCTCACCACCGCCACCGCCCTGGTGGCCGCCGTCATGACGATCATCATGGGCGTCGGCGGCAATCTCCCCCTCGCGCTCGCCGCGGGCCTCGGCCTGAACGCCGTCGTCGCCTTCCAGATCGCCCCGTTGATGAGCTGGGACGACGCGATGGGCCTGGTCGTCCTGGAGGGCCTGCTGATCTGCGTCCTGGTGGTCACCGGGTTGCGCGAGGCGGTCATGCACGCCATCCCGCAACCGCTCAAGCAGGCGATCAGCGTCGGCATCGGCCTGTTCATCGCCTTCATCGGCTTCGTCGACGCCGGGTTCGTCAGCCGGATCCCGGACGCGGCGAACACCACGGTCCCGGTGCAGCTCGGGGGCACCGGCAGCCTCACCGGCTGGCCGATCCTGGTCTTCTGCCTCGGCGTGCTGCTGACGATCGGACTGCTCGCCCGCAAGGTCAAGGGCGCGATCCTGATCAGCATCGTGGTCATGACGCTCGTCGCGCTCGTCATCAACTCCCTGGCCGACGTCAAGAGCTGGGGCCTGACCACGCCCGAGTGGCCCGAGAAGCTGGTCGACACCCCCGACTTCGGGCTGCTCGGCCGGTTCAGCCTGTTCGGCGCGTTCGGCGAGACCACCGTCATCACCGTCGTGCTGCTCGTCTTCACACTGGTGCTGTCCGACTTCTTCGACACCATGGGCACGGTCGTCGGCATCAGCGCCGAGGCGAACCTGCTGGACGAGGAGGGCAAGGTCCCCGGCCCCGGCCGGGTCCTGCTCATCGACGGCGCGGCGGCGGTCGCGGGCGGCGCGGCGTCCGCGTCCTCCGCGACCTCCTACATCGAGTCGGCGGCCGGCGTCGGCGAGGGCTCGCGCACGGGCTTCTCGAACCTGGTCACCGGCGGCCTGTTCGCCCTCGCCCTCTTCCTGACCCCGCTGCTCACCATCGTCCCGCTCCAGGCCGCGGCACCCGCCCTGGTCGCGGTCGGGTTCCTGATGATGACGCAGGTCAAGCACATCGACTGGGACAAGTACGAGATCGCGATCCCGGCCTTCCTGACCATCGCCGTGATGCCGTTCACCTACTCCATCACCAACGGCATCGGGGCCGGCTTCGTCGCCTACGTCGTCATCAAGGCGGTACTGGGCCGGGCGAAGGAGGTGCACTGGCTGCTGTGGGGCACCTCGGCGCTGTTCCTCGTCTACTTCGCCATCGACCCCATCGAGCAGATCCTCGGCGTCAAGTAGCGGGGCCCGCCTCAGCCTTCGAGCGCGGCCTGCATCATGGCCCTCGCCACCGGCGCCGCCAGCCCGTTGCCACTGACCTCGGAGCGGGCGGCGTCGGACTGCTCCACCAGCACCGCCACCGCGACCTGCTGGTCACCGGCGGTCGCGTACGAGGTGAACCAGGCGTACGGCGTCTCGCTGTTGTTCTCGCCGTGCTGGGCCGTACCCGTCTTGCCGCCCACCGTCGCGCCGGAGATCCGCGCGTTGGTGCCCGTGCCCTCGGAGACCACCGTCTCCATCGCCGACCGCAGTTGCTCGGCCGTCGAGGCGCTCACGATCCGCTCGGTGTCCGCGTCGGAGTCGTAGTCCCGCAGGACGTCCCCGCCGCCGTCGGTCACCTGCGCCACCATGTGCGGCGAGACCAGCTTGCCGCCGTTGGCGAGGGCCGCCGACACCATGGCCATCTGCAGCGGGGTGGCCGTGACGTCGAACTGGCCGATCCCCGTCAGCGCGGTCTGCGCCTCGTCCATGCCGGAGGGGTACACGCTGGCGTACGCCCGCACCGGCACGTCCTGCTCGTCGTCGTTGAAGCCGAACTTTTGGGCCGTCGCCCGCACCTTGTCCTGGCCCAGGTCGTAGGCCATCTTCGCGAAGACGTTGTTGCAGGAGTACTGGAGCGCCACCCGGATCGAGGCGTTCTCGCAGGGCGCCGACTTGTTCTCGTTCTCCAGCACGGTGACCGTGCCGGGCAGCGTGTACGGGTCCGGGCTGTCCGTCTCCTCGTCGACCGAGGAGTACAGCCCGTCCTCCAGCGCTGCCGCCGCCACCACCAGCTTGAACGTCGAACCCGGCGCCACCGGCTGCCGCAGCGCGCGGTTGGTCAGCGGCTTGTCGGCGTCCTTGGTGAGCTTCTTCCACGCCGCCCCGGCGGTGTTGGCGTCCGTCAGCGACGCGGGGTCGTAGGACGGGGTCGACGCGACCGCCAGGATCCTGCCGGTGGCCGGGTCGATCGCGACCGCGGCCCCCTTCTTGTCGCCGAGCGCGTCGTAGGCCGCCCGCTGCACCTCGGGGTCGATCGTGGTGACGACGTTGCCCGGCTCGGCCCGCTGGTCGGTGACCGTGTCCAGCACGGTCCGCAGCCGGCTGTCCGTGCCGTTGAGGACGTCCTGGTAGATGCCCTCCAGCTGGGTCGGCGCATACGCCTGCGAGGCATAGCCCGTCACCGCGGCGTACAGCTCGCCGTCGGTGTACGTGCGCTTGTACGCGAGGTCGCTGCCCTTCGTCCGCGCCGAGCCGGTGATCGCCTCCCCGGCCACGATGATGTTCCCGAGCGGTGCCGCGTACGTCTCGATCGCGTTCCGCCGGTTGTCCTTGTCGTCCGCGAGTGCCTGGCCCTCGTAGAACTGCACCCAGGTGGCCCTGACCAGCAGGGCCAGCACCATGAGCAGGGTGAAGACCGATGCGCGCCTGATCGTCTTGTTCATTGCACCCGTCAGGACGAGCGAAAGGGGGCACATCGTTCCCCGGCGGCACATTTCTCATCGGGAGTTCATGAAAACCGGGAGTGCATGAAAACCGGGAGCTCATGAGAACCGGGACTTCATGAGACCGGCCTCGTACGCCGCGATCACCGCCTGGGTGCGGTCCCGGGTGCCGGTCTTCGCCAGCACGGCCGCCACATGCGACTTCACGGTGGCCGGACCGACCGCCATGCGCTCGGCGATCTCCGCGTTGGTCAGCCCGCCCGCCATCAGCCGCAGCACCTCGCTCTCCCGGCCGGTGAGCCGCGCCACCCAGGGCGGCGGCGCCGGGTACGCGCGCGCGTGCTCGGCCGCGAGGGTGCGTACGGCCGCCGGGAACAGCAGGGTGTCGCTGCGCGCGACCAGCCGTACCGTCTGCACCAGCGTGTCGGCGTCGGACCGCTTGAGCAGGAACCCGGCGGCTCCGGCGCGCAGGGCGTCGTAGACGTAGGAGTCGTTCTCGAAGGTGGTGACCACGACGATCCTCGGCGGCTCGGCGAGGGTGGTGAGGATCTGCTCGGTGGCGCGGATGCCGTCGGTCTGCGGCATCCGGACGTCCATCAGCACGACGTCCGGGGTCAGCTCCCGGACGACGGACACCGCCTCGGCGCCGGTCGCCGCCTCGCCGACGACCTCCAGGTCGGGCTCGGCGGAGAGGATGGCGCGCAGGGCGGTGCGGACCATGAACTCGTCGTCGGCGAGGACGATACGGATCGTCATGCGGGTCCCTTCAGGGGCAGTCCTACGTGCAGTCGCCACACCCCGTGCGCGGCGCCCGCCTCCGCCGTCCCGCCGAGCAGCCGGGCACGGTCGGCGATGCCGCGCAGACCGTGCCCGCCGCCGGGGCGGCAGGCGGAGGCGGAGGTGGCTGTGACGGGATTCTCCAGGGTGATCTCCAGGCGTCCCCCGGTCACCGCGATCCGCAGCAGCACCGGCCTGCCCGCGTGCTTGAGGGCGTTGCTCAGGCCCTCCTGCACGATGCGGTAGGCCTCGCGGGACAGGACGGGCGGCAGGCTCTCCGGGTCGGCGTCGAGCGTCGCGGTCACCCGCAGCCCGGCCGCCCTCGTGCGGTGCAGCAGTCCGTCCAGATCGGCGGCGAGGGTGGGCGCGGGTGCCGTGCCGGGCGCGTCGCCCTCCCGCAACATCCCGAGGACGGCGTCGAGTTCACCGACCGTGCGCCGGGTGGTCTCCTCGATCGCGGCGAGCGCCGCACGGACGAACTCCGGGTCGCGGTCGAGCAGTCGGCGGGCCGCGCTCGCCTGGAGGGTGACCGCGCTCAGGGCGTGACCCACGGAATCGTGCAGCTCGCGCGCGAGCCGGTTGCGTACGGCGAGATCGGCGGCGCGCGCCTCGGCCGCCGCGAGCCGGTCCTCGGGAGTGGGCCCGAGCAGCGCCGGAGCCCACCGGGCGAGCAGACCGCCCGCACCGGCCGCGCACGCCGCGAGCGCCACCAGGCAGGCCGCCCCCGCGACCGGCATGAGCGCCAGCACCCAGCCCCGGTCCAGGGCCTCGGGCAGGCCGAGCAGGTCGTCGCGGAACACGGCGACGACCGGCAGGGCGATCAATGTGGCCGCGAACGGCGGCAGCGCCAGCGACATCCCCGAGATGATCCCGCCGAGGCCCAGATGCAGCGTGAACCAGGCCGCCGTGCGCCCCCTGGCGGTCCGGCTCCGGGCGGGGGAGGAGGAGAGCCGCTCCGCGCCGACCCCGCACAGCGAGCGCACCGCCCCCGCCTCCAGCGGACGGGTGAGCGGGAACAGCGCCGCGGTGAGCGCGGCCAGCGGCAGCGCGACGGCGAACGACAGCAGCTGCGCGAGGAGATCGGCGAAGACGTAGCGGGCGTGCACGGCCGGTCCGACGACGATCTGGCCGACGAAGACGTACGGCATGGCGAGCGCGCCGCCGAGGATCAGATGGATCCACCGCCGGCGCGTCCGCCGCCCGAGCAGGAACCGGGCGGACTCCCTCACGTGCGGCGCCGGGGGAGGACGGCGGACCGCCGCGCGAGGAAGTGGGCCCCGACGACGGCCACCAGGACGCCGGTGAGCATCCGGCCGGCGTAGGCGAGGTGCATCGGCCCGGTCACGGACCCGGGGTCGATCAGGGAGGCCAGGGTGAGCCACGCTCCCCAGCAGGCCGCGGCGGCGGAGCCGACCCAGGCCAGGGCGAGCGGGACGCGGACGGGCAGCACCGGGACGCGCCGGAAGGCGAGCAGCAGGGCGCCGCCCACGGCCGCGAGGAGGAAGAGGGCGTCCAGTGCCTGAAGGACGTGGAAGTCGGTGGTGCGGGGCTTGTCCGGTCCGGCGCCGATCCCGCAGGCCCACAGCAGGTGCAGGGTGAGCGGGACCAGGGCGACCGCGGCGGCCGTCACCGCGCCGACGCGCTGGACGGTGCCGACGCGGGCGCGGGGCAGCTCCCACACCCGGCCCCGCCACAGGTGGCCCCAGCGGTCGCGGGCGTACAGCGCGAACAGGGTCCCGAGCGCCAGCCCCTGCACGATGAATCCGCCGTACACCACCGCGAACACCCAGTCGTGGAGGAAGGGTTCGCCTCCGGTGTCCGCCGCGGTGTTCACGGTGCCGCCGCCCAGCTTCACCAGGAGCTGGAGCGGGAACCCGGTCATGATCGGCGCGAGCAGCCCGGTGGCTACCCATACGGGCACCGCCAGCAGCCAGGCCGGTACCCGCAGCCCCCAGGGCCGGGTCAGCACCAGCGCGAGCACGATGACACAGGCGTCCATCAGCAGCGTGACGCCGTTGGCGACGGCCACCGCGGCCCGGTGCTCCAGCAGGGAGCTGCCCTCGGGGATCCCCGCCTCGCTCCCGGCGAGCCACGCGGCCTTCAGCCCGAGGTACGGCAGACAGGACACGATCGCGACGGCGCGCAGCAGCGCACGCCGCCCGGAGGGATCGAGGGCGCCGGCGGGCCGGGCGAGGAGTGACTGCGTCATGCGTACACGCTCTCGCGGAACCCGCCGCCGGCACGTCCTGCCCGACGACGATCCCGCTCCGCCTGACGGGGGAGAAGGAAGTCGGCCTAGAGTCGGCGGGTGGCCAGGGTCAGCCGGTCGCGGGCGTCGAACAGGGCGTCCTTGACCAGCTGTTCGTGGGCCGGGGTCAGCCGGGCCACCGGGACCGAGCAGCTGATCGCGTCGCGGGCCGGGGTGCGGTAGGGGATCGCCACGCCGAAGCAGCGCAGGCCCAGGGTGTTCTCCTCGCGGTCCACGGCGAAGCCCTGCTCGCGGACCTGGTGCAGCTCCTCGATGAGCCGCTCGCGGTCCGTGATCGTGTTCTCGGTCAGCGCCGGAAGCGTCTCGGGGAGCATCTTGCGGACCTGCTCGTCGGTGAAGGTGCTGAGCAGCGCCTTGCCGAGGGAGGTCGAGTGGGCGGGCAGCCGGCGGCCCACGCGGGTGAAGGGGCGCAGGTAGTGCTGGGACTGGCGGGTGGCCAGGTAGACCACGTTCGTGCCGTCCAGGCGCGCCAGGTGGATGGTCTCGGTGGTGTCGTCCGACAGCCGGTCCAGCGTCGGACGCGCCGCCGCGACCACCTCGTCGCCGTCGATGTACGAGGTGCCGACCAGCAGCGCCCGCACCCCGATGCCGTACCGCGTGCCCGTCGCGTCGGTCTCCACCCAGCCCAGTTCCACCAGGGTCCGCAGCAGCATGTACAGGCTGGACTTGGGGTAGCCGACGGCCTCCTGGACCGCGGCGAGGGAGTGCATGCCGGGGCGTCCGGCGAAGTACTCGAGCAGTTCAACCGTCCGCACGGCGGACTTGACCTGCGCCCCGCCCCCCGTCTCGCCTGCCGACATCGCGCTTGACCCCTTCGTTCGGCGGGAAATAGTCTCGCAAGCATATTCACCATGCGGGACAGCGTTCAGTATATCGAACAACCCAGGTGGATGACCCCCGTACTGCGGCAATACATGTGGAGGGACCCGCGGTGGCAGCAGCACCAGTCTGGAGTGTCGACCCCCGAACCGGGAAGCAGCGCGAGCAGGTTGCGGTGGAGGCCACAGCCCAGGAGGTGGACGCGGCCGTCCGCGCCGCGCAGGAGGCGCGGGGCGCCCTCGCCGACCGGACGGTCCGCGCGGCCTTCCTGCGCACCGCCGCGGACCGGCTCCAGGACGCCAAGGACCGGCTCGTCGAGGCCGCCGACGCCGAGACCGCGCTCGGCCCGGTCCGGCTGACCGGCGAACTCGCCCGCACCTGCTACCAGCTGCGCGCCTTCGCGGACATCGTGGACGAGGGCGCCTTCCTGGACATCGTCATCGACCACCCCGACGACACCGCGACCCCGCCGGTCCCGGACCTGCGCCGCTACAAGGTGCCGCTCGGGGTCGTCGCCGTCTACTCCGCCTCCAACTTCCCCTTCGCCTTCTCGGTCGCGGGCGGCGACACGGCGAGCGCGCTCGCCGCCGGCTGCCCGGTGGTCGTCAAGGCCCACCCCGACCACCCGGCGCTGTCCGAGCTGGTCGCCCAGGTCCTGCGGGACGCCGCCGCCGAGCACGGCATCCCCGAGGGAGTCCTCGGCCTGGTCCACGGCTTCGAGGCGGGCGTCGAGCTGATCAAGCACCCGCTGGTCTCCGCGGCCGGGTTCACCGGTTCGGTACGCGGCGGGCGGGCCCTCTTCGACGCGGCGGCGGCGCGGCCGGTGCCGATCCCGTTCCACGGCGAGCTGGGCTCGCTGAACCCCGTGCTCATCACGGAGGCCGCCGCGGCCGAGCGGCCCGACGCCATCGGCACCGGGCTCGCGGGCTCGATGACCATGGGCGTCGGCCAGTTCTGCGTGAAGCCGGGGCTGGTGCTCGCGCCGGCCGGTGACGCGGGGGACCAGCTGGTCAAGTCCCTCACGGACGCCGTGAGCGGCGTCGACGCCGGGGTCCTGCTCGACCACCGGATGCGGGACAACTTCGTCGCCGGGGTCGCCGAGCGCGCCGAACTGCCCGAGGTGACCTCCCCGGTGACCCCGGGAGCGGGCGGCGAGCACACGGTGAGCCCGGGCTTCCTGACCGTCCCGGCGGCCAAGCTCGCCCGGGAAGGCGAGCACGACCTGCTGCTGGAGGAGTGCTTCGGGCCCGTCACGGTCGTCGTGCGCTACACGGACGAGTCCGAGGCCAAGGCGGTGCTGTCGCGGCTGCCCGGCAACCTGACCGCGACCGTCCATCTGTCCTCGGAGGAGGCCGCCGGTCAGGGCCGCGGCCCCGAACTGCTCGCGGAACTCACGCCGTTGGCGGGGCGCGTGCTGGTCAACGGCTGGCCGACGGGCGTCGCCGTGGCCCCCGCCCAGCATCACGGCGGCCCCTACCCGGCCACGACCTCCACGTCGACCTCCGTGGGCGGCACGGCCATCGAGCGGTGGCTGCGCCCGGTCGCCTACCAGGGCGCGCCCGAGGCCCTGCTGCCGCCGGAACTGAGGGACGACAATCCGCTGGGACTGCCGCGTAGGTTCAACGGCCGTCTGGAACGCTAGGACGATGGAACTGAAACTCCCCGAACTGCCCTTCCCGCTGCGCACCTACGGCCCCGACGGCCACTGGTCCTACGAGGACGGGATCCTCACCGGCTGGGCCGGCGCCCGGCAGGACCGGTTCGTGCCGCCCACCGGTGACGCACTGGACCCGGCCACCGACGCGCCCCGCCTGCTCGGGGCGCCCGAGGGGGAGTTCCAGCTCATCGCCCGGGTGACCGTCGGGTTCGCCGGTGCCTTCGACGCCGGGGTGCTGTACGTCCACGTCGGCGAGCGGGCCTGGGCGAAGCTCTGCCTGGAGAACTCCCCGGACGTGCCCACCGTCTGCACGGTGGTCACCCGGGGACACTCCGACGACGCCAACTCCTTCACCGTGGAGGGAAGTTCGGTGTGGCTGCGGGTCAGCCGCACCGGACGTGCCTTCGCCTTCCACGCCTCCCGCGACGGCGAACGGTGGACCTTCGTCCGGCTGTTCACGCTCGCCGACGAGCAGGAGACCGACGCGGCCCTCGTCGGCTTCATGACCCAGTCGCCGCTCGGCGAGGGCTGCGTCGTGACGTACGACCACATCGCCTTCCGGTCTACCTGGCCGCGCGATCTGCGAGACGGAAGCTGACCACGAAGGTCACCGCCAGCAGCGCCGCGCTGATGCCGACCGACACCCGCATCCCGGTCACGAAACCGTCGGAGAGCAGCGCCCCGAAGACCGCGATCCCGAGGGCTCCGGACACCTGACGCGCCGCGTTCAGGACACCGGCCGTCAGACCCGCCCGCTCCGCCGGCACGGCGTCCATCATCGCCGCGGTCAGCGACGGCACCGTGAGCGCGCAGCCCAGCGCCATGGGGACCAGCAGCACCGCCAGCAGGCCCGGCGGCGTGCCGGCGTCGACGTACAGCAGGAGGAGCAGTCCCGCGACGGCCAGGCCCTGGCCCAGCAGCATGGGCAGGCGGGTGCCGTGGCGGCTCGCGAGCTTGCCCGCGATCACGTTCGTCACCGCGATCAGGCCGGTCATCGGCAGGAACAGCAGGCCCGTGTGGAGCGCGCTCAGCCCTTGGACCTGCTGGAAGAAGAGCGAGAAGACGAAGACCATGCTGTAGAAGGCGACGCTGATCGCCGCTCCCGTCGCGACCGCCGAGGTCACCGTCCGGTTGCGGAACAGGGCGAGCGGCACGAGCGGATGCGGATGGCGCGCCTCGATGCGCAGGAACGCCGCCGCCGACACCACGGCCACCCCCAGCGCGGCCCAGCCCACCGTCCCGCCCTCGATCACCGCGAACGCCAGCGAGGTCAGCGCCAGCACCGCCGTCACCTGGCCCGGGACGTCCAGCGGCGCCGGACGGCGGGCGGAGCGGGGGGCCCGGCGGAGCAGGACCACGATCAGCAGGCCCACCGGCAGGTTCACGAAGAAGATCCACCGCCAGTCGAGGGCCGTCGTCAGCGCCCCGCCCGCCACCGGACCGAGCGCCACCGCCACCGAACCGCCCGCCGCCCACGCGGCCACCGCCCGGGCCCGCCCCGCCGTGTCGGGGTACGCCTGCCGCACCAGCGCCAGCGAGGCCGGGAGCACGACCGCCGCCGCCACGCCCTGCGCCACCCGCGCGCCGAGCAGCACCGGGAGGTTCGGGGCCAGGCCGCAGGCGATCGAGGCCAGGGTGAACACCGCGGTGCCGAGCGCGTACGCCCGGCTCGCGCCCACCCGGTCGGAGAAGGCGCCGGTGGAGAGCATCAGCGCCGCGAAGGGCAGCGTGTAGGCGTCCACCACCCACTGGAGTCCCGACATGCCACTGCCGAAGGAGTCGCCGATCGCGGGCAGGGCCACGTTCACCACGGAGGCGTCGAGGCAGATCAGCCCGAAGCCGAGGAGCGCCGCGGTGAGGGTGAGCGCGGGAGAGGGCCGCTGGGGGTGCGACGGGGTGCCGGTGCCCGTCGGTGCGGCGGTCTGCTTCGTTGACATGCCCCCATCCTGCGGATCTTGGGCGCCGTACAGTAGTGGCCCGAATGCCATACGTCCGGAGGTTCTGGCCATGCACCGTGTCGCCGTCATCGCTCCCTTCCGGGTGTCGATGTTCAACCTCGCCATCCCCGAGCTGTTCTTCGAGCGGACCCTCGTCGACGGCGCGCCCGGGTACGAGGTGACCGTCTGCACCCCGGAACCGGGGACGATCGTCACGACCGGCGGCCTGGACCTGCACGTCGGCCGGGGCCTGGAGGTCCTCGACGACGCCGACACCGTGCTCGTCGCCGGCACCGGAGAGCGGTTCGCGCCCGAGCCGCGCACCGTCGCCGCCGTCCGCCGGGCCGCGGCCGCCGGCAAGCGCGTCGCCTCCATCTGCAGCGGCGCCTTCGTGCTCGCCGAGGCCGGACTGCTCGACGGCCGCAGCGCCACCACCTACTGGCAGCTGACCCGGGAACTGCGCGAGCGCTACCCGGCGCTCGATGTGCAGGGCGACGTCCTGTACGTCCAGGACGGCCAGATCCTCACCGCGTCCGGCTACGCGGCCGGCATCGACATGTGCCTGCACATCATCCGCACCGACTACGGCGCCGCCGTCGCCAACGAGGTGGCCCGCCTCGCCCTGGTCGCGCCGGTCCGGCCCGGCGGGCAGACCCAGTTCACCCAGACCCCGCTGCCGCCCGAGCGCGGCACCGCCTGCGCCGACACCCGGGCCTGGGCCATGCGCAACCTCGACAAGCCGCTCACCCTCACCGACCTGGCCCGGCACGCGGGGGTGAGCGTGCGCACCCTCAGCCGCCGGTTCCACGCCGAGAGCGGGGTGAGCCCGCTGCAGTGGCTGCTCCACCAGCGCGTCGAGCGGGCCCGGGAACTGCTGGAGACCACCACGCTGGCGATGGACCAGGTGGCCCGCGCCTGCGGCCTGGGCACCGCCGACTCGCTCCGCGCCCACCTGGTCCGCCGCACCGGACTGACCCCGAGCGCCTACCGGGCCCAGTTCAGCCGCCTCGGGACGGCCCAGGGAATGAACCCGGCCGCTTGAACGTTCACATATCTTCGCGGAGGGCGTCTCCGCGCCCGCCCGACCCGGAGAGAGCCGAGAACCATGCGCGTCGAGATCTGGAGCGACATCGCCTGCCCCTGGTGCTACGTGGGCAAGGCCCGCTTCGAGAAGGCGCTCGCGGCCTTCCCGCACCACGACCGGGTCGAGGTCGTCCACCGCTCCTTCGAGCTGGACCCGGACCGAGCCAAGGACGACACCGGCCCGGTGGTCCCGATGCTCGCGAAGAAGTACGGCATCAGCGAGGCGCAGGCCCAGGCCGCGGAGGACAACCTCGGCACCCAGGCCGCCGCCGAGGGCCTCGCCTACCGCACCCGTGGCCGCGACCACGGCAGCACCTTCGACATGCACCGCCTGCTGCACTTCGCCAGGGAACACGGCCGTCAGGACGAGCTGCTCCAGGCCCTGTACGAGGCGAACTTCGCCGAGGAGGACTCCGTCTTCGGCGACGACGAGCGGCTCGTGCGGCTCGCCGTCGCCGCCGGTCTCGACGCGGACGGCGCCCGCACGGTGCTCGCCGACCCCGCCGCCCACGCCGACGACGTCCGCGCCGACGAGCGCGAGGCCGCCCGGCTCGGCGCGACGGGTGTCCCCTTCTTCGTCATCGACCGCACATACGGCATCTCCGGCGCCCAGCCCGCCGAGGTCTTCGCCCAGGCCCTCACCCAGGCGTGGGGCGAGCGCTCCCCGCTGACCCTGATCGACCAGGGCGAGGCCGAGGCATGCGGTCCCGACGGCTGCGCGGTGCCGCAGAGCTGAAAGCGCAGGTCGGCGCGGACCTATAAGGACCGCTTAGCGAAACCACGTACATATTCGCAATGGACGGGGAGTTCCAGGGGCCGCAGAGTGGTCCCATGGAGACCTTCGAGAGCCTCGTCCGTGCCGAGTTCGCCCCGGAGCACACCTTCCTCAACACCGCCAGCAACGGCCTCCTGCCGGCCCGCACCGTCACCGCCGTACAGGAGGCCCTGCGGATGCGGGCCGAAGGGCGGCCGATCGGCTCCCTCTACGAGGACGCGGAGCGTGTCCGGGCCGCGTTCGCCCGGCTGGCCGGGGTGCCGGTGGAGCGGGTCGCGATGGGGGCCTCGGTCGCCGAGTACGGCGGGCTGGTCGCGGCCTCGCTGCCCGCGGGAGCCGAAGTCCTCACCGCCGAGGCCGACTTCGCCTCCCTGGTGAACCCCTTCCACATGCGCGGCGACCTCAAGGTGCGGGCCGTGCCGCTGGAGCGGATCGCCGAGTCGGTCCGGCCGGGCACCGCGCTGGTCGCGGTCAGCGCCGTCCAGTCCGCCGACGGGCGCCTCGCCGATCTGACCGCGGTGCGCGAGGCGGCCGGTGCGCACGGCGCCCGGACCTACGTCGACGCCTCCCAGTCGGCGGGCTGGCTGCCCATGGAGGCCGGCTCGTACGACTTCCTCGCCGCTGTCGGCTTCAAGTGGCTGATGGGCCCGCACGGGAACGCCTTCTTCGTCACCCCCGAGGACTTCGGCGGTCTGACCCCGCTGCTCGCGGGCTGGGTCGCGGGCGAGCTGCCCTGGGAGAGCTGCTACGGCCCGGTCCAGGAACTCGCCCACTCCGCACGCCGGTTCGACGTCAGCCCCTCGCTCCTGACCTACGCCGGCCTGGCCGCGTCCCTCTCCCTCATCGAGGAGCTGGGCGTCGACGCCGTGCACACCCACGACGTCGCACTCGCCGACCGCTTCCGCTCCGGCCTCGCCGACCTCGGCCACACCCCGCTCCCGTCCCCGGGCTCGGCGATCGTCTCGGTCCCGCGACTCGGCCACCGCCAGACGGAGTTGAGCGAGGCGGGCATCGAGGTCTCCAACCGCGCGGGCAACCTGCGCGCCGCCTTCCACCTCTACAACACCCCCACCGACGTGGACCGCCTGCTGACGGCTCTCTCGTCCTGACGGGTGTCACGGGCGACGCGGCCGGCTCCGGAACGTACGGGAGACGGCCGCGTCGACGGCGTAACTCTGATGCGGGGCGGGGCTACTTCACCGGCGTGAAGTCCCGGGCGCCGATGAACTCCGGCCGCCGTACCGGAGCCGCGAACGGCTCGACCGCCTTGTTCTCCACGCTGTTGAACACGATGAAGACGTTGCTGCGCGGGAACGGCGTGATGTTGTCACCCGAACCGTGCATGCAGTTGCAGTCGAACCAGGTCGCCGAACCGGCCCGGCCGGTGAACAGCCGGATGCCGTGCTGGGCGGCCAGCGAGGTCAGCGCCTCGTCCGAGGGCGTGCCCGCGTCCTGCATCTGCAGGGACTTCTTGTAGTTGTCCTTCGGCGTGGCCCCCGCGCAGCCGAGGAACGTCTTGTGCGACCCCGGCATGATCATGAGTCCGCCGTTGGTGTCGTAGTTCTCGGTCAGCGCGACCGAGACGGACACGGTACGCATGTTCGGCAGGCCGTCCTCGGCGTGCCAGGTCTCGAAGTCCGAGTGCCAGTAGAAGCCGCTGGCGCCGAACCCGGGCTTGACGTTGATCCGGGACTGGTGGACGTACACGTCCGAGCCGAGCAGCTGCCGGGCCCGCCCGACGACCCGCTCGTCGCGCACCAGCCGGGCGAACACCTCGCTGATCCTGTGCACCTCGAAGACCGACCGGATCTCCTTGGACTGCGGCTCGATGATCGAGCGTTCGTCGGCGCGGATCTCCGGGTCGGTGACCAGCCGCTCCAGCTCCCGCCGGTAGACGGCGACCTCGTCGTCGGTGATGAGCTGGTCGACGGCGAGGAAGCCGTCGCGCTCGTACGCCTGGAGGTCCGGGTCCGAGATCGGGCCCGGCGTGCCGGGCGGGGACCAGACGACCGGGTCGCGGCGGGGGGTCGTCACCTCGGTGGCGCCCCGGCTCGGGTACAGATCGGTCATCTCGGTCATCTCAGTCATCGTCATGATGCGTCACACCTCCTCGTCCTCGGTGAGCAGCGGATACACGCCGTTCTCGTCGTGGTCCTCCCGGCCGGTCACCGGCGGGTTGAAGACGCAGATGCAGCGGAAGTCCTGCTTGACCCGCAGCGTGTGCCTCTCGTGGCCGTCCAGGAGGTACATGGTCCCGGGCGTGATCGAGTGGGTCAGCCCGGACTCGTGATCGGTCAGTTCGGCCTCGCCCTCGACGCAGACGACCGCCTCGATGTGGTTCGCGTACCACATCGACGTCTCCGTCCCCGCGTAGAGGATCGTCTCGTGCAGCGAGAAGCCGACCCGCTCCTTGGCGAGGACGATGCGTTTGCTCTCCCATGTGCCGGACGCGGCCTTCACATGCCGGTCGGTGCCTTCGATGTCCTTGAACGAACGGACGATCACGGTTCTGGACGCCTCCTGATCAGATGGTTTCTCGGACGGACCGGGCGAGGACGCTCAGGCCCTCGTCCAGCTCCTCGGGGGTGATGGTGAGGGCGGGCAGCAGCTTGACGACCTCGCTCTCGGGGCCGGACGTCTCGATGAGCAGCCCGAGTTCGAAGGCGCGCCGCGCGACACGCTCGGCACGGGCCTTCTCGTGGAACTCCAGACCCCACACCAGGCCGCGGCCCCGGTACTCCTTCACATCGGCGAGGTTCTCCTCGGTGATGGAGATCAGCGCCTGCTCGACCTGCTCACCGCGGGTCCGGGTCTGCTTCTCCATCGCCGAGCCGTCGGCCCAGTAGGTCTCCAGGGCGGCGGTGGCGGTGACGAAGGCGGGGTTGTTGCCGCGGAAGGTGCCGTTGTGCTCGCCCGGCTCCCAGATGTCCAGCTCGGGCTTGAACAGGCAGAGCGACATGGGCAGTCCGTAGCCGCTGATGGACTTGGACACGGTGACGATGTCCGGGGTGATGCCCGCCTCCTCGAAGGAGAAGAAGGCACCGGTACGGCCGCACCCCATCTGGATGTCGTCCACGATCAGCAGCATGTCCTGGCGCTCGCACAGCCCGGCGAGCGCGCGCAGCCACTCCGCGCGGGCGACGTTGATGCCGCCCTCGCCCTGCACGGTCTCCACGATCACCGCGGCCGGCTTGTTGAGCCCGGAGCCCTGGTCCTCCAGGAGCCGCTCGAACCACAGGAAGTCGGGGACCTGGCCGTCGAAGTAGTTGTCGAACGGCATGGGCGTGCCGTGCACCAGCGGGATGCCGGCGCCGGCCCGCTTGAAGGCGTTGCCGGTGACGGCGAGCGAGCCCAGCGACATGCCGTGGAAGGCGTTGGTGAACGAGACGATGGCCTCGCGCCCCTTCACCTTCCGCGCCAGCTTCAGCGCGGACTCCACGGCGTTGGTGCCCGTCGGCCCCGGGAACATGACCTTGTACGGCAGGTCACGCGGCCGCAGCACCAGGTCCTGGAAGGTCTGCAGGAAGGCCCGCTTGGCGGTGGTCGACATGTCGAGCCCGTGCGTGACGCCGTCCCGCTCCAGGTAGTCGAGCAGCGCCCGTTTCAGGACCGGGTTGTTGTGCCCGTAGTTCAGTGATCCGGCGCCGGCGAAGAAGTCCAGGTACTCGTGGCCGTCCTCGTCGTACATACGGCTGCCACGCGCACGGTCGAAGACGGTGGGCCAGCCTCGGCAGTAGCTGCGCACCTCGGACTCCAGGGTCTGGAAGACGCTGAGGTCGGGCTGGGTGATGGTCACGACGAATCGCTCCTCGATGCGTGGGGAGTTCAGTGGGTGAGGGGACCGATGCGGTACAGGACTTCCGGGTCGTGCGGCCCGTCGGGGAACAGGCCCGTCTCGAACAGCACCTCGCGCTCCAGCGCGGCGCCGTGCCGTTCGGCGAACGAGGTGAACAGCCGCTCGGAGGCGGTGTTGCCGGGTGTGATGGTGGTCTCGACGCGGGTGACGCCGTACTCGCCGCCGACCCGGGCGGCCAGACCGTCGAGCAGCGCGGCGGCGAGACCGCGTCCGCGGTACGCGTCGTCCACCGCCACCTGCCAGACGAGCAGGGTGTGCGGACGGTCCGGCCGCACGTAGCCGGTGACGAAGCCGACCGGCTGCCCGTGCTCGTCGCGGGCGACCGCCGAGGTGCCGGCGAAGTCGCGGCACCACAGCAGATAGCTGTAGGACGAGTTCAGGTCGAGGGCTTTGGAGTCCCGGGCGATCCGCCACAGCGCGGCGCCGTCGGCCACCGTCGGCCGGTCGATTTGCAGGTCTGCTTGTGCGGCAGTCATGCGAATTGAACTTACCGATGGCAATTGAAAAATGCATGGCCGTGCGGGGTTCCGTGGCGTGGCTGGATATGTTATCCGCGCGAGGAGGGAAACACCCGGTTTGCCCGTGAGAAAGGCCGCGAAACGGACGCGATGTGTAACGCGTCACAGCCATGTAATCCCCACGAAGCCTGCCCGAATTACTCCGCTTGGCGTTCGCGAAATCTTTGCGTTTAGCTCGAAAAAAACGGGGAAGAAGAGAACGGGAAGCTGCCCGTCAAAAACAATTCATAATTACCTTGAATTCAGCATTCGGTAACCTCCAGTGCGGCCCCCAGTGCCGCCAGGCACCGCCGTACCGTTTCCGGGGTCGCGTCCGTGCCGTAGTGGTTCACCCGGATCATCTCCTTGGCCAGCGCGCCCCCGCCCGCGGCGAGCGGCAGCGTGGGGTCCAGGCTCAGGGCCCTGGCCACCACCGCCGAGGCGTCCACCCCGGACGGGGTCCGCAGGGTCGTCGCGACCGGCGCCGCCTCCGCCGCCTGGTGCACGTACGGCTCCAGCCCGCCGCCCAGGGCGACCGCACCCGCGCGGGTCGCCGCCGCGGCCGCCGCGTGCCGGGCCATCACCGTGTCCAGGCCCTCCGCCTCGATGCGCTCCACGCACGCGTCCAGCGCCAGCATCTCCAGTTGGGCCGGGGCGTGCAGCAGGGCGCGACGGCCGCCGTCGATCCACCTCTCCTTCCAGTCCAGCAAGGAGAGGTACGAGCGGCGAGGGGCCTGGGGGTTCGCAGCCATCCGCGTCCACGCCCGCTCGCTCACCGACACCGCCGACACTCCCGCCGGGCCGCCCATCGCCTTCTGTGCCCCGATCACGCACAGGTCGACGCCCCACGCGTCCGGCAGGACCGGCTCCGCGCCGATCGAGGCCACCGCGTCCAGGTAGAACAGGGCGCCGTGCGCGCGGACGACCTCCCCGATCTCCGCCACCGGGTTGGTGTTGCCCGTCGCCGCCTCCGCGTGGACCAGGGAGACGAAGTCGATCTCCGGGTGCTCGGTGAGGGCCTCGGAGATCTGCGCGGCCGTGACCGCCGTGTGGAAGGGCACCGCCAGATCGATGACCGTGGCGCCGCAGTCCCGCAGCCAGTCGCCGAAGGTCTGCCCGTAGGGGCCGGTGATCACGTTGAGGGCGGTCGTGCCGGGGCCCGCGGCGCCGCGGATCGCGCCCTCCAGCGGGAGCAGCGCCTCGCCCTGCATGATCACGACGTCCTGCCGGGTGTCCAGCAGCCGCGCCACCCGGTCCTCGATCGAGGCGAACTGCGCTGCGCTCAGCGGGGCGAGATCCAGGAAGGGGTGGGTCACGGCGGTGCTCTCTTCTCGGTCATGGGGCTGGATGGAGTCGAGCGTAGTGCCCGCCCCGAGGGGGCTCCGCTCCCGACTTCTTAGGCCGAACGCCCCGACAGCCATGGGTTTGTTTTGAGAGACTCAAACTTCTCCTTATAATCGGAACGCACAGTTCCCGTACAGGAGGCTCCCCCGTGAAGACGACCTTCGGGCGCCGGACCCGCATTCTGGCCGCCACCACCGCGACGGCCGGGCTGGTGCTCGTGGCCGGCTGCTCCTCGGACGACGACGGCGGCAGCGGCAGCAAGACCGCCGCCGGCGGCGTCGAGCTCGTCAAGGCGGGCCGGCTCACCACCTGCACCCACCTGCCGTACCCGCCCTTCCAGTCGGAGATCGACGGCAAGGTGCAGGGCTTCGACGTCTCGCTCATCGACCTCGTCGCCGAGGACCTGGGCGTGCAGCAGGACATCGTCGACCAGCCCTTCGAGAACTTCAAGACCGGTGGATCCCTCAACGCCGGCCAGTGCGACCTCGCCGCCGCCGGCATGACCATCACCGAGGAGCGCAAGAAGAACGTCGACTTCTCGGACCCGTACTTCGAGGCCACCCAGGCCGTCCTCGCCGACAAGGACAGCGGCGTCGCGTCCTTCGCGGACCTCAAGGGCAAGAAGGTCGGCGCCCAGGCGCAGACCACGGGTGAGGACTACGCCAAGAGCCAGGGCCTGGACCCGGTCTCCTTCGAGTCCTCCGACGCCGTCCTCAACGGCCTGCGCACCGGCCAGGTCGACGCCGTCGTCATCGACTACCCGGTCGTGCGGGGCTGGCTGAAGGACAAGGCCAACGCCGACGCCTTCGAGGTCGCCGAGCAGATCAACACTGGTGAGCAGTACGGCTTCACGGTGAAGAAGGGCAACGCCAAGCTCCTCGCCGCGATCAACAAGGCGCTCGCCGACGCCAAGGCCGACGGCACGTACAAGGAGATCTACGAGAAGTGGATCGGCCCGTACGACGAGTCCGCCGCCTCGCCGTCCGCGTCGGCGTCCTGACCCCCATGGCCGATTCGGACGTACAACTGCAGCCCAAGAAAAAGGGACTGACCCGGCGTCAGAAGCGCAAGCTGTCCCAGGGCATCCAGTACCTCGTCTTCGTCGCGGCCGTGATCGCCTTCGCGCTCGCGGCCGACTGGGACCGTCTGCGGAACCAGTTCGCGCAGGCGGACATCGCCGAGCAGATGTTCCCGGAGATCATCACGCTGGCGCTGAAGAACACCGTGCTGTACACCCTGTCCGGGTTCGCCTTCGGACTGGTCCTCGGCATGGTGATCGCGCTGATGCGGCTGTCGTCCGTGGGCCCGTACCGCTGGTTCGCCGGGGTGTACATCGAGATCTTCCGGGGCCTGCCCGCCCTGCTGATCTTCATCTTCATCGGGGTGGCCGTGCCGCTGGCCTTCCCGGGCACGGAGATCCCCGGCGGCACCTACGGCAAGGTCGCGCTCGCGCTCGGCCTGGTGGCGGCCGCGTACATGGCCGAGACGATCCGCGCGGGCATCCAGGCGGTGCCCAAGGGACAGCTGGAGGCGGCCCGCTCGCTGGGCTTCTCGCCCGCCCGCGCGATGGTCTCGATCGTCCTCCCGCAGGCGTTCCGGATCATCCTGCCGCCGCTGACCAACGAGCTGGTCCTGCTCTTCAAGGACTCCTCGCTGGTGCTGTTCCTCGGTGTCACCCTGGAGGAGCGCGAGCTGTCCAAGTACGGCCGTGACCTGGCCAGCACCACCGCCAACTCCACGCCGATCCTGGTCGCGGGCCTGTGCTACCTGCTGGTCACGATCCCGCTCGGCTTCGTCGTGCGCCGCATGGAGGCCAAGGCCCAGGAGGCCGTGAAGTGAGTCGTCCCGAGATCCGCGTCAAGGGCCTGCACAAGTCCTTCGGCGACAACGAGGTGCTGCGCGGCATCGACCTGGAGATCCGGCAGGGCGAGGTCGTCTGTGTCATCGGCCCGTCCGGCTCCGGCAAGTCGACGCTGCTGCGGTGCGTCAACCTGCTGGAGGAGCCGACCCGGGGCCAGGTCTTCGTCGGCGGTACCGAACTCACCGACCCGGACGTCGACATCGACGCCGTCCGCCGCCGTATCGGCATGGTCTTCCAGCAGTTCAACCTCTTCCCGCATCTGACGGTGACCGAGAACCTCACGCTGCCGCAGCGCCGGGTGCTCCGGCGCGGCAAGGCGCAGGCCGCCGAGGTCGCCGCCGAGAACCTGGCGCGGGTCGGCCTCGCGGAGAAGGCGGACGCCTACCCGTCCTCCCTCTCCGGCGGCCAGCAGCAGCGGGTGGCCATCGCCCGTTCGCTGGCCATGGGCCCCGAGGTGATGCTCTTCGACGAGCCGACCTCGGCGCTCGACCCGGAGCTGGTCGGCGATGTCCTCGCGGTCATGCGCATGCTGGCCGACGAGGGCATGACGATGATGGTCGTCACCCACGAGATGACCTTCGCCCGCGAGGTCGCCGACCGGGTCGTCTTCATGGACGGCGGAGTGATCGTCGAGGACGGCACCCCGGACCAGGTCATCGGCAGCCCCCGCCACGAACGCACCCGCCACTTCCTGTCCCGTCTGCTGGACCCGGCGATGGCCGAGGTGGAGGAGGAGACCTCGGACCAGGTGGGGAAGTCCGAGTAGCGGCTGACTAGTGTGCGGTGCATGAGCGATCACGCGGTGCTGCACGTGCGAGGCCGGGTCCTGGCCGGGCCCGACGACGTCCGGGACGAGCTGTGGGTCATCGACGGCCGGATCTCCTACGACCGCCCCACGGCCGCCCAGGACATCCGTACCGTCGACGGCTGGGCCCTGCCCGGCCTCGTCGACGCGCACTGCCATGTCGGGCTCGGCGCGCACGGCCCCGTGGACCGGGACACCGCCGAGCAGCAGGCGCTGACCGACCGCGGGACCGGCACCCTGCTGATCCGGGACGCGGGCTCCCCCTCCGACACCCGCTGGACCGACGACCGCGCGGACCTCCCGAAGATCATCCGGGCGGGCCGGCACATCGCCCGCACCCGCCGCTACATCCGCGGCTACGCCCACGAGATCGAGCCGCACGACCTGGTCGCCCACGTGGCCCAGGAGGCCCGCCGCGGCGACGGCTGGGTGAAGCTGGTCGGCGACTGGATCGACCGCGACCTCGGCGACCTCGCCCCCAGCTGGCCGCGCGAGGCGGCCGAGGCGGCCATCGCCGAGGCCCACCGCCTCGGCGCCCGCGTCACCGCGCACTGCTTCGCCGAGAACTCCCTGCGGGACCTGGTGGAGGCGGGCATCGACTGCATCGAGCACGCCACCGGGCTGACCGACGAGCTGATCCCGCTGTTCGCCGAGCGCGGTGTCGCCATCGTGCCGACCCTGGTCAACATCGCGACCTTCCCCAAGCTCGCCAAGGGCGGCGAGAGCAAGTTCCCCCGCTGGTCGGCCCATATGCGCCGGCTCCACGAACGCCGCTACGACACCGTCCGCGGCGCCTACGACGCCGGCATTCCGGTCTTCGTCGGCACCGACGCCGGGGGCACCCTGCCGCACGGCCTGGTCGCCGCCGAGGTCGAGGAACTGGTCACCGCCGGCATCCCGCCCCTCCAGGCGCTCTCGGCGACCACATGGGGCGCACGGCGCTGGCTCGGGCGCCCCGGACTCGACGAAGGAGCGCCGGCGGACCTGGTGGTGTACGAGACGGACCCGAGGGCCGATGTACGGGTGCTGGCCGCGCCGCGGCGGATCGTGCTGAACGGCCGGGTCGTGGGATGACCGGGTGACGGTGGAGAACGTGCGTGCCCAGGGATTCGAAGATGTGCGCGGGACACTCACGTTGGAGTGAACCCTCGTCAGCTCGCTGACGGCCACCCGTGCGCGCGTAATCCTTACGGGGTCCCAAGCATGTCTCTCTGGGGGTCCCACCACCTTGAACGGCAACAATTTCCGCATGCCCGCACGCCGTTTCGCGACCGTCGCGGCGGCCACGGCCCTCGCCGCCGGACCAGCGGCACTGGCCGGCGCGGGCTCCGCGCACGCGACCGAGGACCAGGGCCGGGCGAGCGCCGTCGTGCTGCGCACCGGGCTCGACGTGTCCCTGCTCAACAAGACCGTGAACGTCCCGCTCGCGGTCTCCCTCAACGAGGTCCAGGCACCGCACAGCGACGAACGGACCACGCTCACCGCCCGGTTGGACGGCGTGAACGGCGGACAGCCGTTCAGCGTGCTGCGCGCCGACGTGGCCTCGGCGAAGGCCACGGTCACCGACACGAAGGCCGAGGGCCGCACCCACCTCGCGCAGGCCGGGATCCACGTCCCGGGGCTGCCCCTGCTCTCCCTGATCGAGCTGGAGGGCGTCACCTCCGAGGCGACCTGCGAGGCCGGGAAGGCCCCGGCCGCGACCTCCAACCTGCTCGGCGCGGTGACCGTCCTCGGCAAGAAGGTCACCGTGACCACCGGCGGCACCACCGACGTCCAGGTGCCCGGCGTCGGCGAGGTCCGCCTGGACCTGTCCAGGACGCAGACGACCTCCCGCACGGCCGCCGCCACCGCCCTCGAACTCACCGTGTCCGTCAACCCGTTGAAGCTGAACGTGGCCGAGGTGACCGGCACGGTCACCCTGGCGAAGGCCACCTGTGAGACACCCCCGGTCCGCAGCGAGGAACCCGGGATCGAACCGCAGGGCGCCCCGGCCGAGGAGGCGGGCCTCGCCGAGACCGGCGGCAACTCCATGACCCCGTACCTCGCGGGCGGCGCGCTCGTCCTGCTCACCGCGGGCGGGGGAGCGGTGGCCCTGTCCCGCCGCGGCAAGGGCTGAACCGCGCCTTTACCGCTGGTTTGGCACCAGCGCCCGCTCCAGCGCCCGGAGGAAGGAGTTCACCGTCGCCCGGTCGCGCACCGCCAGGCGCAGCCACTCCTCGTCCAGGCCCGGGAAGGTGTCCCCGCGGCGCACCGCGAAGCCCAGCTCGCGCAGCCGTCCCCGTACGGCCGCCGCCCCGGGCAGCCGTACGAGGACGAAGGGGCCCTCCGCCGGTTCCGCCACGCGCAGGCCCGCGGCGGTGAACTCCCGCAGGCCGGCGACGAGATGGGCGCGGTCGGCGGTGATGCGGTGGGCGGCGTGGGCGGCCTCGGCCAGGGCGCGCGGCTCCATGCACGCCTCCGCCGCGGCCAGCGCCGGGGTGGACACCGGCCACAGCGGCTGCGCCCGCTCCAGTTCCGCGATCGTCTCCGGGGCGGCGAGGACGTAGCCGATGCGCAGCCCGGCCAGGCCCCAGGTCTTGGTCAGGCTGCGCAGGACGACCAGACCCGGCACGTCCGTGCGTCCGGCGAGGGCCTCCCGCTCGCCCGGGACCGCGTCCATGAACGCCTCGTCCACGACCAACGTCCGCCCGGGGCGGGCCAGTTCGGCGAGGGACGCGGCCGGGTGCAGCACCGACGTCGGGTTCGTCGGGTTGCCGACGACCACCAGATCGGCGTCCCCGGGGACGGCCGCCGGGTCGAGCCGGAAACCGTCCTCCGCCCGCAGCAGCACCCGGTCCACGGTGTGCCCGGCGTCCCGCAGCGCCGCCTCCGGCTCGGTGAACTGCGGATGCACCACCACCGGCCGGCGGACCTTCAGGGCGCGCGCCAGCAGCACGAACGCCTCGGCGGCGCCCGCCGTCAGCAGCACCCGCTCCACCGGCAGCCCGTGCCGCGCCGCCACCGCCGCCCGCGCGGCCCGCCCGTCCGGGTAGGCCGCCAGCGAGGCGAGCGAGCCGGCGATCCGCTCCCGCAGCCAGGGCGGCGGGGTGTCGGCGCGGACGTTCACCGCCAGGTCGACCAGCGCCGAGCCGTCGTCCCGGACCTCGGCGTCCCCGTGGTGCCGCAGATCGTGGCCCTCAGTGCGCATGGGAGTGGGCCCCGTGGTGGTGGCCGTGGTGGTGATGGTGGCCGTCGTCGTCCGGGTGGAAGTGCGGCTGCTGCGGCAGCCCCACCTTGTCCTCGAACCCGGGCAGCGCGATCCGGTACACGCAGGAGTCGCAGTTCATCCGCAGATCACCCTTGACGGCCTCGGCGTACCGCTCCATGACCAGATCCAGCAGCTCCGGCTCCGGGCCGATCACCTCGGCCGAGCGCACCTCGACCTCCGGGTGCGCCGCCGCCCACCCCTCGGTCTGCTGCTTCACCCGGTCCGGCAGGATCCCGGTGAACAGGAAGTACGGCAGCACCACGATCCGCCGCGCGCCGAGCTTCGCGCACCGGTCCAGGCCGCTCGGCACGTCCGGCGCCGCCAGCGACACGAACGCCGTCTCCACGCCCGCGTACCCGCGCCCCTCCCACAGCAGCCGGGCCGCCTTGTGCACCTCGGCGTTGGCGTCCGGGTCCGTCGAACCGCGCCCCACCAGCAGCACCGTGACGTCCTCCCGGCCCTGCGGATCGCGCCCGCCGAGCGCCTCGTCGAGCCGCCGCTCCAGCACGTTCAGCAGCGCGGGGTGCGGGCCCAGCGGGCGGCCGTAGGTGTAGGAGATGCCGGGGTGACGCTCCTTCTCGCGGGCCAGCGCCGCCGGGATGTCGCCCTTGGCGTGTCCGGCGGACACCAGCATCAGCGGCACCGCGGCGAACCGGCGCACGCCCCGCTCCACCAGCTCGGCGACGGCGTCGCCCAGCGGCGGCGGGGACAGCTCGATGAAACCGCCCGCGACGGGCAGTTCGGGGTGGCGGCGGCCCAGCTCCCGTACGAAGTCGCGGAACGCCTCGGCCCCGGCATCGTCCCGGGTGCCATGGCCGGCGATGAGCAGCGCGGGCGGGGGGGTGGTCACGGTTTCTCCTCGGGTGAAGTGGGGTGGTACAGCAGGGCGTTCAGCGCCGCGGACGCGACCGCCGAACCGCCCTTCTCGGACACGTTGCTGACCGCGGGCAGCCCGCTGGCGCGCAACGCGGCCTTGGACTCGACCGCGCCGACGAAACCGACGGGCAGGCCGATGACGAGTGCGGGGGCGGCGTCCTGGGTCAGCAGCTCCTCCAGGGCGGTCGGCGCGTTGCCGATCACCCAGAGGGCGCCGGGCCCGACCTGCTCGTACGCCAGCCGGATGCCGTGGGCCGAACGGGTCAGACCCGGCCCGGCCACCCCGTCCCGCAGCCGGCAGACGGTCTCGCGCCGGGTGATCCCGGCCCCGACCATCTCCACGTCCACGACCACGGGCGCACCCGCGTGCAGCGCGGCGTGGGCCCGCGCGAGGTGGCCCTCGTCCATGACGAGGTCGGTCGCGTACTCCAGGTCGGCCGCGGAGTGGATGACCCGCTCCACGACCGCCCGGGTCAGCGGCGGGAAGTGTGAGGTGTCCAGCCGGGCGCGCAGCCGCCGGTAGGACTCCTCCTCGATCGGATGGACGACTCGGTTCACTTCGGGTCCTCCTGCGCGGCCTGCCAGCGGTAGCCGCGCGGCGTCACCATGCGCCCGGCGATGGTCCGGGTCGCGGTGTTGCCCACGGTCACCACCGTCATCATGTCGACCGTCGCCGGGTCCAGTTCCCCGAGCGTGGTCACCCGGGCCGCCTCGTCGGGGCGGGAGGCGTTGCGTACGACACCGACGGGCGTCGTCGGCTCCCGGTGCCCGGCGAGGATCGCCAGCGCCTTCGGCAGCTGCCAGTCCCGGCCGCGCGAGCGGGGGTTGTAGAAGGTGACCACGAGGTCCGACTCGGCCGCCGCCCGCACCCGCCGCTCGATGATCTCCCACGGTGTGTGCAGGTCGGACAGGCTGATCGAGACATGGTCGTGGCCGAGCGGAGCCCCGAGGATCGCCCCGGCCGCCAGCGCGGCGGTGACCCCGGGCACGCCGACCACCTCGATGTCGTCGCTCGCCTCCGCCAGCGCGGGCGAGGCCATCGCGTACACCCCGGCGTCCCCGCTGCCGATCAGCGCCACGGCATGCCCCTGCCGGGCCTCGGCCACCGCCGTGCGGGCCCGCTCCTCCTCGGCCCCGAGCCCCGACTCCAGCACCCGGGTGCCGGGGCGCAGCAGATCGCGGATCTGGTCGACGTACTGGTCGAGCCCGACGAGCACCGCGGCGCGCCGCAGTTCGGCCGTCGCGCGCGGGGTGAGCAGGTCCCGGGCGCCGGGTCCGAGCCCGACGACCGCGAGCCGGCCGCGCGCGGGACGCCGTACGACCGCGCAGGTGGCCATCGCCGACTTCCGCTTGGGGACGAGGAGTTCACCGCCCTCCCGCAGCGCCGCGGCCTCGGCGACGGACGGCGTGCCCACGGCGGCCAAGGGCGCGGCCGAGGGGTTGGGCACCTCGACGGCCGCCAGTTCCGCCGCCGGGTAGGTGACCAGCGGCACGCCGAGCCGCTCGGCCGCCGCGACGATGCCGGGCTCCCCGGCCTTGGCGTCCACGGTGGCGAGCCGGGCGACCGAACGGACCGACAGGCCCTCCAGGGAGCCGTGGATCAGCTCCAGGATCTCCTCCACCGGTGCCCCCTTCGAGGCGCCGACGCCGACGACGAGGGACGGCGGGCGCAGGACGGCCTCGCGCTCGGCGGGGTCGACGGCACGGTCGGTCACCCGGACCGTGTACGCGCCCTCGCCGGAGACCCTCAGCGCGGGCAGCGGCCACGCCAGCTCCGCCTTCAGAGCCACCGGTTCACCGTCCAGCAGGGCCCGCGAGACCGCGGCGACATCGCCCTCCACCGGGAAGCCGAGCGTGTCGAGACCGGGCAGACCGACGGCATCGGTCGCCGTCGTCACCACCGGCCGCGCCCCCAGCACCTCGGCGACCTCGCCGGCGAGGTCGTTGGCGCCGCCCCCGTGGCCGCCGACCAGCGACACGGCGAACCGCCCGCCCTCGTCGACGCAGACCACGCCCGGGTCGGTCCGCTTGTCACCGAGCAGCGGCGCGACCAGACGCACCACCGCCCCCGTGGCCAGGAAGCACACGAGCTGCTCGCACTCCGCGAACGCGGCCCGTACGGCGTCCGCCACGGAACCCTCGTACACGCGCGTCCGGTCCGGCCAGGCCGCGGCCAGCCGGTCCCGCGCAGCCGCCCCCGCCGCGGTGGCGGAAATCAGGCCGATCACTGAGCAACTCCTTCACGAGAAAGGGGCGTTCGCACACCCCAGAGCAGAAATACGGGATTGGTCGCCGCCAGCCGGGACACATCCCCCGGCAGCGGCGCGAGCCGCGAGGACTGCAGCAGCACCCCGTCGCAGTCGAACCCCGCCCCGGCCAGCGCCGCCCGCGCGGCCGGCACCCGGTCCAGCGCCGCCATGGCGACGACCACGGCCCGCCGGGCCCGCCGCGCACAGGCGGTCACGATGGCGGGCAGCTCCCGCCCCCCGCCCCCGATGAACACGGCGTCCGGATCGTCGAGATCGGACAGCACCGTCGGCGCGGCCCCGTGCACGGCCCGTACGTCGACCCCGTGCGCGGCCGCGTTGGCGCGGATCCGCTCGATGCCGTCCCGGGTCTTCTCCACCGCGGTGACGGCGGCGCCGAGCCGTGCGCACTCCACGGCCACCGAACCCGAGCCCGCGCCGATGTCCCAGACCAGATCGCCGAGCCGGGGCCCGAGCCTGGCCAGCGCCAGCGCCCGCACCTCGAACTTGGTGATCATGGAGTCCCGGTGGGCGAACTCCGTCTCGTCCAGCGCCCATCCGGCGGGCCCGACCGGCGGCCCGGCGACCGTCCGCACCGGCCCCAGCAGCCGCGTCTCGTCCAGGCACAGGACGACACTCACCGCCGTACCCCAGTCGCGGGCCGCGGCCTCGGCCGGCGTGACCCGCTCGACGCGCTCCTCGGCGGTGCCCAGCGCGCAGGCGACGAGCAGGACCCGCGCCTCGCACCTGAGGGCCGCGCCCAGTTCGGCGGGGCCGGACCCGGGACCGGTCAGCACGGCCACCTTCGGCCGCGCCCGGCACACGTTGACGGCCGTCCGCAGCTCCCGCCCGTGCGCGCTGACCACGACGGCGTCGTCCCACGGCACCCCGGCCCGCGCGAACGCCGCGGCCACGGACGAGACCCCGGGCCGCACCTCCAGCGCACCGGACCCGAACCGCTCGGCCAGCACCCGCACGATCCCGAAGAACCCCGGGTCGCCGGAGGCCAGCACGACCACCCGGTCCGACTTCTCCAGATGCCGCTCGATGACGTCCAGCGCCGGTGCCAGCGGACCGAGGACGACCCGCTCGGCATCGGCCGGGACGGCGGCGGCATCGAGGTGCCGCCGCCCGCCGACGACGAGCCGCGCCCCGGCCAGCACCCCGGCGGGAACCGGCGCCCCCGTCCCCGTACCGACGACCGTGATCACGTACTGGCCCCCCGCTCGCGCAGCGCACGACGCGCCTCCGGGTCCGCCTTGCGGAAGCCGTGGAAGTGACCGGGGTGGTAGAGGTGCGAGCGGGTGCCGTGCGCGGAGAGTGCCGGGCCGACCAGGAAGAGGGTGTGCTTCCAGAGCTTGTGCTCCTTCACGGTCTCCTCCAGCGTGCCCACCGTGCACCGCACGATCAGCTCCTCCGGCCAGGTGACCTGGTAGGCGACCACGACCGGGGTCTCGGTCGGATAGCCGCCCTCCAGCAGCTCCCGCACCAGCTGCCCGCTGCGGGCCGCGGACAGGAAGATCGCCATGGTGGTGCCGTGCTTGGCGAACTCCCGCACCTCCTCACCGGGCGGCATCGGCGTCTTGCCGCCGCCGAGCCGGGTCAGCACGACGGACTGCGCCACCTCCGGGATGGTCAGCTCGCGCTGGGCGAGCGCGGCGACCGCGGAGAACGCGGAGACACCGGGAATCACCTCGGTCGCGATCCCGATCCGGGCACACCGGTCGAGCTGCTCCTGCGTACCGCCCCACAGGGCCGGGTCCCCGGAGTGGATCCGGGCGACCCGCAGCCCCTCGTCCCGGGCCCGCTCGTACACCGCGACGACGTCCTCCAGGGACATGGCCGCCGAGTCGAGGATCTCCGCGTCCGCACGCGCGTGCTGCAGGACCTCCGCCTGGACCAGGCTGGCGGCCCAGATCACCACGTCGGCCTCGGCGATGGCACGCGCGGCACGGAACGTCAGCAGATCGGCGGCGCCGGGGCCGGCACCGACGAAGGTCACCTTGCCGGCGGGGGCATCGGCCATGGGGATCGGTCCTCTCGGGTGGAGCGGTTCACGGGGTGGAGCGGTTCACGGGGTGGAGCGGTTCACGGGTGGGGCGGTTTACGGGGTGGGACGGAAAAGTCAGCGGGCAAGCGGGCGTCGGACCCGCACGGAGGCGTGCCGATCGGATAGCAAGGCCCTATGGCGGTCTTCGTAGCGCTCGGCGCGTTCCTGATGACGCTGGCCGGCGGCTGGACGGCGCAACGCGTCACCGACCGCCGCCACCTCGTGCTGGGCCTGGCCGGCGGCCTGATGCTGGGCGTGGTCGGCCTGGACCTGCTCCCGGAGGCACTGGACGCGGCCGGCCAGGAGATCCACGGCGTACCGGCCGCCCTGCTCCTCTTCGTGGCCGGCTTCCTCCTCGCCCACCTGGTGGAACGGCTGCTGGCCGCCCGTCAGGCCGCGCACGGCGCCGAGGAGAAGGACGGGCGCGCCCCCGAGGTGGGCCTCACGGCGGCCGCGGCGATGGTCGGCCACAGCGCCATGGACGGCGTGGCCATCGGCGCGGCCTTCCAGATCGGCGACGGCATGGGCGCGGCGGTCGCCCTCGCCGTCATCGCCCACGACTTCGCGGACGGCTTCAACACGTACACGATCACCAGCCTGTACGGCAACGCCCGCCGCAGAGCCCTCGCGATGCTGTTCGCCGACGCGGTCGCGCCCGTGGCGGGCGCAGCGTCCACGCTCTTCGTCGACATCCCCGAGGGCCTGCTCGGCGCCTATCTCGGCCTGTTCGGCGGCGCCCTGCTCTACCTCGCGGCGGCGGAGATCCTGCCCGAGGCCCACCACGAGCACCCGGCCGGCTCGACGGTGCTGTGCACGATCGCGGGGGTGGCGTTCATCTGGCTGGTGGTCGGCGTGGCCGGCTGACCGCGGCCCGGGACCGCTCACAGCTTCCCGCCCCGCCCGCCGTCGCGCCGGGCGGGCGCGATGAGCGTGGAGAGGTACGGCAGCGGCGCCCCGTCGAGTTCGGCGGCGGGCCGGATGGACTCCTCGGGCAGCCCGAGCGCGGCACCCCACACGGCGTCGCCGATCCGCCCGGTCTCCCGCAGCGCCTCGGCGACCTCGGCGGCCTGCCGCCCGAACTTGTAGGCGACGACCGTGCCGGGCCCGGCCAGGGCGTCCTTGAGCACGCCGGCACCGGCGGTGACCGGAACGAGGGTCAGCGGCTCGGTGCCCTCGGTGAGCACGGCACCGGAGCGGGCGGCGAGATCCTGCATCGCCGTGATGCCCGGCACGGTCTCCACGGCGGTGTCCGGCAGCAGCTCCCCGATGGTCAGGGCGAGATACGTGAAGGTGGAGTACACGTTGGGATCGCCGATGGTGGCGAAGGCGACGACGGAGTGCTCGCGCAGCAGCCGCGCCACGCGCTCCCCGGCGGCGTCCCAGGCGTCCTCCCGCCGCTTGCGGTCACTGCGCTCGTTGAGCGCGAACACCACCCGTACGACCTTGTCCTCGGGCACGTAGTGCAGCACCGTCGCCTCGGCGCGCCCCCGCTCCCCGGTGTCCAGGACGGGCACCACGACGACATCGGCGGCCCGCAGAGCGTTGACCCCCTTGACGGTCACCAGCTCGGGATCGCCGGGACCCACCCCGACTCCGATCAGCCTGCTGCTGCTCATGACGTCCGGCACCTCTCCACGAACCGACGGGCGACACCGGGCCGGGACGCCCAGTGCGTGTGCAGATAACTGGCGTGCACACCGCGCTGTACAAAACCTTCGACGCGACGCTCAGGGGCGCGCACGCCCCACGCGGGGTCCGCCCCCGCCCCCGGCTCCACGACGGTCCGGTGGAACTCGTGCCCCCGCATCCGGGTCCCGGCGACGGCGAGCGAACTGTCACTCACCGCCACGGCATCCCGGTAGCCGAGGGTGAGCCGCTCCGACATCCGCGCCTCGGCATCGAGGACCCCGCACATCGGCAGCCCGTCGAGCTCCCGGCACAGATAGAGCAGCCCGGCACATTCGGCGGCGACGGGAGCGCCGCTCAGGGCGAGCTCGGTGACGGCCTTGCGCAGGGGCTCGTTGGCGGACAGCTCGGCCGCGTACACCTCCGGGAACCCACCCCCGATGACCAGACCCCGGGTCCCGTCGGGCAGCTCCTCGTCCCGCAGCGGATCGAAGGGGACGACATCGGCACCGGCGGCGGTGAGCAGTTCCGCGTGTTCGGCGTAGGAGAAGGTGAACGCGGGCCCGCCGGCGAGGGCGACGGTCACCCGTTCAGTCCGTCCGGCCCCCTCATCCGGAGACCAGGCGGCACCCGGCACCGCCCCCGCAGCCCGCGCCAGCGCCAGCAACCCCTCCAGATCACACCCCGCGGCCACCTGCGCCCCCATCGCGGCGACGGCCTCCACCGCCGCCGAACGCCGCTCGGCAACCGGCACCAAACCCAGATGCCGAGAAGGCGTGTCGACCCGCGCGACCCGCCGCAGCACCCCCAGCACGGGCACCCCGACCGACTCCAGCGCCTCCCGCAGCAACCCCTCGTGCCGATCCGACGCGACCTTGTTCAGGATCACGCCCCCGACCCGGACCTCCGGATCCCACGACACGAACCCGTGCACCAGCGCCGCGACGGACCGCGACTGCGAGGACGCGTCCACCACCAGCACCACCGGCGCCCGCAACACCTTCGCCACCTGGGCGGTGGACGCCAGTTCACCCTCGCCCGCGGCCCCGTCGTACAGCCCCATCACGCCCTCGACCACGGCGAGGTCGCATCCGCGCGCCCCGTGCAGGAACAGCGGCCCGACCAGCTCGGGCCCGCACAGATACGCGTCGAGATTGCGCCCCGTCCGCCCGGTCGCGAGCGCGTGATACCCGGGATCGATGTAGTCGGGCCCCACCTTGTGCGCGGACACGGCAAGCCCGCGCGCGGCGAACGCGGCCATCAGCCCGGTGGCGACGGTGGTCTTGCCGCTGCCGGAGGCCGGCGCGGCGATGACCAGACGGGGGACCGCGGACATCACCACTCGATGCCCCTCTGCCCCTTCTGCCCGGCGTCCATCGGATGCTTCACCTTGGACATGTCGGTCACGAGATCGGCGAGGTCGACGAGCTTTTCGGGGGCGTTCCGCCCGGTGATCACCACATGCTGGGTCCCGGGCCGGTCGCGCAGCACCTCGACGACCTCATCGGTGTCGACCCACCCCCAGTGCATCGGGTAGGCGAACTCGTCGAGCACGTACAGCCGGTACGTCTCGGCCGCCAGGTCGCGCTTGACCTGCTCCCAGCCCTCCCGGGCCTTCTCCTCGTTGTCCATCTGGGCGTCGCGCTGCACCCACGACCAGCCCTCGCCCATCTTGTGCCAGTCGACGGACCCGCCCTCACCACTGGCACCGAGCACCCGCAGCGCGTTCTCCTCGCCGACCTTCCACTTGGCCGACTTCACGAACTGGAACACCCCGATCGGCCACCCCTGGTTCCAGGCGCGCAGCGCGAGCCCGAAAGCGGCGGTCGACTTGCCCTTCCCGATGCCCGTGTGGACCACGACCAACGGCCGGTTACGCCGCTGACGCGTCGTCAGCCCGTCGTCCGGAATCACACTCGGCTGCCCCTGAGGCATTACGCGGCCCTCCTCTGTACGTCCTTGACCAGCCCGGCGATCGAGTCGGCCCGCAACTCGTCCAGCGTCACGGCCGTACCCCCCAGCTCCCCGGCCAACTGCCCGGCGAGACCGAGCCGTACGGGCCCGGACTCGCAGTCCACGACGACCGACGCGATCCCCTCGGCCGCGAACAGCCGGGCCGCCCGTCCGGCCAGCGCGACCGGCTCCGGCCCACCGGTGGCGCGTCCGTCGGTCACGACCACGAGCAGCGCCCGCCGGGCGGGATCCCGCAGCCGCTCCACCCGCAGCACGTCATGCGCCTTCAGCAGCCCGGCGGCGAGCGGCGTACGCCCGCCCGTGGGCAACGACTCCAGCCGGCCCGCCGCCGCGTCCACGGACGAGGTCGGCGGCAGCGCCACCTCCGCGGCCGAGCCCCGGAAGGTCACCAGCCCCACCTTGTCCCGCCGCTGGTAGGCGTCCAGCAGCAGCGACAGCACGGCCCCCTTCACCGCGGCCATCCGCTGCCGGGCCGCCATCGACCCGGACGCGTCGACCACGAACAGCACGAGATTGGACTCGTGGCCCTCCCGCACCGCCTGCCGCAGATCGTCCCGCCGCACCACGAGCCCGGCTCCCGTGCGCCCCCGCGCCCTCTGATGCGGCGCGGCGGCCTGCACGGTGGCCGCCAGGTGCAGCTTGGTCAGCGCGCCCCGGGGCCGCCGCGCACCCGTCGTCCGCCCCTGCTCGGTACGCGCCCGCGACCGCCGCCCGGCGGCACCCTCGCCGAGGCCGGGCACGTTCAGCACCTTGGTGCGGAACGGTTCGCAGGCGCGTACGGCGGGCTGCTCGCCCGCGCCCGAGGGCTGCGGCTCGCCGCCCTCCCCGGCCTCGGGGGGCGCGCCCGCGTCCCCGCCCTCCGGGCCCTCGTCGGGCTCGGGCGCGCCACCGCCGCCTCCGCCGGGGCCGTCCGGACCGGGATCGGGGTCGTCGTCCTCCCCGGCGAACTCCTCCAGCGTCTGGTCGAGCTTGTCCTCGTCGAGTCCCGGCGCGTCGAAGGGGTTGCGCCGCCGGCGGTGCGGCAGCGCGAGCAGCGCGGCCTGCCGTACGTCCTCGGCCAGCACCTCCGTCCGCCCGGCCCACGCGGCCAGCGCGGTGGCGGTGCGCGCCATCACGATGTCGGCGCGCATCCCGTCCACCTCGAAGGCGGCACAGGTCGCCGCGATCTGCCGGAGCGCCCCGTCCCCGAGCCGCACCGACGGCAGCACCTCCCGCGCGGCGACGATCCGTTGCCGTACCGACGCCTCCTCGTCCGCCCAACGGGCCGCGAAGCCGCCCGGATCGTCGTCGTAGGCGAGCCGCCGCCGGACCACCTCCACCCGCTGGTCGGGCTCCCGGGAGGCGGCGACCTCGACGGTCAGCCCGAACCGGTCGAGGAGCTGCGGCCGCAGCTCGCCCTCCTCGGGGTTCATGGTGCCGACGAGCAGGAACTTCGAGGCGTGCCGTACGGAGACACCCTCCCGCTCCACGTACGACGCGCCCATCGCCGCCGCGTCGAGGAGCAGGTCGACCAGGTGGTCGTGGAGGAGGTTGACCTCGTCGACGTAGAGGATCCCGCGGTGCGCGTCGGCCAGCAGGCCCGGCTCGAAGGCCTTCACGCCCTCGGCGAGCGCCCGCTCGATGTCCAGGGCGCCCACCAGCCGGTCCTCGGAGGCCCCGACGGGCAGTTCGACCATGCGGGCGGGCCGGGCGGTACCGGGCCCGTCCTCGTGCGGCCCGTCCGGGCAGGCCGGGTCGGGCCGCGCCGGATCACAGGAGAACCGGCACCCGGGCACGACGGCCACCTCGGGCAGCAGCGCCGAAAGCGCGCGTACCGCCGTCGACTTGGCGGTGCCTTTCTCGCCGCGCACCAGCACACCGCCGACGGCCGGGGACACGGCGTTCAGCAGCAGCGCGAGCCGCAGGTCGTCCTGGCCGACCACGGCCGTGAACGGGAAGGGGGTGGTCACTGGTCGCCCTCCAAGTCGCCTTCCAGCTCCAGATACGTGGCCCGCAGCCGCTCCAGCGTCTCCGCGTCCGGCTCCGCCCACAGCCCGCGGTCCGCGGCCTCCAGCAGCCGCTCGGTGATGCCGCGCAGCGCCCAGGGGTTGGACTTCTTCATGAAGTCCCGGTTCTCCGGGTCGAAGACGTACTCGGCGCTGAGCTTCTCGTACATCCAGTCGTCCACCACGCCCGCCGTGGCGTCGTAGCCGAAGAGGTAGTCCACGGTCGCCGCCATCTCGAAGGCGCCCTTGTAGCCGTGCCGCCGCATCGCCGCCATCCAGCGCGGGTTGACCACGCGGGCCCGGAAGACCCGGTGCGTCTCCTCGCCCAGCGTGCGGGTCTTCACCTGGTCGGGGGTGGCGGAGTCGCCGACGTACGCCTCGGGGGACGCGCCCGTCAGATGGCGGACCATGGCCACCATGCCGCCGTGGTACTGGAAGTAGTCGTCCGCGTCGACGAGATCGTGCTCACGGGTGTCGACGTTCTTCGCCGCGACCGCGATCCGCCTGAACGCCGTCTCCATGTCCCCGCGCGCCGCCCGCCCGTCGAGCCCGCGCCCGTAGGCGTAGCCGCCCCACACGGCGTACACCTCGGCGAGGTCGGCGTCGGAGCGCCAGTTGCGGGCGTCGATCAGCGGCAGCAGACCGGCGCCGTACGCGCCCGGCTTGGAGCCGAAGACGCGTGCCGTCGCCCGCCGCCGGTCACCGTGCTCGGCGGTGTCCTCCTCCACGTGCTTGCGGACGAAGTTGGACTCGGCGGGCTCCGCCAGCTCGGCCACCGCCCGTACCGCGTCGTCGATCAGCGCGACCACATGCGGGAACGCGTCCCGGAAGAACCCGGAGATCCGGACGGTGACGTCGATGCGCGGCCGTCCCAGCTCCGGCAGCGGCACCACCTCGAACCCGGTCACCCGGCGCGAGGCGTCGTCCCACACCGGGCGGCAGCCCAGCAGCGCCAGGATCTCCGCGATGTCGTCACCCTGGGTGCGCATCGCCGACGTGCCCCACACCGTGAGCCCGACGGACTTCGGGTACTCCCCGGTGTCCTGGAGGTAGCGGGCCACCAGCGAGTCGGCGAGGGACTGGCCGACCTCCCAACTGAGCCGGGACGGAATGGCCTTGGGGTCGACCGAGTAGAAGTTGCGGCCGGTCGGCAGGACGTTCACCAGACCGCGGGTCGGCGACCCGGACGGGCCCGCCGGGACGTAACCGCCGTCCAGGGCCCGCAGAATGTGCCCGATCTCGTCGGTCGTCCGCGCGAGCCGCGGCACGACCTCGTCGCAGGCGAACTCCAGCACGGCGACGGCGTCGGGCAGTTCGGTGCCGAGCACCTCCCGCACCAGAGCGGGGACCCCGGCGGCCTGCCAGTCCCGCTCCTCCATGCCCTCCGCCACCCGGCGGCACAGCTGCTCCAGCAGATCGATCGCGTCGGCGGCCGTACGCGCGGGCCCCTCCACCAGGTCCGACAGCTCCACCGGCACCTTCAGCGGCGCGCCCGGCTCGGCCAGCAACTCCTTCTCGCTGAGCCCGAAATGGGCCGCGATGGACGCCCTGAGGCCGGGCAGCGCGTTCGCCTTCCCGCCCCACACCTGCGCGGCGCGCAACACGGCGAGCACCAGGTTCACCCGCGGCTCACCGACCGGGCCGCCGCCGAGGATGTGCAGGCCGTCCCGGATCTGCACGTCCTTGATCTCGCACAGATAGCCGTCGATGTGCATGACGAACTCGTCGAACTCGGTGTCGTCCGGCTGCTCGTCGACATGCAGGTCGTGATGGAGCTCGGCCGCCTTCACCAGCGTCCAGATCTGCGCGCGCACGGCCGGCGCCTTCGTCGGGTCCAGGTCGGAGACGAGCGCGTACTCGTCGAGCAGCTGCTCCAGCTTCGCCAGGTCACCGTAGGTGTCCGCGCGCGCCATCGGCGGTACGAGGTGGTCGACGACCGTGGCGTGGCCGCGCCGCTTGGCCTGGGTGCCCTCGCCGGGGTCGTTGACGATGAAGGGGTAGATGAGGGGGAGTTCACCGAGTACGGCGTCCGGCGCGCAGCCCCCGCTCAGCCCGAGCCCCTTCCCCGGCAGCCACTCCATCGTGCCGTGCTTGCCCATGTGGACGATCGCGTCGGCGCCGAAGGAGTTGTCCAGCCAGCGGTAGGCCGCCATGTAGTGGTGGGACGGCGGCATGTCCGGGTCGTGGTAGATCGCGATCGGGTTCTCCCCGAAGCCGCGCGGCGGCTGGATCATGACCACGACGTTCCCGAACTGCAGGGAGGCGAGCACGATGTCGTCCCCGTCGACGTACAGCGAGCCCGGCGGTTCACCCCAGGCTTCCAGCATGGCGTCCCTGAGCTGCGGGTCGAGCCGGTCGAACCACGCCTGGTAGTCCGCCAGCGGCACCCGCGCGGGCGCGGAGGCCAGCTGCTCCTCGGTCAGCCACTCGACGTCGTGGCCGCCGGCCTCGATGAGCCGGTGGATCAACTCGTCGCCGTCGGAGGGGTATTCCGTGACCCCGTACCCGGCTTCCTTCAGCGCGTCCAGCACCCGCACCGCCGAGACGGGCGTGTCGAGACCGACCGCGTTGCCGACCCGGGAGTGCTTGGTCGGGTAGGCGGTGAAGACGAGCGCCAGCTTCTTCTCGGCGTTCGGCTTGTGGCGCAACCGCGCGTGCCGTACGGCGATTCCGGCGACGCGCGCGGCCCGCTCGGGGTCGGCGGCGTACACCGGGACGTCGTCGGGGCCCTGCTCCTTGAAGGAGAACGGCACGGTGATCAGCCGGCCGTCGAACTCCGGGATCGCGACCTGCATGGCCGCGTCCATGGGGGAGAGGGCGGCGTCGGACTCGTCCCAGGCCCGGCGCGAGGAGGTCAGGCAGAGCCCTTGCAGCACGGGGATGTCGAGGTCGGCGAGGGCTCCGATGTCCCACGCCTCCTCGTCGCCGCCGGCCGACGCCTGGGAGGCGTGCGTACCGCCGGCGGCGAGGACCGTGGCGACGAGGGCGTCGGCCCGGCCGAGGATCTCGTACAGCCCCATGTCCGCGCCGCGCAGTGAACCGCAGTACACCGGAAGGGCGTTGGCGCCGCGGGCCTCGATGGCGTCGCAGAGCGTGTCCACGAACGCGGTGTTGCCGCTGAGCTCATGGGCCCGGTAGAAGAGCACGCCGACGGTCGGGCGGCCGCTCTCCTGTGCGCGGGAGCCATGGACGCCGTACTCCGGCATCTGCTGCGGTTCCAGGAACCCCTCGCCGGTCAGCAGCACGGTGTCGGAGAGGAACCGGGCGAGTTCGGTGAGGTTGGCGGACCCGCCCTCGACGAGGTAGCGCAGCGCCTCGGCGACCACCCCGGCGGGCACCGACGACTCGGCCATCAACTCGGCGTCCGGGACGCTCTCCCCGCCCAGCAGCACCGTCGGGATGCCGGACGCCTTCAGCGCGGCGAGCCCGTCCTCCCAGGCGCGCTTGCCGCCGAGCAGCCGGACGACGGCGATGTCGGCGCCCGCGAGGAGCGCGGGCAGTTCCTCGGCGACGTCCACGCGGGTCGGGTTGCCGATCCGGTAGGAGGCGCCGGACGCGGCCCTGGCCGCCAGCAGATCCGTGTCGGCGGTCGACAACAACAACACTGTGCTCATGCGGGCGCTCCCGGTGGAATGAAAGGCAGTCCTTGCGGCGCGCCCGACTCGATGAGCCGCCAGAGCGCGTCGGTGTCCGCGTGCTGTTCGATCAGATCGCCCAGCCGGTCCAGCTGTTCCTCGCGCAGGGCGGCGAAGGAGGTGTCGGGGGCCGGTACGAAGCGGCGGCCCGCGGCGGCCGCCACCTCCCGCAGGAACGCCCGGCGGAAACCGTCCGACTCCAGCGAGCCGTGCCAGTGCGTGCCCCAGGTCTGCCCGACCCGGCAGCCGTCGAGGCTGTTTCCCTCGTCATCGCAGATGAACGCCTCGCCGCCCGCCACGGAGGCGACCCCGTGGTGGATCTCGTACCCCTCGACCCGCTCGCCGAGGGCTTCCCCCACCGGCCGGGTGAGGGTCTTCTCGCGCGCGAACCGCACCCGTACGGGCAGGACGCCGAGCCCGTCGACCCGGCCCCTGCGGCTCTCCACGTCGTCCTCGATGTGCTCGCCGAGCACCTGGAAGCCGCCGCAGATGCCGAGCACGGGCCGCTGTTCGGCGGCCCTGCGGACGAGGGCGTCGGCGAGCCCCCGCGCGCGCAGCCACTCCAGCGCCTTCACCGTGCCCCGGGTCCCGGGCACCACGACGAGGTCGGCGTCGGTGAGTTCCTCCGGCCGGTCCACGAACCGCACGACGACACCCGGCTCGGCGGCCAGCGCGTCGACGTCGGTGAAGTTGGACATGAGCGGGACCGCGCAGACGGCCACCCGCAGCACGTCCGCGCCGACGGGCGGGGCAACCACGGACTCCCGCACGGTCCCGCGCAGGGAGACGCGCAGTCCGTCCTCCTCGTCGATGCCGAGCCCGTGCCGGAAGGGCAGGACGCCGTAGGTGCGGCGCCCGGTGAGGTCGTGCAGCATGTCGAGGCCGGGTTCCAGCAGCGAGACGTCGCCGCGGAACTTGTTGACCAGGAACCCGGCGACGAGTTCCTGGTCCTCGCGGGAGAGGAGCGCCACCGTCCCGAAGAAGGAGGCGAAGACGCCCCCGCGGTCGATGTCACCCACCACCAGCACGGGCAGCCGGGCGCGGCGCGCGACGCCCATGTTGACGATGTCGGTGCGCCGCAGATTGATCTCGGCCGGCGAACCGGCCCCCTCGCAGATCACGGCGTCGTACGTGTCCCGCAGCTCGGCGAGGCAGTCGAGCACGGTCCCGAGGAGCTGCTGCTGCCGCCCGCCGTGATAGCCGCGCGCGCTCAACTCGCCCATAGGCTTGCCCATGAGCACGACCTGACTGCTCTGCTCGCCGCCCGGCTTGAGCAGCACCGGGTTCATCAGCGCGGTCGGTTCGACGCGGCAGGCCTGCGCCTGCATGGCCTGCGCCCGGCCGATCTCGGCGCCCTCGCGGGTGACGAAGGAGTTCAGCGACATGTTCTGCGCCTTGAAGGGCGCGACCTTCACCCCCTGCCGGACCAGCCAGCGACAGATTCCGGCGGTGACGACACTCTTTCCGGCGTCGGAGGTGGTACCGGCGACCAGGAGACCTCCGCTGCTCATGACCGCCTCCCCGCCACGACGCGGCGCGCGGCGGCGCTGACCGCCAGCGCCAGCCAGCTCACCCGCCGGGACAGCCGTACGGCCCGCTCGATGTCCCCGACCTCCACAGCACGCCCTTCCCCGTTCAGCACCGGCCGGTGCTCGATCCGTCCGCCGTACGACAAGGTCCCCCCGAGCCGCACCCCCAGCGCCCCCGCGAACGACGCCTCCACGGGCCCCGCGTTGGGGCTCGGATGCTGCGCCGCGTCGGCGCGCCAGGCCCGCACCGCACCCCGCGGATCGCCTCCGGCGACGGCGGCGAGTACGGCGGTCAGCCGCGCCCCCGGCCACCCGGCGACGTCGTCGAGGCGCGCGGAGGCCCAGCCGTAGCGCCGGTAGCGGGGCGACTTGTGGCCGACCATGGCGTCGAGGGTGTTCACGGCCCGGAACCCGAGGAGGCCCGGGACCGAGCCCACAGCGCCCCACACCAGTGCTCCCACGACGGCGTCGGAGGTGTTCTCGGCGACGGACTCCACCACCGCCCGCGCGATCCCGTCGGCGTCCAGCGCGTGCGGATCCCGCCCGCACAGATGCGGCAGCCGCGCCCGCGCCGCCTCGACGTCCCCCGCCCGCAGCGCCCGCCCGACGGTCCGGGCCTCCCGCCCGAGCGAAGTCCCCCCGACCACCGCCCAGGTGGCGGCAGCGGTCAGCGCGACACGAGCGGCGGGGGAGCGGCGTACCGCACGGGAGGCGAGGGCACCCACGGCGACGGCGCCACCGGCGCACACGGCGGTGTGCAGCGCGCCCCGGCCGCGGTCGTCCCGCCACAGCCGCCGTTCCACGGCGCTCGCGGCCCGCCCGAACACGGCGACCGGATGCCCGCGGCGGGGATCGCCGAGGATCAGGTCACCGAGGAGGCCGGCGGCGGCGCCGTACGCGAAGACGCGATCGGCCCGCATCGGCTCAGCCGGCCGACGGGTCGGCCGGAACCCCGGCGTCGGGGGCCGTGCATCTCAGAGCCTGTGTCAAACGGCAGCCGCGCATGGCGATATGTCCTCACTCAGGGTGTCCACGCCCTGGTTCGACGAGACCGGCGGTGAGAGTTCCTGGCTCCCGGGGCTTCCTACCCCGGTGACAGTGGCGGGACCGCGCCGGAATCGCACCGGCTTCCTCTCCTGCCGCCGTAAATGGCTCCGGCAGTCCACCACGGGCCCGGAACAGCCGTCAACTTGCTGTTGACCTGCGAGAGGAGAGTGTGCTGAGGCCCACACCGGGTCCGGTGGGGCGGGGTTGGGGAGGGCCGGGCGCGTCGCCCCCGTCCGCGTCGTACGCGAAAGCGCCCTGCCCCGAACACCCCCGTCAGGGGCACCGGAACAGGGCGCGAGCCCGTCGCGCGAGGCGCGTCAGACCACGATCAGATAGATCCCGTACGCCACAGCCGCCGCGCACGCCGCGAAACACGCGTACGCGCCGGTGACCGCCAGTCCCGCGGAGCCCCCCTGCTCCACGGCCCGCTCGCGCCGCGTCAGACCCGCGATGCCGAGGGTGAACAGGGCCACCAGGGCCACGGTGACCACGAGGCTGACGCCGAAGACGGAGCCGAGAGCCGCCCAGTCGATCTTCATGATGCCGCTTCCTTGAGTATCCGGTCGGGGGTCAGACGCGGGCCGACGGCGTCGGCTCCCCGGCCGGGGCCGGGATCGTCGCCGCGAGCTCCTCGGTCGCCGGGCCGGCGGGCGGCGGCGGCGTGACGGCCGCCATCGCCGTGGTCACGACACCCGCGGGCTCCTCGGTCTCGTTGACGTTGGTGTGGTCGACGATCTCGCGCCGGGACAGCTTCCAGATGGCCGCGCTGGAGCCGACCAGGAACACCGCCACGACCGCCGTGCCCCAGGAGCCGAAGTTCGTGACCCACTCGGCCAGCGCGCCGACGAGCGCCGCGGCCGGCAGCGTCAGGCCCCACGCGACGAACATCCGCGTCGCCGTGGACCAGCGGACGACGCCGCCCTTGCGGCCGAGGCCCGCGCCCATCACCGCACCGGAGACGGAGTGCGTGGTGGAGAGGGAGAAACCGAGGTGGGAGGAGGCCAGGATGACCGTCGCCGCGCTGGTCTGGGCGGCGAAGCCCTGCTGCGGCTGGAGGTCGGTCAGGCCCTTGCCCATGGTGCGGATGATCCGCCAGCCACCGAGGTAGGTGCCGAGCGCGATGGCCACGCCCGCGGAGAGGATGACCCACATCGGCGGGTCCGAGTCGGGCGCCAGGGTGCCGCCGGCGACGAGGGCGAGGGTGATGATGCCCATCGTCTTCTGCGCGTCGTTGGTGCCGTGGGCGAGGGAGACCAGGCCGGCGGAGGCGATCTGGCCGGCGCGGTAGCCCTTCTCGGAGGACTTGCTGCCGTCGGCCTTCTTGCCCAGGGAGTACATCAGCTTCGTGGCGAGCATCGCCGCGAGGCCCGCGACCAGCGGGGCGGCGATCGCCGGGATGAGGACCTTGGTGACGAGCACGTCGCCGTGGACCGCGCCGACGCCCGCCGAGGCGATGGTCGCGCCGATCAGGCCGCCCATGAGGGCGTGCGAGGAGCTGGAGGGCAGACCGACCAGCCAGGTCAGCAGATTCCAGAGGATCGCCCCGACCAGCGCGGCGAAGATGACCTCGGGACGGATGCCGGTCTCGTCGACGAGACCTTTGGAGATCGTGTTGGCGACCTCCACGGAGAGGAACGCGCCGACAAGGTTCAGTACGGCGGACATGGCCACCGCGACCTTGGGCTTGAGCGCACCGGTCGAGATGGTCGTGGCCATCGCATTGGCGGTGTCATGAAAACCGTTCGTGAAATCGAACGCGAGTGCGGTTATTACCACAATCGCGAGGATCAGCGAGAAGTTTTCCATTTACCCAGGCAATCGTTCGAGGTCATTGGCTGGACGAACGTAAGTAACCTGAGTGAACGGAAGGTGAACTGGGGTGAGCTACGGGGTGTCTGAACCAGGCGTTCCGTCTTGCGTCGGTTCCACGTGGTTCCGCGGGCTTCAGGCGCCCCAAGGGTCGGGAGCCCTGGGCGACCTTCCGGAGCGGGCTCAGGGACCGGGGAAGAGATCCTGGTCACCCTGAAGCCGGGCCCGTCGGCTGGCAGGATCGCCGCATGGCTGAGCAGCGGGAGAACGGGCGGGGCGCGGGGGAGTCATGGCCGGAGGGCGTACGCCCCGAGGAGGCGCGCGCCTGGGAGGAACTGGTCGCGACAGCCCGCCGGACCGTGTCCGACGGTCTGGTCGTGGGCACGTCCGGGAACGTCTCGGTATGCGTCGGGGACACGGTCCTGGTCACCCCCACGGGGGTGCCGTACGACCGGCTCACCCCCGAGGACGTGACGGGCGTCGACCTGTCCGGGCGCCAGGTCCTCGGAAAGCTGCGGCCCACGAGCGAGCTGCCCATGCATCTCGCCGTCTACGGCGCCACCGGCGCCCGCGCGATCGTCCACACGCACGCCGTGCACGCCACGGCCGTCTCGACCCTGGTCCAGGAGGTCCCGGCGATCCACTACATCACCGCGGACCTCGGCGGCCCCGTCCGGGTTGCCCCGTATGCGACGTACGGCACCGAGGAGTTGGCCCGGAACATGCTCCGGGCCCTGACCGACCGCACCGCCTGCCTCCTGCAGAACCACGGCACGCTCGCCTACGGCGCCACCCTGACCCAGGCCTACGACCGCACGGCCCAGCTGGAATGGATGTGCCGAGTCTGGCTCACGGCGTCCTCGATACCGGGCCTGTCCCCCTCCCTGCTGTCCGCCGAACAACTGACGGAGGTGACGGAGAAGCTACGGGGCTACGGCCAACAGTCCTGACCCTACGGCCCCACGCCCGCCGCCCCGCTGCCGATGACGGGGCCCGCCGTCCCGCTACCGGTGACGCGCGCCCGCCGTCCCACTGACCGTCACGCGCGTCCGCTGTTCCGTCCTCCGTGAGGCATTGCCGACCGTTCCGCTGACCGGCGCCTGCGTCCGCCGTCCCGCTGACTGGCGCCTGCGTCTCCGTCCGCTGGCGGTGATGCGCGTCCGTCGCCTCGCTGGTGTGACGCGGGTCCGCTGTGCCGTTGGCCGCGATGCGTGTCTGCCGTTCCGACGACCGTAGCTTGCGCCCGCTGTCCCGTTGGCCGTGACGCGTGTCCGTCGTCCCGCTGGCGTCGCCCGCGTCGGCTCTCCCGCTGGCGGTGACGCGCGCCCGCCGCCTCGTTGGTGTGACGCGGGTCCGCCGTTCCGCTGACCGGCGCCCGCCTCTGCTCTCCCGCTGACCGGCGCCCGCCTCTGCTCTCCCGCTGACCGGCGCCCGCGTCTGCTCTCCCGCTGGCCGCGACCCGCGTCCGCCCACCCCTTAACGCCCCCGCCTCCGCCCCCTAGCCAGCCCCCTAACCGACCCCCCGCCTCCCCCTCCCACTGGCCGTACGCGGGGTCCGCCGGGACACTGGATGCGTGCGCACTGTCACCGCGACGGCCGCTGCCGTCACCATGGCCCTGGCCGCCGGCGCGGCAAGCGTGGCCGCCGGGCGACTCGCCAGCGACGCCGCGCTCAAGGCGCCCCCCGGCAGGCCCCTGCCCACCGAGCCCCGGCTCACGGTGCACGGCACGGCGGCCGGCCAGATCTCGCTCACCCGCGACCTGGCCTCCCTGCGCCCCGGCGTCTACGGCCTCGGCGGTGACGGCTCGCACGCGGTCGTGGGCCCCGTCCTCGGCACCGCGACCCACGCCGCCGACACGGTCGTCCGCCGCCTGGAACGCGTCACCCACGGCACCCTCAGCCCCGGCGACCGGGTCTGGCTCACCCCCAACCTCCACGTCGGCGACCCCCGCGCCGCACTCGGCCTCGACCACGCCGACGTCGACATCCCCGGCGAACTCGGCCCGCTGCCCGCCTGGTTCGTGCCCGGCGCCCGCCCCACCTGGATCATCGCGGTGCACGGCCTCGGCACCACCCGCGAACTCGCCATGAACGTCATGGAGTCCCTCACCGCCCGCCACTTCCCGGTCCTCGCCCTCGGCTACCGCGGCGACCTGGGGGCGCCCCGCTCCCCGGACGGCCTGAACCACCTCGGCGAGACCGAGTGGCGCGACCTGGACGCGGCACTCCGCTACGCCGTGCGCTACGGAGCCCGGCAGTTCGTCCTGCTCGGCTGGTCCACCGGCGCCACGATGGCCCTGCGCGCCGCCGCCCGCTCCGGGCTGCGCGACCGGATCTCGGGACTCGTCCTGGACTCCCCGGTGCTCAGCTGGGAGGCGACCCTGCGCGCCCTCGCCGCCGCCCGCCGCACCCCGGACGCCCTGCTCCCCCTCGCGGTCCGCGCCGCCCAGGGCCGCACGGGCCTGTACGGCGACCGCGCCGCCCCCGACGAGATCAGCTACCGGCTCAGCGTGCCGACCCTGATCTTCCACGGCCCCGACGACATCGTCGCCCCCTGGACCCACTCCCGCCGCCTGGCCGACGCCCACCCCGGCCTGGTGACCCTCCACACCGTCAAGCGCGCCCCCCACGGAGCCATGTGGAACGCGGACCCCAGGGCCTACGAGGAAACCCTGCGCCGCTTCCTGACCCCTCTCATGTGAGCGCCCCGGACGACGGCCACCCCCGGACCGGTCCCACGGGTTCCGTTTAACCCGGTACAACTGGCCTGTTATCGGTCCTCCGTCGCCCGCCGGGCCCCGTGCGTTGGCCATCCCCGTCGCCCCTCGTGACATTCCGTTTGGGTTTTCGGACCGTCAACCGGAAGACTGCACCCGTGACGTCCCGTATCCCGCGCGACTCCAGGCTCCGACTCGTCCGCCCGCGACCCCTGGCCGCCGCCCCCAGAGCTGTGAACCAACGGCGCCCACGCCGCCCCGCGCCCCGCCCTCCCGAGGGCACCCCGGCCCCCGCGGAGCTGGCCAGAATGGCGCGCTCCGGCCTGGCCGCGGCGGCCCGGGTCGCGCACTGGGCCGACGTCGCCCTGCGCCCCGGCCGCGACGGCGCCCACCCCGACAGCAAGGGCACCCTCTCCGACGCGAGCGCCGAACGGGCCGCGGCCGAACTCGACCTGACCGTCGCTCAAGTCCGCGCGGACTGGGACACCGCCCGCCTCGCCGGGCTGATCGAGGTGCACGGCGACAGCGCGCGCCCCGGCTGGCGGCTGCGCGCATGGCACCGCGACGACAGCGCCGTACTGCGCGGCTGGGTGGCCCTCTTCGACGCCTGGTCGCTCGCCCACCCGGAGCCCGCCGGCCACGAGCCCGCCGCCGTCGCCGAGGTCGTCTCGGCCATGCCCCAGGTGCTCTCCTTCCTCCAGCTGTCCGCCGGCCCGGTGCCGGTGGCGCAACTCCTCGACCTGCTGGCACAGCGCGTCACCGAACTGCGCACCGAGCGCTGCGAGATCCCCTACGGCCCGCAGCCCGAGCCGGACCGCGCCGCCCCCGCCGAGGACACCCCGCTCGCCCCGCTCCTGGACTGGGCCCTGCACGCCCTCGCCTCGGTCGGCGCCCTCACCTACGGCGACGGCCAGGCCACCCTGACCCCGCTCGGCAGCTGGGCGGTCTGGGTCAAGCTGGAGCAGATCTGCGTCGCCGCGCAGAGCCCCGCCGGGAACATCGAGCAGGCGGCCGAGGACATGCTCCGCGGCTGCGCCCAGCTCCGCCCCAACGCCGCCCGCGCCGAGTACCGCGCCTGGCTGGCGGCCCGCCCGGTCGGCAGCGCGGTCACCGAGCTGATCGACGCCGCCCGCGGCGAGGACGCCCTGCTGCGCGGCCTCGCCTTCGAGGCGCTGCGCGTGGTGGGCGCCCCCGCCGAGCCCGACGTACGGTCCGTGGCCGAGGAGCCGGCCCTCCGGCCGTACGCGCTGCTGTGGCTGGCCGAGCACGACGGGGTGGACCCCGAGGACGCCCACGAGGTCCTCACCCGCGAGGAGGCCACCTGGCTCTGGGTCGACACCGCCGCCGCGGTCGCCGACCACGGCGAGGCCCCCATGCTCGTGCGCCACCTGGAGTCCGCGCTGCAGCCGACGGTCCCCGCCCTGCTGGACGAGGTACGCGCCGTCGGCCACCCGCGCACGGTCCAGGTCCTGGTCGCCCTCGCGGCCGCCCACCCCGACCCGGCCCTGGCCAAGGCAGTCCGCCGCGCCGCCTTCCAGGTCCACACCGGCGGGAACTAGGCCCTGGCGTTTCGCCGGGCCGATCCGAACGACAGGACCTAGCCCCCGATCTCCGGCGCGTACGTGCCGAAGCTCCAGATGTTGCCCTCGGCGTCCCGGGCGATGTAGTCCCGGGAGCCGTAGTCCTGGTCCGTCGGGGGCATCAGGATCTCCACGCCGTGCTCCACGGCGCGCCGGTGGTGGGCGTCGACGTCGTCCACCACGACGTACACCCCGGCCGGGCCCGCGCCCTTCATCGCCGCGTCGAAGACACCGCCGCCGCCCTTCGAACCGACCATGACCGCGCCGTTGCCCTGGGTCAGCTCGGCGTGCAGCACCGTGCCGTCCTCGCCCTCGTACATCGTCAGCTCGGTGAAGCCGAGCGCTTCCGTGAGCTGCCGGACGCCCGCCTTCGCGTCCGCGTACAGCACCGTCGGAAAGATGCTCGGACGCCCGCCCTCCGTGCCTGCCATGTCGCTCACTCCCTCGAGATCACTCACGCAACCGCACGCTCACTGCCGGAAATGTCACCTGTCGTCCAGTCTCGCAGCGCCCACCGACAACGCCCCGCGCTCACCGGAACGTGTCGCACCGGGCCATGTCCCCGCTGTCGAAGCCCTGCCGGAACCACTGCTGCCGCTGCGCCGCCGACCCGTGCGTCCAGGACTCCGGCGTCACCCGGCCCTGGAAGCGCTCCTGGATCCGGTCGTCGCCCACGGCCGCCGCGGCGTCCAGGCCGTCCCGGATGTCGGCGTCGGTGAGGCTGGTGATCAGCGGCCGCCCGGTCGACTCGTCCTTCGTCGTGGTCGCGTGGTGCGCCCACACCCCCGCGTAGCAGTCGGCCTGGAGCTCCACCCGGACCGCGTTGCTGTCCGCCCCGGTCCGCCCGTCCCGCGACCGGTCGAGCGCGCCCGTCAGGTCCTGCACGTGATGCCCGTACTCGTGCGCCACCACGTACGCCTGCGCGAACGGCCCCCCGCCGGCGCCGAACGTCGTGCGCAGTTCGTCGAAGAAGCCGAGGTCGAGATAGACCTTGCGGTCGCCGGGGCAGTAGAACGGCCCGACCGCGCTGGTCGCCGACCCGCACGCGGTGCCGACCTGTCCGCTGAAGAACACCGTCGCCGAGCGCGCGTACGCCCCGCCGCGCCGCGTGAACTCCTCGTCCCAGAAGTCCTGCACGCTGTTGACCACGGCCACGATGCGGCAGTCGTCGCGGGTGTTCGCGTCCTGCCCGGTCCGGCAGGACTGCTGGACCTGCGCCAGGCCCGACGCCGTGCCCGAGGGCTGCTCGGACCCGTCGGTCAGCCCCAGCTGGTCGGGGCCGACCCCGAAGAACAGCGCCAGCACCAGCGCCAGCAGACCGGCGATCCCGCCCCCTACGGTGGCCCGCCCGCCGGGCACCCGCCTGCCCCGCACGTCCTGCACCTCCGAGGTGTCCAGCCGGGCATCGTCGTCGAACTGCATGGAACCCACACCCTCCGCCTACGCCGGACCCTCATCCTCACCCGCTCCCGCACCCCGGGCGCCGACTACGCACCCGAACGGGCGACGCCCTCCGGCGCCACCCACGGCCCGCCGGTCCACCCGCCCCCCGCGTGGCTACGCTCTGCGCCTGACCCGTGGGAAGCGCAAGGGAGGGGCGTCATGGCCGTGCTGGACGCGACGCCGGCCCGTCAAGGCGCCCGGCGCGCATCCGGCCCCGCCACTCCCGTCTTCCCCGCCCTGCTCGCCGTAGCCCTGGCGGTCGTCCTGCTCGCGGCGGCCCACCACCTGCGCCCCGCGCCCTACGGAGAGCGCCTCACCGTCCACGCGCGCGTGGCGCACGCGAGCGTGCCGCGCACCCGGGGGGCGGCCGTCGAGGCCCATGACCGGGCCGGCGGCGCCCTCCTGTGGCGGCACACCCGCGCGGGCCGCCACCCCCTGGCCGTGCTCCCCGCGCGCGGGGACACCGTGGCCCTCTGGGACGACGGTCTGGTCACCGCCACCGACGGCCGCACCGTCCGCTGGCACCGCGCCCTGCCCGCCGCCGCCGACTGGCTCCCCGCCCACGGCGGCACCGGCGTCCTGCGCCCCCTGGGCCCCGCCATGCTCGCCGTCGTCACCCCGTACCGCGTCACCGCGTACCGCCTCCGCGACGGCGATCTGCGCTGGGTGCTCCCCGCCCGCGAGGGGTGCGCCTTCGCCCCCGCGCGTGCCGTACGTCACGGCCGGACGCTGCTCCTGGCCCAGCCGTGTCCGGGGGCGGCGTGGACGTCCCAGCTCATCGCGGTGGACGACCTGGGCCGGGTCGTCCCGCACCGCCGACCGCTCGGCAACGACGTCCCCGGCGGCCGAAAACCGCTTGCACGGCCCCGTTAGACTGGCCTCATGGCCATTCTCCTCGCGCATTAGACGGCGGGAACGTCCTCAGCCGCCCATCCCGCCAACGACCCCGCCCTGGAGTCTGTCCGTGATCTCCGCCACCGGCATCGAGCTGCGCGCCGGCGCCCGCGTCCTCATCGAGTCCGCCACCTTCCGCGTCGCCAAGGGCGACCGCATCGGTCTGGTCGGCCGTAACGGCGCCGGCAAGACCACCCTCACCAAGTGCCTGGCCGGCGAGGGCATCCCCGCCGCCGGTGCCATCACCCGGTCCGGTGAGGTCGGCTACCTCCCGCAGGACCCGCGCACCGGCGACCTCGACGTGCTCGCCCGCGACCGCATCCTCTCCGCGCGCGGCCTGGACACCCTGATCCGCAAGATGCGCGACAACGAACAGCGCATCGCCAACGGCCAGGGCGCCACCCGCGAGAAGGCGCTCAAGCAGTACGAGCGCCAGGAGACGGAGTTCCTCACCAAGGGCGGTTACTCCGCCGAGGCCGAGGCCGCCACCATCGCCGCCGCGCTCAACCTCCCCGACCGGGTGCTCGGCCAGCCCCTGCACACCCTCTCGGGCGGTCAGCGCCGCCGTATCGAGCTCGCCCGGATCCTGTTCTCCGACGCGGACACCCTGCTCCTCGACGAGCCGACGAACCACCTCGACGCCGACTCGATCGTCTGGCTGCGCGACTACCTCAAGACCTACCGCGGCGGCTTCATCGTGATCTCCCACGACGTCGACCTGGTCGAGACGGTCGTCAACAAGGTGTTCTACCTGGACGCCAACCGCGCCCAGATCGACGTCTACAACATGGGCTGGAAGCTCTACCAGCAGCAGCGCGAGGCCGACGAGAAGCGCCGCAAGCGCGAGCGGCAGAACGCCGAGAAGAAGGCCGCCGCGCTGCACTCGCAGGCGGACAAGATGCGCGCCAAGGCCACCAAGACCGTCGCCGCGCAGAACATGGCGCGCCGGGCCGACAAGCTCCTCGCCGGCCTCGACGCGGTGCGCATGCAGGACAAGGTCGCCAAGCTCCGCTTCCCCGAGCCGGCGCCCTGCGGCAAGACCCCGCTGACCGCCGAGGGCCTGTCGAAGTCGTACGGCTCGCTGGAGATCTTCACCGATGTCGACCTGGCCATCGACAAGGGCTCGCGGGTGGTCATCCTCGGCCTCAACGGCGCCGGGAAGACGACCCTGTTGCGGCTCCTCGCCGGTGTCGAGCAGCCGGACACCGGTGCCGTCGTCCCCGGCCACGGCCTGAAGGTCGGCTACTACGCCCAGGAGCACGAGACCCTGGACGCCGACCGCACGGTCCTGGAGAACATGCGTTCGGCGGCGCCCGACATGGACCTCGTGGAGGTCCGCAAGGTGCTGGGCTCGTTCCTGTTCTCCGGCGACGACGTCGACAAGCCGGCCGGGGTCCTCTCCGGCGGTGAGAAGACCCGTCTCGCGCTCGCCACCCTCGTGGTCAGCTCGGCGAACGTGCTGCTCCTGGACGAGCCGACCAACAACCTCGACCCGGCCAGCCGCGAGGAGATCCTCGGCGCGCTGCGCACCTACAAGGGCGCGGTCGTCCTGGTCACCCACGACGAGGGCGCGGTCGAGGCGCTCCAGCCGGAGCGCATCATCCTGCTGCCCGACGGTGTCGAGGACCTGTGGGGCGCCGACTACGCGGATCTCGTCGCCCTGGCTTGATCGAATGGCTGATCCACTGCGTATGGATCATTCGGACGATCCGTGATCCATCATCTGTGTGAGATCTCCTCGTACCGGGGTGTGTCCTACACGGATTTTCCGGCCGAGTCCTTTGTCGACAAGGGCTCGGCCGTCGCGCGTCCCTGACCTGCCGCTTCGCGGAACAACCCGTTCGGCGGTACGAACCCGCCATCACGGAATCACCGGTTCCTCTTGTGTGGACCTGCTCCTGTCGTCACATCCATGTCTCACCGACCTTGCCGAATGGGTGGCCATCAGGCCCGGAAGGGGTGATCATGAGGAGACCAGAGCGCACTTCCCATGAGGAGGACCGGGTGGCCGAGACTCTGAAGAAGGGCAGCCGGGTAACCGGCGCCGCGCGCGACAAGCTCGCGGCAGACCTGAAGAAGAAGTACGACTCCGGTGCGAGCATCCGGGCGCTGGCCGAGGAGACCGGCCGCTCGTATGGCTTCGTGCACCGGATGCTCAGTGAGTCGGGCGTCACGCTGCGTGGGCGTGGCGGGGCGACCCGCGGCAAGAAAGCCGCGGGCTGACCCCCGGGCGGCCCACCGGCTTCGATGGTGGCCACCCGGTCGGTCGGTTGATCGGCCGGGTGGTTACTGTGCAGTCACTTACGCGACCGCACCCATCGGAGGCGCCCCATGGCTTCGCTCGACCCGGCTCTCGACAAGGACGGCGTACGACTCACCGTCGATGACGCAGTCGCCACGGTGACGCTGACCAACCCCGCCAAGCGCAACGCGCAGAGCCCCGCTCTGTGGCGCGCGCTGGCCGAGGCCGGTCGGCTGCTGCCCGGATCCGTCCGGGTCGTGGTGCTGCGGGCCGAGGGCAAGTCCTTCTCGGCCGGACTCGACCGGCAGGCGTTCACGCCGGAGGGCTTCGACGGTGAGCCGTCGTTCATCGATCTCGCGCGCGGCGGCGACGCCGACCTCGACGCGACCATCGCCGAGTACCAGGAGGCGTTCACCTGGTGGCGGCGCAGCGACCTCGTGTCCATCGCCGCCGTCCAGGGCCATGCCATCGGGGCGGGCTTCCAGCTCGCGCTCGCCTGTGACCTGCGCGTCGTCGCGGACGACGTGCAGTTCGCCATGCGCGAGACCAGCCTCGGCCTGGTCCCCGACCTGACCGGCACCCACCCCCTGGTGGGCCTCGTCGGCTACGCCCGGGCGCTGGAGATCTGCGCCACCGGGCGCTTCGTCACGGCCGAGGAGTCCGTCAGCACCGGTCTGGCGAACATCGCCGTCCCCGCGGACCAGCTCGACGACGCGGTGCGCGACCTCGCCGCCGCCCTGCTGGCCGCCCCCCGGGACGCGGTCATCGAGACCAAGGCACTCCTGCGCGGGGCGGCCGACCGCACCTACGAGGAGCAGCGCGTCGCCGAACGCGCCGCCCAGGCGCGCCGCCTGCGGGACCTGGCGGGCGTGGGCGAGTGACCGCTCACCCGGCGACGGCGGTGATCAGGACCGCCACCGTCGGGTGATCCGGCACCGCCTGCGCCACCTGGGTGCGGACCGCACGGGCCACCTCCACGGCCCGGTGGTCCGCCCGTACCGCGATCTCCAGCCGGACATGACGGGCCGGCAGGGCGGCCCCGGCGGGCCGTTCCTCGAAGTGCACCGGCCGCCCGAGGCCGCCCAGGATGCCGGTCAGCCCCGCCACACCCGGCACCGCGAGCGCGGCCGCGGCGGCGCGGGCCTCGTCGCCCTCACCGGGCTCCCGGGCCGACGGAGCCTCCCGCGGCGGTACCGGAGCGGACTGCGCCCCCTCGTCCAGCAGCGCCGTCACCCGTAGATCCACCTCCGTGACCGCCAGCCCCAGCCGCCGGTCCGCCGCCTCCGCCAGCGCCCCGCGCAGCCGGTCCGCCACCGCGGGCAGCGGCTCGGACGCCGTAGCCGCGAAGTCCGCCGTCACCCGCAACGCGCCGGGCGGCAGCGCGCTCGGCGGCGCCGGCACCACGGGCTCCTGGGTCTCGCCGGGATCGGCGAGCGCGATCCTGAGCGCGCCGAGACGCACCCCCGGCAACTCGTGCGCCGCGCTGCGCAGCGTGTCCGCGGCCGCCTCCTCGGCGATCCACGCGCCGTCACGCGGCCCGCCCAACGGCAGCAGCCTGCCGAGCCCCAACTGCTGCCGCACTGTCCGCGCCCATCCGTCCACCGTCATTACTCCAGCCTGCCGCATCCCCGGGGCGGAATGGTGCAACCCCGCTTACGGTGGACGAAGAAGGACGAACCGAAAGGGACGTGCGGCGATGAGTGACATGACGCAGAGGGCCGAGGTCGAACAGGAGTCGACCGGACAGACCCGCAAGACCATCAAGCGCGGTGGCGGTGACCCGGGGAGCCGGGGCCGGACCACGATCGCTGACGGCGTGGTCGAGAAGATCGCGGGACTCGCGGCGCGGGACGTCGTCGGGGTGCACGCGATGGGCAGCGGGATGAGCCGCACCTTCGGCGCGGTGCGGGACCGGGTACCGGGCGGTGCCTCGAAGTCCGTCACGCGCGGGGTGAAGGCCGAGGTGGGCGAGGTGCAGACCGCGCTCGACCTGGAGATCGTCGTCGACTACGGCGTGGCGATCTCCGACGTGGCCCGGGCCGTGCGGGAGAACGTCGTCTCCGCGGTGGAACGGATGACCGGCCTGGAAGTGGTCGAGGTCAACATCGCGGTGAGCGATGTGAAACTGCCCGACGAGGAGGACGAAGAGGAACCGGAGCCCCGGCTCCAGTGACCGGCCACCCCACCACTGAAGGGAGCGCACCATGAGCATGGCCGTCGTCGGCATGATCGCCGGCATGGCGCTGGGCTTCGCCGGGTATTTCGGCGGCTTCGGTGCCTTCCTCCTGGTGGCCGCCCTGGGCGCCACCGGGTTCGTCGTCGGCCGGTTCCTCGAAGGGGACCTGGAACTCGGCGACTTCTTCCGCACCCGTGACGACCGGCGCGACCGGCGGTGAGTAGGTGACCGTGCAATCCGGTGACGTGGACAGACCCCGGGCCGTCGTGCCGCCGGGCGAGCGCGGCGCCACCCGGATCGCCGACCGGGTGGTGGTGAAGATCGCCTCGCAGGCGGCCCGCGAGGCCCTGGGCCCGCTGCCCGCGGACGTTTCGCCCCCGCACGCGGGCGCCGTCGTCCACCACGACACGGCCCGCCTGCGGCTGCATCTCGAACTCGACTACCCCACCGACATCGGCGCCCGCTGCGCCGCCGTGCGTCGTCATGTCGCCGAGCGGGTACGCGCGTTGGTGGGCATGGAGGTGCCGGAGGTCGTCGTCCACGTGGAGCGGCTGCACCCGGCACACGGCGCGGCACAGGGGAGGACGCGATGAGCGAGCCCCAGGGCTCCGAGGGCACCACACGACCACTGCCGGTCCTCGAAAAGCAGACCGGCACCGACCCGCTCGGACCGGACGCGTCCGCGGCCGGTTCCGACCCCCCGCCCGTCCTGGACGGGAAGGACGCCGCGAACGGCCGCTTCTGGTCCACCCGCCGGGTCACGGCCGCGATCGTCGCCCTGCTGCTCCTGGCCCTGGTCGGCCTGTTCCTCTACGACATCGCCGCCGTGCGCGCCGACCGGCCCGCCATGGCCTGGCGCCGGGACCTGGCCGACCAGCTCGCCGAGCGCCCCCTCGACGACATCTGGGTGCTGATCGGCGCGGGCGTCACCGCGGCCCTCGGCCTGTGGCTGCTCGCGCTGGCCGCCACACCCGGCCTGCGCTCCCTGCTGCCGATGCGCCGCACCCACCCCGACGTGCGCGGCGCACTGGACCGTCAGGCCGCCGCGCTGGTGCTGCGCGACCGTGCCATGGAGATCGCCGGGGTGCAGTCGGCCCGGATCCGCATGCGCCGCAAGCGGGCCGACGTCCGCGCGGTCTCCCACTTCCGGGACCTGGACGACGTTCGCGCCGACCTGGACGGCGCGCTCGCCGACGCCGTGAACGGCCTCGGCCTGTCCCGGCCGCCCGCCCTGTCGGTGCGGGTACAGCGACCCGGACGGAAGGGGTGAGCGCGATGCTCAGGACCGTCAACCGCGTCCTGCTCGGCCTCGTCGGCCTGCTCCTGGTCGTCCTCGGCGGCTCCGTGCTCGCCGTGGGCCTCGGTCTGAACCCGCCGTCCTGGTGGATCCACGACGGCCGGGACGACGTCCTGCTCAGCGACTCCGAGCGGACCCGCTGGCAGGACGAGGACTGGTGGTGGCCGGCGGTCATCGCCGCGCTGGCGGTGCTGCTCCTGCTGCTCCTGTGGTGGCTGACCGCGGTGCTGCGGCGCCGTCGGCTCACCGAGGTCCTGGTCGACACCGGCGACGGCGAGGGCGCGCTGCTACGGGGCCGCGCCCTGGAGGGCGTACTGGTGAGCGACGCGGAGTCGATGGACGGGGTCCACCGGGCGCACACCCGCCTGACCGGCCGCAGGAGCGCCCCCGGGGCCCGCGTACGGCTGCTGCTGGAACCGCATGTGGACCCGGGCACGACCCTGAACGACCTCACGGCCGGACCCCTCACCCACGCACGCCGGTCGGCGGGGCTGGCGGCGCTGCCGACGGAGGTCAGGCTGAAGGCGGCCAAGCACCGCGCGGAGCGGGTCAGTTGAGCCGGACCCGCTCCTTCGGCTCACCCTCCGCGGCTAGAACCCGTGCCGCAGGCCGCCGTCCACCGGGACCATGATGCCGGTCAGGTACGAGGCGGCCGGGGAGAGCAGGAACGCGCCGGTCCGGCCGAACTCCTCCGGCCTCCCGTAGCGCCGCAGCGGGATCCGCGTCTCGGCGGCCGCGCGCGTCGCCTCCGGGTCCGCGGACATGCCGTCCAGCTCGCGCACCCGGTCCGTGTCGATGCGCCCCGGCAGCAGCCCCACGACCCGGATCCCGCGCGGCCCCAGCTCGTCCGCGAGGGACTTGGCGAACCCGGCGAGGCCGGGCCGCAGTCCGTTCGAGATGGTCAGGCCCGGAATCGGCTCGTGCACGGACCCCGACAGCACGAAGCCGATGACACCGCCCGCCTCCAGCTCGGCCGCCGCCGCCCGGGCCAGCCGCACCGCGCCGAGGAACACCGTCTCGAACGCCGCCTGCCACTGCTCGTCGGTGTTGTCGGCGACGAAGCCGGGCGCCGGGCCGCCGACGCTGACGAGGACGCCGTCGAAGCCGCCGAAGTGCTCACGCGCGGCGGCGATCAGCCGGGCGGGCGTCTCCGGGTCGGCGTTGCCCGCGGCGACCCCAACCGCGTCCGGGCCCAGCGCGGACGCGGCCTCGGCGACCGTCGTCTCGTCCCGCCCCGAAATGATCACCTTCGCGCCCTCGGCGACCAGCTCCCGCGCGGTGGCGTTGCCCAGCCCACGCGTCGCTCCGGTGACGACGTACACCCGGTCCTTCAGTCCAAGATCCATGCCCCCTATCCTGCCTCCTCCGTCCCGAACAGGGCGAGGGCGGTGTTCACCAGGCCGATGTGGCTGAACGCCTGCGGGAAGTTGCCCAGCTGGACACCGGCCACGGGGTCGTACTCCTCGGCCAGCAGCCCGACGTCGTTGCCGAGCACCACGAGCCGTTCGAACAGCTCCCTGGCCTCCTTGCCGCGGCCGATCATGTGCAGGGCGTCCGCCAGCCAGAACGAGCACGCCAGGAAGGTGCCCTCGCTGCCCGGCAGCCCGTCGGCCGTCTCCTCGGGGCTGTAGCGGCGCAGGAAGCCGCCGTGGCACAGCTCGTCGCGGACCGCGTCGATGGTGCCGATCACCCGGGGGTCGTCCGGCGGCAGAAAGCCCACGCGCGGGATCAGCAGCAGCGAGGCGTCCAGCTCGCGCGAGCCGTAGTACTGGGTGAAGGTGTTCCGCTCGGGGTCGTAGCCCTTCTCGCAGACCTCCCGGTGCACCTCGTCGCGCAACGCGCGCCAGGCGTCCACGTCGCCCTCCAGATGAGGGTCGCGCTCCACCGCGCGCACCGCGCGGTCGGCGGCCACCCACACCATCACCTTGGAGTGGACGAACTGCCTGCGGCCCCCGCGCACCTCCCACAACCCCTCGTCGGGCTGCCGCCACGCGCTGCACAGGAAGTCCATCAGCGCGACCTGCAGCGCCCACATCTGCGGGTTGGAGGGCAGGCCCGAACTGCGGGCCAGCGACAGCGAGTCCATGACCTCGCCGTACACGTCGAGCTGGACCTGCTTCACGGCCTCGTTGCCGATCCGTACCGGGCCGGAGTCGGCGAAGCCGGCCAGCCACGGCAGCTCCATCTCGGGCAGCCGGCGCTCGCCCGCCACGCCGTACATGATCTGCAGGTCCGCCGGGTCGCCCGCGACCGCCCGCAGCAGCCAGTTCCGCCAGGCCTCGGCCTCCTCCTGGTACCCGGCGGCCAGCAGCGCGCCGAGGGTGAGGGTGGAGTCCCGCAGCCAGCAGTAGCGGTAGTCCCAGTTGCGCACGCCGCCCAGCTCCTCGGGGAGCGAGGTGGTGGGGGCGGCGACGATGCCGCCGGTGGGGGCGTAGGTGAGCGCCTTCAGGGTGATCAGGGAGCGGACCACGGCGTCCCGGTGCGGGCCGTCGTAGCGGCAGTGGGCCGCCCAGGCCTGCCAGTCGGCGACGCTGGTGGCCAGCGATTCGTAGGGGTCGACGAGCGCGGGGCGTGGTTCGTGCGAGGGGTGCCAGGTCAGCACGAACGCCACCGACTCGCCCTCGGCGACGGTGAACTCCGAGTACGTGCAGTGGTCCGCGCCCCAGGTGCGCACCTGCGGTTCGCTGCGCAGCCACACCGAGTCCGGGCCCGCCACGGCGACCCGGTGGCCGTCGGAGCGGCGTATCCAGGGGGTGATCGAGCCGTAGTCGAAGCGCAGCCGGAGCGTGCTGCGGACGGTGACCTCGCCGCGCAGGCCCTCGACGATGCGGACGAGGTCGGGGGCGCGGTCGCGTTGGGGCATCAGGTCGGTGACGCGGACGGCGCCTTGGTCGGTCTCCCATTCGGTGTCCAGGACAAGGGTGTCCGGTCGGTAGGCGCGGCGGGTGCACCGCTCGGCGCCGGTGGGGGCGATCCGCCAGTGGCCGTTCTCCTCGTCGCCGAGCAGGCGGGCGAAGCAGGCGGCGGAGTCGAAGCGGGGCAGGCACAGCCAGTCCACGGAACCGTCCGTGCTGACCAGGGCAGCCGTCTGTTCGTCGCCGATGAGCGCGTAGTCCTCGATACGGGGAAGCACGGGGAGCGGGTTCCCGGCAGGAAGGACGCGCAATCTCGCGGTGTGGTCATTCCGGCCGGACGGCTCACACCGCCGCGGGCTCGCTCCGCGCGGCGGGCTGTTCGGTCCCGCGCGCCCGGCGGTCGCGCAGCTCGCGGCGGACCAGGATCACCCAGCCGACCGGGACGCCCGCGGCGAACAGCCACCACTGGACGGCGTAGGCGTAGTTCAGCGCGGCGTCCTCCTTGCCGGGCTTGCCGAGCTGCTGCGGAGTGCCGCCCTCCGGGGCCGGGCCGGTCTGCACGAGGTAGCCGCCGAGCACCCGGGCGTCGAGGCGGCGCGCCTCCTGCGCGCTGTTGATCAGCATGATCTGGCGGTCGGGCAGGCCCTGGAGGTTCTTGATGCCGCTCGCCTCGGTCGTCTCGTCGGGCATCAGCCGGCCGGTGACGGTGAGCTCGCCGCCCGGCGGGGCGGGCACCTTCGGGAACGCGCTCTGGCTCGCCGCCCGGTCGGCGGGGATCCAGCCCCGGTTGACCAGCAGCACCTTGCCGTCGCGCAGTACGAACGGGGTGAGCACGTGGTAGCCGACCTCGTCGTCGGCGTTGGTGCGGCGGCGGACGACGACCTCGTCGTCGGTGTCGAAGTGCCCGGTGGCGGTGACGGTGCGGTACCGCTCGTTCCTGGTGACGGCGTGCCCGGGGGCGGTCAGCCGCTCGACGGGTACCGGCTTCGCGGCCAGCGAGTCGGAGACCAGCTGGTTGCGGGCGGTGCGCTCGTCGTAGCGGTGCATCTGCCAGATGCCCAGCCTGATCATCGTGGGGATGAGCAGCACGGCGACCAGCGTGAGGATCACCCACTGCCGGGACAACAGGAAGCGGTACACCCCACGACCGTACAACTCGGTCGTGGGGTGCGTTCAGGCGGGTACCGGGTCACACCTTGTCGATGATGCCCGCCTTTCCCTCCGCGCGGGCGCAGTGGGCACCGCAGTACCAGTGGCCCTCGACCTCGACGCCCTGCCCGATGATCTGGACGCGGCAGTGCTCGCAGATGGGGGCCATGCGATGGATCGCACAGGCGAAGCAGTCGAAGACATGCACCGCGCCCTGCGCACGAATCTCGAAGGTCATCCCGTAGTCATTGCCGCAAACTTCGCATCTCGCCATGCGCCACAGGGTGGGCCGTCGGGGCGGTGCGAGCGAGTGGGCGCCGGGCGAGTCGCACCGCAATCACCCATCCGTACGGTCACTGCTCGGTGCCGGCTCCACATCGGCGAGCAGCTGCCCGAACGCCGCCTCGTCCACCACGGGGGTGCCGTACTGCCGGGCCTTGACCACCTTGGAGGTGCCCGAGTCCGGGTCGTTGGTGACGAGCAGGCTGGTCAGCCGGGAGATGCTGGTGGCGACATGCAGTCCGGCCTCGACCGCCCGGTCCTCCAGCAGGTCGCGCTCGACGGAGGTGTCGCCGGAGAAGGCGATCCGCATGCCCTGTTTGAGTCTTTTGCCCGCTTCGTACCGCCCTGGGTTGGGATAGGGGCAGGCGGGCCTTTTGCGGGCGGGGCGCCAACTGGTCGGCCGGTAGCCGCCGTAGCCGCCCTGCTGCTGCCGCGGCACGGCCCGGTCCGTCCACTCGGTCAGCGGCCGGCACTCGTGCAGGGGAAGCCGTACGCCGCCCTCGGCCGCGGCCTTCAGGCTCGGCCGGAACGCCTCCGCCAGCACGCGCGCGTCGTCCAGCGCGTGGTGCGCGCGCTGCTGGACGACGCCGAAGTGCGCGGCCAGCGACTCCAGCTTGTGGTTGGGCAGCGGCAGGGCCAGTTCCTTGGAGAGCGCGATGGTGCACAGCCGCTGCCGCACCGGCGCCTCGCACCGGGCGCGCGCGTACTCGCGGGCGATCATCTGCCAGTCGAAGACGGCGTTGTGCGCGACGAGCACCCGGTCCGCCAGACGGGCGGAGAACTCCTCGGCGATCTCGGGGAAGAGGGGCGCGCCCTCCAGTACGTCGCTCGTCAGACCGTGGATCCACACCGGGCCCGGGTCGCGCTCCGGGTTGACCAGCGTGTACCAGTGGTCCTCGACCTCGCCGCGCGCGTCCAGCCGGTAGACGGCCGCGGAGATGATCCGGTCGTCCCGGGCCAGCCCGGTGGTCTCCACGTCAACGACCGCGTATCCCTGCGGATACGCGGCCGGCCACCCGGCGGGCGAGGACGCTGCGGTCGTACGGTCTTCGAGCATGGTCACTGAGGATACGGGCCGGGACTGACAGTCCCCTCCCGCGGTCCCGAGTCGCCACCCCGTCAGGTGCCCTGCCCCGCCCGTCCGTTCGAGGGCCGGCCGGGGGAGCGCGTCAAGTCCCGTGCCGCGCGGGGCCGTCCGGAAGAGGGGTGCACCTTTGGCGGAGATCACCAACAAGTAAGCGCGTACCCCAGGTAATACTTGTGAGTAACAACGTCTAGCCGTGGGCGACCAGCGGTTCTACCGTGCCAGCATGCCGAACCTGCCCGATGTCGTGCTGTGGTCCATACCCGCCTTCGTCCTGCTCACCGTGGTCGAGATGATCAGCGTCCGCCTCCATCCCGACGAGGAGGCCGCGGGGTACGAGACGAAGGACGCCGCGACCAGCCTCGGCATGGGACTCGGCAGTCTGTTCTTCGACTTCCTGTGGAAGATCCCCATCGTCGCGATCTACACGGCGGTCTACGAACTGACGCCGCTGCGGGTGCCCGTGCTGTGGTGGACCATCCCGTTGATGCTGCTCGCGCAGGACTTCTTCTACTACTGGTCCCACCGCGGCCACCACGTCGTCCGGATCCTGTGGGCCTGCCACGTCGTGCACCACTCCAGCGAGAAGTTCAACCTCACCACCGCGCTGCGCCAGCCCTGGACCTCCCTGACCGTCTGGCCGTTCTACGTCCCCCTCATCGCCTGCGGTGTGCACCCGGCCGCGCTCGCCTTCTGCTCCTCGGCCAACCTCGTCTACCAGTTCTGGATCCACACCGAGCGCATCGACAAGATGCCCCGGTGGTTCGAGTTCGTGTGCAACACGCCCTCCCACCACCGCGTCCACCACGCCTCCCAGGGCGGCTACCTGGACCGCAACTTCGGCGGCATCCTCATCGTCTGGGACCGGCTGTTCCGTTCCTTCACCGCCGAGACCGACCGTCCCGTCTTCGGGCTGACCAAGAACATCGACACGTACAACCCGGTGAAGGTCGCCACCCACGAGTACGTCTCCCTCGCCAAGGACCTGAAGGCGGCGCGCCGTTGGCGGGACCGGGCGGGGCTCCTGCTGCGCGGCCCCGGCTGGCGGCCCGCCCCGGAACCCGCGCGGGAGAGCGTGTCGGCGTGAGGCGCGTTCTCCTGGCGGCCTTCGCACTGGCCGCCCTCGTCGACTTGGGCTCCCTCGCCGCCGGCTTCGATGCCGGGCACCTGGCCGCCAAGCCGCTGCTGATGCCGCTGCTCGCCGGGTACGCCGCCCTGTCCGGGGCGCCCCGGCTGCTCGTCGCCGCCCTGCTGTTCGGCTGGGGCGGCGACGTCCTGCTGCTGTCCGACGCCGAGCCCGCCTTCCTCGCCGGCATGGGCTCCTTCGCCGCCGGGCACGTCTGCTACCTGCTGCTGTTCCAGGGGCGCGGGGGCCACCAGCCGTTCCTGCTCGCCGGGTACAGCGTCGCCCTCACCACCACCGTCGCGACGCTCTGGCCCGCCCTTCCGGCCGGCCTGCGCGTCCCGGTCGCCGGCTACAGCCTGCTGCTCACGGCCATGGCGTACCGCGCGGGCAGCCGGTTCGGCCTCGTCACCGGGCTCGGTGGCGCGCTCTTCATGCTCTCCGACACCCTCATCGCGACCGGCGTCGCCGAGTGGTCCCAGCCGCCCCGGCCGGACCTGTGGATCATGCTCACCTATATTGCGGCGCAGGTCCTGCTCGTCACTGGCACACTCAGAGCGCTCGAAGCGCGTCCGTACCCGGCGGCGACGTACGGTGAGGTGCGCTCGACCACCCCCTGAGCGCGCTCACGCCCCGCAGGAGAAGGACCTCGCCATGCGTGCCACCACCATCCACGCCCCCTTCGACATGCGGGTGGCGGACGTACCCGACCCGGTCGTCCAGCTGCCCACCGACGCCGTGGTCCGGGTGCTGCGCGCCTGCATCTGCGGCAGCGACCTGTGGGCCTACCGCGGCGAGGCGGCCCGGCAGCCCGGTCAGCGGATCGGGCACGAGTTCCTCGGTGTCGTCGAGGAGACCGGTTCGGAGGTCTCCGGCGTGCGGACCGGCGACCTGGTCGTCGCGCCCTTCATGTGGTCCGACGGCGTCTGCGGCTACTGCCGGGAGGGCCTGACCACCTCCTGCGAGCACGGCGGCTTCTGGGGCTCCGTCGGCTACGACGGCGGCCAGGGCGAGGCGGTGCGCGTGCCCTTCGCCGACGGCACCCTCGTCCGGCTGCCCAAGGAGGCCGCCTCCGACGAGCGGCTGCTGGCCGCCCTGCTCACCCTGTCCGACGTGCTGGGCACCGGCCACCACGCCGCCCTCGCCGCGGGCGCCCGGCCGGGGGCCACGGTCGCCGTGGTCGGTGACGGCGCCGTCGGCCTGTGTGCGGTGCTCGCCGCCAAGCGACTGGGCGCCGAGCGGATCGTCGCGCTCGGCCGCCACCAGGTCCGTACCGACATCGCCCGCCGCTTCGGCGCCACCGACGTCGTCGCCGAGCGCGGCGAGGCAGCCGTGGACGCGGTCCGCGAACTCACCCGCGGCCAGGGCGCGCACGCCGTCGTCGAGGCGGTCGGCACCGAGCAGTCCATGCGTACGGCCGTGAACATCACCCGTGACGGCGGCGGCATCGGCTTCGTCGGCGTGCCGCACGGCAGCAGGACCGGACTCGACCTCGGCGTCATGTTCGACCGGAACATCGCCCTGCGCGGCGGTGTCGCGCCGGTCCGCGCCTACATCCCCGAGCTGCTGCCCGACATCCTGGACGGCACCGTCGACCCCTCGCCGGTCTTCGACCTGACGGTCGGTCTGGAGGGCGTGCCCGACGGCTACCGGGCGATGGACGAGCGGGTGGCGCTCAAGGTCATGGTCACCATCTGAGTCATGGTCAGCATCTCCGTCGAGGTCACCATCTGATCGGCACCGGCAACGCGGTCAGCAGCCCCGACACCGCCACCACTACCCCCAGCGCGATGACCTCCACGCGCGCGGGGGCGCAGGCCGTGAGCGGGTCGGCGGCCCGGCTCAGCCGGATCCGCGCCCACAGGGCGAGCCCGGCGACGGCGGCCACCAGCAGCACCTTGGCGAGCAGCACGCGCCCGTACGCCGTCGCCGTCAACTGCTCGACGATCGTCCCGGGCGGCATGCGGCGCAGCGAACTGCACACCCCGGTCGCGGTGATGGCGGCGAGCAGGACGGCCGCCACGCGCGCGTAGAGCCCGAGCAGCGCCGCCCCGGACGGCGGACCGCCCCGCAGGCTCCGCAGGACGTGCAGCAGTCCGCCCGCCCACAGCGCCGCGCAGGTCAGATGGACCAGCGTCAGACCGGAACCGACGAGCGGGGACTGCTCGGTCACCGGATGCGCGCGCAGCGCCTCGGCGACGACGACCGCGGCCAGCGGCCAGAGCTGGGTGCCGGGCCGCCGGGACAGCGCGCACAGCCCGGCCACGGCGAAGGCGTTGACCTCCAGCAGCGCGAGCTTGCCGTCCCGGGTGGCGTACAGGCCGCCGACGTCGAGGTCGGAGAGGCTGTCCGGCACGAGGTTGCCGGTCGAGACGACGGAGGCCAGCCCCAGGGCGGCGAGGAAACCCGCGCCCGCCGCCCAGGGCGCCCAGCTGCGGGGCGGCGGGGGAGTACCGGGTACGGAACGGGCCAGCCGGTTCACGAACAGTTCGCCGACCGGGACGCACAGGGCCGCGAACAGCACCGTCCGCAGCAGCGCGATGCCGCCGGTGCCGGGGGCCGCGGCCTCCCCGGTGTCGTGCAGCGCCGCGGACGGCCCGAGCAGCGGTATCAGCGCCCCCAGGGCCACCAGCACGAGGACGGCCACGGCTCGTCCGGTGCCGGGGCCGCGCCGGGACTCGCTCGCGTCGGCAACCTCCGACGTGGGTCTTATCAAGGTCACCTCAAGATCTTCACCAGTCCTCCCAGAAACGGGCAAGCGCTGGAAAACAACTGGCGGTACGGCATTCCGCCCATGGGTACGTTTCCGGACGGTCCGCATCTCAGCTCCAGGCCGCCGGATCGGCGCCCAGGGCGCCGGGCGGGCGTGCCCAGTCACCGGGCCCGCCCCGGTAGGCCACCGGCGGCAGGGCGTACCGCAGCCGCCCGAGCGTACTGTCCGTCTCGGCCAGCCAGGGCTCCGGCCCCCCGTACGCCGCCCCGCCCGTCCCGTCCGCGTCGATTGCGCTGGTCAGCCAGAGCGCGGTGCGCGCCAGCGACAGCCGTACGACCCTGCTGCCGCCGTCGTCGGCCTGCTCGGTCAGGGCGCGCAGCACGGCCGCCGCGAGCAGGTACCCGGTGCCGTGGTCCAGCGCCTGCGCGGGCAGCGCGCCCGGCCGCTGTGCCGAGCCCTCCGTGACGGCGATGCCGGTCGCCGCCTGGACCAGGCTGTCGAAGCCGCGCCGCCGCCCCCAGGGCCCGGACGCGCCCCACGCCGACACCTGCGCCACCACCACCCCGGGCCGGCGCTCCGCCAGCGCCTCGGGGGCCAGCCCGAACCGGTCCAGGGCGCCCGGCCGGTACCCGGTGACGACCACGTCGGCGCCGGCCAGCAGCTCCTCGACGGCACGCCGGTCCGCCCGCAGGTCCAGCGTGGCGGACCGCTTGCCGAACCCCGTGTCCGCGTGCTGGTCGGGCAGTTCGGGGTACCGCGGCGGATCGGCGCGCAGCACGTCCGCGCCCAGCAGGGCGAGGGTGCGGGTGCCGACCGGGCCCGCGATGACCCGGGTGAGGTCCAGGACCCGGATCCCGTCCAGCGGGAGCGTCGGCCCGGTCGACGGGAGCACCCGTGCGGGGGCCGGGCCCAGCCGCTCCCGCTCCACCAGGGGACGCCCGGCCACCGCGCGCGCCTGCGGATGCGCCGCCCACTCCCCGGGCGTCCGTACCGCCACCGCGAGGCCGCCCGCCGCGTACACGGCTTCCTCGACGTCCGCCGCGGACCGCTCCGCGAGAGCCGCCTCGACGGAGTCCGGCCGGCCCAGCGCCGCCAGCAACCGCTCCCTGTGGTGCGGATAGTTGGCGTGCGTGCGCACCCAGCCGTCCGCCGTTCGCCAGAACCGTGACGAGGGTGCGAAGTTGACCGGCGCCCGGCCATTGATCAACAGATGCCGTTCGCTCACGAACGCCGTGCCGACGGCACCGTCGTCCACCCGGACCTCCGGCACCTCCGGCAGCCCGGCCCGCCGCGCACCGAGCTCCGCGGCGGCCAGCGCACACGCGCCGACACACCCGCGCGCCAACTGCCGTACGGGAAGCCTCCCCTGGAGGACCCCGGTGCGGCGGACGGTCGACACCCGCGGGAGAAGTGCGGGATCGCCGCCCACCGCGGCCCAGGCGTAGTCGATGGAGTCCATGACTGAACTATGCAGTATTGACTCGATCAATATATGAAGCGGATCTTCCCCCCCACCACGTGAAAAGGCCGGACGGTGGCTCCGCCCGGCCCTTCACTGGCGGGTGTCCGCTACTTGGTCACCGCGTCCAGGGCGTCCGTCATGCCCCAGCCGTAGAACCCGTTGCGGTTCTTCGAGCCCTCGCACACCGCGTCGATCTTGCCGTCGCCGTCGATGTCGTACGGGTCCGTGCACGCCGTGGCGTCGGCCTGGGCGTAGAGCAGCGCCTTGACCGCGGCCGGAGGCGCCCACGGGTGCGTCGACTTGATGAGCGCGGCGACGCCCGCGACATGCGGCGACGCCATCGACGTACCGGCCATGTAGCCCCAGCGTCCGCCGGGCAGCGTGCCCAGGATCAGGCCGCTGGTGGCCGGCGGGGCCGGGGTCTGGAAGCGGGTCGAGTCGCCGCCGGGCGCGGCGATGTCGATCACGCCGAGACCGTGGTTGGAGAAGGACGACTTGATGCCCTTCGCGCCGGTCGACGCCACCGTCACCACACCCGGCAACTGGGTCGGTATGTCCAGGCACTCGGAGGGGTCGATGACCCGTTCCGAGGGCGTGGCGTCGTTCGGGGAGACCGGGTCGGTGATCTCGTCGGCCGCGAGGTCGTAGTTCTCGTTGCCGGCCGCCGCGACGTTGACCGCGCCCTTCTTCTCCGCGTACCGCGAGGCCCGGGTGATGGCGTCGACGAGCGCCTTCTGGTCCGGGTCGTTCTTGCAGTTGAAGTACCAGGGGTCGGTGTAATAGCTGTTGTTCGTCACGTCGACCCCGTGCTCGGCCGCCCACACGAAGCCGCACACCACGGCCTCCGTGTAGAAGTACCCGGCGGTCGTCGACACCTTGATGCCGGAGACCTTCACCCCGGGCGCGACACCGGTCATGCCGACGCCGTTCTTGGCGGCGGCGATCTCGCCGGCCACGTGCGTGCCGTGCGCGCTCTCCGTCGGGCCGGGCCGCCAGGCGCCGTCGGTGGTGTCCGGCTTGCCCGTCACGCAGTTGACCGACGCCTCGCGGTCGAAGTTGGGCGCGAGGTCGGGGTGGGTGTCGTCGACGCCGGTGTCGATCACCGCGACGGTGACGTCCCGGCTGCCCAGCGACTTCTCGTGCGCCTTGTCCGCCTTGATGGCGGGCAGGTCCCACTGGAGGGGCTGGAGCGGGTCCTGGCCCGCGGCCGCCTCGACGGCCGCGGCCTCGGCGGTGCTGAGCACCTTCGGCGTGCCGACGTCCGTCGTGGACTGCGCGGGCAGCGGCGCGTTGCGGGTGTTGCCGGCCGAGGCGACCCCGGGCACCGTGCGCAGCGTCCGGGCGAAGTCGGGGTTCGCCGAGTGGACGACGACCACACCGATCTGGTCGTACGAGGTCACGATCGTGCCGCCGGCCTCGGCGATGGCCCGCTCCACGCGCGGTGAAGGGCCGTGCCCGGGCTGGACGTTGACGACATAGCTGAGCGAGGTCGCGTCCGGCTCGGCCGCCGCCGACACGTTCGGCAGCAGGGCGAGCGCCGTCGCCATGGCCATCCCGGCGGGGACGGCCAGCGCACGGCGGGAGCGCGGGAAATGCGCTGTCATGGTGTCAGTTCCTCCCGTCCGTGGCTTACTTGACCGCGCGCAGCGCGTTGACGATGCCGAATCCGTAGAAGCCGTTCACGCGCGTGCCGCCCTCGCACACCGCGTCCTGCGTACCGTCGCCGTTCTGGTCGTAGGACTCGGGGCAGCCCGGGTTGTCCGCCTGCGCCTTCAGCATCGCCTGGAGGGCGGTGCCGTTCGCCCACGGGTGCTTGGACTTCAGCAGCGCGGCCACACCGGCGGCGTGCGGAGAGGCCATCGAGGTGCCCTGGAGGAAGGCGTACTGCCCGTTGGGCATGGTCGACAGGATGCGACCGTTCTTCGAGGGCGTGTCGGGTATCTGGTACAGCCGGTCACCGCCCGGCGCCGCGACGTCGACGACGCCCTTGCCGTACGAGGAGTAGTACGACTTGAGGTTCTGCACACCCGTCGCGCTGACCGTGACGACACCCGGCAGCTGGGTCGGCACGTCGTAGCACTCGTGCGGGTCGATCGTGCGCTCCACCGGGGTGGAGTCGTCGGGGCTGGAGTCGTCGACGATCGCGTCCGCGTCCAGGTCGTGGTTGGAGTTGCCCGCCGAGGCCAGGTGCAGCGTGCCCTTGCGCTGGGCGTACAGCTGGGCCCGGTTGACCGCGTCGACGATGGCCCGCTGGTCGGGGTCGTCCATGCAGTTGTACAGCCACGGGTCCACGTAGTAGCTGTTGTTCGTGATCTCGACGCCGTGGTCGGCGGCGAACACGAAGGCGCACACCACGCTCTCCGGGTAGAACAGCCCGTTGTCCGGGTCGCTCACCTTGATGCCGGAGACCTTGACGCCCGGGGCCACGCCCGCGACGCCTATGCCGTTGCGGGCCGCGGCTATCTCGCCCGCGACATGCGTGCCGTGGTAGTCGTCCACGGTGTACGGCCGCCAGGCGCCCTCACTGGTGTCCGCGACTCCGCCGACGCAGTTGGCGGACTGGGACTTGGAGAAGTTCGGCGCGAGGTCCGGGTGGGTGTCGTCGACGCCGGTGTCGATGACCGCGACGGTCACCTTGCTGCTGCCGGGGTTGATCTTCGCTGCCTCGTCGGCGCCGATGGCGCGCAGGTCCCACTGGTCGGCCTCGAGCGGCTCGCTGTCGGGAGCGGCGGCGGCCGCCGTCTTCGCGGCCTGGGCGTCCGTGAGGAACTCCGCGGCGCCCTGGTCCGTGGTGCCTGCGGCGGTCAGCGGTGCGGTACGCGTCGCACCCGCCGACTGCACGCCGCGCACCTGGCGCATCTGCCGGCCGAAGTCCGGGTCGGCGGAGTGGGCGACGATCACCCCGATCTTGTCGTACGACGCCACGACGGTCCCCCCGGCCGTGGCGACGGCCTTCTTCACCGACTCGATGGTCCGGCGGTCCGTCGTGGTGTTCACGACGTAGGCCAGGTTGGGCGCGTCCGCGGCCTGCGCTGCGGTGGTCTCCGCGAGCGGGGCGGCCGTCGCGCCGGCCGGCAGGAAGCCGAGCGAGGCGGTCAGCGACAGCACGACGGGGACGGCCAGCGCGAGCCGGCGTCTGGAAGGCAGATGAGCCATGGGATCTCCACATCATCCGGAAACGAAACCGGCCCGAGACACAGGTGGTGCTCGGGCAGGTACATGACGGGCGTGCAGGGCGAAACTATCTCCCCGTCTCGCTGGCCAGCAATGACCTACAGCCGATGAGTTCGGAAAGAAGTCCGCGGGGTTGAACCGGTCCTCGCGTGGCGCCGTGACGTTGGGCAGGGGGCGCGAGCACGATCGAGCTCCCTGCCCACCGCTGAGAACAGAGCCGTCATGTCCGTACCGCACCCGTCCCCGTCCACCGCCGCTACAGCGCCCGTACCGCGAGGAGACTCCGTGGCCGCCGACGCACCGCCCCCCTCGAAAGAGCAGCACCATCTCCCCTCCACCGAGGAGTTCACCGCGGTGCAGCAGAGCGCGGAGTTCGCCGAACTGCGCCGCTCCTACCGCTCCTTCGCCTTTCCGCTGACCGTCGCCTTCATCGCCTGGTACCTGCTGTACGTCCTGCTGTCGATCTACGCCGGCGACTTCATGGGCACCAAGCTGTTCGGCAACATCAACGTGGCCCTCGCCCTCGGCCTCGCCCAGTTCCTCACCACGTTCCTCATCGCCTGGTGGTACGCGCGGCACGCCGCCGCCAAGCTCGACCCCAAGGCCGACGCGATCAAGTCCCGGATGGAGGGCGGCGCATGAGCACCGCGCAGATGTTCCTCGCGGCCGACCCGGCCAGCGAGCACCGCACGCTGATCATCAGCCTCTTCGCGGTCTTCGTCGTCGCGACCCTCGGCATCACCGTGTGGGCGGGCCGCCAGACCAAGGACGCCAACGACTTCTACGCGGGCGGCCGCCAGTTCACCGGCTTCCAGAACGGCCTCGCCGTCTCCGGCGACTACATGTCCGCCGCGTCCTTCCTCGGTATCGCGGGCGCCATCGCCCTGTTCGGCTACGACGGCTTCCTCTACTCCATCGGCTTCCTGGTCGCCTGGCTCATCGCGCTGCTCCTGGTCGCCGAGCCACTGCGCAACTCCGGCCGCTACACCATGGGCGACGTCCTCGCCTACCGGATGCGCCAGCGCCCGGTCCGCACGGCGGCCGGTACCTCCACGATCGTCGTGTCGATCTTCTACCTGCTGGCGCAGATGGCCGGCGCGGGCGTCCTGGTCTCCCTGCTGATGGGCATCACCAGCGACGCCGGCAAGATCGTCATCGTCGCCCTGGTCGGCATCCTGATGATCATGTACGTCACCATCGGCGGCATGAAGGGCACCACCTGGGTCCAGATGGTCAAGGCCGTGCTGCTGATGACCGGCGCCCTGCTGCTGACCTTCCTGGTCCTGCTGAAGTTCGACTTCAACGTCTCCGACCTGCTCGGCGCCGCCTCCGACCAGAGCGGCAAGGGCGCGGCCTTCCTGGAGCCCGGCCTGAAGTACGGCGTCAGCGGCACCAGCAAGCTGGACTTCATCTCGCTCGGCATCGCGCTGATCCTCGGCACCGCCGGCCTGCCGCACATCCTGATCCGCTTCTACACCGTGCCCACCTCCAAGGCCGCCCGCAAGTCCGTGATCTGGGCGATCGGCCTGATCGGCTCCTTCTACCTGATGACCCTCGCGCTCGGCTTCGGCGCCGCCGCGCTCATCTCACAGGAGGAGATCACCAGCTCCAACAAGGCGGGCAACACGGCGGCCCCGCTCCTGGCGCTGCATCTGGGCGGCGTCGACTCCAACTGGGGCGCCATCCTGCTCGCCACCATCTCCGCGGTCGCCTTCGCCACCATCCTCGCGGTGGTCGCGGGCCTGACGCTGGCCTCGTCCTCGTCGTTCGCCCACGACATCTACGCCAACGTCATCAAGAAGGGGAAGGCCACCGACAAGGAGGAGGTCAGGGCCGCCCGCTGGGCGACCGTCGGCATCGGCGTGGTCTCCATCGCGCTGGGCGCCCTGGCCCGCGACCTGAACGTGGCCGGCCTCGTCGCCCTGGCCTTCGCGGTCGCCGCCTCCGCCAACCTGCCGACGATCCTCTACAGCCTCTTCTGGAAGCGGTTCACCACCCAGGGCGCCCTGTGGTCGATCTACGGCGGCCTGACCACCGCGGTCGGCCTGGTGCTGTTCTCGCCGGTCGTCTCCGGCAAGCCCACCTCGATGTTCCCGGACGTCGACTTCCACTGGTTCCCGCTGGAGAACCCCGGCATCATCTCGATCCCGGTCGGCTTCCTGCTGGGCATCATCGGCACCTACCTGTCCAAGGAGGAGCCGGACAAGGGCAAGTACGCCGAGCTGGAGGTCCGGTCCCTGACCGGCACCGGCGCCCACTGAGCACGCCTCCCCGCGCGGCCGCGTCGTAGATCCCTACGACGCGGCCGCGTCTTACCTCGTGGGATCGGGCCCTGTCGTTGTCGGTGGGGTCACGTAGGCTCGCAAGTGACGCAACATGAGTGCTCCGCGACGAGGGAGGGGGCCCACGTGCTCATCGACACCTACGGCCGGGTCGCCACCGACCTGCGCGTCTCGCTGACCGACCGGTGCAATCTGCGCTGCACCTACTGCATGCCCGAGGAGGGCCTGCAGTGGCTGGCCAAGCCCGACCTCCTCACGGACGACGAGATCGTCCGCCTGATCGACATCGCGGTCACCTCCCTCGGCATCGAGGAGGTCCGCTTCACCGGCGGCGAGCCCCTGCTCCGCCCCGGCCTGGTCGGCATCGTCGAGCGCGTCGCCGCCCTCGCCCCCCGCCCCCAGATGTCCCTCACCACCAACGGCATCGGCCTCAAGCGCACCGCCGAGGCCCTGAAGGCCGCCGGTCTGGACCGGGTCAACGTCTCCCTGGACACCCTGCGCCCGGACGTCTTCAAGACCCTGACCCGCCGCGACCGGCACCGGGACGTCCTGGAGGGGCTGGAGGCCGCCCGCGACGCGGAGCTGACCCCCGTCAAGGTCAACTCCGTGCTGATGCCGGGGCTGAACGACGACGAGGCCCCCGACCTGCTGGCCTGGGCCGTCGAGCACGACTACGAACTGCGCTTCATCGAGCAGATGCCCCTGGACGCCCAGCACGGCTGGAAGCGCGACGGCATGATCACCGCGGGCGACATCCTGACCTCCCTGCGCACCCGCTTCGAGCTGACCGAGGAGGGCTCCGAGGAGCGCGGCTCGGCACCGGCGGAGCGCTGGCTCGTCGACGGCGGACCGCACCGCGTCGGTGTCATCGCCTCCGTCACCCGGCCGTTCTGCTCGGCCTGCGACCGCACCCGCCTCACCGCCGACGGCCAGGTCCGCACCTGTCTGTTCGCCCGCGAGGAGACGGACCTGCGCGCGGCCCTGCGCTCCGGCGCCCCCGACGAGGAAATCGCCCGGATCTGGCGGCTCGCGATGTGGGGCAAGAAGGCGGGAGCGGGCCTGGACGACCCGAGCTTCGTCCAGCCGGACCGTCCGATGTCGGCGATCGGCGGCTGAAACTTTACGGTGCCCCGGGCTCTTCCCAGTCGGCGAACGGCACCACGTCCTTCAGGAACCCCCGCACCCCCAGGAACTGCGAGAGATGCTCCCGGTGCTCCTCGCAGGCGAGCCAGGTCTTCCGCCGCTCCGGCGTATGGAGCTTGGGGTTGTTCCAGGCCAGCACCCATATCGCGGCCGCACGGCAGCCCTTGGCGGAGCAGATGGGGGTCTCGTCACTCACGGATTCGTCTCACAGAAGTCAACAAAAGGCGACGCCGAGCAGCCACGGGGGGAGCTGCCCGGCGTCGGTCCGTCGCTCCGACGGGGGATGCGGAGCGCCTACGAAGTATGTCATGGGTCACCCGCGGCCCGGCACCGGAACAGCACTATTGATCTGAGCTTTTCTTGAGCTTGGTGCGGAGGTGGCTTCCGTTTGTCAGCCCCTCGCCAAGGTCATTTCCGGTCATGTCTTCCGCCGTGTTTCGCCCGCCGCACCGGGTGCCGGATCGGGGACCGCATCGTCCGGCACGGGTTCCGCGAAGGGCACGTCGGGACCCCGCCCGGCGATCATCGGACGCGGCGGCGCGACCACGAAAGTGGAAGGGAGCGACGGCGCGTTCTCCCGCCCGGCGTTGGCGATCACCACCGCGATGTACGGCATGACCACGCCGAGCACCAACGCCACGACGGCCACGTGCCGTTCGACGTTCCACAGGGTCGCGGCCAGGATCACCGACAGCGTACGGATCAACATCGAGATGACGTACCGGCGCTGCCGTCCTCGTACGTCCTCCTGGAGGCTCGTCCTGGCTCCGGTGATCCGGAATACCTGGGTGCTGCCCCCGTCGTGCTGCTTCCGCATCACATTCCACCATCCGCCCGCATCGGACTCTCCCCTGCCCGCACCCGGACCGCCACCGGCCGGGAGGCCGGGCCCGGACACCCTCCACGGTACGCCTGGCCTGCGCCGCCTACGAGACCGGGGCACCTTCCGCCCGGGCGACGGACCTCAGCCGTCCCGCGTACGGCCGTACCCGACATGCGGCGTAGGCGGGGCGGCCCGAGACTGGGCGTAATGCTCACGTCGAGCCGTACAAGGAGGCAGCCATGGGCTGGTTGTGGGCCATCATCGTGGGACTCGTGCTGGGGCTGATCGCCAAGGCGATCCTGCCCGGCAAGCAGCACAGTCCTCTCTGGCTGACCACGATCTTCGGCATGCTCGGTGCCATCGTCGGCAACGCTCTCGCCCGCGCGATGGGGGTCGACGAGACCTCCGGCATCGACTGGAGCCGGCACATCTTCCAGCTCGTCGCCGCGATCATCATCGTGGGGGTGGGGGACATGGTCTACATGGCCACCCTGGGCAAGAAGAAACAGCGGACCTGATCCGCGCACGACGAAGGGGCGGCCCTCCCGTGGAGAGCCGCCCCTTCGGTATGCCTAGGCTCCGGTGACCTCGACCGCGGCGAGGTTCTTCTTGCCCCGGCGCAGCACCAGCCACCGTCCGTGCAGCAGATCCTCCGCCGCCGGTACGGCGTCCTCGGCGGTGATCTTCGCGTTGTTCACGTAGGCCCCGCCCTCCTTGATCGTCCGCCGCGCCGCCGACTTGCTCGCCACCAGCTCGACCTCGGCGAACAGATCGACCACCGGCGCCAGCTCCGCGACCTTGATGTGCGGTACCTCCGACAGCGCCGCCGCCAGCGTCCGGTCGTCCAGCTCCGCCAGCTCCCCCTGCCCGAAGAGGGCACGGCTCGCGGCGATCACGGCCGCCGTCTGGTCGGCGCCGTGCACCAGCGTCGTCAGCTCCTCGGCCAGCGCCCGCTGCGCGGCCCGGGCCTGCGGCCGCTCCTCGGTCTGCTTCTCCAGCTCCTCCAGCTCCTCGCGGGACCGGAAGGACAGGATGCGCAGGTAGGTCGAGATGTCCCGGTCGTCCACATTGAGCCAGAACTGGTAGAACGCGTACGGCGTCGTCATCTCGGGGTCCAGCCAGACGGCGCCGCCCTCGGTCTTGCCGAACTTGGTGCCGTCCGCCTTGACCATCAGCGGGGTCGCCACGCAGTGCACCTGGGCCTCGGGCTCCAGCCGGTGGATCAGGTCCAGACCCGCCGTGAGGTTGCCCCACTGGTCGCTGCCGCCCTGCTGGAGGGTGCAGCCGTACCGGCGGTACAGCTCCAGGAAGTCCATGCCCTGGAGCAGCTGGTAGCTGAACTCGGTGTAGCTGATGCCCTCCTGGGACTCCAGGCGCCGGGCGACGGAGTCCTTGGTCAGCATCTTGTTGACGCGGAAGTGCTTGCCGATGTCGCGCAGGAACTCGATGGCCGACATCCCGGCCGTCCAGTCCAGGTTGTTGACCATCACCGCGGCGTTCTCGCCCTCGAAGGACAGGAACGGCTCGATCTGCGCGCGCAGCCGGGTCACCCAGTTCGCCACCGTCTCCGGGTCGTTCAGGGTGCGCTCGGCCGTCGGGCGCGGGTCACCGATCTGGCCGGTGGCCCCGCCGACCAGGGCCAGCGGGCGCAGGCCCGCCTGCTGGAGCCGGCGCATGGTGAGGACCTGCACCAGGTGACCGACGTGCAGACTGGCCGCGGTCGGGTCGAACCCGCAATAGAACGTGACGGGACCGTCCGCGAGCGCCTTGCGCAAAGCGTCCTCGTCAGTGGACAGGGCCCACAGGCCACGCCACTTCAGCTCGTCGACGATGTCCGTCACGGTTCTCGCGTCTCCTCGAAAGTGCTCCGGGTCAGGTACGAGGTTATACGCCCTGACTGACAGAGCTCATATTGAAGTCGGGCACCCTCAGCGCCGGCATCCCGGCCCTGGTGAACCAGTCGCTCCACTCCCTGGGCAGCGTCTTCTCCGTGCGCCCGGCCTCGGTGGCCCGGCCCAGCAGGTCCACCGGCGACTCGTTGAACCGGAAGTTGTTGACCTCGCCGGTCACCTCGCCGTTCTCCACCAGGTACACGCCGTCCCGGGTCAGGCCGGTGAGCAGCAGCGTCGCCGGATCGACCTCGCGGATGTACCACAGGCAGGTCAGCAGCAGCCCGCGCTCGGTAGCGGCGACCATCTCCTCCAGCGAGCGCTCGCCGCCGCCGTCCAGGATCAGGTTGTCGATCCCCGGCGCCACCGGCAGCCCGGTCAGGCCCGCGCTGTGCCGGCTGGTCAGCAGGTGCCGCAGCTCGCCCTCGCGGACCCACTCGGTCGCCGTGAGCGGCAGTCCGTTGTCGAACACCGACGTGTCGCCCCCGGAGGAGTGTGCCAGCACGAAGGGCGCCGCCTCCAGGCCCGGCTCGTTCGGGTCGCTGCGCAGGGTCAGCGGCAGCTCGGTCAGCCTGTCGCCGACCCGGGTGCCACCGCCGGGCCGGGAGAACACCGTGCGGCCCTCGACCGCGTCCCGGCCCGACGCCGACCACATCTGGTAGATCAGCAGATCCGCGACGGCGGTCGGCGGCAGCAGCGTCTCGTACCGTCCGGCGGGCAGCGCCACCTTGCGCTCGGCCCAGCCGAGGCGTACGGCCAGTTCGGCGTCGAGCGCCGCGGGGTCGACGTCCTTGAAGTCACGGGTGGAGTGGCCGGCCCAGGCCGAGCGGGTGCGGTCCGGGGACTTGGCGTTCAGCTCCAGCGTCCCGTTCGGCTGGTCATGGCGCAGGCGCAGCCCCGTCGACGTACCGACATAGGACGAGACCAGCTCATGGTTGGCGAAGCCGTACAGCTCGCGTCCGCCCGCACGCGCGCGTGCGAAGGCCTCACCGAGCGCCGGGGCGAAGTCGGCGAACACCGCGGAGGAGGTCTCGGCCGGCGCGTCCGTGAAGTCCGGCGCCGCCGGTACGCCGGTGACCAGCGGCTGCGCGTCCTCGGCGGGACCGGCGCCGCGCGCGGCGGCCTCGGCGGCCCGGACCAGCGGCTCCAGCTCGTCCGGCGTCACCGCGGAGCGGGACACCACCCCCGAGGCCGTGCCCTCCTTGCCGTCGACGGTGGCGACGACGGTGAGCGTGCGCCCGCGCGTGACGCCGTTGGTGGTCAGCGCGTTGCCCGCCCAGCGCAGGTTGGCGGTGGACTGCTCGTCGGCGATGACGACACAGCCGTCCGCGCGCGACAGCTCCAGGGCCCGCTCGACGATCTCGTGCGGCTTGTTCGTACGAGGACTCATCGACCGGCCTCCTGGGTGGTGTTGAGGATGTTGACGCTGCGGAACAGGGCGGACGGGCAGCCGTGCGACACCGCGGCCACCTGCCCCGGCTGGGCCTTGCCGCAGTTGAAGGCGCCGCCCAGGACATAGGTTCCCGGGCCGCCGACGGCCGCCATGGAGCCCCAGAAGTCGGTGGTGGTCGCCTGGTAGGCGACGTCCCGGAGCTGGCCGGCGATCCGGCCGTTCTCGATCCGGAAGAAGCGCTGGCCGGTGAACTGGAAGTTGTAGCGCTGCATGTCGATGGACCAGGACCGGTCCCCGACGACGTAGATCCCGCGGTCGACGCCGCCGATGAGATCCTCGGTGGACATCCCGGCCGGGTCCGGCTGGAGGGAGACGTTGGCCATGCGCTGCACCGGGACATGGGCCGGGGAGTCGGCGAACGCGCAGCCGTTGGACCGCTCGAACCCGGTCAGCCTCGCGATCCGCCGGTCCAGCTGGTAGCCGACCAGGGTGCCGTCCTTCACCAGGTCCCAGGTCTGGGCCTCGACGCCCTCGTCGTCGTAGCCGATGGTCGCCAGGCCGTGCTCGGCGGTGCGGTCGCCGGTGACGTTCATCAGCTCCGAGCCGTACCTGAGCTTGCCGAGCTGGTCGAAGGTGGCGAAGGAGGTGCCGGCGTAGGCGGCCTCGTAGCCGAGTGCCCGGTCCAGCTCGGTGGCGTGCCCGATGGACTCGTGGATGGTCAGCCACAGGTTGGACGGGTCGACGACCAGGTCGTACACGCCCGCCTCGACGCTCGGCGCGCGCATCTTCTCGGCGAGCAGCTCGGGGATCTGGGCCAGCTCGCTCTCCCAGTCCCAGCCGGTGCCCCGCAGATACTCCCAGCCGCGTCCGACGGGCGGCGCGATGGTGCGCATCGAGTCGAACTCGCCGCTGGACTCGTCGACCGACACGGCGGTCAGCTGCGGGTGCAGCCGGACGCGCTGCTGGGTGGTCACCGTCCCGGCGGTGTCGGCGTAGAACTTGTTCTCGTGCACGGTGAGCAAGGAGGCGTCGACATGGTTCACCCCGTCCGCCGCCAGCAGCCGGGAGCTCCACTCGGCGAGCAGCCCCGACTTCTCCTCGTCGGGCACGGTGAACGGGTCGATCTCGTACGACGAGATCCACGTCCGGTCCGCGTGCACCGGCTCGTCCGCCAGCTCCACTCGCTCCTCGGCGCCGGCGGCCTTGATGACCTGCGCGGACAGCTTCGCCATCGCCACGGCCTGAGCGGCGACCCGGGCCGCCGCGTCCATGCTCAGATCCACGCCGGAGGCGAAGCCCCAGGTCCCGCCGTGCACCACGCGCACCGCGTAGCCGAGGTCCGTGGTGTCCGAGGAGCCCGCGGGCTTGGCGTCCCGGAGCCGCCAGGACGCGCTGCGCACCCGCTCGAACCGGAAGTCCGCGTGCTCGGCGCCGAGGGCACGCGCGCGTGCCAGCGCGGCGTCCGCCAGAGCGCGCAGGGGTAGTGCCGTGAAGGACTCGTCGATGGTATGAGGCACCTGGATCTCTTCCTGTCGCCGTTACCGTGGTCGCTCCGATCATGTCGCGCGGGCCGGTCCGAGGACCACACGTTTGCCGCCCGTGGCCGGTTCGGTTCTGTAGGGATCCGACAGTGACGCCGACGCGCCACTGTCGGTGCCCGCTTGTCCCCATGAGCTTCGGGACCGATAGGTTTTCGGGGAAGCCGCCTGTCATCCAGGTGTTCGGGCGGGTGTGTCAGACCGCTATCGAAAGGGTGATCCGTTGAGCCGCTCGGTTCTCGTCACCGGAGGCAACCGGGGCATCGGCCTCGCCATCGCCCGTGCATTCGCCGACGCCGGCGACAAGGTCGCCGTCACCTACCGCTCGGGTGAGCCGCCGAAGGGCTTCCTCGCCGTCAAGTGCGACATCACCGACACCGAGCAGGTGGAGCAGGCCTACAAGGAGATCGAGGCCGAGCACGGCCCGGTCGAGGTCCTCGTCGCCAACGCCGGCGTCACCAAGGACCAGCTGCTGATGCGCATGTCCGAGGAGGACTTCGCCTCGGTCGTCGACACCAACCTCACCGGCACCTTCCGGGTCGTCAAGCGCGCCAACCGGGGCATGCTGCGGGCCAAGAAGGGCCGCGTGGTGCTGATCTCGTCGGTGGTCGGACTGCTCGGCTCCGCGGGGCAGGCGAACTACGCCGCCTCCAAGGCCGCGCTGGTCGGCTTCGCGCGTTCCCTCGCCCGTGAGCTGGGGTCGCGCAACATCACGTTCAACGTCGTCGCGCCCGGCTTCGTGGACACCGACATGACCAAGGTGCTCACCGACGAGCAGCGCGCGGCCATCGTGTCGCAGGTCCCGCTCGGCAGGTACGCGCAGCCGGAGGAGATCGCCGCGACGGTGCGGTTCCTCGCCTCGGACGACGCCTCGTACATCACTGGAGCCGTCATTCCCGTTGACGGCGGACTGGGAATGGGTCACTGATCACCATGAGCGGAATTCTCGAGGGCAAGCGCGTCCTGATCAGCGGTGTGCTGATGGAGTCCTCCATCGCCTTCCACGCCGCCAAGCTGGCCCAGGAGCAGGGCGCCGAGATCATTCTCACCGCGTTCCCGCGGCCCACGCTGACCGAGCGCATCGCCAAGAAGCTCCCCAAGCCCACCAAGGTCATCGAGCTCGACGTCACCAACGACGAGCACCTCGGCCGTCTCGCGGACCTCGTCGGTGAGGAGCTGGGCGGCCTCGACGGCGTCGTGCACTCCATCGGCTTCGCGCCCCAGGACGCCCTCGGCGGCAACTTCCTGAACACCCCGTTCGAGTCGGTCGCCACGGCCATGCACGTCTCGGCGTACTCCCTGAAGTCGCTGACCACGGCCTGCCTGCCGCTGATGCAGAACGGCGGCTCGGTCGTCGGCCTCACCTTCGACGCCCAGTACGCCTGGCCGCAGTACGACTGGATGGGCCCGGCCAAGGCCGCCCTGGAGGCCACCAGCCGCTACCTCGCGCGTGACCTGGGCAAGCAGAACATCCGCTGCAACCTCATCTCCGCGGGTCCGATCGGCTCCATGGCCGCCAAGTCCATCCCGGGCTTCGGCGAGCTGGCCGCCGTGTGGGACGACCGCTCCCCGCTGGAGTGGGACCTGAAGGACCCGGAGCCGGCCGGCAAGGGCATCGTCGCCCTGCTGAGCGACTGGTTCCCGAAGACCACGGGCGAGATCATCCACGTCGACGGTGGTCTGCACGCCATCGGCGCGTAACGCCGCCGCTCGGTCTCGGCCGACCTCTGAGGGCCCCGCACCCGACCGGTGCGGGGCCCTCGGCACGTGGTGCCTGTGTCCCTCGTTCGGCCTATCCGGCCGGGCGGGGCCCCACCCGGACGGGGCACTCTGGAGTACGCCTTCACCGCGCGTTTTCCTCCCCAGCACGGCCGAGGAGGTCCTCTTGTGCGTCTGCCCCGCAGCCTCGCCCCAGTGACCGTCGCCGTGGCTTTCCTGGTGTCCCTGCCCTACGAGGCGACACCGCAGGCACGCGAACCGGAGCCCTTCGGCTCCGAGTGCCGCACGCGCGTGCAGGGCTCCCACGTGATCGCCTACTGCCACAACCCCTACGCCGACATGGACCGGGTACGGCTGCACATCGAATGCAGCCGGTGGTGGGACCTCGACACCGACAGCTCCCCGGTCGACACCGGCCCGGCGGCGACCGTACGGCTCACCGGGCGCTGCTGGAAGGAGGTCCGCTCGGCGTGGGTCAGCCACCAGCAGCGCTGAACCGGCCCGGACGGCACTGGAACGGATAACCGGCCGCCTCCCGGGCCGCGGTCGTCGCGTCGCCCGCGCGGATCGCGTCCAGCAGCCGGGCGTGGTCCATGTACGTCTCCGGCGTCAGCTCCTCGCCGACGTCCTCGCGCAGCCAGTCCCGCAGCACCTCGCCCAGGTCCGCGTACATGGCCGTCATCGCGTCGTTGTGGGACGCGGCCACCACCGCCAGGTGGAAGGTGGCGTCGGCCGTCACGAACGCCTCCGCGTCCCCCGACGCCCAGGCCTCCTCACGGCGGAGCAGCAGCGCGTCGAGCTGCTTGAGGTCCTTCTCGGTGCGCCGCTCGGCGGCCAGCTTCGCCGCCCCCGACTCCAGCGTGGAGCGCAGCTCGGCGATGTGCCGCGGGTCGGCGCCGGCGAAGCGGCGGTGCATCACCCCGGCCAGCTCACTGGTCGCCACGACGTAGGTGCCCGAGCCCTGGCGGATGTCCAGCAGGCCGTTGTGGGCCAGGGCGCGGACGGCCTCCCGGACCGTGTTGCGGGCGACCCCCAGCTGCTCGACCAGCTCCGGCTCGGTGGGGATGCGGGAGCCGACCGGCCACTCGCCGGAGGTGATCTGGTGCCGCAGCGCGGCGATGACCTGCTCGGACAGGGCGGAGCGGCGTTGCTGGCTCAGGGGCATGGCACACCTTCGCACGGGACGGGCGACCGGCCCAGGCCGGAGGTTGGACAACCATTCATCCCATGATTCTATGATGGGCCACATGGCAAGCGAGGAAACCCGGACGACGAAACCCGCCACCGTACGCAGTTCGGCCCAGCCGGCCGACGCCTCCCCGGTGCCCACGCGCGCGTGGACGACACGTCTGATCGTCCTCGGCATCGTGCTGGCCGCGCTGAACCTCCGCCCCGCCATCACCAGCTTCGGCGCCCTCCTCGAAGAGGTCCGGGACGGGCTCGGCATGAGCGGCAGCATGGCCGGGCTGCTCACCTCCGTGCCCCCGCTGTGCTTCGCGCTCTTCGGCGTCATGGCGCCCCGCCTCGCGCGCCGCTTCGGCCTCGGTGCCGTCGTCTGCGCGGGCATGATCGCCATCACGGCCGGTCTGCTGATCCGCCCCTACGCGGGCAGCACGCCCGCCTTCCTGGCCGCCAGCGCCCTCGCCCTGATGGGCATCGCGGTCAGCAACGTCCTGATGCCGGTCATCGTCAAGCGCTGGTTCCCGGACCGTGTCGGCTCCATGACGGGCCTGTACTCGATGGCCCTCGCCCTCGGCACCTCGGCCGCGGCGGCGGTCACGGTGCCGATGACGGACGCGCTCGGCGGGAACTGGCAGACCGGGCTCGCGGTGTGGGCGGCCCTGGCGGCGGCGGCCGTACTGCCCTGGCTGCCGTTCGTACGGGACCGGCGGGCGCCGGGGGCGGCGGAGCGGGGGCCCGCGCGTGGGGAGGCGGCCGCACGCCAGGGGGCACCCGCGGGTGGTGGGGCGCGTGAGCGGGAGCGGGAGGGAGCGCTCGCGCGCGAAGGCGAGGCCGAGGACGCGCTGTCTCGTACGGACGCACGCCCGCGTGCGGAGGTGCCCGCGCTGCGGATCACGCGCAGCCGTACCGCCTGGGCGCTCGCCGTGTTCTTCGGGCTCCAGGCCACCGCCGCCTACATCACGATGGGCTGGATGGCGCAGATCTTCCGGGACGCGGGCGTGCCCGCGAGCACCGCCGGGCTGCTGCTGGCCGTCACCATGGTGATGGGCGTGCCGCTGGCCTTCGTCATCCCGCGCGTGGCCACCCGCCTGCCGCACCAGGGGCCGATCGCCCTCGTGCTCGGCGTCTGCGGGCTCGCCGGATACGCCGGCCTGTACTTCGCGCCCGCCGCCGGGGCCTGGGCCTGGGCCGTGCTGCTCGGCATCTCCAACTGCGCCTTCCCGCTGGCCCTGACCATGGTCGGGATGCGGGCCAGGACCGGCGCGGGCGTCGCCCAGCTGTCGGCCTTCGCGCAGAGCACCGGCTATCTGATCTCCATCCCCGGCCCGCTCCTGGTCGGCGTGCTCTACCAGCACAGCGGCGGCTGGGGCCTGCCGATCGCGCTGATGACCGCCCTGATGATCCCGCAGATGGCGGTGGGCGTCCTCGCCGGGCGCAACCGCACGGTCGAGGACGAGGCCGCCCGCTGAGCCGCACCCCCGCGGGCCCGCCCCCGGGCGGCGGGTGCGAGACTTGCCCCATGTCGCCAGTGCTCGACCCGAACCCCCAGAACGGCCAGAAGAAGATGCTCCTCGTCTTCGGCTCGTTCCTCGCCATCTTCGTGATCATCGCCGTCATCGCGACGATCGCCTCGCCGTGAGCCAGGGCCCGCCGCCGGCCCATGGTGGGGGTAGCCCCCCCATCCCCTAGGGGGTGAGTGTCAGGGTCAACTGGGTGGATCACCGGATGGGTTGAGTGCCGCGGATTCCGTAGCTTCGAGATGTGACCGCGAGACGCGGACCACGGAGCAGGTTCCCGGCCACTCGACGACCCGCGGAGGCATCCATGTCGGCCCCTACGCAGACTCCGCCCCACCCGGCACGCCGCGGTGGCGTCGACATCCGGCTGCCCTGGTGGGCCCTGGCCCTGCCCGTGCTCGCCTTCGTCACCCTGCTGATGCTGATACTCGATCCGGCCGAGGCGCACGCCGCGACCGCCGACCCCGCGATCACCCAGCTCTTCGAGCGCGTACAGCAGCTGATGGCTCGCTGAACAGCGACGCGGTCGCCCGCCAACTCCTGGCGCCGCGTGGCGTGTTTCATGCGAAGCTGGGACTCATGAGCGTCGCAGAATCCCGCAGGATCGTCCTCTTCCGGCATGCGAAAGCCGACTGGCCCCAGGTGACCGACCATGAGCGGCCGCTCGCCGAGCGGGGCCGGATGGACGCCGCCGTCGCCGGACGCAAGCTCGCCGACACCGGTGTCCCCTTCGACCTGGCCCTGTGCTCCACGGCGACCCGGACCCGCGAGACCTGGAAGCTCGCCGTCCACGAGTTCCCGCACCGGCCGAAGACGGTCTACGAGGAGCGGATCTACGAGGCCTCGCCGGGCGAGCTGATCGCCGTGCTCAACGAGACCCCGGACGAGGTGCGCAGCGCCGTCCTCATCGGACACAACCCCGGTGTCCAGGGGCTCGCGGAGGTGCTGGCCGGCTCCGCCGAGGGGGACGCGCGCACCCGGATGAACCGCCGCGGTTTCCCGGCCGCCGCCTTCGCCGTGCTGAGCTTCACCGGGCCCTGGAAGGCCCTGGAACCGGGCGTGGCCGAGCTGCTCGACTACTGGGCACCCTCGGAGTGACCCCAGCCGCGGGGGAGGGGCCCGGTGCCGGGCCCCCTCTCGGCGTGCCGGGGACTCAGTCCTCGTCGTGCATGTCGGCGGCCTCGACCTCTTCGCGGGTGACGCCCAGCAGATAGAGCACCGTGTCGAGGAACGGCACGTTCACCGCGGTGTGCGCGGCCTCCCGCACCACCGGCTTGGCGTTGAAGGCGACCCCGAGTCCGGCCGCGTTCAGCATGTCCAGATCGTTGGCGCCGTCACCGATCGCCACGGTCTGCGCCAGCGGTACGCCCGCCTCGGCGGCGAAGCGGCGCAGCAGGCGGGCCTTGCCCGCGCGGTCCACGATCTCGCCGGTGACCTTGCCCGTCAGCCTGCCGTCGATGATCTCCAGGGTGTTGGCCTGGGCGAAGTCCAGCCCGAGCCGGTCCTTGAGATCGTCCGTGACCTGGGTGAAACCGCCGGAGACCACGCCGACTTGGTAGCCGAGCCGCTTCAGCGTACGGATCAGGGTGCGCGCGCCCGGCGTCAGCCGTACCTCGCTGCGCACCTTGTCCACGACGGAGGCGTCGAGCCCTTCCAGCAGCGCCACGCGCGCGTGCAGCGACTGCTCGAAGTCCAGCTCTCCGCGCATCGCCGCCGCCGTCACCTCGGCGACCTTGTCCTCGCAGCCCGCGTGCGCGGCGAAGAGCTCGATCACCTCGTCCTGGATGAGCGTGGAGTCCACGTCCATCACGACCAGGCGCTGCGCCCGCCGGTGCAGGCCCGCCGCGACCACCGCGACATCGACGCCGAGTTGCGCGGCCTCGGTCACCAGGGCGGTCCGCAGCGGTTCGGTCTCCACGCCGGAGACCGCGAACTCGACGGCCGTCACGGGGTACTTGGCGAGCCGGAAGATACGGTCGATGTTGCCGCCGGCGTGGGTGATCTTCGCGGCGATGGCGGCCGTGGCCTCCGCGGTGAGCGGATGCCCGAGCACGGTGACCAGGGAGCGGCCGAGTCCGCGCGGGCGGTTGTCGCCGAGCCCCGAGATGATCTCGGCCTGCATCTTCAGCGACTCCGCCCAGCTGTGGACGGTGGCCCGCAGATCCCCTTCGAGACCGCGGGGCGGCTCGGTCACGAGCGCGCACAGCACGATCCGGCCACGGGTGACGACCTGCTCGATGTCGACGACGTCGACGGAGTAGGCGGCGAGGGTGTCGAAGAGTCCGGCCGTGATGCCCGGCCTGTCCTTCCCGAAGATCTTGACGAGAAGGGTGGGGACGTCAGAGGTCTGCGAAGCGCTCATGATGCCTCCACCGTATCCGGCACCCAGTGCCTCCCGCCCCCGAGGTCCGCCTGCCGGACACGGAACACTGGGCGTCGGCCTGATGACTCCCACGCAACCCGCAGCCGACACGGCAACGGCGCCCTTCGGGGGCGCTGGGCGACCGGGGCGGCGGACCAGGTCTCGACGGTGCCGTGCTGGCGAGGGCGGGACGAACGGGGCGGCGCCCCCGGCCTCACCCGCGGACCACGTCTCAGGTCGGCGGCGGAGGAGAGCGAGCCGGGGCCGGCCCCTCGCCGGAGCCGTCCGAGGGCGACCGCCGCGCCCGGACCCGGCGGTGGAGGCGGGTGGCCCCTCGCCAAAGCAGTCCGAGGACGACCGGCGCCCCGGACGCGACGGGGAGCACGCCTTCGGCATCGGCCACGCCTCAACGGCGGCGCTTGTGCCCCCTCGGCGGCGCGGGCGGTGGCGGAGGAGGCGGTGGCGGCCCCTCTCCGGAGCCATCCGAGGACGAGCGGCGCCCGGGCTTCGGCAGCGGACCGATCGGCCGGACCACGGTGGGTGCGCCGTACACGTCGTCGCCGCTCCGACCGGCCTCCTCCGGCGCCGCCCCTTCCGGGCGCGCGTCCTCCGGCTCCCGCAGCTCTCCGGGGGCCCGCAGGTAGGGATTGGTATCGGGATTGGGCGGCCGATACGGCACCCCGGGCGCGTACGGCCCGTCCCCGGGCGCCTGCCCGGACCCCCCGCCGGCCTGTCCAGGCGCGCCGGTTGCCTGCCCGGGGCTTCCGCTTGCCTGGCCAGGCGTTCCGGCTGCCTGTTCCGGTGCCGTGGCGGCTCGCCCGGCCGGCCCGTCCGCTTGCCCGGCCACCCGGTTCGGCTGCCCATGCGTCCCCCTTGTCTGCCCGCCTGCCCAGCCCGCCTGCCAGGTAGGCCCGCCCGCCTCCCCAGCCGCCCCGCCCCCCTCCCGCACAGGCTCGCCCCCCTGCCCACGCCCCTCGCCGGCCCTCCACAACGACCCCGAGTCCGCCTCCCGAACAACCCCCGCACCCCCCACCCCCACGTCACCCAGTGCCAACGGCGCCGCCCCTTGCCCCGCTGCCCCCGTGACGTGGGCCATCAGGGCCCCCGTCGCGCCGGCCCCCGCTCCCCACGCCGCTCCCAGCAGCAGTGCCGCCCCCAGTTGGCCGTGCAGTTCGACGGTCGCGGCGAAGGCGTCGACGCCGAGTACCGCCAGGGACGCGTCGACGGAGACCTCCGTCAGCCAGGCCAGCAGCGGCAGCGCCAGCGCCGTCACGATGCCGAGCCGCAGTGCGCACCGACCCGCGAGACCCAGGGCGCCGGAACCCCGTACCACCGGCGTCCGTACCGCCGTGAGCACCCCCGCCAGCAGCATCGCCATCGCCGCCGCCACGCCCAGCAGCCACACCCGTCCGTCCAGTTCCGCCAGCCGCCCCAGCGTCACGGCGCGGTCGGAGTCGACCAGCAGGTCGTCCAGCGGGTCCGGCAGGAACTGCGCCAGGGGACCGGCCGCCTCGCCGTCCCACGGCACGAACAGGCCGATCGGGATGCCCAGCCACACCCCGTTCGGCGCCCCGAGCAGCGCGGCGCCCGCGATCCGCTTGGGGTTGTCGTCGCCGATCAGCGCGTACGCCGCCGCCGCGAACCCCGCGAGGACCGCCATCAGCAGGACCCCCACCAGCGCGGACACCGCGGGCCGCACCACGCGGTGCAGGGCCGCCCAGCCGGCCGGCAGGGGAGTGCGCCGCGACGCCAGCAGCGCGATCAGCAGGATCCCCGCCGACCAGCACGCGCCGCCGAGCAGCGTCGGCGCCGTGTCCACCGTGAAGCCGACCGCCGCCTCCGCGTCGATCAGGTCGCCGATCTGATCGGGCAGCAGCCCCCCGATGTCCCCGATGTCCCCGAGCCCGGGAATCTCGACACCGCCCCCGCCCCCGCCGCCGGGCAGCTCGTCGAGCCCGAGCGCGCTCCCGTCGAAGGTGATGACGTCGTCCCCGGCCCAGGCCAGCCCGCCCAGCATCGCCACGGACAGCGCGACCACCGCGCCCGCGCGCGCGGCGAGTTCGGCCGGCGCGATCACAACTCCCGCCGCGCGCACGGACCGTAGGAAGAACCACGACAGGAGCAGCGCGCCGACCAGGCTCACGCCCAGTGGCGTGATCTCGATGGCGGTCGTCGCCTCCGCCCCCGTAAGACCGAATGCGGACACATCGCCCGAAGGCGTCACCGAACCGCCCGCCCCGAGCGCCACGACCGCCGCGGTCATCGGGCCCAGCGAGCCCGCGGTGTCCGCCTCCAGCAGACGCAGGCCCAGCGCGGCGGTACCCGCCATCCCGATCAGCGCCCAGCTCACCGCGGCGACCGCGGACAGCAGGACCCCCACCCACGGCACCTTCGTGCTCTCGACGTTCCTCGGCGCGCTCATGGCAGACCCCCCGATCCGCGCAGCGGCGGACTCGCCGCGCATGTCCTCCTCGCGTGGATTACCACTCTCCGGCCCGGTTTCAACCCCGTCAACGGAACCGGTCGATGCGTATGTGCGTGGTCTTCACAAGGCCCGACTTTCGGTCAGGGGGCCGAGCCTGAAATAGTTCCCGACGATGTTCGCCATCCCTAGACTCCCTCTGATGGGGGTAACTCGGGGGACTACTCAGTGGGGCATGGAGTGCCGGAACTCGTACTGGAATTGAATGGACAAACCTGGACGCTCGATCCGTCCAGGACATACACCCTCGGACGGGATCCGCAGGGTGACATCGTGCTGGACGACGCCAGGGTCTCCTGGCGGCATGCCACGATCAGCTGGAGCGGCCGCAGTTGGGCCATCGAGGACCACGGCTCCACCAACGGCACGTTCGTGCAGGGCCAGCGGATCCACCAGCTGGAGCTAGGCCCCGGCTCGTCCGTGCACCTGGGCAACGCGACCGACGGCCCGCGCCTGAGCCTGACCGGTGCCGCGGCCGGCGTGTCCGTGCCGAAGGCGCAGTCCCAGCAGCAGCCGTACGCCGCCCAGGGCGCGAACCCGGGCTGGGCCCAGCAGGCACCGCCGCAGCAGCAGGCCCCGGGGGCCGGCTGGCAGCAGCCCCAGCAGGGCGCGCCGAGCATTCCCCAGCAGCAGGGCCCCGGCGTCGGCGCGGGGGCGCCGCCGGTCTACGGCGACCGCAGCCCGACCACGTTCCACCAGTTCGCCGTCGGCCGTGTGATGCGCATCGGCCGTGCCCTGGAGAACGAGCTGGTCGTCTCCGACCTCCAGGTCTCCCGGCACCACGCCGAGTTCCACTCGACGCCCGACGGCCGGATGGAGATCCGTGACCTGGGGTCGCACAACGGCACCTACGTCAACGGCCAGCCGATCGCCAAGGGCGGTTCGCAGCTCCTCGGCCCCGCCGACATCGTCGGCGTCGGCCACTCCACGTTCCGGATCGTCGGCGACCGCCTCGAGGAGTTCGTCGACACCGGTGAGGTCTCCTTCTCGGCCCGCCATCTGACGGTCACCGTCGACGGCGGCAAGCAGATCCTCAAGGACGTCTCCTTCGGCGTGCCCGAGAAGTCGCTGGTCGCGGTCATCGGCCCGTCCGGATCCGGCAAGTCGACGCTGCTCAAGGCGCTCACCGGCTACCGCCCGGCCAACCAGGGCGATGTCCTCTACGACAACCGGAACCTCTACAAGCAGTTCGCCGAGCTGCGCCAGCGCATCGGTCTGGTCCCGCAGGACGACATCCTGCACAAGGAGCTGACCGTCAAGAAGGCCCTCAAGTACGCGGCCAAGCTGCGCTTCCCCGCCGACACCACGACGGCCGAGCGCGAGGCCCGGATCGACGAGGTGCTGCGCGAGCTGAAGCTGGACATCCACAAGGAGAAGAAGGTCACCTCCCTCTCCGGTGGCCAGCGCAAGCGCGTCTCGGTGGCCCTGGAACTGCTCACCAAGCCGTCGCTGATCTTCCTGGACGAGCCCACCTCGGGCCTCGACCCGGGCATGGACCGCGATGTCATGCAGCTGCTGCGCGGCCTCGCCGACGACGGCCGTACGGTCCTCGTCGTCACCCACTCCGTGGCCGAGCTGGCGATCTGCGACAAGCTCCTGGTGATGGCGCCGGGCGGCGCGGTCGCCTACTTCGGCCCGCCCGAGGAGGCGCTGAACTTCTTCGGCTACGACACCTGGGCCGACGTCTTCTCCGCCTTCGAGAACTACCGCGACTACGACTGGGCGGGCCGCTGGAAGGGCTCGCAGCACTACCAGATGTACGCCGCGGACATCGACGCGGTCGCCCCGCAGTCCGTACACATGCCGTCGGCTCAGGCGATGCGCCCGCCCAAGCCGCAGGGCTGGGGTTCGCAGCTGCTGACCCTGGTCCGCCGCTATGTGTCGGTGATCGCCTCCGACAAGGGCTTCCTGGCCCTGACGGTGATCCTGCCGGCCGTGCTCGGCGCGGTCAGCCTGCTCATCGACCCGGACAAGGACCTGCTGGTCCGGCAGGTGAACCCGGGGACCGGCATGCCCGTCCCGAACGGCACGGCCACCACGGTCCTGCTGATCCTCGCGGTCGGCGCGTGCTTCGCGGGCGCCGCCAACTCCGTCCGTGAGCTGATCAAGGAACGGGTGATCTACGAGCGGGAGCGGGCCACCGGCCTGTCGCGCTCGGCGTACCTGATGTCCAAGGTGATCGTGCTCGGCACCATCACCGTGCTCCAGGGCCTGATGGTCGGCGCCATCGGCTTCTCCAGCCGGACCATCCCCGACGAGGCGCTGATCCTCGGCGAGGGCAAGACCGCGGTCCTGCTGGAACTGTCCATCCCGATCATGGGCCTGGGCTTCACGTCGATGATGTTCGGCCTGGTCATCTCCTCGCTGGTGAAGACCGCCGAGAAGACCATGCCGCTGCTGGTGATGTTCGCGATCGTCCAGGTCGTGTTCACCGGCTGCCTGTTCGCCCTGCACGGCAGCCCCGGCGTCAACGAGTTCTCGTACCTGATGCCGTCCCGCTGGGCGGTCGCCGCCGCGGGCGCCACGCTGGACTTCAACAACATCAGCCCGCCCAAGGAGAAGGGCGACACCGACCCGCTGTGGGACCACACGGTCGGCGCCTACAGCCTCGACATGATCGCCCTGATCGTGCTCGGCGTGATCTGCGGCGTCCTCGTGGCCCGCTTCCTGCGCCGCCACGAGCCCGAGGTCATGCGCAAGTAACCCCCGTACGACCCCGAAGGGCGGCACCCGTCAGGAGGTGCCGCCCTTCGGCGTTCCGTACCGAGGCCCGCGCCGGCCTCAGTACGCGCTGTTGACGTTGTCGATCGAGCCGTAGCGGTCGGCAGCGTAGTTGGCGGCGGCGGTCAGGTTGGCGACCGGGTCGTACTGGCTCCAGGCGGTGCCGGGGACGTGGTAGGCGTCGAAGGTCGGCTTGATGACCTGGAGCAGGCCGATCGACGGGACGCCGTTCTGGGCGTTGATGTCCCAGTTGTTGATCGCGTTCGGGTTGCCCGAGGACTCCCGGATGATGTTGCGGTGCAGACCGTGGTAGGTGCCGGGGATGTTGTGCTTGTCCATGATGTCCAGCGCCTCCTTGATCCAGCCGTCAAGGTTGTTGGCGTAGGTCTTCTTCGCGGCGACCGGCTTGGCCTGGGGGCGGGCGGCGGACCGGCTCGCGGCCTCCTTGGCCTTGCGGGCCTGCTCGGCCTTCTTCTTGGCGGCGGCCTCGGCGGCGGCCTTCTTCTGGGCCTCCGCCTTCTTCTTCGCGGCGGCGTCGGCGGCGGCCTTCTTCTCGGCCGCGATGGCCTCGGCCTTCAGGCTGGCGCTCGCGAGCTGGTCGGTGACGCTGGCCTTGACGTCCTTGATCTGCTCGGTCTTGAAGGCGACCTGGGCAGCGGCGGGCTCGGCGGTCGTCGTGGTCTGCGCATTGCCCGGCACCGCGGAGAAGGCGAGGGCGGCGGCGCCGAGCGTGGCGACACCTGCGAGCGCGATCTTGTGCTGCCTGGTCACCGCACGACGACCAGGGGTGGGGATGTTCTTGGGCATGGCGGGGAGACCTCTTCGAGTAGCGCGGAGGTCGCTCGCTGTCCGGCGGGGGACACGGGTGCTTCCGGCACAAACGCCGCGGGCGGACCCACGGCGTTGAGCGACGGGAGCCATTGTTAGCGGCCGCAAAATGGCCAGGCAAAGGTGTGACGTACGATCCCCGATAGTGGATCAGGGAAGGGCGAATCGGGACAGACAGGAACGTCTTTCCCGCTCACCTGGGGGCCCTTTACCTCCTATGTACCTTCGTACGTGATCTGGGTCCTATGCGCGGCCTCACATCGGGCGGGTAACAACCTCACCGGCAGTTGCTGGAGCAATGCTCTGGGTGAGGGTCCTCCGCCGGAAGGAGGAGATGCACGTCCCCGAACTCGTGCCACAGGTAGCGCCCGCGCAGCGCCTCCTCGTACCCACGGCCGATCGCCGCCCGCCCCGCGACCGCCTCCAGCATCAGCAGATGCGAGGCCTCCGGCTCGTGCAGCCCCGTCAGCAGCCCGTCCACCACCCGCACCCCGCGCTCCGGGGTGATGACGAGATCCGTCCACCCCGCACGCGCGCGTACCGCCCCGTCCGCGCCCACCGCCGACTCCACGGCCCGCACCGCGGTCGTCCCCACCGCGATCACCCGCCCGTCACCGGCCCGCACCGCGTTGATCAGCCGGGCCGAGGACTCCGGCACCGCGAACCGCTCCGGATACGGCGGCTCGTGCGCCTCCGCCGAGGCCACCCCGGTGTGCAGGGTGACCGGCGCGAACCGCACCCCCCGGCTCACCAGCTCCGCCACCATCCGCGCCGTGAAGGGCCGCGCGGCACTCGGCATCTCCGCACTGCCGGACCCGTCCGCCGACTCCAGCGCGAACACCGTCCGGTACGCCGACAGCGGCTGATCGCGTTCCGTATAGGAGTAACGGATGGGCCGCCCGTGCTCCCGCAGCATCCCCAGCACCCCGGGACCGGACGCCCGGACCCACCACAGCCGCGCACCGTCCGCGCTCAGCGGCTCCTCGAACACCAGCCGCACCCCGCCCGGCAACCGCACCCGCGCCCCCGCCGGACCGCCCGCACGCGCCCGCGTGGTGCCCTTGCCGTCCGGACCCCGCAGCTCGACCGCCCACCGCCCGTCGTCCCCGCGCGTGGAGAAGTGCACCACCACACGCGCGTGCCCGATCTCCCCGTCCACCGCGGCGGCCAGCGTCGGCGAGGTGTTCACCACCAGCAGGTCCCCGGCCCGCAACAACCCGGGCAGCTCGCGGAACACGTGATGGGCCACCTCCGTCCCCCGCGACACCAGCAGCCGCACCGAGTCCCGCCCGAGCCCGGGCCCCCGCTGCTCCGCCGGCACCCGCGCCGACAGCTCCGGCGGCACCCGCACCGCCAGCGTCATCGCCGACCCGCCAGCAGCGCCGGCGCCGCGTACCGCCCGCTGCCCGGCCGCTCGTCCAGCAACCGCAGAAACGCCGGCACCACACTCCCCGGCGCCGGCCGCTCCCCGTCGTCGTCCGGTACGGCCGCCGCGTACAGGTCGGTGGCCATGTCCCCGGGATCCACCGCCCACACCCGCAGCCCGGGCTCCTCCGCGCCGAGCACCGCCGCCAGGTGGTCGAGGGCCGCCTTGGACGCCCCGTAGCCGCCCCACGTCTCGTACGCCTCGGCGGCGGCGTCCGAGCTGACCGTGACGACCGTGCCGGCCCGGGACGCCCGCAGCAGCGGCAGCGCCTCCTGGACCAGGCCCAGCGCGGCGACCGTGTTCACCTCCAGCGCCCGCCGCAGCCCCTCCAGGGGCAGCTCCTCCAGCCGTACGAGCGGCTCGGCGCCCAGCGCGCTCGCGTTGTGCACCAGCAGATCGACACCGCCCAGCTTCCAGGCCGTGGCCACCAGCGCCGCCCGGTGCCCGGCGTCCGTGACATCCCCGGCCAGCGCCTCCACGCGCGTGCCGTGCCCGGAGACGACCGCCGCCGTCTCCTTCAGCACCCTCTCCGTGCGCGCGTCGAGCACCAGATCCCAGCCCCGCGCGGCCAGCGCCTCGGCCAGCGCCCGCCCCAGCCCCTTCGAGGCCCCCGTGATGATCGCTACCGGCATGACACATCTCCTCCCGGATCGAAGTGCCTTCAACCTAGGAACGGGCCCGCCCGGACCGCCTCGGACGCGGGCCGCAGAGCGCCGGGTCCCTTTGGCGGGGGGCCTGCGCCCGGGGACCCGAGACCTAGGGCCACCGGCCTAGGCGGAGGCGGCCACAGGTCCGATCCGGACTGTCACACCCCGCCGGTACCGTGAGGACATGAATCAAGGTCCAGGGTCCGGTCTGGCGGCGGTGAGCTCCGCGCTGCTGGCCATGAGCAGGCATCTGGAGGTGCGCGACGTCCTCAAGACGATCGTCGCCTCGGCCCGCGAACTGCTCGACGCGCAGTACGCCGCCCTCGGCGTCCCGGACGACCACGGCGGCTTCGCCCAGTTCGTGGTCGACGGCGTCAGCGACGAGCAGTGGAAGGCCATCGGCCCCCTCCCGCGCCAGCACGGCATCCTGGCCTCGATGCTGCACGAGGCCAAGCCCGAGCGCCTCGCCGACGTCCGCAAGGACCCCCGCTTCGAGGGCTGGCCCTCCGCCCACCCGGACATGTCCGACTTCCTGGGCCTGCCGATCCGCGACGGCGAAGAGGTCATCGGCGCGTTGTTCCTCGCCAACAAGCGGTGCGCCAAGCCCGAGGGCGCCTGCGGCTTCACCGCGCAGGACGAGGAACTCCTCGCGATCCTGGCCCAGCACGCGGCCATCGCCCTGACCAACGCCCGCCTGTACGAGCGCAGCCGCGAACTCACCATCGCCGAGGAGCGCTCCCGCCTCGCCCACGAACTGCACGACGCGGTGAGCCAGAAGCTGTTCTCCCTGCGCCTGACCGCGCAGGCCGCGACGGCCCTCGTCGACCGCGACCCGGCCCGCGCCAAGGGCGAGCTCCAGCAGGTGGCCGTGCTCGCCGCGGAGGCCGCGGACGAACTGCGCGCCGCCGTGGTGGAGCTGCGCCCCGCGGCCCTCGACGAGGACGGCCTGGTGGCCACGCTGCGCACCCACGTCCAGGTCCTGGACCGCGCCCACGGCGCCCGCGTGACCTTCGACGGGCGCGGGGTGCGAGCACTGCCCGCCGCGCAGGAGGAGGCTCTGCTCCGAGTCGCCCAGGAGGCCCTGCACAACGCCCTGCGCCACTCGGGCGCGGACAGCGTCGAGGTGACCCTCCACCGTTCCGGCGCCGGAGCGGTGCTGCGGGTGACGGACAACGGCAGCGGCTTCGACCCGAAGACCGTCCGCCGCGCGGGCCGCCATCTCGGCCTGGTCTCCATGCGGGACCGGACCAGCGGGGTCGGCGGCACACTCACCGTGGAATCGGCGCCCGGCAAGGGCACCACGATCGAGATGGAGGTCCCCGGTGGCTGACCCGATCAAGGTACTGCTCGTCGACGACCACCAGGTCGTCCGCCGGGGCCTGCGCACGTTCCTCGAAGTACAGGACGACATCGAGGTCGTGGGCGAGGCGTCCGACGGGGCCGAGGGAGTCGCCCGCGCCGAGGAACTGCGGCCCGACGTCGTCCTCATGGACGTCAAGATGCCGGGCATGGACGGCGTCGACGCCCTGCGCAAGCTCCGCGAGCTGGACAACCCCGCCCGCGTGCTGATCGTCACCAGCTTCACCGAACAGCGCACCGTGGTCCCGGCCCTGCGCGCCGGAGCCGCCGGTTACGTCTACAAGGACGTCGATCCCGACGCCCTGGCCGGCGCCATCCGCTCCGTCCACGCCGGGCACATCCTGCTCCAGCCCGAGGTCGCCGGGGCCCTGCTGTCCCAGGAGGAATCGGGCCCCGGCCAGGGCAGAGCCGGTTCGCTGACCGACCGGGAGCGCGAGGTGCTCGGGCTGATAGCGGACGGCCGCTCCAACCGGGAGATCGCCCGTGCGCTGGTCCTCTCCGAGAAGACGGTGAAGACCCATGTGTCGAACATCCTGATGAAGCTCGACCTGGCGGACCGCACCCAGGCGGCCCTGTGGGCGGTACGTCACGGTATGGCTGGATAAGGGCGCGGCGCACGGCAATACGGAGGGTTCCGCTCCGGACTGAGATTCATACCGTCGTGGGAATGTCCCCCGGATGGCCGCATCCTTCGTGGATCTCCGCCGTTCTCCATGCGTGCCGCGGCGACTGCCGCGGTGATCGCTAGGAGGGGTCAGAAGTGAAGAACCTGAAGAAGGCAGCGGCCGTGACGATGGTGGCCGGCGGACTGATCGCCGCCGGGGCCGGGATGGCCTCCGCCACCGACGGCGGGGCGCTGGCCGACGGCAAGGCCGTGGGCTCCCCGGGCGTCGGCTCGGGCAACGTCGTCCAGGCTCCGGTCCACGTCCCGGTCAACGCGGTCGGCAACAGCGTGAACGTGATCGGCGCGCTGAACCCGGCCTTCGGCAACCTGGGTGTCAATCACTGACCCGCGCGCCGCGAGGCGACCAGTGACTCCGGCCTCCCGGCTCGCCCGGGAGGCCGTTTCCGCGGCCGGCTCGGACGGGTGCGACACCGCAGCCGGCTCGGAGCGGCGATGCGACACCGCTGCGGACTCCGACCAGCGGTGCCGCACCGCTCACCGAACCCCCCGCTCCCGCTCCTCCACATACGCGTTGTACGCGGCCACCTGAGCCCGCCGTGCCGTCCGCTCCACCGGCCGCAGCGCGGCGGCCCGGGCCGCCATCTCCCCGGACGTCACCGCGGCGCCGTGGCCGTTCCCGGAGGCCAGGGACACCAGCATCCCCACCCGCTGCGCAAGCTCCAGCACCCGCACCGCCCGCGGCGGATACCCCGGCGCCAGCGCCTCCCGCCCCCGCTCGGCCCGCGCCCGGTACGCGTCGATCGCCGCCTCGGCCACCGGCCCCGACCCGGCGACATCCAGCCGGGACAACACCTCGGTCGCCTCCCGCAGGGCCTCCGCCAGCTCCCGCTCGGCCTCACCGAGCGACGGCACATCCGCGGGCGGCGCCTCCCGCACCGGCAGCACCTGCCACACCACCTCGACGTGCACATCACCGTCGGGCCCCACCGCGTACACCTCGGGCACGAGCCCGAACGCGGCCCCGTGACAGACCACCGCCTCCTCGGCCTCCAACGCCCGCGCGTTGAACTCCGGCGGCCCGCTCAGCCCCAGCGGATGCCCCGGCGCCGGCAACGCGACCCGCAGACCGCTCACCCCGAGCGCCCGCAGCCGCCCGAGCGCCAACGTCAGCCCGACCGGCCCGGACTCGCCCGGCAGTCCCTCCACCCGGTGCACGGCGTCGTCCCCGACGATCGCGAGCACACCGTCATCCGGCGACACGAGTCCGGCCAAAAGGGCATTTCCCCAAGCGGCGAGGCGCCCTGCACGTGGTTCCGAGAACATGCCCCCACCCTAAGGACCGTACCGATGGAATGAAGCGCCCGACCGGTGGCGTAGATTTCGTCGAGGGGTGCGCCCACCGGCGCACGCGACCACCGAGACGCCAGACCGGTCACACTGCAAGGGGAGACAACGCGCTCATGAGCGATGTTCTGGAGCTTCAGGACGTATCCGTGGTCCGCGAGGGCCGGGCTCTGGTGGACCAGGTCTCCTGGTCGGTGAAGGAGGGTGAGCGCTGGGTCATCCTCGGCCCCAACGGCGCCGGCAAGACCACCCTCCTCAACGTCGCCTCCAGCTACCTCTTCCCGACCAAGGGCACCGCCACCGTCCTCGGCGACACCCTCGGCCGGGTCGACGTCTTCGACCTGCGCCCCCGCATCGGCATGGCCGGAATCGCCATGGCCGACAAGCTCCCCAAGCGCCAGACCGTCCTGGAGACCGTGCTCACCGCCGCCTACGGCATGACCGCGACCTGGCACGAGGACTACGACGAGGTCGACGAGCAGCGCGCCCGCGCCTTCCTCGACCGCCTCGGCATGAGCGAGTACGTCGAGCGGAAGTTCGGCACCCTCTCCGAGGGCGAGCGCAAGCGCACCCTCATCGCCCGCGCCCTGATGACCGACCCCGAGCTGCTCCTCCTCGACGAGCCCGCCGCCGGCCTCGACCTCGGTGGCCGCGAGGACCTCGTACGCCGCCTCGGCCGCCTCGCCCGCGACCCCATCGCCCCGTCGATGATCATGGTCACCCACCATGTCGAGGAGATCGCCCCCGGCTTCACCCACGTCCTGATGATCCGCCAGGGCAAGGTCCTCGCCGCCGGCCCGCTGGAGCTCGAACTCACCTCCCGCAACCTCTCCCTGTGCTTCGGTCTCCCGCTCGTCGTCGAGCAGATCGGCGACCGCTGGACCGCCCAGGGCCTCCCGCTGTCCTGATCCACCCGAACTGCGCCCTGTCGGCGGCAGGTTGTCCGGACCTACCATGACGACGTGAACGACATCGACGCATGGGTGTGGTGGCTCATCGGCGCGGCCGCGCTCGGAATCCCGCTCGTGATGACCGCAATGCCCGAACTCGGCCTGCTCGCCGTCGGCGCCCTGGCAGCCGCGGCCGTGGCCGGACTCGGTGGCGGAGTCGTCCTCCAGGTCCTCGTGTTCGCCGTAGTCTCGGTGGCGTTGGCCCTCGCCGTACGGCCCATCGCCGCCCGCCATCGCAGCCAGCGCCCCCAACTCATCTCCGGGGTCGAGGCGTTGAAGGGCAAGCAAGCGGTCGTCCTGGAGCGCGTGGACGCCTCCGGCGGCCGGATCAAGCTCGCCGGGGAGATCTGGTCGGCCCGCTCCCTCGACGGCGGCCAGACCTACGAAGTGGGGCAGGCGGTGGACGTGGTGGACATCGAGGGGGCCACGGCGATCGTCATGTGACCTCGCACGACGTAACCGCTGGAACACCACACGGGGCACACGACGGTCTGTCAGACTCAACCGGCAAGATCTTCAACAGACATAAGATCTGCAGCAGTTAGGATCCACAGGATCCGCGACAGCGCCGAGGCGGAGAAGGGTACGGGGAGCCGACGATGGAACCGGTCATCATCGTCTTGATCATTCTGGTGGTGTTGGTCTTCATCGCCCTGATCAAGACGATCCAAGTCATCCCACAGGCCAGCGCCGCCATCGTCGAGCGCTTCGGCCGGTACACACGGACGCTGAACGCGGGCCTCAACATCGTCGTCCCGTTCATCGACACCATCCGCAACCGCATCGACCTGCGCGAACAGGTCGTGCCCTTCCCGCCGCAGCCGGTGATCACCCAGGACAACCTGGTCGTGAACATCGACACCGTCATCTACTACCAGGTGACGGACGCCCGCGCGGCCACGTACGAAGTCGCCAGCTACATCCAGGCGATCGAGCAGCTGACGGTCACCACGCTGCGCAACATCATCGGCGGCATGGACCTCGAACGCACGCTGACCTCCCGCGAGGAGATCAACGCGGCCCTGCGCGGCGTCCTCGACGAGGCCACCGGCAAGTGGGGCATCCGCGTCAACCGCGTCGAGCTCAAGGCGATCGAACCGCCCACCTCCATCCAGGACTCGATGGAGAAGCAGATGCGCGCCGACCGCGACAAGCGCGCCGCGATCCTCACCGCCGAGGGCACCCGCCAGGCCGCGATCCTCACGGCGGAGGGCGAGAAGCAGTCCCAGATCCTGCGCGCCGAGGGCGAGGCCAAGGCAGCGGCCCTGCGCGCCGAGGGCGAGGCCCAGGCGGTCCGTACGGTCTTCGAGGCGATCCACGCCGGCGACCCGGACCAGAAGCTCCTCAGCTACCAGTACCTCCAGATGCTCCCGAAGATCGCCGAGGGCGACGCCAACAAGCTCTGGATCGTCCCCAGCGAAATCGGCGACGCCCTCAAGGGCCTGTCCGGCGCGATGGGCAACTTCGGCGGCATGGGCGGCGGTTCAGGCGGCAACTCAGGCAACAGCGGCACGGAACGCCGAGAGAAGCCGAGCATCGACTGAGCTACGACAACGGGGTCCGCCTCAGAGGAAGGCGGACCCCAACTCCCTTAGGGACGCGGGGAACTGCGCGACCAGCCACAACGCTCCCGCACCCGCACACGAACCGCTCCCGGCAGACGCTTACGCAGCCTCCCGAGCCAACCACTCCGGCAGCGCCGAGAAGTCCTCCGCCCCCAGTGACAGCAACATCGCATCGGCCGGCGTCGGCTCGAACGGCTCCCGAAGCAACGGCATTCCCGCCTCCTCCGGAGTCCGGTTCGCCTTGCGGTGATTGTCCTCCGCGCACGAGGCCACCGTGTTCAGCCAGGTGTCCTGACCACCCTGCGACCGCGGCACCACATGGTCCACGGTCGTCGCCCGACGACCGCAGTACGCGCACCTGTGCCGGTCCCTGACCAGCACCCCTCGCCTCGACCACGGCGCTCGTCTTCGGAACGGCACCCGTACGTACCGGCACAACCGGATCACCAGGGGCGCGGGTATGTCGACCGCGGCTCCGCGCATGCGCAGTTCGGGGTGGGACTGCTCAACGACGGCCTTGTCCTGAAGCACCAGAACGACGGCTCGGTTCAACGTCACCGTCGACAGCGGCTCGAAGCTCGCGTTCAGTACCAGCGTGTCCCGCATGACCAGCCCACCTCCTGTGCGCAGCGGCCCACCCCCTGGCGGGCTGGGATCAACTCTGGCCGGGCACGCCGAGATGGACAACGAAATAAAAAGTGCCCGCCCCTGATCACTTCCAAGACCAGGGACGGGCAAACGTTCAATGAACGTCAGGCTTCGGCGGCCACCTCGTACTCACCGATGAGCTGCGCACGCGCCACCGTGTGGAACCGCAGATTGAAACCGACCACGGCCGGCGAGGCGTCCGCATCCGGACCGAGCTTCTCCTGGTCCACGGCGTACACCGTGAACACATACCGGTGCGGCCCGTCCCCGGCGGGCGGCGCCGCCCCGCCGAACTCCTTCGACCCGTAGTCGTTGCGCGCCTGCACGGCACCCTCGGGCAGACCCTCGAACTTGCCGCTGCCCGCACCCGCCGGCAACTCGCTGACCGACGCCGGGATGTCGAACACCACCCAGTGCCAGAACCCGCTGCCCGTAGGGGCGTCCGGGTCGTAGCAGGTCACGGCGAAACTCTTGGTCTCCGGCGGGAAGCCCTCCCACCGCAGCTGCGGCGAGGTGTTGCCGGCCGCGTAGACCTGAGCGTCCTTGAGGGTCGCGCCCTCCGAGACGTCCTCACTCGTGACCGTGAACGACGGCACGGGCGGATGGAAGTCATGGGGGAGCGGCCGCCTCTTGAGCTCGGTCACCTCGGTACCTCCTGATCGGAACGTTCAGTGGCCTCCGAGCCTAGGACCAGTTGCGCTTGCTGCCGACCTCGGACAGCCACTGGTTGAGGTACGCCGCCCAGTCGGTGCCCTGGAAGTCGTTCAGCCCCACCGTGAAGGACCGGAAGGTGTCGCTGCCCGCGCTGAACAGACCCGGCTTCTTGTCCATCTCCAGCACGACGTCCATCGCGTTCTGGTCCGCGACGAAGCTCAGCTCGACCTGGTTGATGCCCCGGTACTGCTGCGGCGGGAAGAACTCGATCTCCTGGTAGAACGGCAGCTTCTGCCGCGTACCGCGGATGACCCCGCGCTCCATGTCCGCGTTCTTGAAGCGGAAGCCCAGCTGGACGAACGCGTCCAGGATCGCCTTCTGCGCCGGCAGCGGGTGCACGTTGATCATGTCCAGGTCGCCGGAGTCCACCGCGCGCGCGATCTCCAGCTCGGTGGTCACACCGATCTGCATCCCGCGCAGCGCCTGCCCGTCGATCGTCGTGATCGGCGTCTCCCACGGGATCTCAAGCCCGAACGGCACCGCGTGCACGGCCTCGGCCTGGAGCTCGAAGGCACCACCGAGCCGCACCTTGGTGAACTCGATGTCCTGCTTGTACTCCTCGTCGCCGCTCTCGACCTCGACCTTGGCCTGGAGCCCGACCGAGAGCGCCTCGATCTGCTGGCCGACCGAACCGCCCTGGATCCGCACCTCACCCTGGACCACACCGCCGGGCACGACATTGACCTCGGTCAGCACGGTCTCGACCGAAGCCCCGCCGGCCCCCAGACTCGCGAGCAGCTTCTTGAACCCCATGACACTCCCTCTACGACGACGTCCTTGATCCCTACAAACGCGATCCGGCGGTGGCCGGTTCCTTACCCTCACCCTCGCAAGGGGGAGGGCCCCTGACCACCCCGTGACCGTCACCCGTCTGCACTACCCTCGGACGGCATGATCGCGACCCCCGACCGTACGCCGCTCCCCAGAGACTTCTTCGACCGCCCCGTCCTCGAAGTAGCCCCCGACCTCCTGGGCCGCATCCTCGTACGCTCCACCCCGGACGGTCCGATCCTCCTGCGCCTCACAGAGGTGGAGGCCTACAACGGCCCTGACGACCCCGGCTCCCACGCGTACCGCGGTCGCACCGCCCGCAACGACGTGATGTTCGGTCCGCCCGGCCATGTGTACGTCTACTTCACCTACGGCATGTGGCACTGCATGAACCTGGTCTGCGGCCCCGACGGCACGGCGAGCGCGGTCCTGCTGCGTGCCGGCGAGATCATCGAGGGCGCCGAACTGGCACGCGGACGTCGCCTCTCGGCCCGGAATGACAAGGAACTGGCCAAAGGCCCGGCCCGCCTCGCCACCGCCCTCGGCGTGGACCGAGCCCTCGACGGTACGGACGCCTGCGCCCCGGGCGAGACCCCGCTGAGGATCCTGACGGGCAGGCCGACCCCCTCTGACCAGGTCCGGAACGGCCCCCGTACCGGTGTGTCCGGAGATGGGGGCAATGGCGACCTCCACCCCTGGCGCTACTGGATCGCCGACGACCCCACCGTGAGCCCCTATCGGGCCCATGTCCCGAGGCGCCGCCGAAGTTGACTCGCCGCTGGGGAGGCGCGTAACGTGGCCCGAGCCGCTGAACCGGGTACGGCAATCGCCTGCAGCCGGAGCGGCCAAACCACTACCTACGACTTCCCTCAGCGGGATCGAATTTGGCGTGCCTGCATGTCTGAATTCGGAAGCGCGGAGACTCGATTATGAGTCGGGCGGGGAATCGGCTAACGTAGTGAATGTCGAAAGGCCGCGAGGCCAAAAGACAAATCCCGCCGACCGGGAATCGGACCCGAAAAGGTCTGATAGAGTCGGAAACGCAAGACCGAAGGGAAGCCCGGAGGAAAGCCCGAGAGGGTGAGTACAAAGGAAGCGACCGTTCCTTGAGAACTCAAC
>NZ_JBSFVD010000019.1:0-164511 GCF_053592135.1 Streptomyces sp. NPDC002784 | reverse complement strand
GAGCGGGGAGATATCTGGCCGTACGTGGGGAAACCCTTGGCCATCAGTGGGGCGGTAAATGGCCGCCTATGGGGAGCTTGTCATGGCCGCCGTCACGCGGTTCACCGGTCGGCCGAAAAAGCACCTGCTGACGCGATCCGCGGGTACGGGCCTGATTACTTCTCAAGCCTCTCGTACACCTCGACGGCTGTCATCAGGTGGCCGACGGTGGCGGGGTGAGCGCGGCAGGCACCGGGTGCAGGTCTGGCGACAAGGAGACGACAAGGTTTGGCGAAGGGGTCCCGCCGAGTGTGGAGCCACTCACCCGCGCACGTGGGGTGAGCACGCCACGGAACACTTGAACAGAATCGGGCACCACCCATGAACGGGACCATGCAGGCGGGGACGGCCACCCTCGCCCCGACTCGGGCACCTGCCCGCCGCGTCGCCTCGGACACCGACTGCGACGCCTTCGTACGGGACATCTACGAGCAGTACGGCCCTCTCCTGGTCCGGTATGCCGCGCGGCTGCTGGACGGTGACTGGCACCGGGCGGAGGACATCCTCCAGGAGACCGCGGCGCGCGCGTGGAAGCACGCCCGGCTCCTGAGCGCCCGCGGCGAACACATCCGGCCGTGGCTGTTCACCGTGGCCAGGAACCTGGTCATCGACCACCACCGGGCCCACCAGGTCCGCCCGCTGGATCTGATGCCGGTCGAGGATCTGGACACCTGCTGGGACAGCACGGAGTCCACGATCACCTCCCACGCGGTGCTGGAGGCACTGCGGGAGCTGAAGGAGCAGCACCGGACCGTCATCCGGCTCATGTACTACCTGGAATGCAGCGGGGCCCAGGCCGCCGAGCACCTCGGCATCCCGCCCGGCACCGTCAAGAGCCGTGCCTTCTACGCCGTGCGGGAACTGCGCAAGGCCCTGGAGAGGCAAGGCGTACGCGGCGCGTAGCCACGGCGGCACGGATGCTCCGGAGTGGCTCAGCGCCACGCACTCCACATGATGCGTCATCGAAAGATGTCGGCCTGAGTGGGTCGCGGAAAAGACCAGTTCAGAGCAGCCTTCTCGGCTCACCGAGCAGGATTAGGGCGCCCAGAGCGTCAAATGAGCGTCAAGAGCTCTATGGATCTTGTCGTTTTCTGCGGGACGACTGCGTGGCGCCGGTATTCCTGATCCTCCGTGGCTGCGTGGGAGCGTCGGCCGCGGAACTCCTTCAGGATGTTCCGACGCTGCAACTCGGCGACACTGACCAGCGGTGATGTGAGAACACGGTCGAGCAGCTCATTCTGAGCCGACTGCAGCTCGACCAGATGCCACAGAACGGCCACCACGTGCGGACTGCCAGAGGCCACCATCGCTCACGCAACCTCATTCAGCCCCGTATGCGACGACGTCGAACGTCAGGAAACGGGGAACCAGGCCGCCAGGCGCTTGGCGATGGCCGGTACATCGATATGGTCCTGCGCGATGTCCTCGACCCGTCTGTGCGCGCTTCTGACGCCCGTGACCGTCACGATGCTGGCTCGCACGACAGGTCGACTGTGGGAGAGGGGCTCGGGATGATGTGTACAGAGACCAGGGGGTCCTGCCTTCAGTTGATCAAGCGAAGCTGGCGCGATAGCGGGCACGACGGAGTGGTGACTTCGGACGGCCGTTACTTCCTCAAGCACGGCAGCATCCCATGGAGGTCCAAGCCGAGAAGGAGCGCTTGGCTGGTGATACCGAACAGGCTGAGCGCGCTCCTGCCGACGGAGCCGAGCTGATCGCTCGACGCCAGTCCGCCACTACCGGGAGCTGACCCTCTCTGATCCGGGACCGCGGACCCGGTGGCGGTGGCGGTGGCGGGCCTACTATGACCCGCTCCACGGTCACGCACCGGGAGAGCACAAGCTGCGCTGGACCGGACGGCAGCGGGGTGACTGCGTCTTCACGTTGGTCAACGAGGAAGCCAAGAAGGCCGCTCAACCACCGCCGGTGCCGACCACCGACGTCCTGGACCGTCCTCGTCAACTCGACCGGGTTACACGCAAGATCCCTGGCAGTCCGGCGTCCCGAGGTCGACGCCCTCGGGACGCCCGAGGTTTCCCAAGGTTCCCACCATCGTTCGTCGCGGCGTCCGCAAGGAGGCACGCGCCGGCCGGGGTGCCCGGCTCGGGCTCAGGACGGCGACGGTTCCGGGGCGAGCCTCTCCTCGCCGATCTGCTCGCCGGACCGGTAGATGGTGACGACCCCGTCGTGGATCTCGTAGCGGTACGGGGCGTTGCGCGCCGTGTAACCGTCGCCGGTGTCCTCGGCCTGCATGGCGATGCCCTCCTCACGCCGGTCGCTGAACTCACCGAAGTAGTAGAGCGCGCCGGACGCCGTACGGCACAGGGTGATCTGCTTGTTCTTCGTGCGGAAGGCTTCCACCAGCTCGGAGCCGGTTCCGCCGGGCAGCTGCGCCGCGATGCGCTCGGGGCAAGGGGTGGACTGGACGGTCCGCCCATCGTCGTTCGACGGGTCACGGCTGTCCAAGCCGTCGCACGCCTTGCCGGCAAGCGAGAGCAGGCCGAAGACGACAACGAGCCCGAAGCAGTTGCCGAAGCAGCCGGACTTCCTCTTGGCGGGCGCGGGGCGCGGCGGGACGGGGCGGGGCACGTACGCCGGCCGTGGTGCGGCCGCCGGGGCGGGCGTCGCCATGGGCCGGTATCCCGTGACGGGAGCCGACGGGAAGAAGACCGCGTCCTCGCTGCGGGGACGGCTCGCGCCGGAGGTCCCCGCTGCCCCCCGAGCCGTCCGGGGCGTCGACGAGGCGGCCGAAGCCGGTTTCGGGGCGGGCTTCCGGGGCGGTGTCCGACGGGGTGCGGTGGTCTTCTTCGCGCCGGCGCCCGCGCCGCCGGCAGAGGAGGACGAGGACTTGGAGGCTTTCGAAGGCTTCGCGGCGGATGGTGATTTCGGTGGTGGCGTCTTGGCCGCGGCATTCCAGGCGGTGGCGCACGCGATGCAGGACGGATCCGTACGCGCGTTGTTCGTGTCGCACAGTGAGCACCGCCAGGAAGCGGGCGGGCCGGAGGTGCCGAGCCGTTTCGGGGCGGGCTTCCGGGCCGATCCGGCGGCCGGTTTCGGGGCCCGCTTCGTACCGGACTTCGGCCTGGCCGCGGCCGCCGGTCCGGAGCGGGTCGCGGAGGAGGATTCACGCTCGGACGTCCGGGTGGTCGGCGGCGTGCTCGCCCGCGGGCTCCTGTCTGTACTGCGCCGGGTCCCGCCGCAGCCCTCGCAGGACGCCTCTCCCGGATCATTGAACGTGTCGCAGTCCGCGCACTGCCAGTTGGCCGATGCCGTCACCTTCCGTGCCTCCTCCCTCGTGTCTCGATGCGGTCAGTCGCTGTCGACGTAAGCCATGACGGTCCCGAACAGTTCCTCCGACGCGGCTCCCGCGGGCGCGACGAGCCACTCCGGAGCGTCCAGGGGAACCCGCTGGAATCCGGTCTCCTCGGCCACGTCCTCCGTCTCCTCCCGGTCGTCCGGCTGCTCCGGTACGGCGTAGCGCCGTCGCAGCAGCTCGGTGTACTCCTCCGCCTCCCGCAACCGGCCCGCCGGAACGTCCACCCGGACCACGAGGAGGCCAGGGGTCGGCCCTCCGGGAAACCGCAGGTGGAACAGCCACTGGCACAGACCGTCCGGGCCCTGGGGGAGCAACTGGACGCGGGTGCAGTGCTCCACGTTCGACTCGACGAGTCCGTAGTGGCGCCACAGGAAGACGAGATGGCCGTCGTCGTGGCACTGCAGCTGGAACTCGGGCCAGTCGAGCTTCACAGACTGTTCGCGATCGTCTCGATGATCTCGTCCATCTCGAACTCCTCCAGACCTTCGCCCGCCTTGGACGCGAAGTGCAGTGTGAGGTCCCACTCCTCGGCGATCGGATCGGACCAGGGGGCGAGGTCCGGCGCGAACAGCACCAGCCGCTTCGCCGACTGCTCCATCACGGCCGTCTGGCTGCGCGCGTACCCCCACTGCTCGAACAGGTCATCGAGGCTGCGCGGGATCTCCGCCGGGTAGGACTGGGCGGAGACGCCCACCGTGCCCAGGGGATGAGCCGGAGCGTCGGTGAACATCACGATGACATGGCGCCTGCGGTCCAGACCCGTCTCCCAAGGGGAGTTGATCGCCAAGGCCAGCGCCTCCAGGCCCGACTCGGGGATGTCACCGCCCCCGCCCGCGTCGATGCCGCGCACGAAGCTCTCGAAGTCCCGTGCCTGGTCGGGAAGATGCAGGAAGTCGGTCTGCTCGATGGCGTCGGAGGCGTTGTCGCCGAAGTCACGGAAAGCGATGACCTTGAGGCGGAGCTGGCTGATCGCCTTGCCCTTCTTGGCCATCACGTCGTTGAGCCGGTCGTGGAACTGCAGGGCGCTTCTCTTGACGGTGTCGAGGACGGGGAACATGCTGCCGGTCGCGTCGACGCACAGCACGATGTCCACGGCGTACTGGAGGTTGCCCTGATACTGCTCGATGTTGCTCATGCGGTGTCTCCTGGTTGGTGCGAGCGGATGTGGGACGGGGTCACGAGGAGCCGCGGCCGCGGTCGCGCTTCCGGTCGCCGAGGTTGATCCGGACGCGGGAGGCGCGTGGCGCGGCCTCGCCGGACGGCGGCGGAGTCGCGGGGGCGGCGGGTGGCGGGGAGTCGGGTGCGGCGGGCGGCGGGGAGGTCCTGTCGTCCGCCGCCGCCGACGGCCGGGGTGGCTCCGCCGCGGCCCTGGGGACACGGGGTGCCCCACCGCTCTCGACCGCAGGTCCCGCCGACCTCATCGTGGACCTGATCCGACTGCTCCGGGGCCCGCTGCCCGAAGGCGTCGCGGTGTCGGACGACGTGGGGGCGCCGGCGGATTTGGTGGTGCCCGAGGACGGTGTGCGGCTGCCCGGTGCACCGGCGGACTTCGGCCGTGAGGCTGTCGAGGTCCGGGTGGTGCCCGGTCGCCGGTGCTGCAGGGCGCACACCATCGGGTCGGACAGCGTCTTGAGGAACGTCGCCATGCGCGGCCGGTTCGCCGGAGCCTGCCCGGTCATCGAGCGGAGCAGACCGAGCATGGTGTCCGAGAGCCGGGTGTCCAGCTCCAGCCGCTCGCCCGCGTTGACCGCGTCGGCCGGTGAACCGTACCGGCTGTCGTGGTGCGGGAGTTCGCCCGTCAGGTACAGGTGGGTCATCAGGCCCAGCGCGAACACGTCCACCGCGCAGGTCAGTCGTTCTGCGCCGGTGGATCCGTCGCCCTGCAGGTAGCGGCGCCACTCGGGAGCCCCGTAGAGCGAGTCGCCCGCGATCTCCTCGGGCCCCGGCGGGTTCCCGGCGACGTAGGAATCGTCGAAGTCGATCAGTTTCGCGGTGTGGAACGCGGCACCGTCCCGTTTCTGCACGAGCACGTTGAGGGGTTTGAGGTCGCCGTGCACGATGTCGATGTCGTGAAGCTGCTTCAGGCTCATGCCGAGCGTCTTGAGCAGCACCATCTTCTGCCGAGGTTCCAGACTCTGCGGCTTTTCCAGGCTGGAGGTGTCGATCCGCTCGGTGACCTTGTAGTACGTGCTGCCCTCGTGGAAGAAGTCGGTCGCGAGCACTAGGTTGCCGCCGCCGCGAGCGTCCGGACGCAGCCGCTTCATGATCGTGCGGTGCCGATCCTCGAACTCACGGGCGAGCTGGCGACGGATGCGCAGGCTCGGCGTGTCTCTCGTGTCGTCGTCGCGAGGCCGCTTGGGTTCCAGGAACCTCTTGACGAAGTACTGGCCGCCGTCCTTCTCGGCGAACGCCCAGACGCACTTGCCGCCGTTGGCGTTCGTGGGCTCGCTGGTGATGCGGTAGCCCCCGATGACATCGCCCTTCTTCATGCGCGCTCCTCGGGTGCGGGGGGCAGGTGGGTCTCGTATCCGGCGCGGTAGGCGCGCCAGGTGGCGTCCTGCCACTCGCGGACGCGGGCCGGGAGACCGGCGCTGTCCTCCGTCGCGGAGGCCGTGCCCGCCTCGGATGCGTGAGAGAACCGGTCCAGGCCGTGGGGCCGGGTGCGTACGTAGCGGTCGTGCAGGTGCGTGAGCCGGTCGGCGAACCGGGTGCGCAGGCTCTCGAAGTCGCGGTAGCCGAAGGCGATGAGGGCGAGGGACGCGTCGTCCGCCGTGCAGCGCAGGACCTCGCGGCAGATCCGGTCCGCCCACTCGCCGACCGACCCCGCCCCGTGCAAGGTGCGCAGCAGCAGCAACTCGGAGTCGGCCGGGGTGTGCACATAGCCGAAGAACCCGTCGGAGGCGGCCAGTACGACGCAGGGCAGCGGATGCTCCAGCCGGTGGCTGTCGATCACGAACTCCCGGTCGGCACAGACCAGGTTGGTCATCGGCGGGTCGGAGCGCAGGAGTTCGAGGGCGTCGCTCTCCCTGGTGTGGTCGCGGGTGAGCACGTGCAGTCCGGTGTCGGGGCGCAGGACGTACGCGCGGGAGTCACCGGCCCACAACGAGTGCAGTTCCAGCCGCTGTCCGTCGTCCGTCGACAGCACGGTGTAGTGCACCGCGGCCAGAGTGGTGGGCAGTTGGCGGCGCATGGTCCCGCCGATCTTGCTCTGGCGCTGTGGTGCCGCGGCCAGGAAGTACTCCAGGTAGTCGCGCAGGGTTTCCGTCGTGACCTCCGCGTCGCGTGTCGCCACGTCGCGGAACCAGCAGTCGGTGGCCAGGCGGGCCACCCGGGCGCCGACCCAGGCGCTGGTGCGCTGGGTCCCGTCGGGCGCCTGCCACAAGGGTGCGGCACCGGCACCGCCGGATCCGTCGAAGACGGCGAGCAGCCCCCGGGAGCGTGCCAGGTGGTGTGCGACGAATGGTTCGGCGTCCTCTCCGCGGTCCGGCACCTGCTCGGTCCACACCGAGAGCGCCTGAAGCTCTTCCCGGCTCTCGCACCAGATCCGCTGCGACACGGGGCGTTGCGCAGTCTCAACGGGTTTCCCCGGGATCTCGGAGCGCGGTCCGTCCACGGGGGCGGGAGCCGGACCGGGCGCGGGCGGGGACGTTGGGGGTGGCGGTGTCCAGGGCGATGGTGCCGGGCCACCGGCCGGCCCGATTGAGCGCGCCGGGTAGCCGGTCGGCCCGGCCGGGGCCGGGTACCGTGCCGCGGGCTCGTGGTCGGTCATCGTCGCTCCCCGTCGTGCGTACCGCTGCCGCCCCCACGGGGTCGTTTGGCAGTGCCGCGGACCCGGCTGACCCGGGGCCCGGTGTCCGTGCCACGGCCGTCTTCGGGGGCACAGCCGCCGTCCCGGGTTCGGCCACTGCCCGCGGCGTCGTCGCCGGTGCTCCTCCGCTCGTCCGACGGGGGGCTGTCCGTGGTCGGCCCGTCGTCGGAGTAGCGGGCCGCAGGAGTGCGGCCGGTATCGGGCCGGTCCTCGGGACGGGTGCCCCCGCCGCCGGCCTCCCCCCGCTCCCCGTAGCTCCAGCCGCCGCCCCGCCGGTCCGCGGAACGCGCCGCCGCCTCGTCCCGCGCTCCGAGGCCCGCGGTCCGGTCACCCGTGCCGCCGGAGACCCCAGTGTCCGGCAGGGGTTCGTCACCGGGCGGTCCGCTGAACCGCGGCCGGGCCGGGGCGCCGCCGGTGATCCGGGGCCGGGGCTTGGCCGTCCGCTCCTCGCGGGGCGCCGGCTCGGGCGGTCGCCCTGTGTCGTCGTACCGCCGCTCCTTCAGCACCTCGCCCGCGAGCGGCTCGCGTTCGTCGTCCTCGGCGGTACTGGGTTCCAGAGCGCGAGCCAGGCTGCCGCGGAGCCAGCCGCGCCGGGTGGCGCTCTCGAACAGACCGTCGCCGTCGCGCAGTACCTCCTCCAGTACGGCGCGTTCCAGCTCCGCCTGCTCGAAGGGTTCCCGGTCGGCGTCGCCGCGCTCCAGGACCATGCGCATGACCTCGCGCCGGACCTCCCGCTTCTCCGCCTCTCCCTTCTCGATCCAGGCGAGCGCGGCGCGCGGGCCCTCCTTCTCCATGATGTCCGCGATCAGGCCGTCGACGCCCTCCTCCCGGATCATGTCCAGGTGGCGCCGGCGCCGCATGCCCTCCAGCCTGGTCTCCCGCACGACGTCCCGGAACTCGCGGCCGCTCGAGGCGATTTCGTCCTCGTCGACGAGCAGTTCCACCTGTATGTTGCGCAGCCGGACGGCGTCGTCCCCGCCGAACCCCGTCAGTGCCGTGTTGAGCGCCCGCTCGGCCTCGTGGAACTCGGCGACGTCGTAGTCGCGGGCGACCGACCGCAGCGTCTTGCGCAGATAGCCGTACAGCGCGCCGCTCATGTCGCGGATGCCGCGGGCGACCACCTCGGCGGGGTCGGCGACCTTGCACACCAGGTCGACCCGGCTGCGGAAGGAGAAGGTGGGGTCGCGGCTGAGCAGGGGGATGTCGAGGATCAGGCGGTGCTCGGTCAGGTCGACCGTGAAGACGCTGCGGTACGTCCCGAAGCGGGACGACGGGATCTCCTCGCCACTGCGGATCGTCAGCGAGGGTCCGCTGTCCCGGACGAGGACCAGGGCCCGGCCGGGAGCCGGCGGCCGCAGCGGGTTCGTCAGGCGCCACTTGGGCAGGTCCTCGCTGCAGAGGACCGGATCGTAGGTCTGTTTCTCCATGTCTCCCCCTCTCTCTGTCGCTGTTCGTCGTGCTGTTCGTCGTGCTGTTCGTGGAGGACGTCGGCGGGTCGTCGCGTGCCGGGCGCTCACCGGCCGTGGTCGAGGGCGCGCAGCAGGCGGGCGGCGTTCTTCGAGGGGTGGTCGCGGTCGCGGGCCCACTTGTCCAGCCACCACACCAGCCGCTCGCGGTGGCGTCCCGGTCGACGGGCCACGGAGACCAGGAGGTGAGCGATGGCGTCGAGCGCGCCGGGACAGCGGTCCGCGTACTCGTCGATCCACTGGTGGAGGGCGTCGAGGGCGGTGTCCTGCACGGGCCGGCGCGCGAGGGCACGCGCCCACAGCTCGGCGAGCCGTTCGTGGTGCCGCGGCAGTTCGCTCAGCAGCACGGGTACGTCGGGGACACGCACGCCGCCCGGCGCGGGCGCCGCAGGGCCGGTGACCGGCGCTTCGTAGGGGCGCGACACCGCAAACACGAAGGCGGACAGCGTCTTGACGACCAGCGGGGACAGGTCCTGCGGCTCGGACCATGCCAGGTAGGCGTTGAGCAGCGGCGCCACCTGCCCCTGTTCTACGAGGTGGACACCGCCCCAGGCCACCGCGGGCAGGGTGCCCCAGTCGTCACCGCGGTCCAGTGCGTCGTGCAGCACGGCCACGGCCCGCTCAGGAGCGGTCCGGCCGAGCAGACCACCCACGGCGTTGGCGGCGGTACCGGCAAGCCGCCGCTGCTGGGCGGAGGACCCGCCACGCGCCCAGTGATGCAGCAGGCCCCACACGGCGTCGGCCGTCTCCGGGCGGCTGCCCGCGACGCCCAGCGCGGTGGCGGCGGCCTGCCGCAGGGGCCAGGAGGTGCTGCCCGCCCAGCCGGTGAGGAAGCGGTGCACGGCGTACTGCGGGTCGACGAGAGCCAGTACACCCGCGCCGACCGCGGCGCGGGCGCGCACTTCCAGGTCGGGGTGGCGCAACAGGCTGTGCAGCCAGCCCAGTACGGCCTCGCGGCGTCCGTCGAGCGCGTTCCACGCGTAGCCGAGGATGGTCTGGCCCAACAGCCCGTTGCGGAAGCGCACCCGGGGCGGGCCGGCGGCGAGACCCGAGCCGTCGGGCAGGTGCAGCTCGATCCACTGCTGCTCGTGGCCGAGCCGGTCGCCGAACCGGAGGTCCGGCGGAGCGGGTTCGGGTTCCGTCAGTGCGGCGCGCAGCTTCACGGCGGCATCCGCGACAGTGAGGTATCCGCTGTCTTCCAGGACGGCCGCGGCGAGTGCGAAAGCGACCGCCTCGGGTTCCCGGAACCGGTTGAACCACGCGCGGACCTGCTCGCTGGGGTCGCGCAGCCGGGCCACCTCGGCCGCCACGTCGCCGTCCGCGCTGATGACCGAGGCGAGGCGGGCGGCGTTGCGGACTGCGGGCTGTTCACGCAGGGCCACGGCGGCACCGGTACGTTCCAGCAGCGCGTGCAGGTCGGTGCAGGCGTCCGGGCTGCCGCCATGGCCGAGGACGCGCCGCTCCACGACGGCTACCGGGTCCACGGGCGTGAGGGGATGGTGGGCAAGGTGCTCACCGCCCGGCCCGGCGGCGAGCACCTCCAGATCGTGCCCGCCGGTCAGCACCAGCAGCGAGCCGGAGTCGCGCAGGGCGGCGACGACGGCGGTCCACTGGGCGATGCCGCGGGCACCCCCACCGCCGAACGCGGAGGTGAACCTCTCCACGGCGGCCGGACCGTCGTCGAGCGCCGCGAGGTAGCCGGAGTGCTTCACGGGCGGCTCCCAGCCCGGCTCCAGCACCGCCGACGGCATCAGCAGCCGGTGGCAGCCGCCGGCACCGCTTCCGTCGATCGCCAGTGCCTCGCCGAGCAGGTTTACGGCGGCGGCTTCCCGCCCGCTGCCGGGTGGACCGGTGAGGACCAGCAGCCGTCGCTCACGCAGGGCGTCCACGGCCTCCTCGTACCCGTCGGGTTGCACGAACAGCTCGGTGTGATCCGCAAGTTCGGCAAGGTCGATGGCGACCAACGATGCCCCGCCCGGCCTCGGTTCCGCATGGCGCGCGCCACCCGGGTGGAAGCCGCCGCCAAAACTGACCGTCTCGTTGAACAGGGCGAGGGTGCCGATCCGGGTGCCGGAGGCGTCGGCGTTGAGCCGGCGTGCGATCTCGTCGGCGATCGCACCCGCCCGCAGCGCCTCGGACCGCTCGGGGTCCTCGTGGCCGCCGCCCTCGGTGAGGGAGAGCAGCGCGTCCTTCTCGCTGACCGGACCGTCCCGTTCGTCGACGGGGGTACGCGGCTCCGCGACGACCGCCTTGCCGTCGTCGTCCTCGTCCGTCCTGTCCTTCGCGCCGGGCGGCACGGTGCCCGTGGCGATCTTGGCGTTCCTGGCGTCCTTGGCGGAATCCCACTCGGGTCCCGCAGCCCCCCGCGGCGGTTCGTCGGTGCGCTCCACGGTCCTGCCCCCGGCGCGGGGTCCCTCGGTGGAGGTGTCCTCACTCATGGCCTGCTCTCAGGTTCTCTTTGCTGCGGGGCGGTTCCCTGCGCCCCACTCGTCCGCGCGTCATGGCGATCACGCCCGATCCGGCCCGGGGACGGGTGGGACCAAGGGGCCACGATCCGGCCCGCGCGGCGCGCGGCTCTCGCGCCCCGGGTGGGCGGGGCGCTACGACGTCGTCCAGTCCCCTTGGACCTCGACCTTGCCGTTGAACACCTGGGCGTTCTTGATGAGCGCGGCGCTGATCTGCGCACCGGACCGGCCCTGTGCCGCGACGGCCTCGTCGACCAGCCGCCGGATCTCCGTCTCGAAGCCCTCGTCGAGCAGCATCTGGGCGGCGAGCTGCCGCTCCAGATCCTCCTGGGCGCTCTCGTCTTCGGGGGTGGTGGTCACCCGGTCCAGGGCGCCCTGCGCCTCGGCGTTACCACGGAAACGCGCGCGGATCCGCTCCACAAGCCGCGCTCCGCCGGTCCAACCGGAGCGGCCGGCCTCCTGCCCTGCCGTCTCGAGCGCGCCTTTCACCACGAGTGCCACTCCTGCCGCCGCGACGGCCGTCACCGGATCCATGCCGTTCCCCCGTGTTCCCGCCCAAAGCCGGTGAGTAAATTTAAGGGAGCAGCGAGCAGTGCGGAGCGGTTCCTCTCACAGTGACTGAAAGTCGCCGACCTGATCGGTCCGCTGGCCTGGAATGATCGACCCTGCTCCACCTCGGCGACGACCCGTCCAAGGCGCGGGTGATGGTGGGACGGTCCACGTCGAACCAGCGGGCCGGCACGTCATGCGTGGCACCGTGTGGGAGAGGCGCGAGGGTGGCCGGGAGCCGGTCGACGAAGACCAGCCGGTGCTTCACGCTGCACAAGCGAACCTCAGTCGACGCATTCCGCGAGCGAAAACAGGTCGAACCGACCACCTGGACTACAAAACAGCAGGTCAGATGCCCTTCTCGGCAGGCTCCAGAATCGCCACGCACTCCACGTGATGCGTCATCGGAAACAGATCGAACACCCGCAACGTCCGCACCCGGTACCCCCCGTCCCGGAAGTACCCCAAGTCCCGCGCCAGCGCCGCCGGGTCGCAGGCCACGTACGCGATGCGCCGGGCGCCCAGGGACGACAGGTGTGCCACCGTCTTCCGGCCCGCGCCCGCCCGCGGCGGGTCCAGGACGATGAGGTCGACCTCCGTGATGCCCGTGCGCGGCAGCACCGCCTCGACCTTGCCCTGTTCGATCCGGACCCGGTCGAACTCCGCGAGGTTGTGGCGGGCGTCCTCCACCGCGCGCTTGCCGGACTCGATGCCGAGCACCGCGCCCTGGTCGCCGAGGCGGTCGGCGAGGGCGCCCGCGAAGAGGCCGACGCCGCAGTACAGGTCGAGCGCCATGTCACCCTTGCGCGGCAGCAGTCCCTGCATCACCGCCGTGACCAGGGTGTCGGCCGCCTTCGGGTGGACCTGCCAGAAGCCGCCGCTGCCCACGCGGTGCGTCCGGCCGTCGGCCCGCTCACGGACGAAGGCGCGGCCGTGGACGCGGTGAACGCCGCCGTCCTTCTCCTCGACCCGCATGACGGACACCGGCTTGTCCAGCTCGACGAGGGGGAGCCGCGCGCCCGGCCTGGGTTCCAGGATGACCATGCGGTCCTGGGAGCCGGTCGCCGCGATGGCCTCCACGGACGCCATCCCGGACCAGTCACGGTCCTCGATGCCCAGCTCGCTCACGCCCTCGGCCGCGATCATGCAGTGCTCGATCGGCTCGACCTCGTGCGAGCGGTGCCGGCGCAGACCCGCCCGGCCCGTCTCGGCGTCCACCGCGTACTGCACGCGCGTGCGCCACTGCGGCACCTGCCCGGCGGGCAGCTTGTCGCCCTCGGCGGGCATCACCGTGCCGTCCCAGCCGGCCTCCTCGGGCGTGAGCCCGGCGAGCCGCGCCAGCTGCTCCGTGACGACCTCGCCCTTCAGCCGCCGCTGCGCCCCCGGCTTGGCGTGCTGCCAGTCGCAGCCGCCGCAGCGGCCGGGGCCGGCGTACGGACAGGGCGCCTCGATGCGGTCCTTGGACGCGTCGAGCACCTCGACGGCGTCCGCGCGCAGGAAGCGGGCGCCCTCCTCACCCTCGGTGACCCGGGCGACGACCCGCTCCCCGGGCAGCGCGTGCCGCACGAAGAGGACCTGGCCCTCGTCGGTGCGGGCGATGCAGTGGCCGCCGTGGGCGACGGGGCCGACCTCGACCTCGTACTCCAGCCCCACCAGCGACTTCTTCGGTTCTGCCTGCATGGCGGGGTGACTCCAGATGCATAGAGGTTCGAGCCGGGACAACAGCCGCCGGGACAACAGCCCACCAGTCTACGACTGTTTCGAGGACTCCTTCGCCCGCTCCTGAGCCGGCCCCCGCCGCACGGAACCCGGCGCGTTCCAGTCCTGCCGCTTGCGGGCCCGCTTCTTCGCGACCTCGGAGGACTGCAGCTGGTAGGGCACCGACGTCACCATGACACCCGGCGTGAACAGCAGCCGGCCCTTCAGCCGCAGGGCGCTCTGGTTGTGCAGCAGATGCTCGTACCAGTGGCCGACGACGTACTCGGGGATGATCACGGACACGGCGTCGCGCGGCGACTCGCGGCGCAGGTTCTTGACGTACTCGATGATCGGCCGGGTGATCTCGCGGTAGGGCGAGTCGAGGACCTTCAGCGGTACGTCGATGCCGCGCCGCTCCCACTCGGCCTTGAGGGTCTTGGTCTCGGCCGGGTCGACGTTGACGCTGAGCGCTTCGAGGGTGTCGGTGCGCATCAGCTTGGCGTACGCGAGGGCGCGCAGCGTGGGCCGGTGGATCTTGGAGACCAGGACCACGGAGTGCACCCGGGAGGGGCGGACGCTGTCGTCGGTCGGGCCGTCGGGCGCCGCGATCTCCTCGGAGACCCGGTCGTAGTGCTTCCGGATCGCGGACATGGTCGCGTAGAAGATCACCATGCCGAGCAGGGCGACCCAGGCGCCGTGGGTGAACTTGGTGACCAGGACGACGACCAGCACCAGGCCGGTGAAGAAGGCGCCGAAGGTGTTGATCGCGCGGGAGCGGATCATACGGCGGCGCTTGGCCGGGTCGGTCTCGGTGCGCAGATGGCGGTTCCAGTGCCGGACCATGCCGGTCTGGCTGAGCGTGAAGGAGACGAACACGCCGACGATGTAGAGCTGGATCAGCCGCGTGGAGTCGGCGCCGTAGATCCACACCAGCAGGATGGCCGCGCCGGCCAGGAGCACGATGCCGTTGGAGAACGCCAGGCGGTCGCCGCGGGTGTGCAGCTGGCGGGGCAGGTAGCGGTCCTGGGCGAGGATCGAGCCGAGCAGCGGGAAGCCGTTGTACGCCGTGTTCGCCGCGAGGAAAAGGACCAGGGCGGTGGCGGCGGCGAGCAGGATGAAGAAGAACGTGCCGTCGCCGAAGACGGCTGCCGCGACCTGCGAGATCACCGGGTGCTGGACGTAGTCGCTGCCGACGGGCACGCCGTCCTCGATGAGGTCCTTGGCCGGGTTCTCCGCCATGTGCACATCGGTGGCCATGGCGAGCCCGATGATGCCGCAGAACATGGTGACCGCGAGGCCGCCCATGAGGGCGAGGGTGGTCGCCGCGTTCCTCGACTTGGGCTTGCGGAAGGCGGGGACGCCGTTGCTGATCGCCTCGACACCGGTGAGCGCGGCACAGCCGGAGGAGAAGGCGCGCAGCAGCAGGAAGACCAGCGCGAAGCCTGCCAGGCCCTCGTGCTCGGGCTTGATCTCGAAGTCGGCGGTGGGCGACTTCATGTTCTCGCCGAGGACCAGGCCCTGGAAGGCGCCCCAGGCGATCATGAGGAAGACACCGGCGACGAAGACGTACGTCGGGATCGCGAAGAGCTTGCCGGACTCCTTCACCCCGCGCAGGTTCATCAGCGTCAGCAGCACGATGATGCCGATCGCGCAGAACACCTTGTGCTCGACGACGAACGGGATGGCGGAGCCCAGGTTCTCCACGCCGGAGGAGATGGACACGGCCACGGTGAGCACGTAGTCCACGAGCAGCGCGCTGGCCACGGTCAGCCCGGCCTTGGGGCCGAGGTTGGTGTTGGCCACCTCGTAGTCGCCGCCGCCGCTCGGGTAGGCGTGCACGTTCTGCCGGTAGGAGGCGACGACCGTGAACATCAGGACGACGACCGCGACCGCGATCCAGGGGCTGAAGTGGTACGCCGACACGCCAGCGATGGACAGGACCAGCAGCACCTCGCCGGGCGCGTAGGCCACGGAGGACAGCGGGTCGGAGGCGAAGACGGGTAGTGCGATGCGCTTCGGCAGGAGCGTTTCCCCGAGCCGGTCACTGCGCAGTGCGCGCCCGATCAGGATCCGTTTGGGCACGTCGGTCAGTTTGGACACAACAGAGGATCGTAGGCGTTCGAACGGGCTGCCGCCCACCCGCCACCCCCCTTACGGGCGGCCCCTGCTCTCCGGGTGAAAACGGGGGTGGCGCAGCTGCGGATTCCGCAGGCCGGGGCGTCGGCATGTCTATATGACTAAACCCGCTGGTTCTTCCCGCCGTTGCCGCCCTCCGGAGGTCCCATGGACAGCACCGCCCAGCTGATCGGCGCCGCCGCGGCGCTCGTCGGCCTCGGAATCCTCACACTTGCCAGCGTTCGCAGCATCAGCCGCCGCTGACCGACCCGTCCTCACGGCAACCGTGCACAGGGGTGCCGACGTCCTACCGCGCGTGTGTAGCTTGGGCGTCGATCTGAGACCCTGATCTGGCTGAGCAGTAACTCTTGACTTCGGAAGGACGGTCGTGCACATCGTCATCATGGGCTGCGGAAGAGTGGGTTCCGCTCTCGCCCAGACCCTGGAGCAACAGGGGCACACGGTCGCTGTGATCGATCAGGACCCCACCGCCTTCCGCCGACTCGGCCCCGGTTTCGGTGGCCGCCGGGTCACCGGCATCGGCTTCGACCAGGACACCCTGCGCGAGGCGGGCATCGAGGAGGCCGGTGCCTTCGCCGCCGTCTCCAGCGGCGACAACTCCAACATCATCTCCGCGCGCGTGGCCCGCGAGATGTTCGGTGTGGAGAACGTCGCGGCCCGTATCTACGACCCCCGCCGTGCCGAGGTCTACCAGCGTCTGGGCATCCCGACCGTGGCGACCGTGCGCTGGACCGCCGACCAGATGCTGCGCCGGCTGCTCCCCTCGGGCGCCGAGCCGCTGTGGCGCGACCCCACCGGCGGCGTCCAGCTCGCCGAGGTGCACACCTCCCCGGCCTGGGTGGGCCACAAGATCAGCAGGCTCCAGGAGGAGACGGGCGTCCGCGTGGCGTTCCTGACCCGCCTCGGTGAGGCCATCCTGCCCAGCTCGCAGACGGTGTTGCAGGAGGGCGACCTGGTGCACGTGATGATGCGCACCGACGAGGTCGACAAGGTCGAGGCGGCGTTCGCCCAGGGTCCCGAAGAGGAGAGCGGTCACTGATGAGGGTCGCCATTGCCGGTGCCGGCGCCGTCGGCCGCTCGATCGCGGGCGAGCTGCTGGAGAACGGCCACGAGGTCCTGCTGATCGACAAGGCGCCGACCGCCATCTCGGTCGAGCGCGTCCCGCAGGCGGAGTGGCTGCTCGCCGACGCCTGCGAGATCACGTCCCTGGACGAGGCCGCGCTCCAGCGCTGCAACGTCGTGATCGCCGCGACCGGCGACGACAAGGTGAACCTGGTCGTCTCCCTGCTGGCGAAGACGGAGTACGGCGTCCCGCGCGTCGTCGCCCGCGTCAACAACCCCAAGAACGAGTGGCTCTTCAACGAGTCCTGGGGCGTCGACGTCGCCGTGTCCACCCCCCGCCTGATGTCCGCCCTGGTCGAGGAGGCGGTCAGCGTCGGCGACCTGGTCCGGCTGCTGCGCTTCAGCCACGGCGACGCCAACCTCGTCGAGCTGACCCTGCCCGAGGAGTCGGCGCTGGCCGGCACCCAGGTCGGCGATGTGGAGTGGCCGCAGGACACCTCGCTGGTCACCATCATCCGCGGCACCCGGGTGCTCACCCCGACCCGCGACGACTCCCTGGAGGCGGGCGACGAGCTGCTGTTCGTGGCCGCCCAGGCCCGCGAGGAACAGCTGGAGGACCTGCTCTCGGTGCGCCGCGAGCAGCCGGCCGACTGAGGCCGTACGACGGCGAAGGGCGCCCCGGGATCACCCGGGGCGCCCTTCCTCGCTCACCGTCAGCCGGCGGCCTGCCGGTCCTTCTCGGCCTTCTCCGCCGCCTCCATCTCCGCGAACACGTCGATCGGCGCGGGGGCCTTGGCGAGGAAGACCCACGTCAGCCAGACGGCCAGCAGGAACGGCGGGATCTTCAGGGCGACCAGGACCCAGCCCAACTGCTCGGTGTCCGCCCACCAGTACAGCGGGAAGAGGATCGCGCACTTGGCCAGCAGGATCGCGCCCCAGGCGTAACTGGCCTTGGCGTACGCCTTCTTGCGGCCGGGGTTGCGGGTGCGCCAGGAGAGGTTCTCCTTGAAGACCGGGCCGAGGATCAGGCCGATCAGCGGGACACCGCACAGGGTGGTGATGATGTAGGCCAGGCCCAGGCCCAGCGTGTAGAGCATGCCGGGCAGGTAGAAGTCCTTGGCGTTGCCGGTCATCATCGCGAAGACGACACCGAAGGCGACACCGAAGACACCGCTGAAGGCGTGCTTGACGGTGTCCTTCATCGCCAGGCGGACGGCGACGAGCAGCAGGGACACACCGAGCGCGGCGATCGCCGACAGGTGCAGGTCCTTGTTGATGGTGTAGATCGTGACGAAGAGCAGTCCGGGCAGCACCGTCTCGATCATGCCGCGCAGGCCGCCGAAGGCTTCGAACAGCGCGTCCTGGGTCACTGCCCGGGAGTCGTGCCCGCCTTCTGCGGTGGTGTCTTCGGTCGGCTTGTCGAGCGACGTCACCGGCTACTCCCGTCCGAGCGGTCTCAGTTCGTATTTCGGGTTGAACAGCACCCGGCGGCCCCGGCTCATCGAGATCCGGCCCGATGCGATCAGCTTGCGCCCCGGCTCTATGCCCACGATGGAGCGTCTGCCGAGCCACACCACGTCCAGCGCGGCGGAGCCGTCGAACAGCTCGGCCTCCAGGGCCGGGACCCCGGCACGCGGCCGCAGGGTGACCGTGCGCAAGGTACCAGTAACCGTGACTATCTGTCGGTCCCGGCAGTCACCGATGCGGGTACAGCCGGCCGTCGCCGAGTCCTCGCGCAGTTCCTCGGACTCCAGGTCCTCCTGCGACGAGGAGAGCCGGTCGAGCATGCGCCGGAACCGGCCCGCCGGCTTCTCGGATCGAGGAACAGAACTCATGTCTGAAGCGTACCGGGGCACACCGACACCTACGTAACCCCCGGGGAGCGGCGGGAGACAGCGGGATCGGCCCCGACTTGCCTAAAGCCTTTAGGCAATCCCATAATGGCTTTCGGCAAAAGGAAGGGCGGTCATGGTACGTGCAGGACTCACCCCGGAGCTGCTGACCCGGGCCGGGGCGGAGCTCGCCGACGAGGTCGGCTTCGACCGGGTGACCGTCTCGGAGCTGGCCCGCCGGTTCGACGTGAAGGTCGCGAGCCTGTACTCGCATCTGAAGAACTCCCACGAGCTCAGGACCCGGATCGCCCTGCTCGCCCTGGAGGAGCTAGCCGACCGGGCGGCGGACGCCCTGGCGGGCCGGGCCGGCAAGGACGCCCTGACCGCGTTCGCCGACGTCTACCGCGACTACGCCCGCTCCCACCCCGGCCGCTACGCCGCGACCCGCTACCGCCTCGATGCCGAGACGGCCGCCCGCAGCGCGGGGGTGCGGCACGCCCAGATGACCCGGGCGATCCTGCGCGGCTACGACCTGGCCGAGCCGGACCAGACCCACGCCGTCCGCCTCCTGGGCAGCGTCTTCCACGGCTACGTCGACCTGGAACTGGCCGGCGGCTTCAGCCACAGCTCCCCCGGCAGCGAGGAGTCCTGGACGCGGATCCTGGACGCCCTCGACGCCACCCTGCGCACCTGGCCCCCCTCCTGAAAGCCCACTCCATGCAGACCACGCCCCTCACCCCCGCCTTCGTCCGCGGCGCCCTCGACCTGGAGCGCACCGAGCACGGCCTGCTGCCGCACCGGCTCCCCGCGCGGGCCCGCGCCCAGTGCGCCGACCCGCAGCTCGCCATGGTCGAGTCCCAGCCCTCCGGCGTACGGCTCGCCCTCCGCACCCGGGCCACCACCGTCGAACTGGACACGCTGCCCACCAAGCGGTCCTACGTCGGCGTCCCGCCCCGTCCGGACGGCCTGTACGACCTGCTCGTCGACGGCACGCTGACCCACCAGGCCGTGGCGGCCGGCGGCAACACCCTGATCGTCGACATGGCCGCCGGCACCACCGAGCACCGCCCCGGACCGGTCGCCACGGTGCTCTTCTCCGGGCTGCCGGCCCGGGAGAAGGACGTGGAGATCTGGCTGCCGCACAACGAGACCACCGAACTGGTGGCCCTGCGCGCCGACGCCCCCGTCGAGCCCCTGCCCGACCGCGGCCGCAAGGTGTGGCTGCACCACGGCAGCTCCATCAGCCACGGCTCCGACGCGGCGAGCCCCACCGGCATCTGGCCCGCCCGCGCCGCGACCCTGGCCGGAGTGGAGCTGATCAACCTGGGCTTCGGCGGCAGCGCCCTCCTGGACCCCTTCACCGCCCGCGCGATGCGGGACACCCCGGCCGACGTGATCAGCGTCAAGATCGGCATCAACCTGGTCAACCTGGACCTGATGCGGCTGCGCGCCTTCACGCCCGCCGTCCACGGCTTCCTGGACATCATCCGCGACGGGCACCCCGACACGCCGCTGCTGGTCGTCTCCCCGATCCTGTGCCCCATCCACGAGGACACCCCGGGCCCCGGCGCCTTCGACCCGGCCGCCCTGAGCACCGGACACCTGAAGTTCCAGGCCCTCGGCGACCCCGCGGAACGGGCCACCGGCAAACTGACCCTCAAGGTGATCCGCGAGGAGCTGTCCCGGATCGTCGAACAGCGCACCCCCGAGGACCCGAACCTCGGCTACCTCGACGGCCTGGACCTCTACGGCGAACAGGACTGGGCCGAGCTCCCCCTCCCCGACGACCTCCACCCGGACGCGGCCACCCACCGCCTGATCGGCGACCGCTTCGCGAAACTCGTCCTCCAGGCATAGTCAGCCCTGGTCAGCGCTCGAAGCGGTACCCCATCCCGGGTTCCGTGACGAAGTGCTTCGGGTGCGAGGGGTCCGCCTCCAGCTTCCGTCTCAACTGGGCCATGTACACCCGCAGATAGTTCGTCTCGGTCCCGTAGGACGGCCCCCAGACCTCCTGCAGCAGCTGCTTCTGGCCGACCAGCCGCCCGGCGTTGCGGACCAGGACCTCCAGCAGGTGCCACTCGGTCGGCGTCAGCCGGACGTCGGCCCCGGCACGGTTGACCTTCTTCGCGGCCAGGTCGACGGTGAACGTCCCCGTTTCGACGATCACTTCTTCCTCGCCGCCGCCGAGGGGCTCGGCGCGCCGGACCGCCGCCCGCAGCCGGGCCAGCAGCTCGTCCATGCCGAACGGCTTGGTGACGTAGTCGTCGGCGCCCGCGTCCAGCGCCTCGACCTTCTCGTCGGAGGAGTGCCGGGCGGACAGCACGAGGACCGGCACCCGGGTCCAGCCGCGCAGACCCCGGATGACGTCGACGCCGTCCATGTCGGGCAGACCGAGGTCGAGGACGACCACGTCCGGGTGGCGGGCGGCGGCGAGCCGGAGGGCGCCGGCACCGTCGTACGCGGCGTCCACCTCGTACTTGCGGGCCTTGAGGTTGATCACCAGGGCCCGCACGATCTGCGGATCGTCGTCGATCACGAGCACCCGGGTCATGGGGCCTCCTGCCTTTCGGGTTCCGGTACTTCCAGTACGGCGGGCTGAACGAACTCGTCGGCGGCGACGCGGAGCGTGAACACCATCGTCAGGCCGCCGCCCGGGGTGTCCTCCGCGTTCAGCGTCCCGCCCATCGCCTCCGCGAACCCGCGCGCCACCGCGAGTCCGAGTCCCACGCCGGCCCCGCGCGGCGCGTCACCGTACCGCTGGAAGGGCGCGAAGATCCGCTCCTTGGCGTCATCGGGGACGCCGGGCCCGCGGTCCACGACCCGCACCTCGACGCGGTCGGCGAGGGAGCTGGCGGAGACGAGGACACGGGCGCCGGGCGGGCTGTACTTGACGGCGTTCTCGACGACGTTGGCGACCGAGCGCTCCAGCAGCCCGGGGTCGACGGCGACGATGGGCAGGGTCTCGGGGATGTCGAGTTCGACGCTGTCCTCGGGCACCCCGCCGAGCGCCACCGGCACCACTTCGTCCAGGCCGGTCCCGCGGACGATCGCGCTGACCGTGCCGGTCTGCAGGCGGGACATGTCCAGCAGGTTGCCGACCAGGTGGTCCAGGCGGTCGGCGCCGTCCTCGATCCCCGCCAGCAGCTCCGCCTCGTCCTCCTCCGACCAGGCCACGTCGTCCGAGCGCAGGCTGCTCACGGCCGCCTTGATCCCGGCGAGGGGGGTGCGCAGATCGTGGCTGACGGCGGCCAGCAGCGCCGTACGGATGCGGTTGCCCTCGGCCAGCGCGCGGGCCTGCTCGGCCTCCTCGTGGAGCCGGCGCCGGTCCAGGACGACGGCGGCCTGCGCGGCGAACGCGGCCAGCACCCGGCGGTCCTCGGCGGGGAGCACCCGGCCGGTCAGCGCCAGCGCCAGGTGATCGCCGACCGGCATGTCCACGTCCGCGTCCTCGGGCCGCCGCACGGGCCCGCCCTGGCCGACGCTGCCCGCGCAGGTCCACGGATCGAGGTCGCCCGCCCGCTCCAGCAGGGCCGCCGACTCCATCCCGAAGGTCTCCCGGACCCGTTCCAGCAGCGCCTCCACGCTGGTCTCGCCGCGCAGCACGTCCCCGGCGAGGAAGGAGAGGATCTCGGACTCGGCGCGCAGCCGGGCGGCCTGGTGGGTGCGGCGGGCGGCGAGGTCGACCACCGAGGCCACCGACACCGCCACGGCCACGAAGATCACCAGGGCCAGGATGTTCTTCGGGTCGGCGATGGTGATCCGGTGCACGGGCGCGGTGAAGAACCAGTTCAGCAGCAGCGACCCGGTCAGCGCCGAGGCCAGCGCGGGCAGCAGTCCGCCGAGCAGCGCCGCCGCCACCGTCAGGGCCAGGAACAGCAGCATGTCGTTGGTGAGGCCCAGGTCGGCGTCGACGTGGGTCAGCAGCAGGGTGAGCAGGGCCGGACCGCCGACCCCGGCCAGCCAGCCCCACACGATCCGGGACCGGCCGAGCCGGGCTCCCCGGGCGACCGGCAGCCCGCGCCCCTTGGCGGCCTCTTCGTGGGTGACGATGTGCACGTCGAGGTCGGACCCCGACTCCCGGGCGACGGTCGCCCCGACGCCGGGCCCGAAGACGTACTGCCAGGTCTTGCGGCGCGAGGAGCCGAGCACGATCTGGGTGGCGTTCACCCCGCGCGCGAAGTCCAGCAGGGCGGCCGGGATGTCGTCGCCCACGACATGGTGGAAGGTGCCGCCCAGCTCCTCCACGAGGGTGCGCTGTACGGCGAGTTCCTCGGGTGAGGCCGAGGTCAGGCCGTCGCTGCGGGCGATGTAGACGGCGAGGACCTCACCGCCGGCGCCCTTCTCGGCCAGCCGCGCGGCCCGCCGGATCAGGGTCCGGCCCTCGGGGCCGCCGGTGACTCCGACCACGATCCGCTCGCGCGAGCCCCAGATCCTCGACACCCGGTGCTCGCCGCGGTAGACGCGCAGGTACTCGTCGGCCCGGTCGGCCACCCACAGCAGCGCCAGCTCGCGCAGGGCGGTGAGGTTGCCGGGCCGGAAGTAGTGGGACAGGGCCGCGTCGACCTTGTCGGGCCGGTAGACGTTGCCGTGCGCCAGCCGCCGGCGCAGGGCCTGCGGGGACATGTCGACCAGCTCGATCTGGTCGGCGCGGCGCACCACCTCGTCCGGCACGGTCTCCCGCTGCCGTACGCCGGTGATGGACTCCACGACGTCGCCCAGCGACTCCAGGTGCTGGATGTTGACCGTCGATATGACGTCGATCCCGGCCGCGAGCAGCTCCTCGACGTCCTGCCAGCGCTTGGCGTTGCGGGAGCCGGGGACATTGGTGTGGGCGAGCTCGTCCACCAGCGCCACCCGGGGCCGCCGGGCGAGGACGGCGTCGACGTCCATCTCGGAGAAGGTGCCGCCGCGGTAGCCCGGCGTCCGGCGCGGGATCTGCTCCAGGCCGTGCAGCAGCACCTCGGTGCGCGGCCGGCCGTGGTGCTCCACGAACGCCACCACGCAGTCGGTGCCCCGCTCGGCGCGCCGGTGCGCCTCGGAGAGCATCGCGTACGTCTTGCCGACGCCCGGTGCCGCACCGAGATAGATCCTGAGCCTGCCGCGTCCCACAGCGTCGACCTTACGACCCGCAAACCGGGCATATGGCGCCGGGTGCGGCAGCCGGGGCGTCCTTGACACAACCCTGACGCACCGCGCCCGGCGGCGGCCGCGAGCAGTCCGGTTCGTACGCCGTCAAGACCCCGCGCATGCGAGAGGGCCGTACCCCCTCGGGGGTACGGCCCTCTCGCTCACGACTGTCTAACGGACCTCGGTGATCTCCGGTCCGCGCTGCAACTGCCCCATGCCGCCCGAGAACCGGGATCCGGCGTCCTCCTGCTGGACCCCCTCGGGGACCATCTGGGCGTCGTTCGGCAGCTTCAGGACGATCGGGTCGCGGGGCGCCATCGGGCCCTCGCCGCGGACCACGACCGTGTCCCGGAAGATCTGCTCCAGCAGCCCGGCCGCCTGCGGCTGCACCGCGCCCTGGCCCGAGATCACGCCGCGCAGGAACCAGCGCGGCCCGTCCACACCGACGAACCGCACGACCTGGAAGCCGCCCGTGCCGTCCGGCAGCTGCACCGGGACCTGCGCCCGCAGCTCCCAGCCCAGCGGGCCCTCGACCTCGTCGATGATGCCGCCCTGCTGGGTGATGCCGGAGCCGATCTCCTCGCGCACCTCGCCCCAGATGCCCTCGCGCTTGGGAGCGGCGAAGGCCTGCAGCTGGATGGCGCTGTCGCGCAGGACGACGGTCGCCGCGACGATCGCGTCGCCCGCGACCTCGACCCGCAGCTCCATGCCCTCGACCCCGGGCACGAAGAGCCCGCCCAGGTCGACCCGGCCCTCGCCGGGCTCGCGCACCTCGGTGCTGTCCCACGGCCCGTCGGGCCGCGGCTCCGGCTCCAGCCGCACGCGCTCGCGCGTGCCCTCGTCGTCCGCCTCGGTGTCGACGCCGTCGACGACCTGCTCGGGCTCGCCGGCCGCGTCCTCGGCGGCACCCTTCTTCTTGCGACGTCCGAACACGTCACTGTCCTTCCCGGTCGGATACGACCGAAGCGTATCTAGTCCCACCCGTCGTGCCGCCCTCGGCGGCCTGACCCCTTGTGCCGCGCCCGCCGTCCACGGCGGCGTGCCCACCGGTGGACCCGAAGCCCCCCTCGGCCCGCGCCGAGCCGGGAAGCTCCGCGACCTCCTGGAAGCGGACCCTCTCGACCTGCTGGACGACCAGTTGGGCAATCCGGTCGAAGCGCTCGAACCGCACGGCCTCGCGCGGGTCGAGATTCACCACGATCACCTTGATCTCCCCACGGTACCCGGCATCAACCGTCCCCGGGGCATTCACCAGGGCGACACCGCAGCGGGCGGCCAGACCGGAACGTGGGTGCACGAAGGCCGCGTACCCCTCGGGGAGCGCCACAGACACCCCCGTCGGCAGCACCGCCCGCTCGCCCGGCTTCAGTTCACAGTCCTCGGTGGTGCGCAGATCCGCGCCGGCGTCGCCGGGATGCGCGTACGACGGAAGCGGTACGTCCGGGTCGACGCGGCGGATCAGCACGTTCAGGGGGTCACGGCTCACGGGTTCACCTCGAAGGCGCGGGCCCGCCGCACCTGGTCCGGGTCGTTCATGGCGGCCTGGATCTCCTCCTGGCGGCCGTTGTCGATGAAGTGGTCGACCTTGACCTCGACGAAGAGGGCGTCGGCGCGGACGGCGACGGGTCCTTCGGGGCCGCCGACGCGTCCGGTGGCGGTGCAGTAGATCTTCCGCCCGGCCACCGCGGTCACCTCGGCCTCGAGATGCAGCACGGTGCCGACCGGCACGGGCCGCCGGAAGTCGGTCTCCAGGCGGCCGGTCACGGCGATGGTCCGCAGCAGCCAGTTCAGCGAGCCGAGGGTCTCGTCGAGCGCGGTCGCGAGGATGCCGCCGTGCGCGAGGCCCGGCGCGCCCTGGTGCTCGGGGCGCACGGTGAACTCGGCGGTGAGGGTGACCCCTTCGCCCGCCCGCGCCTGCAGGTGCAGCCCGTGCGGCTGCTCGCCGCCACAGCCGAAGCACTGGCCGTAGTGCGCGCCGAGCAGTTCACCGGGCGCGGGGGCGTCCGGGTGCCGCACCGGTTTCACGGCGTCGGCCGGGGGCTGAAGGTTTGCGGATGTACCACTCACAGGCGCAGACCTTACCCGCGCGTCGGCGCCTTCCGGACACCGTGCCAAGCTTGGATCCATGCAGCTCTCCGCCACCCCGTACGAAGAACGCCTCACCGCCCCCCGCTCGTGGTGGCTGGTGTCGGTGCTGGCCGGCCTCGCGCTGGCGCTGATCCTGCTGCCCTTCGGCACCCTGCCGATGCTCGGCGGCCTGGTCGGCGGCACCGCCGCGGCGGCCGTGGTGGCCAGTTCCTACGGCGCGGTGCGGATCCGGGTGGTGGGCGGCTCGCTGATCGCGGGCGACGCGAAGATCCCGGTCACGGCGCTGGGTGAGGCGGAGGTGCTGGACCGCGAGGAGGCCCGGGCCTGGCGTACGTACAAGGCCGACACCCGCGCCTTCCTGCTGCTGCGGGCCTACATCCCGACCGCGCTGCGCGTGCAGGTCACCGACCCCGAGGACCCGACGCCGTACCTGTACCTGTCGACGCGGCGGCCGGAGGCCCTGGCGGAGGCCATCCAGGCGGCGAAGGCGGCCTAGCACACAGGGTCGAAGGGTCCCCGGAACGGGGACCCGGAGCAGGTCATTTCCCTGGCCATCCGCGCCCGAGACGTCTGGGGCGGACCTCCTTCGCGACGTCCCCCAGCGTCAGCGGGTCGGCCGGTGTCTCCAGCGGCGGGAGATCGGGCAGCGCGTCCCAGGGCACCTGGATCCGGCGCAGGTCCGCGCGGATCCGGTCGGCCAGCTTCTTGGTGTCCCGGCGGTTCATCAGCGCACCCACGGCCGCGCCGACCATGAACGGCATCAGGTTCGGCAGGTTGCGCACCATCCGCTTCATGATCTGCTGGCGCAGCTGGTGCTTCATGTGGCTGTTCAGCGCCGTGCTCACCGTGGCCGGCTTGGTCACGTCGATGCCGCGCTCCCCCGACCAGGAGTCCAGGTAGGCGGTGGAGCGCTGTTTCAGGTTCCCCGGCGGGCGTACGCCGTAGACCTCGTGGAGTTCGGCGATCAGCTTCAGCTCGATCGCGGCGACTCCGGTGACCTCCGCGGCCAGCTCCGCCGGCATGGCCGGCGGCACGGGCAGCATCGCCGCCGCACCGACGCCCGCACCGACCGTGGACGTCGCGGTCATCGCGCCCGCCACGAGCTTGTCGGCGAGCTGTTCGGGGCCGAGCCCCGGGAACTGTCTGCGCAGGGTCGCGAGGTCCCGTACGGGCACTCGCGGGGCGTTGTCGATGATCCGGTCGGCGAGGTAGGCGAGGCCCGCCTTGGCGCGGCTGCCGCCCTTGCGGACGCCTTCCACGGCCTTGTCGCGGATCACCGCGGCCCGTCGCCGGGCGACGGGAGCCGGAGGCTGAGCCGGCACCGGCGGATTGCCGGAGCCGGCCGCCGGTTCGAGCGAGGCCGATCCGTCAGCGGATGAGCCTCGCCCGTCGTCACGCGCGCCGTAGGGGCCGCCGGGCGGCCCTTGGTCCGCTCCCCGGCCGGGGAAGCGGCGCTTCCAGGGAGGGGTCGAGCCAGTCACGGCCGACCCGCCCTCAGTCGCAGTCGCGACAGATCGGCTGACCGTTTTTCTCCCGGGCCAGCTGGCTGCGGTGGTGCACCAGGAAGCAGCTCATGCAAGTGAACTCGTCCTGCTGCTTGGGCAGCACCCGGACGGCCAGCTCCTCGTTCGAGAGGTCCGCGCCGGGCAGCTCGAGGCCTTCCGCGGCCTCGAATTCGTCGACATCCACTGCGGAGGTCGACTTGTCGTTCCGGCGGGCCTTGAGCTCTTCAAGGCTGTCCGAGTCGACGTCGTCGTCGGTCTTGCGTGGGGTGTCGTAATCCGTTGCCATGTCGCTCTCCCCCTCTGGGTGTCTGCGGTGTCTCCAGCGCACGTAACGCGTGAGAGGCCGGACTTGTGCCCGACCCGAGGCGGAGATTTTGCCTCACATCAAGGTCTGTTACTCAATCGACACCCAACCGGACTCCTCAAGAGTGATCGGCTTGGATGGCGATGCGGACCGTACACGGTCCCAATGCCGCACTTCAAAGGCGTCTCACCGTGTACTTCCCGTGATCAGGACCCCCGAAAACCCGGATTTTCCCGGCTTTCCGGCGGCTTGCATGATCACGGAGAGTAGATGGCTGGAAATTCGCCCTTGTGATCGATCACACACGGTACCTCTTGCTTCACGTCCAGAAAATTCCGCGCAAAGCGAACAAGTCCGAGTGTCGCCTTATCGATCTCCGTTGGGCCGCCTCTTTCAGACCGGCAGAGCCACTCTCATCACCAGCCCTCCGCCCTCGCGCGGCTGTGCCGCGATGTGCCCGCCGTGCGCCCGGGCCACGGACCGCGCGATGGACAGACCGAGCCCTACGCCCTTGTCGCTGCCCGTGCGCTCCGTGCGCAGCCGCCGGAACGGCTCGAAGAGATTGTCGATCTCGTACGCCGGGACGACCGGCCCCGTGTTGGACACGACCAGGATCGCCTGGCCGTGCTGCAGCTCGGTGGTGACCTCGACCCAGCCGCCCTCGGGGATGTTGTACCGCACGGCGTTCTGCACGAGGTTCAGGGCGATCCGCTCCAGCAGGACGCCGTTGCCCTGGACCACCGCGGGGTCCCGCTTGCCGCGGATCTCCACGCCCTTGGCCTCGGCCTCGCCGTGCACCTGGTCGACGGCCTGCTCGGCCACCTCGGCGAGGTCGACCGGCTTGCGCTCGACGATCTGGTTGTCGCTGCGGGCAAGCAGCAGCAGGCCCTCCACGAGCTGCTCGCTGCGCTCGTTGGTGGCCAGCAGGGTCTTGCCGAGCTGCTGGAGCTCCACCGGCGCGTTCGGGTCGGACAGATGCACTTCCAGCAGCGTGCGGTTGATCGCGAGCGGGGTGCGCAGTTCGTGGGAGGCGTTGCCGACGAAGCGCTGCTGGGCGGTGAAGGCCCGCTGGAGGCGCTCCAGCATGTCGTCGAAGGTGTCCGCCAGCTCCTTCAGCTCGTCGTCCGGGCCGTCCAGCTCGATCCGCCGGGACAGGTCGGAGCCGGCCACCGCGCGGGCGGTACGGGTGATCCGGCCGAGCGGCGACAGGACGCGGCCCGCCATGGCGTAGCCGAACGCGAAGGCGATGACGGCGAGGCCGAGCAGGGCCAGCAGGGAGCGGCTGAGCAGGGTGTCCAGGGCGTTCTGCCGCTGTTCGTTCACGCACTCGTTCAGCGCGCGGTTGAGCTCGTCCGCGGGCAGTTGGGTGGCACGCATGTTGCACATGTCACTGGACACCTGGCCGGACAGGACCCTGAACGGCAGATCACTGCCGACGTTCAGCGCGCTCGCGGCGAGCAGATAGATGATCGACAGGAGCAGGATGCCGGCGATCAGGAACATGCCGCCGTAGAGCAGGGTGAGCCTTATCCGGATGGTGGGGCGCAGCCAGGGGAAGGGCTGCACCGGCTTCCTGGGGTCCCAGGTCGGTTTGGGGGGCGCCTGGGGCGGTGCGGGGGTGGCTGCCACGGGGGATCAGATCCGGTAGCCGGAGCCGGGGACGGTGACGATCACGGGGGGCTCGCCCAGCTTGCGGCGCAGCGTCATGACGGTGACCCGGACGACGTTGGTGAACGGGTCGGTGTTCTCGTCCCAGGCCTTCTCCAGCAGCTGCTCCGCGGAGACGACGGCGCCCTCGCTGCGCATCAGCACCTCCAGGACGGCGAACTCCTTGGGCGCGAGCTGCACCTCCTTGCCGTCGCGGAAGACCTCGCGGCGGTTGGGGTCGAGCTTGATCCCGGCGCGCTCCAGGACGGGCGGCAGCGGCACGCTGGTGCGGCGGCCGAGGGCACGCACGCGTGCCGTGAGCTCGCTGAAGGCGAAGGGCTTGGGGAGATAGTCGTCGGCGCCGATCTCCAGGCCCTCGACCCGGTCGCTCACATCGCCGGACGCCGTGAGCATCAGCACGCGGGTGGGCATGCCGAGTTCGACGATCCTGCGGCAGACGTCGTCGCCGTGCACGAGCGGGAGGTCACGGTCGAGGACGACCACGTCGTAGTCGTTGACGCCGATGCGCTCCAGGGCGGCCGCACCGTCGTACACGACGTCGACGGCCATGGCCTCCCGGCGCAGTCCGGTGGCCACCGCATCGGCGAGCAGTTGCTCGTCCTCGACGACGAGTACGCGCACGTCGCTGTTCCTTCCTGAGGTCCACCCGCGTAGCGCCGCTGGGACGCGCGAGCAGGGGTCTGGTGGGGTGTGTCGGCGTCCATCCTGCCCTTTTCGGCCATAAGTCGGCGGTAAGGCGGGTGAGGGGCGCATGAAGGGCGGCTGTGCGGGCCCGGGAATGCGAGATTTTCCGCTGGGGTTGAGGTTTCCGTGAGGAAGCGCGGGGGGAGGACGGCTTTACACCCCGCGATCACGCTCCGCTTGTGCCGCACCACCATGCGGTACGCGGCAATCCGCTTTCCGCAGAGCGGTCGTGGATGTCCGGCACCGTCGCCGCCCGGCTGGGGCAGCGCCGGGCACCCACAGGGGACGTGATCGCCCCTTCCGAACGGCACACCCCGGTGCCACCGACCCACGACCCAGGACGAGGGGGCACAGCATGGACGCATTCACCGCAGGGCTTCTGCAGCGCATAAGGGCGACCGAGTCCGACCTGACGCGGGCCCGCGACGAGGGCGACGACTTCCTCGTCGAGGTGGAGCAGGGCGAGCTCGACGACCTGCGCCGCCTCGCCGCGGAGCATGGTGTGGAAGTCGGCGCGTACAGCGTCTGATCAATACTTACGCACAGAGACCTACGCACAGGAGCGGGCCCCCGGCGAATCCAGCGCCGGGGGCCCGCTCGCGTGCCGTGCCGGACGCGGGTCAGTCGTGCCAGGCGCCGAAGTCCTCCAGCAGCCGCTGGAGGGGCTCGAAGACGCCCGGGGTGGCCGCGATCGCCAGATCACCCGTGGGGCCCTCTCCGGGCCGTCCACCGGTCAGGGCCCCCGCTTCCCGGGCGATCAGGTCGCCCGCCGCGAGGTCCCAGGGGTGCAGGCCCCGCTCGTAGTAACCGTCCAGCCGGCCCGCGGCCACGTCGCACAGGTCGACCGCCGCCGAGCCGGAGCGCCGGATGTCCCGCAGCAGCGGGATCAGCCGGTGCGCGATCTCGGCCTGGTGGACCCGGACGCCGGTCACGTAGTTGAAGCCGGTGGAGACCAGCGCCTGGTCCAGCGGCGGCGCCGGCCGGCAGGCCAGGGGGCGCTCGCCCTCCCAGACACCGGTGGCGAAGGCGCCGGCGCCGCGGACGGCGTGGTAGGTCTCGCCGCGCATGGGGGCGGCGACGACTCCGACGACGGTCTCGCCGTCCTGCTCGGCGGCGATGGAGACGGCCCAAGTCGGCAGGCCGTACAGGTAGTTGACGGTGCCGTCGAGCGGGTCGATCACCCAGCGGACCCCGCTGGTGCCCTCGGTGGAGGCGCCCTCCTCACCGAGGAAGCCGTCGTCGGGGCGCTGGTCGGAGATCAGGTCGGTGATCAGCTTCTCGGCGGCGATGTCCATCTCGGTGACCACGTCGATCGGGCTCGACTTGGTCCTGGCCACCGCGAGATCGGCCGGGCGGCCGTCCCGCAGCAGGTCGCCCGCGCGGCGCGCGGCCTGCCGGGCGAGACGGAGCAGGTCCGTGTGGACGGGGTCGGTCACGGGGCTCCTCAGGCGTAGGGGCTGTCGGCGCCCGCGGCGGCGGGCCGGGGGGCGCGGGCCGGGCAGCAGCCGACCGGGCAGAGATGGTGGCTCGGGCCGAGCGCGCCCAGGGCGCACGGGGTGACGGCCCGGCCGCTCTCGGCGGCGGCCCGCTCCAGGACCAGTTCGCGGACGGCGGCGGCGAACCGCGGGGCGGCCCCGACGGTGGCCGAGCGGCGGACCGGAAGACCGAGCTCGGCGGCCTTGGCCGTGGCCTCGGTGTCGAGGTCGTACAGCACCTCCATGTGGTCCGAGACGAACCCGATGGGCGCCATGACCACGGCCGGGGCACCGGCGGCGTGCCGCTCCTCCAGGTGGTCGCAGATGTCGGGCTCCAGCCACGGGACGTGCGGGGCGCCGGAGCGGGACTGGTAGACGAGCTGCCAGGGGCGGTCGACGCCGGTGCGCTCGCGGACGGCCTCGGCGATCAGCCGCGCCACGTCCAGGTGCTGCCTGACGTACGCCCCGCCGTCGCCGTGGTCCTCGACCGGTCCGGAGGTGTCCGCGGCGGAGAGGGGGATGGAGTGGGTCGTGAACGCGATCTGGGCGCCGTCCCGGATCTCCTCCGGGAGGTCGGCCAGGGACCGCAGCACGCCGTCGGTCATGGGCTCCACGAAGCCGGGGTGGTTGAAGTAGTGCCGCAGCTTGTCGATCCTCGGCAGCTCCAGGCCCTCGGCCTCCAGGGCGGCGAGCGAGTCGGCGAGGTTCTCGCGGTACTGGCGGCAGCCCGAGTACGAGGCGTAGGCACTGGTGGCGAGGACCAGGATGCGGCGGCGGCCGTCGCGCACCATCTCGCGCAGGGTGTCCGTGAGATACGGCGCCCAGTTGCGGTTGCCCCAGTAGACGGGCAGGTCCAGGCCGTGGCCGGCGAAGTCCTTGCGCAGGGCGTCGAGGAGTGCGCGGTTCTGGTCGTTGATGGGGCTGACCCCGCCGAACAGGAAGTAGTGCTGTCCGACTTCCTTCAGGCGTTCCTTGGGGATGCCGCGCCCCCGCGTCACGTTCTCCAGGAACGGAACCACGTCGTCCGGGCCCTCGGGGCCACCGAAGGAGAGCAGCAGGAGGGCGTCGTAGGGGCTGGCATCGAGCGCGTCTGGCATGGGTCCGATCCTGCCACCCGGCACTGACAGCCGGGACAGGGCGGGGGGTCGACCTGGGCCTCCGACCGGCCGATCGGGTGCATTAGGGTTGCCTTACTCGTAAGCTGTATCAGCTGTGTTCGCGCCTTACGGGCGCAGAGGTGCGCGCCGTGCCGGGCGCGTCCTCGACGAGCCGCCCGCCTCTCGACCGGAGACCCCAGTGCCCAGCCCCTACCGCGCCCTGTTCGCCGCCCCCGGCTCCAAGGCCTTCTCCGCCGCGGGCTTCCTCGGCCGGATGCCCCTGTCGATGATGGGGATCGGCGTGGTGACGATGGTGTCCCAGCTGACCGGGCGCTACGGCCTGGCCGGTGCTCTGTCGGCCACCATCGCGCTGGCCGCGGCGGCGGCCGGGCCGCAGGTCTCCCGGCTGGTGGACCAGTACGGCCAGCGGCGCGTGCTGCGGCCGGCGACCCTGGTCTCGCTCATCGCGGCGGCCGGACTGCTGCTGGCCGCGCACTACCGCTGGCCGGACTGGACGCTGTTCGTGTTCTCCGCCGGCATCGGCTGTGTGCCGAGCGTCGGCGCGATGATCCGCGCCCGCTGGGCGGCCGTGTACCGGGGCACCCCGCAGCTGCACACCGCGTACTCCTTCGAGTCGGTGGTGGACGAGGTCTGCTTCATCTTCGGGCCGATCTTCTCGATCGGTCTGTCCACGGCCTGGTTCCCGGAGGCGGGTCCGCTGCTCGCCGCCTGCTTCCTCGCGGCCGGCGTCTTCTGGCTGACCTCCCAGCGCGCCACCGAGCCCGAGCCGCACCCGCGCGCGCGGCACGAGCGGCGCGGCACCAGCGCGCTGCGCTCCGCCGGCCTCCAGGTCCTGGTGGCCACCTTCGTGGCGACGGGAGCGATCTTCGGGGCCGTCGACGTGGTCACCGTGGCCTTCGCCGAGGAGCAGGGCCACAAGGGGGCCGCGAGCATCGTCCTGGCCGTGTACGCGGCCGGTTCCTGTGCGGCGGGCGCCGTGTTCGGGCTGCTGCACCTCAAGGGGGCGCCCGAACCTCGCTGGCTGCTGGGCATATGCGCGATGGCCGTGAGTATGATCCCCCTCCTACTGGTCGGAAACTTGCCGTTTCTGGCCGTGGCGCTGTTCCTTGCGGGGCTCTGCATCGCTCCGACGATGATCACGACGATGTCCCTCATCGAACAGCACGTACCACGCGCGCAGCTGACCGAGGGCATGACCTGGGTGAGCACGGGGCTCGCGGTCGGGGTCGCGCTCGGCTCCTCCGCGGCCGGCTGGGTGATCGACGCGGCCGGCGCGCAGGCCGGGTACGGGGTTCCGGCGGTGTCCGGAGCCGTCGCGGTCGCGGTCGGTTTCCTCGGGTACCGCCGGCTCAAGCGGCCGGATCCGCGTCGGGGAGGCACCGTTGAGCAGCACAGCGAGCGGGAAGAACGGCACGTGGCGTAACTGGGGAGGAAACGTCTCCGCCCGCCCCGCGCGGGAGGTCACGCCCGCCTCCGCCGAGGAACTGGCTCAGGCCGTGCGCCGGGCCGCCGAGGACGGCCTGAAGGTGAAGGCCGTCGGCACCGGGCACTCCTTCACGTCGATCGCCGCCACCGACGGTGTGTTGATCCGTCCTCAGCTGTTGACCGGCATCCGCCATATTGACCGGGACGCCATGACCGTCACGGTGGAGGGCGGCACCCCGCTCAAGAGGCTCAACCTGGCCCTGGCCCGCGAGGGTCTGTCGCTGACCAACATGGGCGACATCATGGAGCAGACGGTCGCCGGAGCCACCAGCACCGGAACCCATGGCACGGGCCGGGAGTCGGGCTCGATAGCCGCCCAGATCACGGCACTTGAACTGGTCACGGCCGACGGCTCGGTCCTCACCTGTTCCCGCGAGGAGAACCCGGACGTCTTCGCCGCGGCCCGGATCGGCCTCGGCGCGCTCGGCATCGTCACCGCGATCACCTTCGCCGTGGAGCCGGTCTTCCTGCTGACGGCCCGCGAGGAGCCGATGACCTTCGACCGGGTCACCCGCGACTTCGACGAACTGTGGGCCGAGAACGAGCACTTCGAGTTCTACTGGTTCCCGCACACCGGTAGCACCAACACCAAGCGCAACAACCGCAGCGCGGGCCCGGAGCGTCCGGTGGGCCGGCTCAAGGCCTGGTTCGAGGACGAGTTCCTCTCCAACGGCGTCTTCCAGGCCGCGCAGTGGGTCGGCCGCGCGGCGCCCCCCGCGGTCCCGGCCATCGCCCGGATCTCCAGCAAGGCCCTGTCCGCGCGGACGTACACGGACATCCCGTACAAGGTCTTCACCTCGCCGCGCCGGGTGCGGTTCATGGAGATGGAGTACGCCGTCCCGCGCGCGGCCGTCGTCGAGACGCTGCGCGAGCTGAAGTCGATGCTCGACCGCTCGGACCTGCGGGTCAGCTTCCCCGTGGAGGTGCGCACCGCCCCGGCCGACGACATCGCCCTGTCCACCGCCGCGGGCCGGGACAGCGGGTACATCGCCGTCCACCTGGCCAAGGGGACCCCGTACCAGCGGTACTTCACCGCCGCGGAGCGCATCTTCACCGCGCACGAGGGGCGGCCGCACTGGGGCAAGGTGCACACACGGGACGCCGAGTACTTCGCCGGGGTCTACCCGCGCTTCGGCGAGTTCACGGCGCTCCGGGACCGGCTGGATCCGGACCGGCTGTTCCAGAACGACTACCTGCGGCGGGTCCTGGGCGCCTAGCACAAGCGCCGGGCCGCGTGAGGTACGCCACATTCCAGATCCCCCAACTCCCTTGCCCGGCGGCCGACTCCCGCCTCTTGCGCCAACTCGGGCGGCGCGCCAATCCACGCACGTGGCCCAAATGGAGTACTGTTGCGAGCCCTGGGTCCGGTCTCCCGCCAGGGCGTCCGTGGCCTTCAAGGACCGCCTGGAGGGGGCTAGTTGCACAGGGTGACGGAGTTGGTCACTTAGCGTTGCGAATAGGTAACCGTGCCATAACGGCGATCCAGGGCCCGTGCCCGACACGCCGGGCAACTCGGCAAGGTTGTGGCAGGCTGCACCCGGGCAGGCCACACTCGACTAGCGGAAGCAGCGACGCACGTGACGTCGGCAGGCACCACCCGGGAGGTCCCCATGCCCGAACTGCGTGTCGTGGCCGTCTCCAATGACGGCACACGGCTGGTGCTGAAGGCTGCCGACGCGACGGAGTACACGCTTCCGATCGACGAACGTCTCCGTGCCGCGGTACGCGGCGACCGTCCCCGCCTCGGCCAGATCGAGATCGAGGTGGAGAGCCATCTCCGCCCCCGCGACATCCAGGCGCGTATACGCGCGGGTGCCACGGCGGAGGAAGTCGCGCAGATGGCGGGCATTCCCGTCGACCGCGTCCGGCGCTTCGAGGGCCCCGTGCTGGCCGAGCGTGCCTTCATGGCCGAGCGGGCCCGCAAGACCCCGGTCCGCCGCCCCGGCGAGAACGCCGGGCCCCAGCTCGGTGAGGCCGTTCAGGAGCGGCTGCTGCTGCGCGGCGCCGAGAAGGACAGCGTGCAGTGGGACTCCTGGCGCCGTGACGACGGCACCTGGGAGGTGCTGCTGGTCTACCGGGTGGCGGGCGAACCGCACTCGGCGAGCTGGACGTACGACCCGCCCCGGCGGCTCGTCCAGGCCGTCGACGACGAGGCCCGCTCGCTGATCGGCGAATCCGAGGACCTCGCGGCGCCCGAGCCCAGCTTTCCGTTCGTCCCGCGTATCGCCCGGCTGCCCCGTGACCGTCCGCTGGACGGCAGGATCGAACGGGAGCGGCCGAGTCTGCCCGCGCCCGAGCCGGTCGAGGAGACCGTGAGCGAACGGGACTCGCTGACCAGCCTGTTGGAAGCCGTGCCCAGCTTCCGCGGCGACCTCGTCGTGCCGGAGCGCCCTTCGGAGGCCCCCGAGGCGGAGGAGCCCCCGGTCGAGCCCGAGGCGGAGGAACCGCCCGCCCCCGCGGCGTCGGCCGGTTCCGCCTACGCCGATGTCCTCATGCCCCGCTCCGTGGGCAGCCACCGCGACCGGCTGATCGGCTCGACCGACCGCCAGGCCGAGGCCGACGGCGTCCGCCCCGGCCGCCGCGCGGCGGTCCCGAGCTGGGACGAGATCGTCTTCGGCACCCGCCGCAAGAAGCAGGAGTAATGCGGCCGTTACGCCGCCGAGGGCGCCGTAACGCACCCGCCCGCGCCCTGAGCCCCACTACCCGGCGCGGCCAGCTCTCCCCTGGGCCCGCCCCACACGGCGCGGGCCCAGGCCACCCCCTGGCCCACCCGGCCCAGGTCCGAGAACCCCGCCAGCCAGCACCATCCGCTCCGCCCGCCCCGCCCGAAACCGTCATGCGGGCCGGGACCAAGTGCGAGACCACCCCACCCCACCCCACCCACCCCAGCCGGACCGGCCCAGGACCGCACCCCCCGCCGCTCTGCCCCACGGTGCAACCGGCCCGACGCGCCGACCGACCCCGGTCCGAAACGACTCCACCCGACGCCGGCCAACACCGGCCCCACCCACCCGCCCCAGGCCGAACCGGCCCAGGCCGCACCGCGGACCGACCACCCGGCCGACCCGGTTCCGAGACCACCCCACCCGACGCCACCCGACGCCAGCCCCAGCCACCACAGCCGCCCCGGGCCCACCACCGCCGGCGCCCGGGGCCGAAGCCAAGTCCACCCCGCCCAGCAGTGCCGCGGAACCGGGAAGAATCTCCCGCCCGCCCCGCCCCGCCCGCCCCGCCCGCCCCGCCCGCTGCCGTGCGCTACTGCGGATCCGGGCCGGTTGCCACCGGACGGGAAGGGTCTGTGGACCATTCCGACCAGGAGCCCACGTAGAGCGCGGCGGGGATGCCGGCGACGGCGAGGGCCAGGACCTCGTGCGCCCCGGAGACGCCCGAGCCGCAGTACACGCCGACCGCCGTGCCCTCGTCGGCGCCGAGGGCCTTGAAGCGGGCGTGCAGTTCCTCGGCGGGGAGGAAGCGGCCGTCGGCGGCGACGTTCTCGTCGGTCGGTGCGGACACCGCGCCCGGGATGTGCCCGCCGACGCGGTCGATCGGCTCCACCTCGCCCCGGTACCGCTCCCCCGCGCGGGCGTCCAGCAGCAGCCCGGAGCGGGCCAGTGCGGCGGCGCCGTCCGCGTCGAGCAGGCCGGCCGCGGCCGGGTCCGGCCGGAAGTCACCCTCCGCAGGCGTCGGGACCGACGTCTCCAGCGGCCCGTCCCAGGCCGGCAACCCGCCGTCGAGGACCCGCACGTCCGGGTGACCCGTCCAGCGCAGCAGCCACCACGCGCGGGCCGCGGCCCAGCCCTGGCCGCCGTCGTACACGACCACGGGACGCTCGGCCGAAACACCAGCGCGGCGCATCGCGGAGCCGAACTCCGCGAGATCCGGCAGCGGATGCCGGCCGGCCGTTCCGGGTGCGGCGGCGAGCTCTTCGTCCAGGTCGACGAAGACCGCGCCGGGAAGGTGTCCGGCCGCATATTCGGCCCGTCCGTCGAAGGGCGGCTCGCCCGCCGCTCGAGCCACGCTCAACTGCCAGCGGACGTCCAGCAGCACCGGCGGACGGGATCCGCCCAGGTCGCCCGCGAGTTCGGTTGCGGAGATGATGGCGTTCATGGCTCCCATCCTCGCGTACGGGGTGGCCGCAAAGTCCAGGTCCGGCTACTCTGCTCGGCCGGACAGCCCCGATCACGACGCGTACGGGATCGGGCACATGCTGTACAGCCGATCGACACCCGTGGGCCATCACGCGGAAACGGACGAGAAGCGGCACACCGGGCATCCTCCGGGCACAGCGCGCGGTACCGCGGCGCGCCCGGGACGCACGGCACCACGGGTGGTGCGAGCATCGGCACGGGCGTCCGGAGAGCGGAATCGACGCGGCCACCGCGAGGGGCCGAGGAGAGAGTGACGATGACCGAGGCACGGGGGTCGGCCGGCCTGAACGGCGAAGCGCACGCTCAGCACGCGCCCGGCTCGCCCTGCTGGGTGAGTCTGATGGCGCACGGGGTGGCCGCGACCCAGGAGTTCTACGGTGAGCTGTTCGGCTGGGAGTTCCGGCCCGGACCGCAGCAGCTCGGCCCGTACGTACGGGCGCTGCTCGACGGCAAGGAAGTCGCCGGCATCGGCCAGCTGCCGCCGGACCGGCATCTGCCCATCGCCTGGACGCCCTACTTCGCCTCGACGGACGTGGACCTGACGGCCGAGACGGTACGGCTGTGCGGCGGCACCGTGGGAGTGGGCCCGCTGGACGCCGCCGAGGCCGGCCGGCTCGCGATCTGCTCCGACCCCTCCGGCGCCGTCTTCGGCGTCTGGCAGGCCGCGTCCCACCTCGGCAGCGCCCTCACCGGAGTCCCGGGCACCCCGGTCTGGAACGAGCTGCTGACCTTCGAGACGGTCGCCGTGACCAAGTTCTACGAGACGGTGTTCGGCCACGAACAGCGGAAAGTGGTCTCAGCGGACTTCGACTACGTCACCCTCCACCTCGCCGGCCGCACCATCGCCGCGATCCTCGGCCTCGGCCCGTCCCTTCCCCGCGACCGGGGCCCGCACTGGATGACCTTCTTCGAGGTGGCCGACACCGACACGTCGACGGCCCAGGCCGAAGCCCTGGGCGGCCAGATCCTGACCCCGCCCCACGACAGCGCCCTGGGCCGCATGTCCACGGTGACGGACCCGGAGGGCGCGAGGTTCTCGCTGCTGCAGAGCCGCCCCTGACCCCGGCCCGCGGCCGGCGCCGCTCCCGCTAGGCCGAAGGCACCGGCAGGACGTCCGGGGAGAGGGCCGCCGCCCGCGCGGTGGCCGCTGTCATGCGGCGCCGGTGGTGGCGACGGCAGAGGACCTCGTAGCCGATGGTGTCCGACTGGTCGACGTCGCCGACGACCACCTGGGCGCCCTCCACCACCATCTCGCCGCCCACCGTGCGCGCGTTGTGGGTCGCCCGGGCGCCGCACCAGCACAGGGCCTCCACCTGGAGGACCTCCACGCGGTCGGCCAGCTCCACCAGGCGCTGCGAGCCGGGGAAGAGCTTGGAGCGGAAGTCGGTGGTGATGCCGAAGGCGTAGACGTCGAGGCCCAGGTCGTCCACCACGCGCGCGAGCTGGTCGATCTGCTGCGGGGCCAGGAACTGCGCCTCGTCCGCGATGACGTAGTCCGCGCGGCCGCCCTGGGAGAGGTGGTCCACCAGGTACGCGTACAGGTCCTGTCCGTCCTCGACCTCCACCGCGTCCGTGACCAGGCCGAGGCGGGAGGAGAGCTTGCCCTCGCCCGCACGGTCGTCCCGGGTGAAGATCATGCCGGCCAGGCCGCGCGCCGAGCGGTTGTGCTCGATCTGGAGAGCCAGCGTCGACTTCCCGCAGTCCATCGTTCCGGAGAAGAACACCAGCTCGGGCATGGGGTGTTGAGCACCTTTCGGCAACAGGGTCGTAGCGGGGGGAGAGTCTTCAGGAACGTACTTCCAGCAGCGGCACCAGCTGCTCCGCCGGGGTCATCGAGCCGTGGTTGCCGACCATCGCCGACTCCTTCGGCTCCCGCTCGGAGGCGATGATCAGCACATCGTCGCGAGCGGCCGCGATCACGTCGCCGAGCCGGGCGTACACCCGCTCGTCGATCCGCGGGCCGAACCAGCCCGCCGCGATCGCCTCCTCCCGGGAGGCCACCCAGAACTGCTCGCCGAGCACCTCGCGCCAGCAGGTCAGGACGTCGTTCTCGGCGCCGGGCACCGCGTAGACGTGCCGCGCGCGGCCCTCGCCGCCGAGCAGGGCGACCCCGGCGCGCAGCTCCCAGTCCTCGTCGAAGTCGATGCGGTGCTGTTCGTCGAAGGGCACGTCGACCATGCCGTGGTCGGCGGTGACGTACAGCGCGGTGCGCGGCGGCAGCTGCTCGGCGAGGCGCTGGACGAGCCGGTCGACGTACATGAGCTGGCCGCGCCACAGGTCGGAGTCGACGCCGAAGCGGTGTCCGGCGCCGTCCACCTCGGCGTAGTACGTGTAGACCAAGGAGCGGTCGCCGGCGGCCAGTTGATCGGCCGCGAGGTCCATCCGCTCCTCGCCGCTCAGCCGCCCGTGGAAGGTGCCGCCGCTCAGCGCCACCTTGGTCAGCGGGGTGTTCTCGAAGGCGGGGGACGACACCTGCGCGGCGTGCACACCGGCGTCGTGGGCGAGCTGGAAGACGGTGGGGTACGGCTGCCAGGGGCCCGGCGCGGTCCAGGGCTGCCAGCGCAGCTGGTTCATCAGCGCGCCGGTCGCCGGATCGCGCACGGTGTATCCGGGCAGTCCGTGCGCGCCGGGCGGCAGGCCGGTGCCGACGGAGGCGAGGGAGGTCGCGGTGGTCGCCGGGTAGCCGGTGGTGAGCGGCCGTCCGGTGCCGCCGCGGGAGCTGGCGAGGAGCGACGTCATGAACGGGGCGTCGTCGGGGTGCGCCTTCAGCTGCTCCCAGCCGAGGCCGTCGATCAGGAACACGCAGTTCCGGTCGGCCGGGGCCAGCTCGCTGATCGCGGCGGTCATGCCGGGTACGTCCATGCCGGCGGCCAGCGTGGGCAGCAGGTCGGCGAGCGATCCCGCGCCGTACTCGGGCAGGGGGGCGGAGTCGAGGGGCAGCGGCTGCGGGTCGTGCTCCCAGGCGGGCTGGGCCATCAGCGGGCGGTGTCCGCGGTCGCCTCGGAGAGCGCCTGCGCGAAGGCGAGCGCCTGGCGCACGGTCTCCGGTCCGTCGCCGGCCTCGCTGACGCGGAGGCTGAGGTCGTCGGCCGTGGAGCTGCCCGTGTAGCCGTGGTCGGCCTCGCAGTTGGGGTCGCCGCAGGCGGCCGGCTCCAGGTCGATCCGGGAGACCGCGCCCCAGCCGATGGTCAGCACGACCTCGCGGGGCAGGGTGCCGGGCGTGTACGACTCCGGGTTCGCGACCATCCGGCTCAGGACGACCGACGAGATCCGGCCGATCTTGACCGACTCGGTGGAGGTGGTGGCGTACGGGGTGGGAGAGGTGGTGTCGGCGGCCTGCTCGTCGGTGTGGCTGACGATGAAGCGGTTGTCGGTGAGGACCAGCACGGTGACATGCCGGCGCACCTCGTTCTGGTCGAACGTGGTCTCCTGGTGGACCAGGTACGACCGGATGGGCTCGCCGCCCACGGCGGCCTCCACCGCCTCGGCCACGAGGGCCGGGTAGTAGCCGCTGCGCTCGATCGCCGCTCGCAGCCCCTGGGTCGTCGTACTGGTCTTGGCCATGGCCCCCATCCTACGGGGGCCCACTGACTGCGAGGGACCGCTCGCGCCGGTCAGTAGGCGGGCAGCGTGCGCGGGCCGAGGTCGTCGCGGGCGGGCGGCGGGGCCAGCCGTACGGTCGCGCCGAGCACGGTCAGGCCGTGCGGGGCGACGACGACGGGCTCCAGGGTCACCGCGACGACCTCCGGGTGGTCGTGGACCAGGCGGGAGACCCGCAGCAGCAGTCCCTCCAGGGCGGGTGTGTCGACCGGGGTGGAGCCGCGCCAGCCGAACAGCAGGGGCGCGGTCCGGATCGAGCGGACCAGCGAGGCCGCCTCCCGGTCGGTGACCGGGATGAGCCGGTGCGCCATGTCCCCGAGCAGCTGGGAGGCGGCCCCGGCGAGCGCGAACGACAGCACGGCACCGGCCGCCGGGTCGATCACGGCCCGTACGACGGTGTCGACCCCGCGCGGGGCCATCGCCTGCACGACCGGCCGCAGCTCCGCCGGCGTCCCGAACAGCTCGACCAACTCGGTGTACGCCCTGCGCAGTTGCTCCTCGTCGGCGAGGTCCAGCCGTACGCCGCCCAGGTCGGCGCGGTGGCGCAGGTGCGGTGCGGTGGCCTTGAGGGCGACCGGGTAGCCGACGGTCCGGGCGGCTTCCGCGGCGGCGTCAGGGGTGGGGGCGGGCAGGGCCCGGCGCACGTGGATGCCGTACTTCCCGAGCAGGTCACAGGTGTCCTCGGAGCCGAGGGTGAGTCCCTGGCCCCTGGCGAGCAGCCCGTCGATGAGGGCGGCGGCCCCGCGCTCGTCGATGTCGTCGTACTCGGGCACCCGCCCGGGCTCGGCGGCCTCCCGGCGCCACTGGGCGTACTTGACGGCTTCGGCGAGCGCGCGAACGGCCCGCTCGGCGGCGGGGTAGGCAGGAATGAGCCGGCCCGCGGGTGCCGACTCTCCCTCACCCCCCTCCTCGCCACCACGGACACCTGGTCCCACGGGGCCGCGGGCAGCGGCTTCCACCGCACCGCGGGCAGCAGGTTCGGCTCCACCGTGGCCACCGGGTTCGGCCCCACCGCCGACACCCCCTTCGGCTCCACCGCGGGCCGCCTCTTCCGCCTCGCCGCGGGCAGTCGTGCCGCCTGGGGCGGCACGGATGGGCGCGGGCGGCACCGCGTCAGCGCCGGGCTGCGCGTCCGGCCCCGCCTCAGCCATAGCTCCGACGGGCGCGGGCGCCGTCTGTGGTGCTGTGCTCGCCGCCGCGGACAGTGCCTCGGCCAGGCCGCCCAGTTCCACATGCACCACCAGCACCGGCTTGCCCGGCACTTCCTCCGCCGCCGACCTCAGTGCTTCCGCCAGGACCGCCTCCCCCACCGAGGGCTCCCCCAGCGCCGGAATCGCGGTCACCACGACGGAGTCGCAGGCGTCGTCGGCCAGCGCCCGCGACAGCGCCGCCCGGAAGTCCCGTGCCGACGCCCCCGTCGTCAGGTCCAGCGGCGGCAGCGGCCGCAGCCCCTCGGAGAGGCACGCGTCGTACGTCAGCAGCCCCAGCGACTCGGAGTTGCCGAGGATCGCCACCCGGGGCCCGGCCGGCAGCGGCTGGCGCGCGAGCAGCAGCCCCGCGTCGACCAGTTCGGTGATCGTGTCCACCCGGATCACCCCGGCCTGCCGCAGCAGCGCCGACACGGTGGCGTGCGGCAGCCGCGTCGCCCGTACCGCGTGCCCCTGCGGAGCCGCCCCGCCGTGCCGCGCGCCCTGCACCACGACCAGCGGCTTCGCGGCGGCCGTACGCCGGGCGAGCCGGGTGAACTTGCGCGGGTTGCCGATGGACTCCAGGTACATCAGGGCGACATCGGTGTCCGGGTCGTCGTACCAGTACTGCAGGACGTCGTTGCCGGACACGTCCGCGCGGTTGCCGCAGGAGACGAAGGTGGACACCCCGGTGACCCCGGTGACCCCGCCGCCGCGCCGGTGCAGCCGGGACAGCAGCGCGATGCCGATGGCACCGGACTGGGCGAACAGCCCTATCCGCCCGGGCCGCGGCATCTCGGGCGCGAGGGAGGCGTTCAGCCGTACGTCCGCCGAGGTGTTGATGACGCCGAAGGCGTTCGGCCCGATGATGCGCATGCCGTACGCGCGTGCGTGCCGGACGAGTTCGCGCTGGCGCTCCCGGCCCTCGGGGCCGCTCTCGGCGTAGCCGGCGGAGACCACGACCAGCCCTTGCACGCCGTGCTCACCGCACTCGGTGACGACCTCGGGGACCTGTTCGGCGGGCACGGCGACCACCGCGAGGTCGACATGCCCGTCGATGTCGCGCACCGAGCGGTGCGCGGGCACCCCGCCGAGTTCCTTCAGGTCCTCGGGGAACGCCTGGTTCACGGCGTACAGCGGACCGCGGAAGCCGCCCTGCCGGATGTTGTCGAGGACTCCGCGGCCCACACCGCCGGGGGTCCGGCCGGCGCCGATGACGGCCACCGACCCGGGAGCCAGCAGCCGTTGCACGGACCGCGCCTCGGCGCGCTGCTCGCGCGCGTGCTGCACGGCGAGCGAGCGGTCCGTCGGCTCCAGGCCGAACTCCAGCCGGACCACACCGTCCTCGAAGCTGCGCTTCTGGGTGTACCCGGCGTCCGTGAACACCTTGATCATCTTGGTGTTGGCGGGCAGCACCTCGGCCGCGAACCGGCGGATCCCGCGCTCCCGCGCGACGGCGCCGATGTGTTCGAGCAGGGCGGAGGCGACTCCGCGTCCCTGGTGGGCGTCCTGGACGAGGAAGGCGACCTCGGCCTCGTCGGCGGGCGCGGAGGCGGGCATTCCGTCGGCGCCAATGCGGTCATAGCGTACGGTGGCGATGAACTCGCCGCCGATGGTGGCCGCGAGTCCCACCCGGTCCACGAAGTCGTGGTGCGTGAAGCGGTGGACGTCCTTGGCGGACAGACGCGGGTAGGGCGCGAAGAAGCGGTAGTACTTCGACTCGTCCGAGACCTGCTCGTAGAAGCTGACCAGGCGCTCGGCGTCATCAACGGTGATGGGGCGGATGCGCGCGGTGCCGCCGTCGCGCAGCACCACGTCGGCTTCCCAGTGGGCGGGGTACTCGTGCCGGTCCGACGCGCTCTGCATGGGGCCCAGACTACGGCTCGCGTACGACAACGGCGCGGGGCAGTCTGTGGAGGACGGGTGTCGGATCGAGGCCGCGGTCCGAGGGTCACGCGCGCGGGACGGGACGCAGGACCGTACCGGGCACGCTTCACGTTGTGGAACACTGGTCTAGACAACCTGAGAACCTGAAGGGCAGCATCACATGGCTGAGCGCCGCGTCAACGTCGGCTGGGCCGAGGGCCTCCACGCCCGCCCCGCCTCCATCTTCGTCCGAGCCGCCACGGCCACAGGCGTCCCGGTGACGATCGCCAAGGCCGACGGCAACCCCGTCAACGCGGCCTCCATGCTGGCGGTGCTGGGCCTGGGCGCCCAGGGCGGCGAGGAGATCGTGCTCGCCTCCGACACCGAGGGCGCGGACGCCGCTCTCGACCGTCTGGCGAAGCTGGTCTCCGAGGGTCTCGAAGAACTCCCCGAGACCGTCTGAGCGAATACCGGGCGCGGCAGCCGCCGCCTCCTCGCAGGGCTCGTCCGAATTACCGGGCGGGCCCTTCGCATTTCCCGGATCTGGGCAGCGGAAATAATCCCCCGGGAATTACGCCCTCTTTGTATACGGCGCGCATGTTAATGCCGGAGGCCCGACATGTTTACGGGATGTTGCGAATTCCTCACACGCTCCCCGGCGGGGAACCGCAGCCGGTGCGTGCCGCTGGAGCGCTCGGTGTGCACGGCCGTGATCGCCCGCGCGCGTTCGCTGTCGCCGCGGGCCACCGCGTCCACGATCGCCCCGTGCTCCGCCCAGGCGTCCACGGGGGCGGCCGACGCCTCCACCGAGTACATCCAGGCGATCTTGTGCCGCAGCTGGGTCAGCATCGAGGTCAGGGCGGGGCTGCCGGAGGCCTGGGCGAGCGTCTCGTGGAACCAGCCGCCCAGGGAGCGCAGATCCTCGCTGTTGCCCCGCCTGGCCCGCTCCTGACCGAGCCGCACCAGGCCGCGCAGCACCTTCAGATGCGCCTCGGTGCGCCGCTGGGCGGCCCGGGCGGCGCCGAGCGGCTCCAGCAGCGAGCGCATCTCCAGCAGGTCGGCGGCCTCCTGCTCGGTCGGTTCCGCGACGCACGCGCCCGCGTGCCGCCGGGTCACCACGAAGCCCTCCGCCTCCAGCGTGCGCAGGGCCTCCCGGACGGGGACGCGCGAGACGCCGTAGCGGCGCGCGAGCAGTTCCTCGGTGAGTCGGCTGCCGCGCTCGTAGACACCGGCGACGATGTCGTCCCGGATCGCCGTGCATACCGAGTGCGCCGGAATACGCATGACCCGACCTCCGCTTTAATCCCCGTGAAACGTCGACGCCTGACGTGTGTTCAGTGACTCTATTCCAATGAGCCGGAATTTCCGAAGGGGGGACGGAATCCATGCATATTTTTTGGACAGCGGGGGGTCGCAAACGCCAAAACCCCGGCTCGGTGAGCCGGGGTCCGGGCAGCGCGGGGCGGGTGCCGTCAGATGTTCACGCCGTGCGAGCGGAGGTAGGCGACCGGGTCGATGTCCGAGCCGTACTCCGCGCTCATGCGGGCCTCGAAGTGCAGGTGCGCCCCGGTGACGTTGCCGGTCGCGCCGGAGACGCCTATCTGCTGGCCCGGGGTGACGCTCTGGCCGACCGAGACGCCGACGGACGACAGGTGCCCGTACTGGGTGTACGTGCCGTCGTGCATCTTGATGACGACCTGGTTGCCGTACGCCCCGCCCCAGCCGGCCTCCACGACGGTGCCCGTGCCGACCGAGCGGACGGGGGTGCCGGTGGCGGCGTGGAAGTCGATGCCGGTGTGGGTGCCGGAGGACCAGACGGCGCCGCCGGCCTTGTAGCTCGTCGAGACGTAGGAGCCGGAGATCGGGGAGACGAAGGTGTTCAGGCGCTTGCGCTCGGCCTCGCGGGCGGCGCGCTCCTTGGCCTCGCGGGCCTTCTCGGCCGCCTCGGCGGCCCTCTGGCGGGCGGCCTCCTCGGCCGCCTGCTTCGCCGCCGCCTCGTCGGCTGCCTGCTGCTGGGCGGCGGCCTGGGCGTCGATCTGCTGGGCGACCGAGTCGCCGATGGTGATGACGGGGGTGAGACCGGTCTGCTCGGGCGAAGCCTCCGCGGCGAGCGCCGGGCTCGCGAGGGTGCCGATGACGCCGGTGGTGGTGAGGGCCGCGACACCCGCCGCGCGGGCGGTGGTGCGCTGCATCCGGCTGGGACGTCGGTGCTTCCCGGTGGCGCGCGTGAACGCCATGTAGTGGCTGGTCCTTTCCTTCCCTCTCGCCTACCGGGTTAGCTGACGGGTTCGGAGCAGGAAGGTCTCCTACGGACCCCCTCGCTCACGCGCGGGCGTCCGATTCACCCCAGGGACTTGGGTCCCCGGCTCCCCTGGCTCGCACCGTACGGGGACTCGGCGATGACTGTCCGGTGCCGCGGGTGCGGCGCACTGCCTGACGAACAGCCCGGATGACGCTAAACGCGGCAACTTTCAATCCCCAAACGAATCGCGGTTTTTGTAGCGCACGCCACAGGGCAGACAGGCAACCTCTCCCTCAAATCGGACATAGAAGGGCCCTGGTGACGCTTCCGTCACCAGGGCCCCACACGCGCGTGACAGCGCGTTCACATCCGAGGGTGTGTCTACTCGGCCGTCACGACGGTGACTTCACCGATGCCGAGGGGCTCGACGGCCGCCTTGATCTGCGCCGCGTCACCGACGAGCACGGTCACCAGCCGGTCCACCGGGAAGGCGCTGACGACGGCCGCGGTGGCCTCCACGGTGCCGGTCTCGGCGAGCCGGCGGTAGAGCGTGGCCTGGTAGTCGTCCGGCAGGTGCTGCTCCACCTGGTCGGCCAGGGTGCTCGCCACGGCGGCGGCCGTCTCGTACTTCAACGGCGCCACCCCGACGAGGTTCTGTACGGCGACGTCCCGCTCGGCGTCGGTGAGCCCGCCCTCGGCGAGGGTGCGCAGCACCGTCCACAGGTCCTCGAGCGCGGGACCGGTGTTGGGGGTGTCGACGGAGCCGCTGATGGCGAGCATCGCGGCGCCGGTGCCGTCGGGGGTGGAGCGCAGCACCTGCCCGAAGGAGCGCACGCCGTAGGTGTAGCCCTTCTCCTCGCGCAGGACGCGGTCCAGGCGGGAGGTGAGGGTGCCGCCGAGGCAGTAGGTGCCGAGGACCTGCGCGGGCCACACGCGGTCGTGCCGGTCGGGGCCGACGCGGCCGATCAGCAGCTGCGTCTGGACGGCGCCGGGGCGGTCCACGATGACGACCCGGCCGGTGTCGTCGGCGGTGACCGGGGGCACCGGCCGGGGTTCGGCGGCGGAGCCGGTCCAGGAGCCGAGGGTGTCGGTGAGAAGCGCGTCGAGGTCGGTGCCGGTCAGGTCGCCGACGACCACGGCGGTGGCCGTGGCGGGGCGCACATGGCGTTCGTAGAAGGCGCGTACGGCCGCGGAGTCGATGGCCGCGACGGTCTCCTCGGTGCCCTGGCGCGGGCGGGACATGCGCGAGGTCGCCGGGAAGAGCTGCCGGGACAGCTCCTTGGCGGCGCGCCGGGAGGGGTTGGCCAGCTCGTGCGGGATCTCGTCCAGCCGGTTGCGGACCAGCCGTTCGACCTCGCTGTCGGCGAACGCGGGCGCCCGGAGGGCGTCGGAGAGCAGCCCGAGCGCCTTGGGCAGGCGGGAGACCGGCACTTCGAGGGAGAGCCGGACGCCGGGGTGGTCGGCGTGCGCGTCGAGGGTGGCACCGCAGCGCTCCAGCTCGGCGGCGAACTCCTCGGCGCTGTGCTTGTCGGTGCCCTCGGAGAAGGCCCGCGCCATGATCGTGGCGACGCCGTCCAGGCCGGCCGGTTCGGCCTCCAGGGGCGCGTCCAGCAGGATCTCGACGGCGACGACCTGCTGGCCGGGGCGGTGGCAGCGCAGGACCGTCAGGCCGTTGTCGAGCGACCCGCGCGTGGGCGCCGGGAAGGCCCAGACCTTCGGCTCGCCCGCCTCGGGCCGGGGGTGGAACTCCATGGTGGCGAGCTCGGTCACTTGGCCGTCTCCTCGTTGTGGGCGCTTGCTTCCACGGTGGCCGCGGACTCCAGGTCTTCGGTGGGCTCCTCGACGGTCTCCGGGGGGACCGTCGGCTCGTAGACGAGCACCGCGCGGTTGTCGGGGCGCAGGCGGGCCTTGGCGACCTCCTGGACCTCCTCGGCGGTCACCTCCAGCACCCGCTGGACGGCGGTGAGGGCGAGCTGCGGGTCGCCGAACAGGACGGCGTAGCGGCACAGTTCGTCGGCGCGGCCCGCGACCGTGCCGAGCCGGTCCAGCCACTCGCGCTCCAACTGGGCCTGGGCGCGCTCCATCTCCTCCGCCGTGGGGCCCTCCGCCGCGAACCGGGCGAGCTCCTCGTCGATGGCCGCCTCGATGACCGGGACCTCCACGTCACCGGAGGTCTTCACGTCCAGCCAGCCCAGCGAGGGCGCTCCGGCCAGCCGCAGCAGGCCGAACCCGGCGGCGACGGCCGTGCGGTCACGGCGTACGAGACGGTTGTAGAGGCGGGAGGACTCGCCGCCGCCGAGAACCGTCAGGGCCAGGTCGACCGCGTCGCACGCGCGGGTGCCGTCCTCGGGGAGGCGGTAGGCGGCCATCAACGCCCGCGCGGGGACCTCCTCCTCGACGACCTCGCGCAGCTCCTCGCCGATGATCTCCGGCAGCGAGCCGTCGCGCGGGGCGGGCTTGCCGTCGTGGGAGGCGATGGAGCCGAAGTACTTCTCCACCCAGGCGAGCGTCTGCTCGGGGTCGATGTCGCCGACGATCGACAGCACGGCGTTGTTGGGCGCGTAGTACGTACGGAAGAACGCGCGCGCGTCCTCCAGGGTCGCCGCGTCCAGGTCGGCCATCGAGCCGATCGGCGTGTGGTGGTAGGGGTGGCCCTCGGGGTAGGCGAGAGCGGTCAGCTTCTCGAAGGCCGTGCCGTAGGGGACGTTGTCGTAGCGCTGGCGGCGCTCGTTCTTCACGACGTCGCGCTGGTTCTCCATCGACTCGTCGTCCAGGGCGGCGAGCAGTGAGCCCATGCGGTCGGCCTCCAGCCAGAGGGCGAGCTCCAGCTGGTGGGCGGGCATGGTCTCGAAGTAGTTGGTGCGCTCGAAGCTGGTGGTGCCGTTGAGCGAGCCGCCCGCGCCCTGCACGAGCTCGAAGTGACCGTTGCCCTCGACCTGGGCGGAGCCCTGGAACATCAGGTGCTCGAAAAGGTGAGCCAGGCCGGTGCGCCCCTTGACCTCGTGGCGCGAGCCGACGTCGTACCAGAGGCACACCGCCGCGACCGGGGTCAGGTGGTCCTCCGAGAGCACCACGCGCAGGCCGTTGGCCAGGCGGTGCTCGGTCGCTGTCAGGCCTCCGGAGCCTGCCTGGGTGGTGGCCGTGTGACCCATGGGCATGTACGTCCCTTCGATCGCTGACGCGGTCTCGAAACCGCGGTTTTCCTGCCGGTCCTGCCACTGTATGCAAGCGTGCGAGGCCGCGGCGAAGTTCCCGGTCCGCGTACGCCGAGGGCGGATGCCGACAGCGGATCGCGTAGCCTGCGGGCAGCCGTGAGCGGAGGCCCCTCTCCGCGCCGGGGCGGACGGGCGACGCCGGGTCCTGGTCCGGGTTGTCAGTGCCGCGGTCCACAATGGTCCGCGTCAGATCCAGTTCACGCGTCAGCATGAGCGCCCCGTAGGTGAGCACACAGAAAAAGGAGCCTTGGCAGCGATGGCCCGCCGCAGCACGAAGACCCCGCCGCCCGACGACTCGTACGAGGAGAAGATCCTCGACATCGACGTCGTCGACGAGATGCAGGGCTCCTTCCTCGAGTACGCGTACTCGGTCATCTACTCCCGTGCCCTGCCGGACGCCCGTGACGGCCTCAAGCCGGTGCACCGCCGGATCGTCTACCAGATGAACGAGATGGGCCTGCGCCCCGACCGCGGCTATGTGAAGTGCGCGCGCGTGGTCGGCGAGGTCATGGGTAAGTTGCACCCGCACGGCGACGCGTCGATCTACGACGCGCTGGTGCGCATGGCGCAGCCCTTCTCGATGCGGCTCCCCCTGGTCGACGGCCACGGCAACTTCGGCTCGCTGGGCAACGACGACCCGCCGGCCGCCATGCGGTACACCGAGTGCCGGCAGGCCGCCGCGACCAGCCTGATGACCGAGTCGATCGACGAGGACACGGTCGACTTCGCGCCCAACTACGACGGCCAGGAGCAGGAGCCGGTGGCGCTGCCCGCCGCGTTCCCGAACCTCCTGGTCAACGGCGCGTCGGGCATCGCGGTCGGCATGGCCACCAACATGCCGCCGCACAACCTCGCCGAGGTCATCGCGGCCGCCCGCCACCTGATCCGGCACCCGAACGCGGATCTGGACGCCCTGATGCGCCACGTCCCGGGCCCCGACCTGCCCACCGGCGGCCGGATCGTCGGCCTGACCGGCATCCGGGACGCCTACGAGACCGGCCGCGGCACCTTCAAGATCCGCGCGACGGTGGCCGTGGAGAACGTGACGGCGCGCCGCAAGGGCCTCGTCGTCACCGAGCTGCCCTTCACGGTCGGCCCCGAGAAGGTCATCGCCAAGATCAAGGACCTGGTCGGCTCGAAGAAGCTCCAGGGCATCGCCGACGTCAAGGACCTCACCGACCGCGCGCACGGCCTGCGCCTGGTCATCGAGATCAAGAACGGCTTCGTGCCGGAGGCGGTGCTGGAGCAGCTGTACAAGCTGACGCCGATGGAGGAGTCCTTCGGCATCAACAACGTCGCCCTGGTCGACGGCCAGCCCCTCACCCTGGGCCTCAAGGAGCTGCTGGAGGTCTACCTCGACCACCGTTTCGAGGTCGTGCGGCGCCGCAGCGAGTTCCGCCGCACCAAGCGGCGCGACCGGCTGCACCTGGTGGAGGGCCTGCTCACCGCGCTCGTCGACATCGACGAGGTCATCCGGCTGATCCGCTCCAGCGAGAACAGCGCCGAGGCCAAGCAGCGCCTGATGGAGCGCTTCTCGCTGTCGGAGATCCAGACCCAGTACATCCTGGACACCCCGCTGCGCCGGCTCACCAAGTACGACCGCATCGAGCTGGAGGCGGAGAAGGACCGGCTCAACGAGGAGATCGCCGAGCTGACCCGGATCCTGGATTCGGACGCCGAGCTGCGCAAGCTGGTCTCCAACGAACTGGCCTCGGTGGCCAAGAAGTTCGGCACCGAGCGGCGTACGGTCCTGCTGGACTCGGCGGGCGCGGTGTCCGCCGCCGTACCGCTCCAGGTGGCCGACGACCCGTGCCGGGTCCTGCTGTCCTCCACGGGCCTTCTGGCCCGTACGGCGAACGGCGACCCGTTCGCGGAGGACGCCGACGCCAAGCGCTCCAAGCACGACGTGATCGTCTCGGCGGTGCCGGCCACGGCCCGCGGCGAGGTGGGCGCGGTGACGTCCGCGGGCCGGCTGCTGCGGATCAGCGTCATCGACCTGCCGACGCTGCCGGACACGGCGGCGCGTCCCAACCTCTCGGGCGGCGCTCCGCTGACGGAGTTCGTCTCCCTGGAGGGCGACGAGACGGTGGTCTGCCTGACCACGCTGGACGAGTCCTCCCCCGGCCTGGCGCTCGGCACCGAGCAGGGTGTCGTCAAGCGCGTGGTGCCCGACTATCCGTCCAACAAGGAGGAGTTGGAGGTCATCACCCTCAAGGAGGGCGACCGGATCGTCGGCGCGGTGGAACTGCGCACCGGCGAGGAGGACCTGGTCTTCATCACGGACGACGCGCAACTGCTGCGCTACCAGGCCGCGCAGGTGCGTCCGCAGGGCCGGCCGGCGGGCGGTGTGGCGGGCATCAAGCTGACCGAGGGCGCGAAGGTCATCTCCTTCACGGCGGTGGACCCGGCGGCCGACGCGGTCGTCTTCACCGTCGCGGGCTCGCGCGGCACGCTGGACGACTCGGTCCAGACGACGGCCAAGCTGACCCCGTTCGACCAGTACCCGCGCAAGGGCCGCGCCACCGGCGGGGTCCGCTGCCAGCGGTTCCTGAAGGGCGAGGACTGTCTCTCGCTGGCCTGGGCGGGCCCCGCTCCGGCCCGGGCGGCGCAGAAGAACGGCACCCCGGCCGAGCTTCCGGAGATGGACCCGCGCCGCGACGGCTCGGGCGTGTCGCTGCCGAAGACGGTGGCGGTGGTGGCGGGCCCGGTCTAGGCCGCGTCGCCGGGCTCGTCCTCGGAGCCCTGTACGTAGCGCAGGACGCCCCACATGCCGTGCTCGTCGGCGTGCGGGGCGTCGCTGCGGCACGCCTCGAGTTCCTTGCCGAGGGCGGGCGCGTCGATGCCGGTGCCGATGAGGACGAGCTGGGTGAGCCGCTCCTCGGAGGGCGCCCAGGGTTCGGGGTAGAACCGCAGGAAGCTCCCGACGGCGTGCACGGCGTACCGGTTCAGGGTGTCGTGGGGGCCGAAGTCGACGTACCCCTTGATCCGGTAGAGCCCCTCGGGACGGCTGTCGAGGAAGCTCATGAGGGCGCGGGGGTCGAGGGGCTGCCGCGACACGAACGAGACGCTGTCGTACCCGGTGTGCAGATGCCCGTCGTGGTCGCCGTGCTCGCCGTGCTCGTGCAGGTCGTCGAAGGACAGCTGCCCGACGCGCTCCTCACCGGGCCGGCAGTCGAAGAGGAACTCCGGGTCGATACGGCCGTGGACGGCGGGTACGACGGCGGCGCGCGGGGCGAGTTCCCGGACGCGCGGGACGAGTTGGCCGGGCTCGGCGACGCGGTCGAGCTTGTTGACGACGACGAGGTCGGCGAGGGCGAGATGGCGGTCGATCTCGGGGTGCCTGGCGCGGGTGGCGTCGAACTCGGCGGCGTCGACGACCTCGACGAGACCGCCGTAGACGATCCCCGGATGCTCGCTGGCGAGCACCATGCGGACCAGTTCCTGCGGCTCGGCGAGACCGCTGGCCTCGATGACGATGACGTCGAGGCCGGCGGAGGGGGCGGCGAGGCGTTCCAGGTAGCGGTCGAGCTCACTGGCGTCGACGGCGCAGCACAGGCAGCCGTTGCCGAGCGAGACGGTCGAGTCGCCGAGCGCGCCGGCCACGGCCATGGCGTCGATCTCGATGGCCCCGAAGTCGTTGACGAGCGCTCCGATCCGGCTGCCTTTGCTGCGGTGGAGGAGATGGTTGAGGAGCGTCGTCTTGCCGGAGCCGAGGAAACCGGCGAGAACGACGACGGGGATCTGCTGCGCAGTGCGGCTGCGGACCAACGAGCGACCTCTCTCACACCTACGCGTACACCGGCTCACGTTCCGGCGAGCGTACGAAGAATGAATGCCGGTCCAGGATACGAGCCGCGAGAAACCGCGCGAAGTGAACGATTGTTAGCTGCGCTCGCGGGGCAGACGTTGGGCATGGCGCCGGACTGTGCGACCCTCGCTTCCCTCCGTGCGCCTCCTCTCCGCCTCCCCGCCGATCAGAGCCGCTCGGCACCCTGGGAGACGGCAAGCGCCGCCCACCGCTCGCCGGTCCCCTTCAGTCGACCCGCACCCCGACGACCGGCGGACGGCCGCCTGATTCGGGGGTTGACATGGCCACACAGAGTTCTGGGATGCGGATGCTCGGCTCGACGGTCAAGGCCCGGGTCGCCACCGTGACCCGATTCATTGCCGCGACCGGCTCGCACCACCGACGGCGAGCAGCCCTCATCGAACAGCACCGGCTTCACTTCGACTTGTTGTGCAAGGCGATGGACGATCCCGCCCTGACCGCTGTTCTCGACACCTACGACACCGAGATCCCACTCGAGAAACAGCGCCAGTTCCTCTTCGCCAATGCCCTCTACGTGAACGCCCTGTACTTTCACCGGATCGGTGCCCTGACGCGGCCGGAGCTCTTCGGCCATCTGCGCATCATGTGCCAGAACAAGGTGTTCCGCGAGTACTGGGAGGCGACCCGCCATCACCGCAAGAGCCTTCCCAGCGCATCGGAGGAGTTCGCTCTCGGGCGCATGATGGACGAGCTCATCCAGGACCTCGCCGAGTCGGACAGCGACGAGTGGTGGGTGGTGGGGACACCTCCGGAAGAGACGTCCTGACCACGCGCTCCCGCCGACCGACAGCTGCTTCGAGTCAAGGGCCGGAGCCAGGCTTCACTCGCTCGCCGGGCGGTTGTGCACCCACCGCGAGCGACGAATCGCTATCTTATTGCTGGCCCTCTCCGGGCGCTCCGACGAACACCCTCGCGCTCGGAGACAGACCGCTCCGTCGCACACGCCTGCCCGGAGAACCCGGAGGCCGCTTCCTCTCCTCCGAGCCATAAGGCTGGTACCTGTCGGTGAAAATCGTGCGACGTATTGGGGCTTCGCCTCGCGAGCGTGGCAGCGGCACGGGGCAGTCGTGCCCCGACATCTTCGAGCTCGATGACGGAGATTTCGCCGTCATCGGCCGTGAGGCAACGGCTGAGCTCGACCCCGCACTCCCCCCCGACGCCGCACGTGCCGAGTACGAGCGCATCGTGGTCATCACCCGTGCGACGCTCCTCAGAGCGAAGAAAGACATTCCGGACGTCTGAGTACGGCACCGGATCCCCGGCACCGGTGACGAAGGCGGCGCTGGGTCTCTTGCGCCGGCCGGGCCCCAGCCATACAAGTTTTCCCCTTTCGGCACGGGGGAAGTCTCCCGACTCGGCTTCCAGGAGGGGACCTTGGCTGGGGTACCGGCGTGGCGATCAGCGGGCAGGCCGGTTGTGTGGCTTGCCGTCATGTGCATGGCGATCGGCTTCGTGTGCGTGGCTTCGATCGTCGTCAGCGGCTGGCTGATAGACGGTGTGGAGCACGCCAACGGCAGTTGGGAGGCCGCCTCACGACGCAGCGCCCTGGGTGACTACTTCGGGGCGGTGAGCGCCGTGTTCTCGGGCGTGGCCGCGCTGCTCCTTGTCGCCACCCTCTTCTTCCAACGGCGCGAACTGCGCATGCAGCGAGAGGAACTCGCCCTCCAGCGAGGGGAACTCATCGCTTCTCGCGAAGAGCTCCGCCGAAGCGCTACGGCGGATCTGCGCGGCCTGCACATCCAGCTGACCCAGATGCAAATGACGGACGCGGCTCTGGCCGAGGTGTGGAACGACTACCCCGGCCAGGATCCGGCCGAGATACGGCAACTGCTGTTCGCCAACCTCACGTACGGCCATTACATGCTTGTCTACGAGTGGGGAAGCATGTCGGACGCCGAGGTACTCGCCCACGCCCGCAGGCTGGTGCAGAGCCCGGCGTTCCGCCGCTACTGGCGTCTTTCACGCGACGCCAAAGCGGCCCTGCCCGAGGACAGCACGGAGAGCCGCTTCTTCCGGCTCTTCGATCGTGCGGTTGACGAGGCTCCGCAACGAGGCGACGGCTCGGCCGGGTCCTGACCACCTCCGGGTCAGGCAACGGCCGGTACCGCCACCGGCGCCCCCGGCCCCACATACCGCGCCGCCGGGCGGATGATCTTGGGGTCCTCCGCCTGTTCAAGGATGTTGGCGCTCCAGCCCACCACGCGGGCCGCCGCGAAGGTGGGGGTGAACATCTCGCGGGGCAGGCCGCAGAGTTCCATGACCACGCCCGCGTAGAACTCGACGTTGGTGTGGAGTTCACGGCCGGGTTTCAGTTCGGCGAGGATCGACTCGACCCGGCGTTCCACCTCCACGGCGAAGTCCACGCGCGGACCGCCGAAGCGCTGGGCGATCTCGCGGAGCATGCGGGAGCGGGGGTCCTCCGTGCGGTAGACGGCGTGACCGAAGCCCATGATGCGGTCGCCGGCGAGGACACGTCCGCGGATCCAGGGGTCGATGCGCTCGGGCGTTCCGATCGCGTCCAGGGTGTCCAGCGCCCGGCTGGGCGCGCCCCCGTGCAGAGGACCGGACAGCGCCCCGACCGCCCCCACCAGACAGGCCGCCACATCCGCTCCGGTAGAGGCGATGACCCGCGCCGTGAACGTTGACGCGTTGAATCCGTGGTCAATGGTTGAGATCAAGTATTGCTCAACGGCCCTCGCCCGGACCGGATCCGGTTCCGAACCCGTCAACATGTACAGGTAGTTCGCCGCGTACGACAGATCCTCCCGCGGCTCGACCGGCTCCAGCCCCTCACCCAGCCGGTACAGCGCCGTCAGCAGCGTCGGTACGGCGGCCGCCGCGGCGAGCGCGTCCCGGCGGCGCTCGTCCGCGTCGATGTCGTACACCGGCCGGAAGCCCCGCACCGCGCCGAGCAGCGACAGCGCGGTGCGCATGCCGGCCAGCGGGCCGGAGCCGCCCGCGCCTCCGCTCGCCCCGGCGATGGCGGGCAGGACCGCGCGGACCTCGTCCGGCAGCGACCGCAGCGCCGCGGTCTCGGTGGCGAAGGCCGCGGCACGCCCGGCGTCCGGCAGCTCGCCGTGGACCAGCAGATGCCAGACGTCCTCGAAGGCGCGGGTCTGCGCGAGGTCGACGGCCGAGTACTGGCGGTAGTGGTAGAAGCCCTCCAGCCCTCGGACGTCACCGATGGCGGTGTCGGTGACGACGACGCCGGCGAGTCCTCGCGGCGCCTCGACGAGAGCAGGGGCCGACCTGTTGACGGACATGATTTCCTCCCTGGACTTGATTCGACTGTCCATGCTTGACTCAATCTCTGTCAATATTGATTCAATCAATACATCCGTCAATATGTCGTCCAGCGGATACGGTGACCCCCATGCGCGATCAAGAGCCCGGCTCCCCTCACCCGCCCCGTCGGCTGACCACCAAGGAGGCCGCCGAACTGCTCGGCGTGAAGCCCGAGACCGTGTACGCGTACGTCAGCCGCGGCCAGCTCAGCAGCCGGCGGGTGCCCAGCGGCCGGGGCAGCACCTTCGACGCGCAGGAGGTCGAGGCGCTCGCCCGGCGCAACCGGCGTGAGAGCAGCGGGACTTCGGGGTCGGGCGGTGAGCTTTCGGTGCGCACCCGCATCACGTTCATCGATACGGACCGGTATTACTTCCGGGGCGTCGACGCGACTGAACTCGCCGTCCGGCACTCCTACGAGGAGGTCGCCGAGTGGCTGTGGACCGGCCTGCTGCGCCCCGGCATCGCCTTCGCCGCCCCCGAGGCCACGGTCGCCGCCGCCCGCCGTGCTGTGGACGCCCTGCCCGAACACGCCGGGCCCACCGACCGGTTGAGGGTCGCGGCCATCGCCGCCGCGACGGTGGACCCGCTGCGCTTCGACCTGTCCGAGGACGCCGTCCTGGGCACCGCGCGCAGTCTCATCCCGACCCTCGTCGCCGCCCTGCCGCCGGTGCGCCGCGACCACCGCGACGCGGGCCCGCTGGCGCACCGGCTGTGGGCCCGGCTCAGCGGTCACGAGGCGGACGAGGCCTCGCTGCGCACCCTGGACACGGCGCTGGCCCTGCTGGTCGACCACGACCTCGCCGCCTCGACGCTCGCCGTGCGCGTCGCCGCGTCCGCCCGCGCCCACGCCTACGCGGCCGTCTCGGCGGGCCTGGGCGTCCTCGAAGGCCCCCTGCACGGCGCCGCCAGCGGGCTTGCCCACCGGATGCTGCTGGACGTCCTGGACCGCGGCGACGCGGCCCCGGTGATCGCCGAGGAGCTGCGGGCCGGCCGCCGCGTCCCGGGACTCGGCCACCGGCTCTACCCGGGCGAAGACCCCCGCGCGCGCGTGCTGTTCGGGCTGCTGGAGGAGATCCCGCGGGCCGCACCCGCGCTCGCGGCGGCCCGTGACATCGTCGCCACGACCGCCCGCCACACGCCGCTGCACGCCAATGTCGACCTGGCGCTGGCCGTGCTCACCGCCTCCAGCGGTATGCCCGCCACCGCGGGCGAGACGATCTTCGCCGTGGCCCGGACGGCGGGCTGGATCGCCCACGCCCTGGAGGAGTACGGCGAGCGCCCGCTGCGGATGCGCCCCAGCGGTCACTACGTGGGCCCGAGGCCCCCGCAACCCTTGCCGGAGTAGGACGCAACCATTGCCGGGGCAGGACACGAGCGGTTCGGTGAGCCACACCGGATCAACTCAGGTTAGGCTCACCTTTGTGAGTACTTGCTCAAGTGACTCCCGGGACCTCGGCGAGCCCATCGCGGGCACCGCGGCCACCGCGAGGACCTGGCTGCTAATGGAACAGCCCGGCCCGTGGGGTGCCAAGGCGCTCACCTCCAGCCATCTGGACCCCGCACTGGGCCGCGCCCTGGAAGCGGCGGCCAAGAACACCGGTGTGCGTGTGGCGCTCATCCGCCGCCCCAGGCGGCACGCCGACGGCGGCACAACCGTCGAGCGGCAGGTGTACGCCGCCCACACCGCCCCGGGTCATGCCTGGCTGCACGGCGCGGCGGTCCGCGATCCGCGGCGGCTGCTCGACCTCGACTTCGCCGCGCTCGGCAGCGGCGACGCCCGCTCCTTCGACTCGGCGCTGGGGGCGGGCCCGTACACGGGCGACCCGCTCGCGCTGGTGTGCACCAACGGCAAACGGGACCGCTGCTGCGCCCTCCTCGGCCGCCCCCTCGCCGCCGAGCTGGCCGCCTCCGGCGTAGGCGGCGTCTGGGAGGTCACCCATCTGGGTGGACATCGCTTCTCGCCGACGCTGCTGGTCCTGCCGTACGGCTACGCCTACGGCCGGGCCGACGCGCACTCCGTGCGGGAGATCCTCCGCCAGGTGCGGGCGGGCCGGGTCGTCGTCGAGGGATGCCGCGGAAGCTCCGCCTGGGAGCGGCCGGGGCAGGCGGCCGAGCTGGCCGTGCGCAGGGCCCTGGGCGAGTACGCGGTGAACGCGCTGAGCGTCGTCCGTACGGAGGGCGCCGCGCCGCGCTGGACGGTGACCGTCGCGCACACCGACGGACGCCACTGGCATGTGGTCGTCACCCAGGGGGCCGCGCTGCCGCCCCGCGCGGAGAGCTGCGGAACCTCGGTGCTGGGCTCGCCGGCGCAGATGGACGTGGTCGCGGTGCGGGAGCTGGCGACCGCGACGGCACTGGCGGGCTGACCTGCCTGGTCGGCCGTGGGCGACTTCCTCCGCGAACAGGCCCGTCCACCATTGATCAAAAGATCCCGCGTCCATCATTGATCAAGAGATACCTGCCACACCCCCTTCGGTGCTCCCGGCGCGTCCACGTACCGTCTGGGGTATGAGCCCCACTGCCCCCGCGCGCCGCCTGCGCCTCGGCCTGCCGCGGCGGATGTTCTCGCAGCTGCTGCTGATGCAGGTGGCCATTGCGGCGGGCGTCGCGGTGCTCGCGACCGGCCTGTTCCTCGCCCCGCTCAGCAACCAGCTGGACGACCAGGCGATGCGCCGGGCCCTCGCCATCGCCCAGACCACCGCCGTCCAGCCGCAGATCGCCGAGGACGTCGTGGCCACGCCCCCGACGGCCGGCGGCCCCGTCCAGGGGGCGGCGGAGCGGATCCGGAAGGCCACCCGGGCCGAGTACATCGTGGTGATGGACTGGCGGGGCGTGCGCTGGTCGCACCCCACGCCCGGCGAGATCGGCAGGACGGTGTCCACCGATCCCGGGCAGGTCCTGGCCGGTCACGAGGTCATGCAGATCGACGACGGCACCCTCGGCCGCACCGCCCGCGGCAAGGTGCCGCTGCGCGACAGCGACGGGGACATCGTGGGCGCGGTCTCGGTCGGGATCGCGTACGACAGTGTCCGGGCCCGGCTGATCCACGCGATACCGGAGCTGCTGGCGTATGCGGGCGGTGCCCTGGCGGTCGGCGCGCTGGCCGCCTGGCTGATCTCTCGGCGGGTCCAGCGGCAGACGCGTGACCTGGCCTTCTCCGACATCTCGGCGCTGCTCGCGGAGCGCGAGGCGATGCTGCACGGCATCCGGGAGGGCGTCGTCGCCCTGGACCGCGCGGGGCGGGTCCGGCTGCTGAACGACGAGGCGCGCCGCCTGCTCGGCATCGGCGAGGAGGCCGTCGGCCGCTCCCTGGACGAGGCGCTCGGGGAAGGCCGTACGACCGATGTGCTGGCCGGGCGGGTCACGGGCACCGATCTGCTCACCGTGCGCGGCCGGCGCGTCCTGGTCGCCAACCGGATGCCCACCGACGACGGCGGCGCGGTCGCCACTCTGCGCGACCGGACGGAGCTGGAGCAGCTGGGGCGGGAGCTGGACTCCACGCGCGGTCTGATCGACGCCCTGCGTGCCCAGGACCATGAGCACGCCAACCGCATGCACACGCTTCTCGGGCTGCTGGAGCTGGAGATGTACGACGACGCCATGGAGTTCGTCGGCGAGGTGGTGGGCGACCACAGGGTGACCGCGGAACAGATCACCGAGAAGATCCAGGACCCGTTGCTGGCGGCGCTGCTGGTGGGCAAGGCGACCGTGGCGGCGGAGCGCGGGGTCGCGCTGCTGGTGTCGGAGCGGACGTGGCTCCCGGACCGCTTGATCGACCCCCGGGGCATCGTCACGATCGTCGGGAACCTGGTGGACAACGCCCTGGACGCGGTCGCGGGGACGGCGCACGCGCGCGTGGAGGTCGAGTTGCGCACCGAGGGGCGCGCGGCCGTCCTGCGGGTGCGGGACACGGGGCCGGGCATCCCGGCCGCGCAGCGCGAGTTGATCTTCACGGAGGGCTGGTCCACGAAGGAGGCACCGGCCCATCGGGGGCGCGGGATCGGTCTCTCCCTGGTGCGCAGGCTCGCCGAACGGCAGGGCGGCGCCGTCACCGTGGACCAGGCGCACGGGGGCGGCGCGGAGTTCACCGTCGTCCTGCCCGAGGCGCTCACCGAGCCGGGCGCCGAACCGGCCCTCACCGGGCCCCTGGCCCACCGCACCGCCGAGAGGGAGTCGCGATGATCGAGGTCCTGGTCGTGGACGACGACACACGGGTCGCGCAGGTCAATGCCGCCTACGTGGAGAAGGTGCCGGGCTTCCACGTGGCCGGCGAGGCGCACAGCGCGGCCGAGGCGCTGCGGCGGGTCGAGGAGCTGCCCCGGGTGGACCTGGTCCTGATGGACCACTACCTGCCCGACGAGACGGGTCTGTCGGTCGTCCGGGAGATGCGGCGGCGCGGCCACCGGGCCGACGTGATCATGGTGACGGCGGCCCGGGACGTCTCCACCGTCCAGGAGGCGATGCGGCACGGCGCGCTCCAGTACCTGGTCAAGCCGTTCGCCTTCGCGGGCCTGCGCGCCAAGCTGGAGGCGTACGCGGAGCTGCGCCGCACCCTCGACGGCGGCGGCGAGGCCGAACAGGCCGAGGTGGACCGGATCTTCGGCGCGCTGTCCGCGCCGTCGGAGCCGGCGCTGCCCAAGGGCCACTCCCCCACGACCGCCGACGTCGTCCGTCGCTGCCTGATCGGCGCCGAAGGCCCCCTGTCCGCCCAGGAGATCGCGGAGCGCACCGGCATCAGCCGCCAGACCGCCCAGCGCTATCTGAAGCTCCTGGAGCGCACGGGCCGGGCACGGCTCACCCTCAAGTACGGGGACGCGGGCCGCCCGGAACACCGTTACGTGTGGGCGACCCGCGCCTGAGGGCACGGCCGGCGGTGGGGGCGGGGAAGCGGCCGTACCCCCTGTCCATACGGATCCGGCGCGTCGTTGTCTCCGGCGGCGCCGTTACGGCTAGGCCGCCCCCGCCCCGGTGAGCGACCGCACCTCGGTCTCCGCGTGTTTGGCCTCGTCCGGGACCTCCCCGGAGGTGGCGGTGCCGAGCCAGCCGGCGAGGAAGCCGAGCGGGATCGAGACGATGCCGGGGTTCTGCAGCGGGAACACCTGGAAGTCGACGCCGGGGAACAGGGAGTCGGGGCTGCCGGACACCACGGGCGACAGCAGCACGAGCGTGACGGCCGGGATCAGGCCGCCGTACACCGACCAGACGGCACCGCGGGTGGTGAAGCCGCGCCAGAACAGGGAGTAGAGCAGCACGGGCAGGTTGGCGGACGCGGCGACGGCGAAGGCGAGGCCCACCAGGAAGGCGACGTTGAGGTCGCGGGCGAGCAGGCCGAGGGCGATGGCGACGACGCCGATGCCGACCGCGGCGACCCGGGCGACGGCGACCTCACTGCGCGGTGCGGAGCGCCGGCGCCGCAGTGACGCGTACAGGTCGTGGGCCACGGACGCGGAGGAGGCGAGGGTGATCCCGGCGACCACGGCGAGGATGGTGGCGAAGGCGACGGCGGCGACGATCGCGAACAGAACCGTTCCACCGGCGGATTCCGGCCCGCCGCCCAGATCGAGGGCCAGCAGCGGTACGGCTGTGTTGCCCGCGGCGTTCGAGCCGCGCACCACGTCGGTGCCGACGATCGCGGCGGCGCCGAAGCCGAGGACGATCGTCATCAGGTAGAAGCTGCCGATGAGTCCGATCGACCAGACCACCGAGCGCCGGGCCGCGCGGGCAGTGGGCACGGTGTAGAAGCGGGACAGGATGTGCGGCAGCCCCGCGGTGCCGAGCACCAGGGCGATGCCGAGGCTGATGAAGTCGAAGCGGGCGGTCCAGTCGGCGCCGTACTTGAGTCCGGGCGCGAGGAACGATGCGCCGTGGCCGCTGCGTTCGGCCGCGGTGAGCAGCAGGGCGTCGAAGTCACCGTGGAAGCGCACCAGGACGAGCACGGTCAGGGTGATGGTGCCGCCGAGCAGCAGGACCGCTTTGACGATCTGGATCCAGGTGGTGGCTCGCATCCCTCCCAACGACACATAGATGACCATGAGCGCGCCGACGCCGATGACGGTCCAGGTCCGCGCCGCCTCGCTCTGGCCGCCGAGCAGCAGCGCGACCAGGCTGCCCGCACCCACCATCTGCGCCACCAGATACAGAACGGACACGGTGACCGAGGAAGTTCCCGCCGCGATCCTGACGGGCCGCTCGCGCATCCGCGCGGCGACGACGTCGGCCAGGGTGAACCGGCCGCAGTTGCGGACCAGTTCGGCGACCAGGAACAGCACGACCAGCCAGGCGACGAGGAAGCCCACCGAGTAGAGCAGTCCGTCGTAGCCGTAGAGCGCGATGAGTCCGGAGATGCCGAGGAAGGAGGCGGCCGACATGTAGTCGCCCGCGATGGCAAAACCATTCTCCATCGGCGAGAAGAGCCGGCCGCCGGCGTAGAACTCCTCGGCCGACCCGTGGCGGTGGCGGCTCACCCAGGTCGTGATCGCGAGGGTGACCGCGACGAACGCGCTGAACAGCAGCAGCGCCAGGGTCTGATGATCGCCCGTCACGAGTGGCCGCCCCTCGCGGTCCGGGTCAGCTCCTGGGTGTCCCAGCGCAGGTCCAGCGCGGGGCGGTCCCGGTGCAGGCGCGCGTGCCGGGCGTAGGCCCAGGTGAGCAGGAAGGTGGAGAGGAACTGCCCGAGGCCGGCGAGCATCGCCACGTTCACCGCGCCGGCCACGGGCCGGGCCATCAGTCCCGGTGCGGTGGTGGCGGCCACGACGTAGCCGATGTACCAGGCCAGGAAGCCGATGACGGCCGGCATCACGAACCTCCGGTACCGGCTGCGCACCTCCTGGAAGGCGGCGCTGCGCTGCACCTCCAGGTAGATGTCGGCCGCGGCCCTCGCGCCCTCCTCGCGGGGCTCGGGGACGGCGTCGGCACCGGCGTCCGCCTCACCCCAGCCGGAGGCCAGCGCGTCGTACCAGGGGTCGTCGTAGGGCACGCGCGCGTGGGAGCGACCGTTGCTTGACTGCATGCCCAAGGATGGACAGAACGGGAAGATCCCCGACTCTTGTTCCCCTCGCCTTTCACCCCATCAGGTGATTTGTCCCGGAGGAAGCCGTAAAACGGGGTGGGCATGGCCTGTGCCGTGCCCACCCCGTCTCCCGCCGGGCGCGGCGCCTACGCGTCGATGCGCGAACGGTCCAGGGTCGCCGCGGAGGAGGAGATGAACTCCTTGCGCGGCGCCACGTCGTTGCCCATCAGCAGGTCGAAGACCTGCTCGGCCGCCTCCAGGTCGGAGAAGTTGATGCGGCGCAGGGTGCGGTGGCGCGGGTCCATCGTGGTCTCGGCCAGCTGGTCGGCGTCCATCTCGCCAAGGCCCTTGTAGCGCTGGATCGAGTCCTTGTAGCGGATGCCCTTGGTCTGGAACTCCATGAGCTTGTCGCGCAGTTCCCGGTCCGAGTACGTGTAGACGTACTTGTCCTGCCCCTTCTTGGGCTGGACGAGCTCGATCCGGTGCAGCGGCGGTACGGCCGCGAAGACGCGTCCCGCCTCGACCATGGGCCGCATGTAGCGCTGGAACAGCGTCAGCAGCAGACACCGGATGTGCGAGCCGTCCACATCGGCGTCGGTCATCATGACGATCTTGCCGTAGCGGGCCGCGTCGATGTCGAAGGTGCGGCCCGAGCCCGCTCCTATGACCTGGATGATCGCGCCGCACTCGGCGTTCTTCAGCATGTCGGTCACGGACGACTTCTGGACGTTGAGGATCTTGCCGCGGATCGGCAGCAGCGCCTGGAACTCGGAGTTCCGGGCGAGCTTGGCGGTGCCGAGCGCGGAGTCTCCCTCGACGATGAACAGCTCGCTGCGCTCGACGTCGTCGCTGCGGCAGTCGGCGAGCTTGGCGGGCAGGGAGGACGACTCCAGGGCCGTCTTCCTGCGCTGGGCGTCCTTGTGCTGGCGGGCCGCGATGCGCGTACGGGCGGCGGCGACCGCCTTCTCCATGACCACCCGGGCCTGGGCGGCCGCGTCCCGCTTGGTGGACGTCAGGAACGCCTTGAGCTCCTTGGTGATCACGGCGTTCACGATGCGGCGGGCCGCCGAGGTGCCGAGGACCTCCTTGGTCTGACCTTCGAACTGAGGTTCGGCCAGGCGCACGGTGACGACGGCGGTGAGGCCCTCCAGGGCGTCGTCCTTGACGATGTCGTCCTCGGCCACGCGCAGCAGCTTCTTGGCGCGCAGCACCTCATTGATCGTGCTGGTGACGGCCGTCTCGAAGCCCGCGACATGGGTGCCGCCCTTGGGGGTGGCGATGATGTTCACGAACGACTTCAGGGTGGTGTCGTATCCGGTGCCCCAGCGCATGGCGACGTCGACGTCGAGTTCGCGGGTGACCTGGGTGGGCGTCATCTGCCCGTGCTCGTCCAGGACCGGGACGGTCTCCCTGAAGGTGCCCTGGCCGGAGAAGCGGAGGACGTCGTTGACCGGCTTGTCGACGGCGAGGTACTCGCAGAACTCGCTGATGCCGCCGTCGAAGCGGAAGGACTCCTCGCCCTTGCTGCCGTCCTGGCCGAGGCCGAGTTCGTCGCGCACGACGATGGTCAGGCCGGGCACCAGGAAGGCCGTCTGGCGGGCCCGCTGGTGCAGGTTCTCCAGGGAGAGCTTGGCGTCCTTGAGGAAGATCTGGCGGTCGGCCCAATAGCGCACGCGCGTGCCGGTGCGGTTCCTGGGGATCTTCTTGGTCTTGCGCAGTCCGCTCTTGGCCTCGAACTTGGCGTCGGCCCCGTCGGCGGCGAAGGCTCCGGGGACACCGCGCCGGAAGCTGATGGCGTGGGTGTGGCCGCTGCGGTCCACCTCGACGTCGAGCCGGGCGGACAGGGCGTTCACCACGGAGGCGCCGACGCCGTGCAGGCCGCCGGAGGCCGCGTAGGAGCCGCCGCCGAACTTGCCGCCCGCGTGCAGCTTGGTCATGACGACCTCGACACCGGACAGGCCGGTCTTGGGCTCGACGTCGACGGGGATGCCCCGGCCGTTGTCGCGGACCTCGACCGAGCCGTCGTCGTGGAGGACGACCTCGATGTGGTCGCAGTAGCCCCCGAGGGCCTCGTCGACGGAGTTGTCGATGATCTCCCAGAGGCAGTGCATCAGACCGCGGCTGTCGGTCGAGCCGATGTACATGCCCGGGCGTTTGCGCACGGCCTCGAGTCCCTCGAGGACGAGGAGGTGCCGCGCGGTGTAGTTGGAACCGTCCCGGTCTGCTCCTGCCAGCAGCGCTGTGGACGGCACGGACGTCTCGGCGGTCACGCGGTTCGCTCCTCGCTGAATTTCAGATGGTGCCCTTTGGGGTAAGGGCGCGGCTTCGGTTGCCGCTCAGAGGGTACCGAGGCCTGGTAGAGCCGATGTAACGCCACCCTCGTCTCCGGGCAGACTAGTGCACGGTCGCATAGGTGTTCGATCACTCGATGGAGTGAAGTACATATCACGTTCCCTTCGGGGCATGAACCATTTAGGCTCCGGGCACGTCCTCATGAACAAACCGGCAATCCAGCCGGGAGGACCGACCACTACCGACAGCGCGAACCCGTACGACACACAGACACGCAATACGGCACATTCGCCGCCAACCGGCAACAGCCGGCCGCCTGGAAAGTTTTTTCAAGCAAAAGCCCCGAGCGGGAACGTTTTCGGGCTGGTTGGATGTTGACCCTGGTACGACAGCTCGTCGAGCTAGAGAAGAGGCGACGTGACTACTGTTCTGACCCCCGCGAGCCCGTTGACGGCCGCCGACCGCTGCGACCGCTGCGGCGCTCAGGCATACGTGCGTGTCGTCCTGCTGAGCGGCGGAGAACTGCTCTTCTGCGCCCACCACGGCCGCAAGTTCGAGCCGGGACTCAAGAAGATCGCCGCTGAGATACAGGACGAGACGGAGCGACTGACGGCCGCTCCAGCCACCGCCTCCGAAGAAGAGCGCTGACAACTCGCGTCCACGACGAGCCAGCTCCAGGCATTAGGCCGGCGTACGGGCGGCTGCCCCTGATCCTTCAGGGGCAGCCGCCCGTACGCGTTGCCGTGCCGCTCAGGGGCCCTCAGAGGCCCGCAGCGGCCCCGTCGGCCCGGCCGGTGCCGATGTCCCAGCCCAGCGTCGTCAGGGCGTGGGACACCCGTGTGTACACCCCGGGGCTGCCGGCGCGGCCGCAGCCGCCTCCCCAGGACACCAGCCCGACCAGCCGCCCCCCGGCGACCAGCGGCCCTCCGCTGTCCCCCTGGCAGGCGTCCGGACCGCCCTGCACCTCGCCGGCGCACAGCATGCTGTCGGCGCTGTAGGAGCCGCCCGCGCCGCCCGGGTACGCCTGCCGGCACAGGGTGTCGGACAGCACCTGCAGGCGCGCCGCCCGCAGGCCCGACGGGTAGTCGCCGCTGCCGGTCGCGTCACCCCAGCCGTAGACCATGGCCCGGGTGCCCGCCCTGTACGCCGGATCCCCGGCCGGTGCCATCGCGATCACCGACTCCTTCGGCAAGGGCTCGGCGAGCGTGAGCACGGCGAAGTCCCCGACATTGGTGGCGTCGTCGTATCCCGGATTCACCCATGTCTCACGGACCTTGATCTCCTGGCCCTCCTTCGTGCGCAGGTCCGTGCGGCCCGCGATGACGCTGAAGTCCGTCACCTGCCCCGGCGGCCCCCCGAGGACGTCCTCGTCCAGGCAGTGCGCCGCGGTGAGCACGGTGGACGGGCCGACGGCCACGCCGCCGCAGAACTGGCCCGAGCGCGTACCCCCGAACCGGTCACGGCTGGAGAGGGCCACCGTCCAGGGACTGTCGGAGGCCTCGACCGGAAACCCTCCGACGACGATGTTGTCGGCGGCCGCCGGAGCGGCGGACGCGAGCGGTATGACGGCTGCGGCGGCGGCCAGGACCAGCGGCCCGGCCAGCGCCCGGACAAGGGGGCGACGCATGCGTACTCCTCACTCAGGGCTGTCGTTGAGAAACCCAGCGTGATCCACTCCGCAGCGCCCCGCACCCGCGCGGGCAGGCGAAAGGCCCGGCTCCCGCTCGGGGAACCGGGCCTTGTACGCCGTAGGACCGCGGCCTAGTCGAGGTAGTCGCGCAGCACCTGGGAGCGCGACGGGTGGCGCAGCTTCGACATGGTCTTCGACTCGATCTGGCGGATGCGCTCGCGCGTCACGCCGTACACCTTGCCGATCTCGTCGAGGGTCTTCGGCTGACCGTCGGTGAGACCGAAGCGCATCGAGACGACGCCCGCCTCGCGCTCGGACAGGGTGTCGAGGACGGAGTGCAGCTGCTCCTGGAGGAGCGTGAAGCTGACCGCGTCGGCCGGGACGACGGCCTCGGAGTCCTCGATGAGGTCACCGAACTCGCTGTCGCCGTCCTCGCCCAGCGGGGTGTGCAGCGAGATGGGCTCGCGGCCGTACTTCTGGACCTCGATGACCTTCTCGGGGGTCATGTCGAGTTCCTTGGCCAGCTCCTCCGGGGTGGGCTCGCGGCCCAGGTCCTGGAGCATCTGGCGCTGCACGCGCGCGAGCTTGTTGATGACCTCGACCATGTGCACCGGGATACGGATGGTGCGGGCCTGGTCGGCCATGGCGCGCGTGATCGCCTGACGGATCCACCAGGTGGCGTACGTGGAGAACTTGTAGCCCTTGGTGTAGTCGAACTTCTCGACCGCGCGGATCAGACCGAGGTTGCCCTCCTGGATGAGGTCCAGGAAGAGCATGCCGCGGCCGGTGTAGCGCTTGGCCAGGGAGACCACCAGACGGAGGTTGGCCTCCAGGAGGTGGTTCTTGGCGCGGCGGCCGTCCTCGGCGATGATCTCCAGCTCGCGCTTGAGCTTGGGGGCGAGCTTGTCGGCGTTGGCCAGCTTGTCCTCGGCGAACAGACCGGCCTCGATGCGCTTGGCGAGTTCGACCTCCTGCTCGGCGTTGAGCAGCGGGACCTTGCCGATCTGCTTGAGGTAGTCCTTGACCGGGTCGGCGGTGGCACCGGCGGCGGCGACCTGCTGGGCGGGCGCGTCGTCCTCGTCCTCGTCGGAGAGCACGAAGCCGGCGCTCTCGGTGCCCTCGGGCTCCTCGCCGGGCTTGACCTCCTCGAGGACCTCTTCCTCGACGAGCTCGGCGTCGTCCTTCTTGGCGGTGGTCTTCTTGGCCGCCGTCTTCTTGGCGACGGTCTTCTTCGCGGCCGTCTTCTTGGCAGGCGTCGCCTTCTTGGCAGCGGCCTTCTTCGCGGGCGCCTCGTCCTCGACGGCTGCCTCGGCGGCAGGGGTCTCGGGCGTGGCGGTGGCGGTGGCCTTCTTCGCGGTCACCGTCTTCGCCGCGACCGTCTTGGTGGCGGTGCGCTTGGCCGGGCTCTTCGCTGCGACGCTCTTTCGGGTGCGCTTGGGCTCCGCGGCACTGACCATCAGCGTCACACCCTCTTCCTCGAGGATCTGGTTGAGGCTGCGCAGTACGTTCTTCCACTGAGTGGCCGGAATCTGGTCAGCTTCGAAGGCCCGACGCACGTCATCGCCGGCGATCTGCCCCTCAGCCTTTCCCCGCTCAATGAGCGCCATGACAGAGACGGACTCGGCGATCTCCGGCGGGAGCGTACGGGATGTGCTGGCCGACACGAACAACCTCTCGGAACGTTGGAAAACGGCTTCCGGCCCCGTCCACAACGGACCGGAGCCGACCACCGGCCTGGGGATGGACCGATGGTGCGGGCGGGGGCCGGGAAGATGCACAGCGCCTTGTATGGCGTCCGTATTCCCTCCGCGGCTGTCACCTCTTAGGTCATCGCGCTGCTCCCACGAGCGTTACGCCCAATCTGCGTGGCCCGAGTCACACCCCGTAAGCGCTCAAAAACTGTCAGATACGGGCAAATGCGGTCAGTCTCCCGGTCCCATCCGCCGTACGCCACCGCGCCCTCGCCCCGCCGCACCGTCGGACCCCGCCGGATCCGGGTGATCCTGCGGGGTCCGACGGCAGGCGGTCCGCCGGCCGGGCGATGCCGCAGGAGGGGGGAGGCATCGCCGGCCGCGCCGCCCGTGGGGCGCGCTCAGTGCTCGCGCGGGGCGGGCACCACGCGCTCCACCTCGGGGTGAACCATCAGAAGCTGCCGCATCGCCGTCTCCGCGCCCGTGCCGTCGCCCGCGGCCAGGGCGTCGGCGATCCGGGCGTGGTGCGCGAGCGAGGCGTCGTTCGGCCGGTCACACCCGGCGACCGGACCGCCGGAGACCTGGAGCGCGGCCGACACGATCCCGGACAGGTGTTCCAGCATGCGGTTGCCGGCGACCTGGATGAGCAGCGAGTGGAACTCGGCATCGGCCCGGGAGAAGGTCAGGGCGTCACCCTGCGCCATGGCATGGCCCATGATCTCGACCATGTCGCCCAGCCGCTGCTGGACGTCCTCACGGCCGTGACCGGCGGCCAGCCGCGCGGCCAGCGGCTCGATCGTCCAGCGCAGCTCGGTCAGCTCACGTCGCTGATCGTCGCGCTGCGGCCCGAAGGCCCGCCACTCGATGATGTCCGGGTCGAGCAGGTTCCAGTCGCTGACGGGACGCACGCGCGTGCCGACGTTCGGCCGGGCGCTGACCAGGCCCTTGGCCTCCAGGACGCGGAGCGACTCGCGGACGACGGTGCGGGAGACCTCGAACCGCTGGCCGATCTCCTCGGGCACCAGCGGGCGGTCGGCGCCCAGGTCACCGGAAACGATCATCTGGCCGAGCTGCTGGACGAGTTGGCCGTGCAGTCCGCGTCCGCGGCCCGCGGAGCGCCGGCCCACGCGGCCCAGCTCCTGGTCCGCGCCCTCCCAGGAGGGGGTTGCGGCGCGGTCGGCGACAGGGGCCTCGGCGTAGGGGTAGCGGTCGAGTTCGCCCGGGCCGGCGAGACCGGAGTCGGCGGTGCGGGCGGCGGTCATCATGGTGTGCGCAAGGGTACTCACGGATCTTTTGTCGGCGCCCTCTTCAACTCCCTTGAGGTCTTTGGTGAAAAGCACACGAAAGGGTGATCGCTCACCCCGTCGCAATTGACGCCTTATCGGAAAGAAATGGGCTTTCCCCGGGGAGTTGTGCGCACAGGGGGTGCTGAAAGCGGGCGGACGGTCGTCATCGGACCTTGCTGCGCAGGGTCGTGAGCAGATACGCGCACAACAGTGCGGTCAGCGACAACATCAGCGCACCACCCACGGGTTGGGCGACCACACGTACCGCAGCCGCCAGATACCGCTCTCCCCCGAAGGGCCACTGCATCAGCAGCACCTCCCTGAGCCGCACGGGAAATCCGGCGGCCGACCGCACCGCGGGCCCCTCCAGCACCTTGTGCACCAGCGGTACGACAACCATGGGCACCCCCACCACGGCGGCCAGCCCGGCACTGGTGGACCGGAACACCCCCGCGGCCAGCACACCGGCCCACGCGCACCCCACCACCAGTCCGATCCAACTCACCCCCAGCGACAGCCAGTCCGCGGGAACCTCCGCCACCTCCCGTCCGTATACGAGGTACAGCACTTCGGCATCGCACCCCACCGTCAGAAAAGCCAGCGACAGCGCGGTGACCCCGGAGACGAGGAGCTTGGCGGCCAGCAGCCCCAGCCGGCGGGGCACGGTGCCACGGTCCACCGCCAGCGCGGGATGGCGGAACTCGTCCCCGAAGGCCAGCGCGCCCAGCAACCCCGCCCCGAGCGCCGCGGGCGGCAACGGCAGCTCCCGCGGCCAGGCAGCCAGCAGCCGCGCCTGCGGGGTGTGCCCGATGCGCGCGAGCACCAGCGCGGTGAGGGCCGACACGACGAGGACGGCGGCAGCGGTGAGGAACCCGGTACCGACGCCCGCGGCGCGGCGGATCTCGTAGCGGAGGGGGCGGAGGGGGGAGGGGGCGGGGCGGACGGAGATGGGGGGTGGGAGGGAGGGGAGGGGGGAGGGGGCCCCCGGACCGTTCTCGGCGGGCCCGGTGTTCCGCTCCTCGCCGGATCCCTGCGCAGCCTCCGTCTCCCCCACGGTGTCGGCCGCTTCCTGCCTCGCCGCTGCTCCCGGCCCCATGTCCCCCACCTCGTCGGCGAGTTGATGCACGAGGACGTCGTGCCGGAAGGCCAGTTCGCCGATGTTGGCACAGGTACTGCCGTACACCGAGAGGCGGTTGCCGTCCTCGCGGACGACTTCCACCGAGCGCTGTGCCGTACGGGCGTCCTTGGCGATGAGGGCCGCGAGGCGGACGGCGTGGGGGGTGCGGACGGCGACGCGGGGGCGCAGGCGGGTGCGGGCGAAGTCGGCGGCGTCCTGGTCGGCGACGAGCCGGCCCTGGTCCAGGGTGATGACGCGGTCGGCCGTGCGTGCGGCTTCCTTGGGGTCGGCGGTGGTGAGCAGGACCGTGCCGCCCTGGGTGGCGTGGGCGCGCAGGACGCCGTGGAGCCAGCGGCTCTCGCGGGTCGAGAGTCCGTCGGCGGGGTCGTCGAGGACGAGGGTGTGGGGGTCGGCGAGCAGGGCGCAGGCCAGGCCGAGGCGGCGGTCCATGCCGCGGGACAGGGTGCCGAGCCGTTCGTCGCGCAGGCTGACCAGGCCGACGACTTCGAGGACTTCGTCGGCGCGGCGGACGGGGACGCCGGCGGCGGCGCACAGCATGCGCAGATGGCCGCGGACCGTGCGGGCGGGATGGCCCGGCACATCACCGAGGAGTACGCCCACCTCGCGGGAGGGGTGGGCGATGCGGTGCAGGGGGCGGCCTCTGAAGTAGGTCAGTCCGCGGCCGTGTTGGAGTTCGAGCATGAGTCTGAGCGCGGTCGTCTTGCCCGCGCCGGCGGCGCCGAGCAACGCGGTGACACGGCCCGCGTGTGCCTCGAAGGAGACGTCGTCGACGGCGGGCGGAAGCTCCTTGCGGGGGTCGCTGGTCAGTCCGAAGGCCTGGATCACCCGAAGCAAGATAGCGCGCTATGTCGGGTTTTTCGGGCACCGCAAGGCCCGTTCCCCGGGCGGCAGTCGGTGTGCTCGGATCCTTGTTCGTCGTTCGCGTGCGGACCCGAGACCCTGGGGCTCCCGGGGGCTCGTCTCAGACTTCGGGGCGCAGCATCGGGGGGTTGAGGAGGGTGGCGCCGCCGGCCCGGAAGAGCTGCGCCGGGCGTCCCCCTTGGCGGGTGGTGGTGCCTCCGGTGGGGACGAGGAAGCCCGGGGTGCCGGTCACCTTGCGGTGGAAGTTGCGCGGGTCGAGAGCCACGCCCCAGACGGCTTCGTAGACGCGGCGCAGCTCGCCGACGGTGAACTCGGTGGGGCAGAACGCGGTGGCCAGCGAGGAGTACTCGATCTTGGAACGGGCGCGCTCGACGCCGTCGGCCAGGATCTGGGCGTGGTCGAAGGCGAGCGGGGCGACGGGTTCGCCCTCGCGGCCGTAGCCGTCCTGCTGGAGCAGTTCCTCGACCGGGGCCCAGCGGGCGTTGCTGGCGTCTCCGCCCGCGCGCGGGGCGGGCAGGTCAGGGGCGAGGGCTAGGTGGGCGACGCTGACGACGCGCATGCGCGGGTCGCGCTTGGGGTCGCCGTAGGTGGCGAGCTGTTCCAGGTGGGCGCCGTTGTCCGGGACGGGTACGGCGGCGTCGTGGGCGCGCATGCCCGTTTCCTCGGCCAGTTCGCGTGCCGCTGCCTGGGCCAGGTCCTCGTCGGCCCTGACGAATCCGCCGGGGAGGGCCCAGCGGCCCTGGAACGGCGGCTCGCCCCTGCGGACCGCCAGCGCGCACAGGGCATGGCGGCGCACGGTCAGCACGACCAGGTCCACAGTGACGGCGAAGGGCGGAAAGGCTGACGGGTCGTAGGGCATGCGGCGATCATAGTCGTCTTCCTGACGATAAACACTCCCTTCGCCGGTCGCAGGGGCCGCTGATCGGGTTCGGTCGGTGATCGGTCTTTCGGGTGTCGTTCGGCGGTCGCTTCCCTGATCGAGTTCGATCAGTGACCCGGGTCGCGGGTGTCGTTCGCTGGCCTGTCCCCTGATCGGTTTCGTCCGTCATCGGTCTTGCGTCCGCTGTTCCGGTGGGCTGTCGTACGAGGTCACACCCCCAGTTGCAGTCCGTCGGCGGCCTCCTCCACCATGGCGAGGCCGAGCCGGCCCACCCGTACGGAGAAGGGGGCGCCCGCGACACGCAATCCGGTGAGGACGATCTCGCCGAGCGGTGCGCCGGCCGCGGGGCGGAGGGTGACCGTGCCGGCGGGGGCGTCGGGGCGGATACCGGCGAGGGTGGTCAGCAGCAGGACTCCGGCCGCCGCGGCGGTGGCGGCGGGTCGGCAGGCCGCGGGGTGTGGGAGGGGGGCGCCGGCGTCGGTGCGCTGCAGTCCGCCGTACATCTCCGGCAGCCGGTGGCCGAATGCCTCGGCGGCCGCGATGACGCCGCGCAGCAGCCCGGTCGCCTCCCTCTCGTAGCCTGCGGCGATCAGGCCCGCTACGGCGATGGCGGTCTCTTGGGTCCGTACGGCGCCGCTGCGGTGGCCGAACGGGTTGAACCCGGCCTCTTTGGCGCCGAGTCCGCGCAGGCCCCAGCCGGAGTCCATGGCCGGGCTGCCGAGGAGTCGGGCGAGCTGTTCGGTCTGCACCTTGTCGAGCAGCCCGGGCGCCTGTTCGCCTCCGCCGAGCAGGCCGGTGTCGAGGAGGTGGGCGGTGGCGGAGCCCAGGTGCGGTACGAGCCGTCCGTCCGGGGAGCGGGCGCCCGCGGGTCGGCCACCGCCCAGGTCGTCGATCCAGAACTCCCGCTGGAACGCCGTCCGCAGATTCCTCGCCCAGTGCCGTAGCTCGGCGCCGCCCGGTCTGCCGAAGGTGTCGAGCAGTTCGGCGCCGAGCAGCGCCGCGCGGTGGGCCTGGGCCTGCGTTTCGCAGCGCTGTGGTCCGCCGGGGTGGGGGTCGCGGAGGTAGGTGTCGTCGCCCACGGCTCTGCGCAGCCAGGTCAGGCACTTCTCGGCGGCAGGGAGCAGTTCCTCGGTGTCCCTCTCGGGGAGCCCCCAACGGTGGGCTTCGGCGAGGAGGGCCGGGAAGAGCAGGCTGGCTTCGGTGGCCGTGCAACTCGGTGGCAGATGGGGGCCGGCGTCCCTGCGCGGCCCGGGGATCATGCCGGACCGGGGTCCGGATCCGGGCAGCTGGGTGCGGGCCAGGGTGCGCAGTGTGCCCGCGGCGAGCCGGGTACCGAGGGGCAGGGCCATCCGGGCGGCGGCCAGGGCTTCGGCGGGAGCCAGTCCGCAGCGCCAGGGTGCTCCGGTGGCGAGGTGGATGTCGATGGGGTGGGCGGGGTCGCGCAGCAGCAGGGACTGGAGGTCTTCGACGCAGGTGTGCAGCAGTGGCTGGACGCCGGGGTGGTCACCCGCGGCCCGGGCGGGGGCCAGCGGGGTCGTCGCCGATGTCCGGCCCACGGTGCGGAGCGGGCCTGCTCCGTTGGGCCGTACCCGCAGTTCCACATGGGCGCTGCCGCCAGGGGGCAGTTCGAACTCCCAGCGCAGCAGGCCCGCGGAGGCAAGGGCGTCGGTGGGTGGGGGGTGGGCTGTGACGGCCGCGTTGCCGGAAGCGCAGGTCCAGCGCAGGCCGGAGTCGTGGACGGTGGCGGGCAGTTCGGGGCCGGTAGTGCCGGACGCGATGGCTCCCAGGGCGGCCAGGTCGGTGCCGAGGGCGACTTCGACCGGGAGGCGCAGGGGGCGCGGGGCGGAACTGTGCAGGGTGATCCGCTCGGTGCCGTCCGCGTGACGGACGCGCTCGACGACGATGTCGGGGTCCGGGCCCGCGTCCGGGGAGGCGCGGAGGGTGCCGACGAAACGTGCTTGGTCCGCGGCGGTCATCCGGGCGTGCACGGGGAGGGGCTCGCGTCCGGCGACGCGTACCTGGCACCGGGAGAGCAGGCGTCGTCCCGCCCGGTAGAAGCCTTCCAGCCCTCGGCCGGTCAGCTGGCCTCGTTCGGTGGAGATGGCGAGAGCGGGGAGGGCTACGCAGATCAGGGCGGTGTGGGTGGGGGGTAGGTCGGTGGGGCGGCGGGGGTGCGGGGCGTGGTCGGGGTGCGGGGGGTGGGCGAGGTGCGGGGCGGGGGCGAGGTACGGGGGGTGGGCGAGGTGCGGGGCGGGGGCGAGGTACGGGGAGTGGGCGGGGGCCTTGGTTCGGGGGTTACCTGCGACTGAGCCGGCTGCCTGCCGGGGGGTGTCCGACGCGGCGTCGGCTGTGTGGAGCGGTGGTGCGAGGTGGATCGGGCCGAAGGGGGGTTCGGGCGGGCGGGCCGCGGGTGGGCGGTTGCGGTCGGCGGCGGAGGGCGGAGTCGGCTGGTGCATGGGGCGGCTTCCTCTGCGCTCTGTGGACCTCGGGCGTGTTCGGCGCCGGGTGCGGGATCCGGGGATACCTGGGCAGGTCGGCGGCACGGCGGGTGGGGTTGTTCCGCCACTCAGGTGAACGGGGGGACGCTCCTTGGAGTCACGCTCGGGGCGGCCGAATGGGGTGGGAGGGGGCGTGTCGTTCTTGGTCACGGCTCCCCTTGGGCCCTGGTGTTCGCGTCGCTCGCGGCCATGACTCTCCCCCTGCGTCTCACTGCTCGCGCTACTCGCGGTCACGGCTCCCTCTGTCTGTCTCCGTGTCCGCGTCGCTCACGGTCACCACTTCCCCTCTCCCCGTGTCCGCGCCGCTCACGGTCACCACTTCCCCTCTCCCCGTGTCCGCGCCGCTCACGGTCACCACTTCCCCTCTCCCCGTGTCCGCGCCGCTCACGGTGACGCCTCCTCCTCGGCCCTGGTGTCCACCGCGGTCGCCGTCACGACTCCCCCTCGGCCCCGGTCTCCCCGCCGCCCGCCGTCACGACTCCCCCGATCCCGGTCTCCACCCCACTCGCTGTCACGACTCGCCCTCGGCCCCGGTCTCCACCCCGCCCGCCGTCACGACTCCCCCTCCGTCTCCCTGTCCGCGTCGCGCCGCTTCCCCTGGGCTCGGGTGGTGCGGGGCTTTCGGCCCGAGCCGGGATGCGTGCCGCTGACCGGGGTGCGCGGGCCCGGAACCCTGGCCCCCGGTCGGCGGCCGGCCCTGCCGGCGGGTCCCGAGGAAGCCCCAGCGGCTGAAGTGGCGGCACGCGCACGGTGTTTGCGGGCCGGCTCGGCGGTGGTCGGCGCGGGGGCTCGGTCGGTGCGTGCCGCGCGCAGGCAGCGGCGGATGGACTCGGGGTCGAGCCCTTCGTTGCAGGCCTGGTGCAGGAGGCGGGCGAAGAGGTAGTCGGGGTCGGCGCCGAGGGCCATGGCGAGGGCCTCGCGGGCCTCCAGTTCGTCACCGGTGGACCAGGCGACCCAGCCGGCGAGGGTGAGCGGCGCCGCGGCGTGCTCGCCGTAGGGGCCGACGCAGCGGCGGGCCAGGGCCCGCCACAGGCGCAGGGCGTGGGCCGCCTCGTCGCCCTCCATCCATTCGGCGGCGCAGTCGCGCGTGGTGCGGTCCTGGAGGCCGAGAATGAGCAGGGCTGCTTCGTCATGGGTGATCAGTTGATCGTCGCGGAGGTCCGCGGTGAGGGTGCCTGAGACAGGGGATGCCCCGGCGAGGCGTTCCATGATCCGCCCGGCCAGTGTCAGGGTCTCCTCGGCAACGTCCCCGCGGCTTGTCTCGTCGAGGATCCTGGGGACCAGGGCCATACCGGCGGTGTCGAGGGCGATTTCCTGTTCCAGGGCGGCGGCCGGGGCCTCCCAGGGGAAGAGTCGGGCCCGCAGTTCGCGCAGGGTGCCGCGCACCTGGAGTCCAGCGTAGGTGGCGGCCGCCGCCAGCACGGAGGTGCCGGGCAGGCCCATGGGGGTGCCGTCGGACGGGCAGCAGCCTTCGTTCCCGCAGCAGTAGGACCACCAGCGGCCCTCGGAGATGCAGAGGGCCTCGATCACGGGTACGTCGAGGTGGCCGCACTCGGTGCGCAGCTTCTGTGCCAGCGGCCGTAGCCGCTCCATGACCTGTCGGCCGGTCTCGCCCGGCTCGGGCTCCTTGCAGACGTAGGCCACCATCTGCTCGGGTCGGGCGCCCCGGCGTTCGCTGCCGGTGACGAGTCCCTGGGCCAACTGTCGTGCCGCGGAGGGCCAGTCGGCCGGGTTGGTGGGGATGCCGAGCCGGGCTCGTCCGCCGAAGCGGCCGCGGCCGTCGCGGTCGTGCAGGGCGACCAGCACGATGCTGTCCTCGGGCCGGTATCCGAGCAGATACGGCAGCGCGTCGGCCAGTTCGGCGGGGGTGCGCAGGGTGAGCTGCCGGTCGCCCCCGTGGTTTTCGTAAGCGGTGCAGTCGAGTTGGTCGGTGGGGTGGGTCTCGTGCCCCACGATGTCGCCGTTCTCGGTGTTTCCAGCGTTTTCGCCGTGATTCGTCATGCATTGACGATCTCGCGGATTGCGAATCTCCGCTTGAGCCTGTGGATAACTCCGAGCAGGGACATGGCAATTGCGTCAGGACCGCCGACCCGACCTCGGCCGCCGTGCACGCGCGGTCGTCCGGCAAACCTCAGCCCGACCAGGCTCAGCCCGCCGCGGCCAGCACCAGCGGAAGCACCTCCCCGCTCCCCGCCCGCCGCAGCAGACGGGCCGCGACCGCCAGTGTCCAGCCGGAGTCCGTGTAGTCGTCCACGAGCAGCACCGGGCCCGGAGAGCCCGCCAGCGCCTCCGCCAGTTCCCCGGACACGCTGAACGCGCCGGACAGTGCCCTCAGCCGTTGCGCGGAGTTGCTGCGCCGCACCGCATGCGCACCGCCCGGGCCGGTGTAGGTCAGCGTGCCGAGAAACGGCATCCGCCCGATGTCAGCGATCCCCTGGGCCAGCGTGGCCACCAACCGCGGACGGGTCAGGGACGGCACCGCGACGACTCCCACCGGCCGGGCCGGGGCGTCCGCCGCGCCCGTTGCCCAACCGCCCGGTGACCGTGCCCAGTCGGCGAGCACGGACACCGCCGCCCGCAGAACTTCGTCGGGGACCGGGCCGTCCTCCGCATTCTCGGCCAGCAGTGGCCGCAGGCGGTTGCCCCAGCCGATGTCCGAGAGCCGGCCCAGGGCGCGTCCGGTGGAACACTGCTCTCCGGCGGGGATACGGCCCTTGAGCTCGATGCCCAGGGCGGGCATCCCCGTGGGCCACATCCGGCGCGGTTCGACCTCCACGCCGGGGCGGTCCAGTTCCTTGGCCGCGCCCGTCAGCGCCTCGGCCGTCACCGTGGGATCGGCCCAGGGTCCCGCGCAGTTGTCGCAGCGGCCGCACGCGGTCGCGCCCTCGTCGTCCAGCTGGCGCCGCAGGAACTCCATCCGGCAGCCGGTCGTACTCGCGTACTCGCGCATGGCCTGCTGCTCGGCGGCCCGCTGGCGCGCGACGCGGGCATAGCGCTCGGTGTCGTACACCCAGTCGGCTCCGGTGGCGATCCAGCCGCCCTTGACCCGCTTCACCGCGCCGTCGACGTCCAGCACCTTCAACATGGTCTCCAGGCGGCTGCGCCGCAGGTCCACGGCCGCCTCCAGTGCGGGTACGGACAGCGGGCGCCCGGCTCCGGCGAGCGCCGAGAGGGTCTGGCGGACCTGGGTCTCGGGCGGGAAGGCGGTGTCGGCGAAGTAGCGCCAGATGGCCTCGTCCTCCTTGCCCGGCAAAAGCAGGACGTCGGCGTGGGCGACGCCACGGCCCGCCCGTCCGACCTGCTGGTAGTAGGCGATGGGCGAGGACGGGGAGCCGAGGTGGACCACGAAGCCGAGGTCAGGCTTGTCGAAGCCCATACCGAGTGCCGAGGTCGCCACCAGTGCCTTCACCCGGTTCGCCAGCAGGTCCTCCTCGGCCTGGAGCCGGTCCGCGTTCTCGGTGCGGCCCGTGTAGGAGGCGACGGCGAAGCCGCGCTGCCGCAGGAAGGCGGTGGCCTCCTCGGCCGCGGCGACGGTGAGGGCGTAGATGATTCCGGACCCGGACAGGTCGTTCAGGTGCTCGGCGAGCCAGCCCAGTCGGTGGGCGGCGTCGGGCAGTTGGACCACGCCGAGGCGCAGGCTCTCCCGCTCCAGCGGGCCGCGCAGCACCAGGGCCTCGCCCGCACCGGTGCCCAGTTGTTCGGCCACGTCGGCCGTCACGCGCGCGTTGGCCGTCGCGGTGGTGGCCAGCACGGGGACACCGGGTGCGAGTTCGGCGAGCATCGCCCGCAGCCTGCGGTAGTCCGGGCGGAAGTCATGTCCCCAGTCGGAGATGCAGTGCGCCTCGTCAACGACGAGCAGGCCGGTCGTGGCCGCCAGTTTCGGCAGCATCTGGTCGCGGAAGTCGACGGAGTTGAGGCGCTCCGGGCTCACCAGGAGCACATCGGTCTCGCCGCGTTCGACCTCCTCCTGGATGGTGTCCCACTCCTCGGGGTTGGCCGAGTTGATGGTGCGCGCACGGATGCCGGCCCGCCCCGCCGCCTCGACCTGGTTGCGCATCAGCGCCAGCAAGGGCGAGACGATCACCGTGGGACCCGCGCCGCGCTTGCGCAGCAGGGCGGTGGCGACGAAGTAGACCGCCGACTTCCCCCAGCCGGTGCGCTGCACCACCAGGGCGCGCCGGTGCTCACGCACCAGGGCGGCGACCGCCTGCCACTGGTCCTCCCGCAGGCGGGCCGTTTTGTCCCGGTCGCCGACCAGCTGACCGAGGATGGCATCGGCTTCGGCACGGAGTTCCAGTTCGTCCATACCCCCATGCAACCCGATGGCACTGACAGTCAGCCACTCCGCAGCCCGCCCCCGGCCGCCCCGCACGGCCCAGCGCGCGTGCCGCAGCATCACTGCTCGGTGGACACGACCGGCGTGTCGCCCCAGGCTTGTAACCAGCGGCATGGCGTCGTACGGCGCGCGGAGCGGCCTCTACCGCCACCCCGCGCCCCCCTCACCTCCAAAGAGCGTCGCACCCCACGCGTCACCAGGTGACGCAATGGGTAGGGATATAAGACGCACGCCGTCCTATATCGGTCGGTCGCCCCAATTGCTCGTTGCCGCAACCCAGTTCGACAGGAAGAATTGAAGTCCGCTCCCCGCACGGCTCGCCCGTGGTCCGGCAGGGCTCCGCCGCGGTGTGCGCTCCCCCGATTCCACCCCGCCCGCAGTGTGGGCGCGTAGCCGAAGGGAGGACCGTGACCTTCGGATTCGCTCCGTCCCCCGCGGCATCCACGTCGACCTCCAACGATCTGTCCGCTACCTCGCTGGGCCGCGTGCTGGAGCCGGCGGAGTGGGCCGCCGCCGGAATCCCCCTGCTGCGCAATCCCCGCGAGGTCGTCAGCGGACTGCACTCCCGGCACCACCCCCGGCCCGCGACGGCGATCGTGGCCGTCCTGGACCCGGACGAGCGGCTGCTGGCAAGTGCCTCGTTCACTCGCCGGCCGGCCCCCGCCGACGGGTGGATGTTCCGCAACGTCCTGCTCGACCAGCTGCGCCGGATCATCCCGCACGACCTGCGCCGCCGCACCCCGGTGCGCACCGCCGTCCTGCTCTACTGCCGTGACGGAGACGCGCGTTGGACGCCGGAGGACGGAGCATGGATGTGGGGCCTGCGGGACGCCTGCACTCTGCACGGCCTGCGCTGCGGCGCGTACATCACGCTGACCCAGGACGGCTGGCAGGTGCTCGGCGAGGGGCGCGGCGGCCGTCGTCCCAGCGTCGACTCCATACCGGAGCCGTTCGCCACCTCCGAGTCACCGCCCCCGCTCCCCCGCACCGGCGGCGGCGCCTCGGAACTGCTGCGCCGCGCGGCGGCTCGCTGAGCCTCCCGAGGCCGGAACGTTTCTCCGCCCACCACGGCCTGTACGTGACGCACGTGCCCTCTTACGCCCCACAGGATGCCGAGCGACCCACAAGACGCCAGCGCCCCGCAAGACGTCGGCGCCCCACAAGACGCCGGGCCCTAATGGCGCCAATGGACGCCCAGGCCGGAAGACCCGATGGCGACGGCTGGAGCCGAGCGAGCCCTCACCCGCTCACGCCGAAATCCACCCTGTGCTGCTACCGCCGCGCGCCGCGGCGGCACCCCGGCGGACCCGCCTCCGGAGGAAGCCGGAGGCGGCTCAGACGCCCGCGCCCAGCACCGAGTTGATCTGCTGCGGGTCGCCGCAGACGATCAGCAGGGCGCCGGCCCGGCCGAGGGCCAGGGGCAGGGCGGTGGCGGCAGCGGTTTCGGATCCGCCGTTGACGGCGACCACGACGACGGCGCGCGAGCCGGCACGGCTTGCGGTGGCGGCGTCCGCGTAGAAGACGTCGTCGCCAGCGTCGTGCTGGGCCCAGTAGGAGGCTTCGCCGAAGGACAGCTCGTGGGCGGCCCACGGGTGCTGTTCGCCGGTGGTGATCACCAGGACGTCACCAGGGGCACGGCCCGACTCCAGCAGCAGGTCGACGGCTTCCTCGGCAGCGTCCAGCGCGCCCTCGGCCGAGGCCGGGATCAGCTGGATCTGCGGAGCCGCCGCAGCCGGTGCGGGGACAGGGGCAGCCGGACCGGCCGGTCCGGGCTTGGCCACGGGCACGTCACGGGGCGTGCGTTGCGCCGGCGCCGTGGGCCGCGGGGGCCCGGGACGGCCGGGACGCGACGGAGCCGCGGGACGCGGACCGGGTACGGGGCGGGGGGTCGGCGCGGTGCGGCCACTGGCCGGCGTGGCGCGGGGACCCTGGGCACTCTCGTGAATCTGAGGCTCCTCGGGAATGAGAGGCATGGGCTGATATTTATCAAACGTTGGTGCGGCTCACGTGAACGGGTGGCACATGAGTGCGAACAGAACGGTCAGAAATCGAAGCCGAGCTGCCCCTCGATCTCCGGAACACTCCGTTCCGCCCACCTGCGGACCTTCTTGAGGTGCTGCCACTGGGGCAGCGCATCAAGATACGCCCACGACAAGCGGTGGTACGGGGTGGGTCCCCGCTCCTCCAGTGCGGCCTTGTGCACGGGCGACGGATACCCGGCATTGTCCGCAAAACCGAAGTCTGCATGGTCGATACCCAGTTCGGCCATCATTTTGTCGCGCTGAACCTTGGCGATCACCGAAGCCGCCGCGACCGCCACACAGGACTGGTCGCCCTTGATCACCGTGCGGACCTTCCACGGGTCCCCGAGGTAGTTGTGCTTGCCGTCGAGGATCACCGCGTCGGGACGGACCGGCAGCGCCTCCAGGGCGCGTACCGCGGCCAGCCGCAGCGCGGCCGTCATCCCGAGATCGTCGATCTCCTCCGGCGAGGCGTGCCCCAGGGCGTACGACGTCACCCATGTCTTCAGCACCAAGGCCAGCTCGGTGCGCCGCTTGAGGGTGAGGAGCTTGGAGTCGGTGAGTCCGTCGGGGGGCCGGCGCAGTCCGGTGATCGCCGCGCAGACGGTGACGGGGCCGGCCCAGGCGCCGCGCCCCACCTCGTCGACACCGGCAATGATCTTCGCTCCGGTCGTGGCGCGGAGTGAGCGCTCGACGGTGTGAGTAGGCGGTTCGTACGGCATGGCGCCCTTAGCCTACGCCGCCCGGATCACCGGGCGGTACCCCGGTTTCCCCTGACGGCTCCAGGCGCCGCCTCCCAGCCGCTCAGCCCCCGCTCGGCCGGAGCACCGGCATCATCAGCTGATCGATCAACTCCGCCAGTTCGTCATCACCCCATTCACTTCCGCGCATCTTGGAGCGGTACATCATCATCGCCGGGATCGCATCGAAGACGCATCCGTTGGCGGCGTCGGAGCGCACCTCTCCGCGCTCTATTCCGCGGGTGATGACCTCGCGGATCAGCTTGAGGGTGGGCTCCACGACACCGTCGTAGATCACGCTGTGGAACCGCTCCGCCTGGACCTGGTCGCATTCGTGAATGACCGCACGGAGGGCGAAACCGGGGCGCGAGTACATGGCGTCCCGCGCCATACGGCACAGCGCGAGCAGATCGTCGCGCACGCTGCCGAGATCGGGCACCGCCTCGATCCGGGGCAGCCCGGCCTGCAGGGCGTCGGCGACGAGGTCCTCCTTCGACGGCCAGCGGCGATAGACCGCGGCCTTGCCGGTCTGGGCGCCGGCGGCGACACCCTCCATCGTGAGGCCGTTCCAGCCGACCGTACTGAGCTGTTCCAGCGTGGCGTCGAGGATCGCGCGTTCCAGCACGGCGCCGCGCCGGCGCATCGAGGCCGCCTGAGCGGGGGCGGCCGTCCAGCGCGAGGTAACCATCAGCGTCTCCAGCGAACAAGGGAGTGGGTGTTTCAGGGGATTCGGGAAGACCGCGCGGCAGCGACAGGGGGAACGCCACGCGGCGACAAGCTGAGTGAACGCTTGCGTTCACTACTGGGGACTCACTACCGTTGACGCGACAGTGAACGCGAGCGTTCACTAAAGCCTTCGTGGGGGACCCATAGTGACAACCTCTCAGTTGATTCAGGACCAGAAACCAGGTGCGGCCCGCAGGCCGGGCCGTCCCGGCATCGCACTCGCCGTCATCGCGGCCTGCCAACTCATGGTGGTCCTCGACGCGACGATTGTGAACATCGCACTCCCGCACATTCAAGACGCCCTCAAGTTCAGCACCACCGACCTCACCTGGGTCGTCAGTTCCTACACGCTGACCTTCGGCGGTCTGCTCCTGCTCGGCGGCCGGGCCGGTGACATCCTCGGCCGCCGCCGGGTCTTCATGACCGGCATTCTGCTGTTCACGTTCGCCTCGCTGCTCGGTGGCCTCGCCCAGGAGCCCTGGCAGCTGCTGGCGGCCCGCGTGCTGCAGGGCGTGGGTGGCGCCATCGCGTCGCCGACCTCGCTGGCGCTCATCACCACGACGTTCCCCGAAGGCCCGGAACGCAACCGGGCGTTCGGCGTCTTCGCCGCGGTCTCCGCGGGCGGCGGCGCCATCGGACTGCTCGCCGGCGGCATGCTCACCGAATGGCTCGACTGGCGGTGGGTGCTCTTCGTCAACGTGCCGATCGGCATCCTGATCGCCGTCCTCACCCCGCTCTACATCAACGAGTCCGAACGGCACAGCGGCCGCTTCGACATCATGGGCGCGATGACCTCGACGCTGGGCATGGCGTCCCTCGTGTACGGCTTCATCCGGGCGGCCGACGAGGGCTGGCGGGACAGCCTGACCATCGGCTCCTTCGTCGCGGCGGTGGTTCTGCTGCTGGCCTTCGCGTTCATCGAGAGGCGGGCCAAGGAGCCGATCACTCCCCTGCGGATGTTCGCCGACCGCAACCGCTCCGGCACGTACGTGATCATGCTGAGCCTGGCAGCGGCGATGTTCGGCATGTTCTTCTACATCGTGCTCTTCGTGCAGAACGTGCTGGGGTACACCCCGATCGAGGCGGGCCTTGCCTTCCTTCCGGTGACCGTGGTGATCGCCATCGGCGCGGGTCTGTCGCAGCGGTTCCTGCCGGTGCTGGGCCCGAAGCCCTTCATGGTGGCCGGCTCGACGCTCGTCGTGATCGGACTGGCCTGGCAGGCACTGATCAGCGCCGACAGCTCCTACGCGGGCGGAGTGCTGGGGCCGATGCTGCTGTTCGGCCTGGGCATGGGGCTGAACTTCGTGACGCTGACGATCACCGCCGTCTCCGGGGTCGCCCAGCACGAGGCCGGTGCCGCCTCCGGACTGCTCAACACCACCCAGCAGGTGGGCGGGGCGCTCGGTCTGTCCATCCTGACCACGGTGTTCGGCTCGGCCAGCAAGGAGGAGGCGGAGAAGCAGCTGCCGCGGTTCATGGCCGAGGCATCGCCGGAGCAGAAGGCGCAGTTCGCCGAGACGCACCAGATGCCCGGCCCCTGGGGGCACGCGGTGCTCACCCAGGGCATCTCCATGGGCTTCGTGGCGGCCGCCGCGATGGGCGTCCTCGCCCTGGCCACCGCCTGGTTGGTGATCAAGGTCCGCAAGAGCGACCTGGAAGCCCTGGCCGGCACGGCGGGCCCGATGGCCGGTTGATCCGGCCGGCGCCGCACGGGACCGCGGATGGCCGGACCTCGCCCGGGGGACCGACGGCGAGGGCGACGGCCCGGTCATCCGCACCCGTCCCAGCAACCGAAGCACCAGCGCCAGCACCACGTACACGTCCACCCCCCGCATCCCTTTCGCGTCATCTGGCTGGACGGACCCGTGGATCCCACGAGCCCACGCCTCGCACAGCCGATGCCAGAAGAACGCGTCGGTGGTCACAGAGAGTTCCCACGCTTCACGGAGAGTTCTGAGATTGCCGCAAAGTCACGGAAACGGGCTCCGTCAAACCCCCGGAACCCACTCCGGCAGCGCCTCGGTCCGCTGCACCCACTCCGACGGCGGAGTCCCCACCTTGCCCGCGGCGAGCACTCCGCCGACGATGGCGCACGTGGTGTCCATGTCGCCGCCGACCTGCGCGGTGGTCCAGAACGCCCGCTCGTAGTCACCGAGGGACCGCGCGGCCGACCAGAGCGCGAAGGGCACGGTGTCATGGGCCGTCGTCCGCCGGCCGCAGCCCAGCACGGCAGCGACGGTCGCGGCGTCGCCGTAGTCCAGCATGTCGCGCGCCCGGCGCAACCCGGCCCCGACCGCGCTCTTCGGAACCAGCGCGATCACCCCGTCGAGCAGCGCCTCGGCAGTGGGCGGACCGCCCGGGGCGGCGGCCAGCGCCGCTGCCGCCGCGACGGCCATCGAACCGACGACGGCCTCTCGATGCTGGTGCGTCGGGTACGCCGAGATCTCGGCCTGGTGGGTGGCCTGCTCGGGATCGTCCGCGTACCAGGCACCGAGGGGCGCGATCCGCATCGCCGCGCCGTTCCCCCACGAGCCCAGCCCCTTGAAGAGCGCGGAGGACAGCTCGCGCCAGTCGCCGCCCTCGCGGACCAGCCGCAGCAGGCGGTTCGTGGCGGGGCCGTAGCCGCGGTCGAAGTCGTGGTGCTCGGCGAAGGAGCGGGCCAGCGCATCCTGGTCGATGCGGTGGTGGACGGCGAGGACCGCGACCACGGAACAGGCCATCTCCGTGTCGTCGGTCCATTGCCAGGGGCCGGCCGGCAGTTCACGGCGCTTCAGCAGCGGGTAGTTCGCGGGCACGAAGAACTGGGAGCCCAGCGCGTCTCCCACGGACAGTCCGCGCAGACTGGCAAGGGCGCGGCCCAGGCGCCCGTCGGGTGAGGAATCAGCGGTCATCGCTCTGTCCACTCTATCCGGTGATTCCGTACGGTTCCGGATCTCGCCAGCGTTCGAAAGGCCGGTCAAGCGCGTACTTGCCGTCGTCCCCGAGAACGAGCATCCGCATCTCGGCGTTCCCGGGATTGGACAGCGACTCGAAGTCCGCGACCGTCCAGTGGAACCACCGCATGCAGAACAGACGCATCGCGAGCCCATGGGTCACCAGCAGCACGTTCGGCGGATGGTCGGGGGCCTCGAAGCTGCGGTACAGGCTCTCCAGGAAACCGCCGACCCGGTCGTACACGTCGGCGCCGGACTCCCCCTGGGCGAAGCGGTAGAAGAAGTGGCCGTAGGCGTCCCGGTAGGCCTTCTGCAGGCGTACGTCGTCGCGGTCCTGCCAGTTCCCCCAGTCCTGCTCGCGCAGGCGCGGCTCCTCCCGGACGCGTATGAGCTCGGGGTCCAGGTGGAAGGCGCGCAGCGTCTCGTGCGTACGGCGGTAGGGGGAGACGTACACGCTGATCTGCTCGCGGCCGAACACTTCGCGCAGCCGTTTGCCCGTCTCCTCCGCCTGCCGCCAGCCCTGCTCGGTGAGGGCCAGCGCGTGATCGGGTTCGCGTTCGTACACGGTGTCATCAACATTGCCCGTTGACTCGCCGTGCCGGACAAGGACGATACGCCGTGGTCGTGCCATGCCAAGACCCTAGATCGGGTGACGGCCCAGCGAGCACCCGTACGGGCTCCATACGGCGTAGGTCACATATTTCCGGGAGTGATCCTTCCGGAATGTGCCGTGATGATCACACCGTCCAGGAGGGTTCCAGCTGGACGATGTCGCCGGTGAGAGCGGCGACGTCCGCCTCCGTCTGGGCCCTCAGGGCCAGCCGCTCGACGCGTTCGGCACGGTATTTGCCGTGCTCGGCGGCGGACAGCCACATCGACAGGACGAGGAACTCATGGCCGGGTGCCTCGCCGAACAGCCCGCGGACCATGCCGGGTGAGCCCGCCATCGCGGGGTTCCAGACCTTCTCCTGCATCAGCGTGAAGTGCTCGGCACGTTCCTCGTGCACCCGGCAGTGCGCGACGCGCAGCAGGTCGGCGTCGGTGAAACGCGGCTCGAAGCCGGTCTTCACATCGAACCGGTGGTCGAAGAGCTTGACCTGGGCGTCCTTTAACGTGCCCGACTGGGACGCGGCCAGCCGGTCGTGGGAGCGCGCCATGAAGGAGTCGTAGAAGGCACGGCTCTCCCAGAAGGCGACGACGTGCGCCACCCCCGGCCGGCTCCGGCTCCAACCACCGCCCTGCCCCCGAAACCCCGGCTCCCCCAGAAGCCCCGCCCACTTTCGCTGCCCGCGCTCGAAACCGCGGCGGTCCACCACGGTGCAGCGAATCCACTTGACCAGCACCGCGCCATGGTAAGGCCACGGAGCATGGCACAGTCCGCCCTCGCGGCGACTGCTCGCCCACGAGGGCGCACGCACGCGTGGCAGGATGGACAATCGGCCTTGTCTGTCGAGCAGTTCGGGCCGCACGCGCAGGTTGAACCGGGGAAGGGGAGTCTGTGAACGGCCTCAACAAGGGGATCCGGAAGGTCGAGATCTCACTCAGGTGGGATCCGAGTCCGGCGGGGCAGCCGCCCACCGATCTGGATCTTGTCGCCGGGGCGTACCTGGCGAGCGATCCGTACGGCGATCCGGCGTTCGTCGTGCACTTCGACAGCCGGTCCCCCGACGGCACCATCTATCTCAACCGCGACAGCCACGACGGCAAGGGCTTCGGCTGGGACGAGGTCATGACGGTGGAACTCGACCGCCTCGACAGCCGCTACGCGCGCGTGGTGGTCGGCGTCGTCATCCAGCAGCGGTCGGGACGGCGCACCTTCGTCAGCGTGACCAGCCCGGGTCTGCGCATCCGGGAGGGCTACCACGACCTGGTCACGGACGACTTCGGCGGCGTCCTCGGCGCTACGGCCGCCACGGTCGCGGAGTTCGCCCGCCAGGAGGACGGCACCTGGGACTTCCATCCCGGTATCCACGGCTTCGAGGACGACCCCGCCACCTTCACCCGCGCCATGGGCAAGGCCCACCAGCCCTGACCCCAGGCACGACGAAAAAGGGGCGCCGACACAGAGTCGGCGCCCCTCCTTCGTCAGGGACTGATGATCAGCTGCAACCGCTGGTCGAGCCGCAGCCCTCGCAGATGTAGCAGGAACCGGCCCGCTGCATCTTCGTACCGCAGGAGAAGCACAGCGGGGCGTCGGCCTGGATGCCCAGCTGCATCTCCACCAGCTCGGCGCTGGTGTGGGCCTGCTGCGGGGCGGGCTTGGCCGCCTCGACCTCGGCCTTGGGCGTGACGACGGCCTTCAGTTCCTGGGCGCGCGGCGCCGACTGGGCCAGCCCCTCGACGTCGACCTCGTCGTCGGCCGGCTCGTACGAACCGGTCTCCAGGTGGCGCTGACGCTCCTCGGCGGAGTGGATGCCGAGCGCCGAGCGCGTCTCGAAGGGCAGGAAGTCCAGCGCCAGGCGGCGGAAGATGTAGTCGACGATCGACTGCGCCATCCGCACGTCCGGGTCGTCCGTCATACCGGCCGGCTCGAAGCGCATGTTGGTGAACTTCGAGACGTACGTCTCCAGCGGCACGCCGTACTGGAGGCCGACGGAGACCGCGATGGAGAAGGCGTCCATCATGCCCGCGAGGGTCGAGCCCTGCTTCGACATCTTCAGGAAGACCTCGCCGAGACCGTCGTCCGGGTACGAGTTGGCCGTCATGTAACCCTCGGCGCCACCGACCGTGAAGGACGTGGTGATGCCGGGGCGGCCCTTGGGGAGGCGCTTGCGGACCGGGCGGTACTCGATGACCTTCTCGACCGCCTCGCGGATGGTCGCCTCGGTCTTCTCGGTGACCTCGACCTTCTCCTTCTCCTTGGTCTTCGCGGAGAGCGGCTGGCCGACCTTGCAGTTGTCGCGGTAGATGGCGAGCGCCTTGACGCCCATCTTCCAGGCCTCGAAGTAGACCTCTTCGACGTCCTCGACGGTCGCCGTCTCCGGCAGGTTGACCGTCTTGGAGAGTGCGCCGGAGATCCAGGGCTGGATCGCGGCCATCATCCGGACGTGGCCCATCGCGGAGATGGAGCGCTCGCCCATGGCGCAGTCGAACACCTCGTAGTGCTCGTGCTTGAGGCCCGGAGCGTCGATCACATTGCCGTGCTCGGCGATGTGGGCGACGATCGCCTCGATCTGCTCCTCCTGGTAGCCCAGGCGGCGCAGGGCCTGCGGGACGGTGCCGTTGACGATCTGCATGGAGCCGCCGCCGACCAGCTTCTTGAACTTGACCAGGGCGAGGTCGGGCTCGAGGCCGGTGGTGTCGCAGGACATCGCGAGACCGATGGTGCCGGTCGGGGCGATGACGGACGCCTGGGAGTTACGGAAACCGTTCTTCTCACCGAGACGCAGCACGTCCTGCCAGGACTCCGTGGCGGCGGCCCAGATCGGCGTGTCCAGGTCGTCCACGCGGACGGCCTTGGTGTTCTCGTCGGCGTGCTGCTTCATGACCCGCAGGTGCGGCTGAGCGTTGCGGGCGTAGCCGTCGTACGGGCCGACGACCGAGGCGAGCTCGGCGGAGCGCCGGTACGAGGTGCCGGTCATCAGGGAGGTGATGGCACCGGCGAGGGCGCGGCCGCCGTCGGAGTCGTAGGCGTGGCCGGTCGCCATCAGCAGGGCGCCGAGGTTGGCGTAGCCGATGCCGAGCTGGCGGAACGCGCGCGTGTTCTCGCCGATCTTCTGGGTCGGGAAGTCCGCGAAGCAGATGGAGATGTCCATCGCGGTGATGACCAGCTCGACGACCTTCGCGAAGCGCTCGACCTCGAAGGACTGGTTGCCCTTGCCGTCGTCCTTCAGGAACTTCATCAGGTTCAGCGAGGCGAGGTTGCAGGACGTGTTGTCCAGGTGCATGTACTCGCTGCAGGGGTTCGAGCCGTTGATCCGGCCGGACTCCGGGCAGGTGTGCCAGTGGTTGATGGTGTCGTCGTACTGGATGCCCGGGTCGGCGCAGGCCCAGGCCGCCTCGGCCATCTTGCGGAACAGGGACTTGGCGTCGACCTCTTCGATGACCTCGCCGGTCATCCGCGCGCGGAGGCCGAACTTGCCGCCCTGCTCGACCGCCTTCATGAACTCGTCGTTCACCCGGACCGAGTTGTTGGCGTTCTGGTACTGGACGGACGTGATGTCGTCGCCGCCCAGGTCCATGTCGAAGCCCGCGTCGCGCAGGGCGCGGATCTTCTCCTCCTCCTTCACCTTGGTCACGATGAAGTCCTCGATGTCGGGGTGGTCGACGTCGAGGATGACCATCTTGGCGGCGCGGCGGGTGGCACCGCCGGACTTGATGGTGCCGGCCGAGGCGTCGGCGCCGCGCATGAAGGAGACCGGGCCGGAGGCGTTGCCGCCGGAGGACAGCAGCTCCTTGGAGGAGCGGATGCGGGAGAGGTTCAGGCCGGCGCCGGAGCCGCCCTTGAAGATCATGCCCTCTTCCTTGTACCAGTCGAGGATCGACTCCATGGAGTCGTCGACGGACAGGATGAAGCAGGCGGAGACCTGCTGCGGCTGGGGCGTGCCGACGTTGAACCAGACGGGGCTGTTGAAGCTGAAGATCTGGTGCAGGAGGGCGTAGGCCAGCTCGTGCTCGAAGATCTCGGCATCGGCGGGCGAGGCGAAGTACTTGTAGTCCTCACCTGCCTTCCGGTACGTCTTCACGATCCGGTCGATGAGCTGCCTGAGGCTCACCTCGCGCTGCGGGGTGCCGACGGCACCCCGGAAGTACTTGCTGGTGACGATGTTGACCGCGTTCACCGACCAGAAGTCGGGGAACTCGACGCCGCGCTGTTCGAAGTTCACAGAGCCGTCGCGCCAGTTGGTCATGACGACGTCACGGCGCTCCCACTGGACCTCGTCGTACGGGTGCACGCCGGGGGTGGTGTGAATGCGCTCGATACGCAGGCCCTTGCTCGTCTTGGTGCCCTTGGCGCGGGAACCTCGTGCCGGACCGCTCGCCGTCTCTGTCATGCCGCCTCCCTGGTACGGGCTAAAACGCCCTGAAGTGCCCCGATGTTCCCGTGGCACGGTGTTCTGTCTGGTGTTGCGGGCATCTCGTGCTGCCGCCCGCAACAGGTCTTCGGTCGCCGCCGCGCGGCCGGACCCGGGGTCCTGGAATTCCGGATCCGGTCCGTCGGTCAGTCGGCGGCGCTGGCGGGCACGGGGACGTGAGCCGTCCCTCCGGGCCCGCTGTCGTCTTCCTGGCTCCCCGCGCGCGCGTCATCGTCGTCGGCGCCGGGACGTCGTGTCTCCCTGAGTTCCGCAATCGCGGCCTCGAAGTCGTCCAGCGAGTCGAACGCCCGGTACACGGAGGCGAATCGCAGGTAGGCGACGAGGTCCAGCTCCTGCAACGGGCCGAGTATGGCCAGCCCCACGTCGTGGGTGGTCAGCTCGGCGCTCCCGGTGGCCCGCACCGCCTCCTCGACCCGCTGGCCGAGTTGGGCGAGCGCGTCCTCGGTGACAGGCCGCCCCTGGCACGCCTTGCGCACGCCGTTGATGACCTTGGTCCGACTGAACGGCTCGGTGACTCCGGACCGCTTCACCACCATGAGCGAGCACGTCTCCACGGTCGTGAAACGACGGGAGCAGTCAGGGCACTGGCGGCGCCTGCGGATCGACGTGCCGTCGTCGGTCGTACGACTGTCGACCACACGGCTGTCGGGGTGCCTGCAGAAGGGGCAGTGCATGAACTCCAACCCTCCTCACAGCAGACTCAATAGCCTCGTGGGCCTCACGGGCCCCTCGAAGCAGCCCCAAGCATAGGCGATCGCTGGGAGTCCGAAGACCCGGGGGACCACAACTTCTGGGCTGCTGCTGCAATCCAACCACTAGATGTGGGGATTGGCTCATACATACACGCCAGGCGCGCGTGTCGCACTTGTGGAGACCGACCCCACCGGGCCGCAGCGGTGGACCGCAGTACTGCGGCAACACGGGCGTGCACAGCCGTACCGTTACGGCACATGCGGAGATACCGTGAGCGCCACACGGAGGCGTCGTGGCACTCGCGCAGAGATGGCGACCACGTCCCGGCCGTCCGGACGCCGGATGGCAGACTGGGGCAACAACCCGCGAGGTCGTCACCCCGGCGGTGAAGGGTACAGCAATGGACCCTTTTGTCCGCCAGGCACCGCGTTAGCCATACACCCAGACACATGATCACGTCAGGTGAATCGCGATTTTTCACTCGAACGTGTGTTTGGCGCAACCTTTCGAAAGCAACTACCGTTGTCCAGCAGGGAGACCATCGAGAGGGGCCGACGTGACCACCACCGCAGACAGTGCCACCATCACTGCCCAGGACCGCTCCCAGGGCCGACTCGAGCCGGTGCATGCGATGAACGAAGCCGCGAATCCCGAGGGGCACAAGCGCTCCCTGCCGGGCCGACCTCCAGGCATCCGGGCGGACAGCTCAGGGCTGACCGACCGGCAGCGCCGGGTCATCGAGGTGATCAGGGACTCGGTGCAGCGACGCGGCTACCCGCCGTCGATGCGCGAGATCGGCCAGGCCGTCGGCCTGTCGAGCACCTCCTCGGTCGCACACCAGCTGATGGCGCTGGAGCGCAAGGGCTTCCTCCGCCGCGATCCGCACCGCCCGCGCGCGTACGAGGTGCGCGGCTCAGACCAGGCCGCCTCGGTGCAGCCGACGGACACCGCCGGCAAGCCCGCCGCGTCGTACGTCCCGCTGGTCGGCCGGATCGCCGCCGGCGGTCCGATCCTCGCGGAGGAATCCGTCGAGGACGTCTTCCCTCTCCCGCGGCAGCTGGTCGGCGACGGCGAGCTGTTCGTCCTGAAGGTCGTCGGTGACTCGATGATCGAGGCCGCGATCTGCGACGGCGACTGGGTCACGGTCCGCCGTCAGCCCGTCGCCGAGAACGGCGACATCGTGGCCGCGATGCTCGACGGCGAGGCCACCGTCAAGCGCTTCAAGCGCGAGGACGGCCACGTCTGGCTCCTCCCGCACAACTCCGCGTACGAGCCGATCCCCGGCGACGACGCGACCATTCTCGGCAAGGTCGTGGCGGTGCTGCGGCGCGTGTGAGCACCGCGCGGCAGATCTCGCCGATCTGACCGGGCCCCGGGACCCCTGCGCCGGTTCCGGGGCCCTGCTCTTTTCCCGACCCGGTCGACGCTCGGTTATGCAGGGGTGGTTGGCCTGTCCCGGCTGCAGGGGTGGTTGGCCCCGTCCTGGCTGCGGGGCAGGCCAACCCCTCACTCGTCTTCGGCCTGCGCCTGAGCTTGTGCCGCCGCGTCGATCGCGGCCAGCGACCTACGGACCTGGTTACGGTCCGTGGTGTACCAGAAGTCGGGCAGCGACGCCTTCAGATAGCTTCCGTAGCGCGCTGTGGCCAGCCGCTGATCCAGTACGGCGACCACACCGCGGTCCCCCGACGCCCGTACGAGACGACCGGCGCCCTGAGCCATCAGCAGTGCGGCATGGGTGGCGGCCACCGCCATGAAACCGTTGCCGCCCGCGTCCTCGACCGCCTTCTGGCGGGCGCTCATCAGCGGATCGTCGGGGCGCGGGAAGGGGATCTTGTCCATGACGACGAGCTGGCAGCTGGGGCCCGGGACGTCGACGCCCTGCCAGAGCGAGAGCGTGCCGAACAAGCAGGTCTTCGGGTCGGCGGCGAAGTTCTTGATGAGCTCGCCGAGCGTCTCCTCGCCTTGGAGAAGGATCGGGAACTCGGGAATCCGGGAGCGCAGTTCCTCGGCGGCGAGCTGGGCGGCCCGCATAGAGGAGAAGAGGCCGAGCGTCCGGCCGCCCGCCGCCTGGATCAGCTCCGTCAGCTCGTCCAGCATGTCCGCCCGGTCGCCGTCCCGCGCGGGGCGCGACAGGTGCTTGGCGACATAGAGGATTCCCTGCTTGGGATAGTCGAAGGGCGAGCCGACATCGACCCCCTTCCACTGCGGGACATCCTCGCCTTCAGTTCCCTCCGGGGCGAGGCCCAGGGAGGCGCCGACGCCGTTGAAGTCACCGCCCAGCTTCAGGGTCGCCGAGGTCAGCACCACCGAGCGGTCCGCGAAGAGCTTCTCGCGCAGCAGTCCCGAGACCGACATGGGCGCCACCCGCAGGGACGCGCCGAAGCGGTCGTGGCGCTCGTACCAGACGACGTCCCACTCGGAGCCGTTGGTGATCCGCTCCGCCACGTCATGCACCGACTCCACCGAGGCCAGCGCCTGCTTGCGGACCGCGTCCTCGTCCTGGACGGACTTGTCACGGGTCGCGCCGATCGCCGAGATCACCGTGCGACAGGCGTCGCGCAGTGCCATGAGCGCGTAGCCCAGATCTTCCGGGACCTCCTCCAGACGGCCCGGCAGCGCCAGCTCCATTACCCGCTCGAAGCCCTCCGCGGCGGTCTGGAGCTGGTCGGCGGCCTTCTCGTTGACCAGCTTCGCGGCGCGGCGCACGGCGCGGTTGACCTGCCCCGGGGTGAGCTCGCCGGTGGCGACGCCGGTGACCCGGGAGACCAGCTCATGGGCCTCGTCGACGATGAGCACCTCGTGCTGCGGAAGGACCGGGGCGCCCTCGATGGCGTCGATCGCGAGCAGGGCGTGGTTCGTGACGACGACCTCGGCGAGCTTGGCCCGCTCGCGGGCCATCTCGGCGAAGCACTCCGCTCCGTAGGCGCACTTCGTGGCACCCAGGCACTCACGGGACGAGACGGAGACCTGCGCCCAGGCGCGGTCCGAGACTCCGGGGGTGAGGTTGTCGCGGTCGCCCGTCTCGGTCTCGTCGGACCACTCCCGCAGGCGGAGCAGGTCCTGGCCCAGCTTGCTGGTGGGCGCGGCCGCCTCGAACTGGTCGAAGAGGCCTTCCTCCTCGTCCTGGGGGACGCCCTCGTGGAGGCGGTGCAGACACAGGTAGTTCGACCTGCCCTTGAGCATCGCGAACTCCGGGCGGCGGCGCAGCAGCGGGTGCAGGGCGTCGACCGTGCGGGGCAGATCCCGCTCCACGAGCTGGCGCTGCAGGGCCAGGGTGGCCGTCGCGACCACGACGCGCTCCCCGTGTGCGAGAGCGGGCACGAGATAGCCGAGCGACTTTCCGGTGCCGGTGCCGGCCTGGACCAGCAGGTGGGAACCTTCGTCGATCGCCTCCGCGACGGATTCGGCCATGGTCACCTGGCCGGGGCGCTCCGTACCGCCGACGGCAGTGACGGCAGCGTGCAGGAGTTCGGGGAGTGAGGGCTTCGTCATAGCGCGACCACCCTACGGCCCGGCACTGACAAACGGGTGATCACGGAGGTGGAGGGGGGCTGGATCAAGACCTCGGGTCCTCGGTCGGGAGCGGATCGGGTGGGAGCGGATCGAGTGGGAGCGGATCGAGTGGGGGCGAATCGGGTGGGGGCGAATCGGGTGGGAGATGTGCTGGGCGGCATCGGGAGGGGTGCGGCGTGGGTCCGGTGGGTGAGGCGAAGGGCAGGTCGGGTGACCGGTTCGAGATTGCTCCGCGTCGAGTGGGAACCCCGGCCGCCCGAGCGGTGTACCAAAAGTGACGACACCACAGCGTGGCGTTACAGCAGATCGCGCAAGGCCCGGTCCCGGACCATGAGGGCGGCCCGCTTGCCGGGCAGGTCGACCTCGGCGGAGAACCGGAAACCGGCGCTGAGGAAGGCAGCGACGGAAGGAGTGTTACGGATGTCGGGTTCCGCGATGACGCGTGCACAGGCGGGCCGCCGCTCGAGGGCACGATCGGCGACGGCTCGGAGACATGTGGTCGCGAGACCTCGGCCGCGGTCCGCCACATCACCGATGAGGAGATGAATCCCGGTGTCGTGAGGACGGGCGGGATAGTGCCGGGCCACCGGGTCGAGGTCCGCCCGGTAGATCTCCCAGTAACTCATGGGTGTGCCGTCCAGTACGCCCACGCACGGCACACTGCGCCCGTCCCCGACCAGCTGGGACCGCAGATGTTCCTCGGTCACGCTCTGGGGCCCGGCCAGCTCCCAGAAGGCGGCGACGGCGGGGTCGTTCATCCAGCGGCTGATGAGTGGAAGGTCCTGTTCGACGCGCACGGGGACGAGTTGGAACACGCCCGCGGCCGTGGTGATCGGCCCCCAGTCGACGACGCGGTCCAGGAGATCGTCGCCGGCCGTGGCTCGGTGCTGGGCAGTCGTGACGGAGGCGGACCAGGCAGGCGGCGCTGCCCCCTCACCCCCGTCACCGACGGCCTCGCCCTGGGTCTCCTCCGTCACCGCGAACAGCGCGAGGAGTTCGGCGGGCAGGCGCAGGTCCAGCGTGTCCTCGCTGTCCCCGTCGCCGGGGCAGGCGCCGGGGGCCGTGTCGGTGCCGACCAAGGCGGCGGGGTCGATTCCGGCGTCGGTGCTCGCGTCGTTGGGAGGCACGGCGACGCTCCTCTCAGAAGACGGGGTGGGTCATGGTCCTTGCTGGAGGGAGTGAGGTGGTGCGGGGGTGCGGTTCAGGTGGTTCGACGGCGCAGCTCAGGAATGGAGGGGGTTGGCGATGGTGACGTAGACGGACTGTGTGTCGACCGGGCCGACGAGTTCGTCCAGGCCGTGCAGCCGGGTCAGGAGGTTGGCCTTGCAGCGCAGGGTGGATGAGTCGAGCAGGTGGGCCGGGAGCGAGGTGCTCAGTCGGGCGGGCCCGGAGGCCACGTCGCCGAGGAAGCGGCGGAGGGCGGCGAGCAGCAGCCGTTCATCGGCGAGGCCCTGGGAGCCGAAGGCTCCGATGAGGCCGAACACGTTGTTGATGGCGAGGTAGTAGGCGAAGCGCTCGTCGGTCACGCCGTCGGAGACGAACGTGTCGCTGTGCCGGCCGATGCCGGGGAGCCGGGCGTCGAGTTCCGCGCGACGGGACTCGCGGAAGTAATAGCCCTGGTTGTCGCGGTAGCGGCCGCCGCTGGGCCAACCGTCCGAGTCCAGCAGGAGCAGGGTGTTCTGCTGGTGCGCCTCCAAGGCGATGCCCGCGTTCGCGTCAAGCCAGAGCACGGGGCGGACGACGTGTTCGAGGTAGCGCAGGAACCACTCGGTGGACACGGCGCCACGGGGGCGGCCGGTTCGGGCGGCGAGGCGGGTGACGACCTCGGCGAGGCGGGACCGCCAGGCGGGCCGGTGGTCGTCGCGGGTGGCGCCCGGCTCGGCGTAAGGGCGGGGCGAGACGAGTCCGGCGATGCAGGAGACATCGGCGGCGGGGTGGAAGGGGTTGTGCCTGATCATCACGTCGAGACCCGGCACCGGATCACCCTGCGGCCCGTCGACGGCGACCCAGGCGGGGTCACGGACGATGTCGAAGCCCGGGTGCGCGGTCTGCCACTGCCCGGCCAGGCCGGCCCGCAGCAAGCGGTGGACCTCGACACCGCGGTGCAGTTCCTTACGGAGGTTTTCACGACGGGAGTTGGTGATGCACAGGCCCAGCGAGAGCTTGAGCATGGCGGGGGCCCCGGACCGGTGGACGGTCCGTACGGAGGAGGTGGGGTGCCACGGGGCTCCATGAGGGCCGAGGTCCCGGAGCAGGCCGGCGTCGAACAGGGCCGCGACCTCTGGGCGGTGGCTGACCTCGCGCAGTTGCCAGGGATGCAGGGGCAGGGCCGTGTAGGTGTCGGGCAGGGGCAGGCCGGCGCCGGCGAGCCTGGCGGTGAGCTGGGGCGCGGCGACAGGGCGTCCGCGTTCGGTCCAGGCCGAGTCGGTGGCGAGCAGGGAGGGCGCTACGGCGATCCAGTGGAGGGGAAAGGAGCCGCGCAGTTCGGGTGAGTACAGCCGGGCTTCGGAGTCGGAGATGCCTTCGCGGCCCTTCGGGGTGGGGTGCAGCGGGTGCCCCAGGACGAGGGCCTGCTCGGCGCTGAGGAAGAGGTCCGGGCCGTCGGCGGGCCGGTCCCGGCGGTCGCTGATGAACAGGGCGGTACGCCGGACCGAGTCGGCGACGCGAGCGGCGAGGTCGGTGCCATGGGCGGCGTCGGCGCTGGCGTTGGCGCCGGGGGTCGGTCGGGTGTCACCCGGCGCTGAAGCGGCGTACGGTGCCGGAGCGGCGTCGGCCTGTGGGGGGCTTGCTGGGCCAACTCCCCCGTCGGCCGGTGGAGGGGCCCCTGGGCCGGCGCCCTGCGGAGTTTCCCGGGCGAGCAGTGCCGCGACTGTGACCGCGTCGGCGGGTGGGGACTGGTCAGGTGCGCCCGCCAGACGTGGGAGGCCGAAGCGGTGCCAGCCCGTCGGGGACCAGAAGTGGACCGGTGCGAGGAGGGAGGTGCCGCTGGCGGGCAGCGGGATGTACAGGACCTCGTCGGCGGGGGCGGGGAGGCCCGCCTCCCTCACCCAGCAGCGGAGCAGGTTCTCCACGGCGGCGGCCTGGGCCGCGGTGTGCGGGTCGGGGTGCTCCAGGAGGTCGGCGGCTGGGCGACGTGAGGGTGCGGCGCCGGATCCACCGCGTTGCGCCGGAGTGTGCTCCGGTGAGAGTGCGCCAACCCCTCCTCGCGGCGGTGATTCGGCGGTCCCCGGTTCGCTCAGCTCGGGGCTGGCTCCCTGTTGCCGGGGGACGGACGCGGCCGTCGGCGTGGGCGGCTCGGCGTCGGTGGTGCCTGCCGAGTCCCTCGGGGTGTGCTCGTCGGATGAGCGCGTGGTGTTCAACTTCTGCTCTGTTCCTGGGAGGTGGTTCTGGTGGAGGGGAAGCCGTCAGTGCGGTGGCCGGCTTTCGGCGTGGTCGCGGGCGACCGTGTGCAGGGCGTCGGTGAGGCGGTCCAGTACTGCGGCCGCCTGCTCGTCGCTGATCGTGAGCGGTGGGAGGAGCCGTACGACGCTGTTGTGGCGTCCGCCGAGTTCGACGATCAGACCTCGCCTCAGGCACTCCCGCTGCACGGCGGCGGCGAGTTCCGGAGCCGGCGGACGAGGGTCGCGAGCGGCGTCCGGCCGCAGCGGATGCTGACGCGGATCAAAGGGCTGCTTCGGCATCAGCCCTTCCGGCGATTCCTCCGTCGGCCCCTCCGTCCACCCCTCTGTCAGCCCCTTCGTCGGGTCCACCACCTCCACGCCGATCATCAAGCCCCTCCCCCGGACGTCGCCGACGCAGGCGAATTCGGCGACCTGTCCGCGGAGTTCGGCGAGCATGCGGGAGCCGAGGTGATGGGCTCGCTCGGAGAGGCCGTTCTCACGGACGTGAGCGAGGGTGGCGGTGCCCGCGGCCATGGCGAGTTGGTTGCCGCGGAAGGTGTCGGCGTGGGTGCCGGGCACCCGGACGTCGAGATCTTCGTGGTAGACCACGACGGCCAGGGGGAGGCTGCCGCCGATGGCCTTGGAGAGGACCATCACGTCGGGTGTGACACCACTGTGTTCCACGGCCCAGAAGGCGCCGGTGCGTCCGACACCGGTCTGGACCTCGTCGACGATCAGTGGGATGGACCGGTCGGCGGTGAGTTGCCGCATGCGGCGCAGCCAGGCGTCGGGGGCGGGGATCACTCCGCCTTCGCCCTGCACGGGTTCGAGGATCATCCCGGCGGGGTGCGGTACGCCCGACTTGGGGTCATCGAGGAGGGACTCGGTCCAGCGGGCGGCGAGTTCGGCACCGCGTTCGCCGCCGACGCCGAAGGGGCAGCGGTAGTCCTGCGGGTAGGGCACGCGGGCGACGCGTACGTCGAGGGCGTTGCCGGAGGCTTCGAGGGCACCGGCGGACATGCCGTGGTAAGTGCCGGTGAAGGCGAGCATTCCGGTGCGGCCGGTGGCGGTGCGGACCAGCTTGAAGACCGCCTCGACGGCGTCGGTTCCGGCGGGACCGCAGAACTGCACGCGGGCGTGCTCGGCGAGCCCCGGAGGCAATGTGCGGAACAGTTCGGTGGTGAAGGCGTCCTTGACCGGGGTCGCCAAGTCGAGGACGTGCAGGGGGGCACCGGAATCCAGGACCGTGCGGATGGCCTCCAGGACGACCGGGTGGTTGTGGCCCAGGGCCAGGGTCCCGGCCCCGGAGAGGCAGTCCAGGTACCGGCGTCCGTCGGCGCCCTCGATCGTCATCCCGCGCGCCCGTACCGGCACGATGGGCAGGGCCCGCGCGTAGGTGCGTGCCGCCGACTCGCGCGCCGCCTGCCTCCGCAGAATCCCTTCCTGCTGGGAGGAGCGGTCCTCCGGGGCCCCGCGCCCCACGAACCTCCGCCCACCCAGCTCACGCACCCGGGGCTCACGCATCGCCACGCCCGCCCACGTCAGGTGCACCCCACTCACGCATGCCCTGCTCAAGCCCACGCGAGCCATGCACTACCGGCTCACGCACACCTTGCTCAAGCCCACCCGCTCCCAACCCACACGCCCCCACTGCTCTCGACCCACACGCCTCGGCGGCCTCGCCCGCTCCCATCACAGGCACCCAAGTCACAGGCACCCGAGTCACAGACCCCCAGGGCCCAGGCACCCCGGCCACAACCCCCCAAGCCCTACCGCCCCGCCACAGCCCCCCACCGCCAGGCTCACTCACAGCCACCGTCCGCCGTCCTCCCGCCGTTCAGGGGCGAGCAGGTCATCTCGGTCCTCGCCCGTCCCGACATACGCACCCCCGCGACGCTTCACTCGAAGCTCCGGGGAATTGGGCACAGAGGGCCGCGCACAGGCAGCAGAACCCCATCGCTACCAACCCCGCACCGCTCCCCCGGTTACGGGTTGCCTCAAGATCCTTGCCGTGACGGAACCGTTGCCGTTCCGTGGGGAGTCCCCCACAGCGAGCGCATAGTGTGTGTTGCCGTTCCCGGTCGCCGCGTCGAGCGGCGCGGGAGTGCGGCAGTACTGCCAAGTTCGTTCGTCCCAGGGGGAGTCAGACCATGCGATCCATACGGCCGTCGTTCACCGTTCGCCGAGGAAGGGGCGCGCGGCGCAGGACGTCCCCCCTGCCCGCGGCCGTCGCCCTCGCCGCGGCCCTCGCGCTCACCGCCACCGCCTGTGACTCGGGCGACGCCGACGCCGGTGGCGAGGCATCCGCGACCTCCGCCGCCGGTGACGACAAGATCTCGATCCCTGATGACATCAAGGACCGGCTCAAGGAGCACGGGATCGACATCGACAAGTGGAAGGACGGCGCCTGGAAGAACTGGGACAAGGACGACTGGCTGCGCGAGGCCGAGGACTTCGTCAACCCGATCATCGAGGACCTGTGGGACCCGGACCGGATGCGTGAGGCCGAGGAGCCGGACAAGGACGTCGACGCCGGGGACATCTCCGGTGACGCGGGTGTGACCGACCCGACGCCCGCTCCGGTGGAGGCGCAGGCCGTGCAGGCGGCGTACCACGACAGCGTGCCGACGGCAGGCAAGGTGTTCTTCGACTCCCCCGAGGGCACCATGGTGTGTTCGGCGACGGTCGTGGCGGACCCGGCCAACCCCGGTAAGTCCAACCTGGTGTGGACGGCGGGCCACTGTGTGCACGCCGGCAAGGACGGCGGCTGGTACCGGAACATCGCGTTCGTGCCGTCGTACAACAACGACGCCATGGAGACGGCGGAGTTGGAGAGCGCCACCCGGGAGGAGGTCGCTCCGTACGGTGTCTGGTGGGGTGACTGGGTGCAGACCTCGGACCAGTGGATCGAGCAGGGTGGCGCCACCGGCGGTGACGGCGCCAGTTACGACTTCGCCGTCATCCATGTGACGCCGGAGGAGGGCAGCGGCGGCAAGTCGCTGGAGGAGATGGTCGGTTCGGCGCTCCCCGTGGACTTCGACGCGCCGGCCGTGCCGGAGGTGGACAGCGTCACCGCGACCGGGTACCCGGCGGCGCCGCCGTTCGACGGGCAGAAGCTTTTCCAGTGCCAGGACCAGCCGGGGCGGCTGTCGCTGACCAAGGCCGATCCCACGATGTACCGCATCGGCTGCACGATGACCGGTGGTTCGTCGGGCGGTGGCTGGGTCGCGACGGGCTCGGACGGCAAGCCCGCGCTCGTCTCCAACACCTCCATCGGGCCGGTGGAGTCGGGCTGGCTGGCCGGGCCGCGGCTCGGTGCGGAGGCCAAGGGTGTGTTCGACGAGGTCAGCGGGAAGTTCGCCGGCCAGTGAGCACCGGCGGCGGTGAGCCCGGGAAACTTTCACGGTCTCACCGCCGTTCGCCCTCAACTCCCCGGGCATAGTGGGGGGTCGCGTGCCAGGGGCACGTGCGAATCAGTCAGAGCAGTACTACGGGGGTCACCGCAGCATGCGTTCCACACGTACCCGCCTCGCCGCCACCGCGCTTCTCGCGGCCGTGGCGCTGACCGCCACTGCGTGCAGCGGTTCCGGCGACGACAAGGCGAGTGACAAGCCGAGCACCTCTCAGGCCGCCGCCGACCAGGGCAAGGCCGAGATCGGTCAGGGCATCGCCGACAGGCTGAAGGAACACGGCATCGACGTCGATGCCTGGGCCGACGGCGGCTGGCAGGACTGGGACAAGGACAAGTGGCTCAGTCAGGCCAAGGACTTCGTCAACCCGGTGATCGAGGGCCTGTGGAAGCCGGACCGGATGCGATCCGCGGAAGAGGCCGACAAGACCGTCTCGACGAAGGACGCCTCCGCCGACCAGGGCATCAGCGACCCGGAGCCGGAGCCCGTGCAGGCGACGGCCGAGAAGACGCCGTACCACCAGAACGCCGCTCCGGTCGGGAAGGTCTTCTTCGACTCCCCCGACGGTCCCGCCGTCTGCTCCGGCACGGTGATCAAGGACGTCAACCACCCGGGCAAGTCCAACCTGGTGTGGACGGCCGGCCACTGTGTGCACGCGGGCGGTGCGGGCGGCTGGTACCGCAACATCGTCTTCGTCCCGGCCTACAACGACCTCGGCAAGTCCGAGGCGCAGCTGGCCGGCGCGAACGCCACCGAGATCGCCCCTTACGGCAACTGGTGGGCGGACTGGGCCGCCACGTCCAACGAGTGGATCCAGGGCGGCTCGGCCACCGGCGGTGCGGGTGCGGCGTACGACTACTCGGTGTTGCATGTGAAGCCGGAGCAGGGCTCCAAGTCGCTCGAGGAGACCGTCGGCGCGGCGCTGGACGTGGACTTCTCGGCCCCGTCCGCGACCGAGTCGGGCACGATGGGCGCCTGGGGCTACCCGGCGGCGCCGCCGTACAACGGTCAGCAGATGTTCAAGTGCCTCGACCGGCCGGGCCGGTTCTCGCTGAACCCGACGCTGCCGACGATGTACCGGATCGGCTGCACGATGACCGGGGGCTCCTCCGGTGGCGGCTGGTTCCGGGTGGTGGACGGTGAGACCAAGCTGGTGTCGAACACGTCGATCGGCCCCGAGGACAACACCTGGCTGGCCGGGCCGCAGCTCGGCAAGAGCGCGGAGGCGCTGTACCAGAACATGAGCAAGACCTACGGCGGCCAGTGACTACGCCGGCATGACCAAGGCCCGTCTCCCCGGGACGCCGGCATGACCAAAGCCCGCCTCCACGAGACACCGGCATGACCAAAGCCCGCCTCCACGAGACGCGGACATGAAGAAGGCCCGCCTCCCTGGGAGGCGGGCCTTCTTCGCGCTTACCGCTTACGCGGCGGGAGCGGGCACGTACGGCGCCAGCTCGGCCGCCAGTTCCTCGTGCACCCGGGCCTTGAGCAGGGTGCCCTCCGGGGTGTGCTCCGCGGAGATCACCTCGCCCTCGTCGTGCGCGCGGGCGACGAGCTTGCCGAGGGTGTACGGCACCAGGGCCTCGATCTCGACCGACGGCCGCGGCAGCTCGTTGTCGATCAGCGCGAGCAGCTCGGGGATGCCCCGGCCGGTACGGGCCGAGACCGCGATGGAACGCTTCTCGATCCGCATCAGCCGCTGCAGGGTCAGCGGGTCGGCCGCGTCGGCCTTGTTGATCACGACGATCTCGGGTACGTCGGTGGCGCCGACGTCCCTGATCACCTCGCGCACGGCGGCCAGCTGCTCCTCCGGGTTCGGGTGCGAACCGTCGACCACGTGCAGGATCAGGTCGGACTCGCCGACCTCCTCCATGGTGGAGCGGAACGCCTCGACCAGGTGGTGCGGCAGGTGCCGGACGAAGCCGACGGTGTCGGCCAGCGTGTAGAGCCGGCCGCTCGGGGTCTCGGCCCGGCGGACGGTCGGGTCCAGGGTCGCGAACAGGGCGTTCTCGACCAGGACGCCCGCGCCCGTGAGGCGGTTGAGCAGGGAGGACTTACCGGCGTTGGTGTAGCCCGCGATGGCGACGGAGGGCACCTTGTGGCGCTTGCGCTCCTGGCGCTTGATCTCGCGGCCGGTCTTCATGTCCGCGATCTCCCGGCGCATCTTCGCCATCTTCTCGCGGATCCGGCGCCGGTCCGTCTCGATCTTGGTCTCACCGGGACCACGGGTGGCGAGGCCGCCGCCCTTGCCGCCGCCCATCTGACGGGACAGCGACTGGCCCCAGCCGCGCAGCCTCGGCAGCATGTACTGCATCTGCGCGAGCGCGACCTGCGCCTTGCCCTCCCGGGACTTGGCGTGCTGGGCGAAGATGTCGAGGATCAGGGCCGTACGGTCGATGACCTTGACCTTGACGACGTCTTCGAGGGCGATGAGCTGGCCCGGGCCGAGCTCACCGTCGCAGATGACGGTGTCCGCGCCGGTCTCGAGGACGATGTCGCGCAGCTCGAGAGCCTTGCCGGAGCCGATGAAGGTGGCCGCGTCCGGCTTGTCGCGGCGCTGGATCACGCCGTCGAGCACGAGCGCGCCCGCGGTCTCCGCGAGGGCGGCCAGCTCGGCGAGGGAGTTCTCCGAGTCCTGCACGGTCCCCGTGGTCCAGACACCGACGAGCACGACCCGCTCCAGCCTGAGCTGGCGGTACTCGACCTCGGTGACGTCCTCGAGTTCGGTGGAGAGGCCCGCGACGCGGCGCAGAGCCGCGCGCTCGGAGCGGTCGAACTGGTCGCCGTCCCGCTCTCCGTCGATCTCGTGGCTCCAGGCGACGTCCTCTTCCATCAGGGCATCGGCCCGAAGACCGTCGGGGTAGGTGTGCGCGAGGCGCTGCGAGTCCTGGGAAGAGGAAGAAGAGGAGGTCATTGGATCCTTACGTCGTTGAGGATTCGTGTACGGCGGTCACTGTGCACAACGTACGAGTGCCCCGGGAGATTCCCGCGGAACCGCCTGCGGCCCCGGCCTCGTGCCCGCGCCGACCTGAAGATGGTCGCACGGGACGAGGCGTCTCGTCATCGGCTTATCGCACGGGGGAAGCGGCGGGTGCTTTCGCGGGTGCGACCGGCTTCCAGTCGGGGTGGCCGGGCATGGGCGGGGTCGTCTCGCCGTACAGCCAGGGCTGGAGGAAGCCGCTGAGGTCACGTCCGGTGATCTCGGAGGCGAGCGCGACGAAGTCGTCGGTGGTGGCGACGCCGTCCCGGTGCCGGGTGACCCAGGCGCGTTCCAGGCGCTCGAAGGCCGGGTGGCCGATCTCCTGGCGCAGGGCGTACAGGACGAGGGCCGCGCCGTCGTAGACGTTCGGGCGGAAGATGCCGGTCTTCTGGCCGGGCTTGGGGGCCTTGGGCGCGGCCGGGGGGCCGCCGGCGGCGCGCCAGCGGTCGGAGGCGCCGTACGCGGCCTTCATCCGCGCCGCCAGGGGGCGGCCGGCCTTCTCCTCCGCGTACAGGGCCTCGTACCAGGTGGCATGCCCTTCGTTGAGCCACAGGTCGGACCAGGTGCGAGGGCTGACGCTGTTGCCGAACCACTGGTGGGCCAGCTCGTGCACCATGATCGAATCCACGTACCAGGCGGGGAAGCCGCGGTCGGTGAACAGGGCCTTCTCGAACAGGGACAGGGTCTGTGTCTCCAGTTCAAAGCCGGTGTCCACGTCCGCGATGAGCACGCCGTACGTCTCGAAGGGGTAGCGGCCGACCTTCTCCTCCATCCAGGAGATCTGGTCCGGCGTCTTGCGCAGCCACGGTTCCAGCTGCTCGCGGTCCTTGGTGGGGACCACGTCCCGGACGGGCAGGCCGTGCGGGCCGGTGCGGCGCAGGACGGCGGAGCGGCCGATGGAGACCTGGGCGAGCTCGGTGGCCATGGGGTGCTGGGTGCGGTAGGTCCAGGTCGTCGCCGCGCGTGAGCGTTCGGTGCCGGTGGGCAGGCCGTTGGCGACCGCCGTGTAGCCGTTCGGCGCGGTCACCCGGATGGTGAACATGGCCTTGTCGGAGGGGTGGTCGTTGCCCGGGAACACCAGGTGCGCGGCGTCGGCCTGGTTGGCCATCGCCAGGCCGTCGGCGGTGCGCAGCCAGCCCCCGTCCCGGTTCTCGGCCGGCCTGGGGTCGCTGGTGTGCCGCACGGTGAGCCGCATCCAGCTGCCGGCGGGCAGGGGTTCGTCGGGGGTGACCACGAGGTCCTCGCCCGCGGTGCTGAAGGCGGCCGGTTCGCCGTCCAGCTCCACGGACTCCACGTCGCCGTGGGCGAAGTCCAGGTTGACGCGGTCCAGGGGGGTCGTCGTCCAGGCGTCGATGGTGGTGACCGACGGGAGCGGTTTGCTGTTGCTGCCGGGATAGGTGAAGGAGAGTTCGTACGACGCCACGTCGTAGCCGGGGTTGCCGAGGTGGGGGAAGAGACGGTCGCCGATGCCGAGGGGCTCGGCGGGGGCGGCGGCGGCGAGGAGGCAGACGGTGACGGCCGAGGCGAGAAGGGCGGTGGCCTTGCGGGGGGTGTGCGGCATGGACCACGGCTACCAGCGGGGGCGTGCGGGACGGCGGCGACGCGCGATCGGCCCACCCGAACGGGTTGGGGTTCAGCGGCGCCCTAGGACATCCCCGGCTGGGTCTGCGTCCGGCTCACGTCATAGACCCCGCCCACATTCCGCATCGCGCGCATCAGCGCCGGGAGATGCCCGGCGTCCGGAAGCTGGACCGTGTACGTGTGGCGGACCCGTTGCTGGGTGGGGGGTTCGACGGTGGCCGAGACGATCTCCGCGCCCTCCTGGGCCATCGCTTCGGTCAGGTCGGCCAGGAGATGGGGGCGGACGAACGATTCGGCTACCAACGTCACCCGGACCTCCGTGGTGTCGCCCCAGCGCACCCCGATCTCCGCGCGGCCCGTGCTCTTCATGCGGGCCACCGCCGCGCATTCGACCCGGTGCACGGTCACCGCTCCCCCGCGGACCGCGAACCCCGTGATCCCGTCCGGCGGCACCGGAGTGCAACAGCCGGCCAGGCGGACCGTCGCGTCCGGCTGGTCGGCCACGACGTTCGCCGCCGGCCGGGCGGTCGGCGACCCCTCCGTGGACAGGGCCTCCGTGGTGGGGCGGGGGGCCGTCGCGTCGGCGTCGGCGCGGCTGATCTGGTCCTCGTGCGAGGGGTGGGCGGCCAGCCAGCGCTGGATGGCGATGCGGGCCGCGGGGGTGTGGGCGTGCTCCAGCCACTCCCTGGAGGGCTCGGAGGCGGGGTCCTGGCCCATGAGGAGCTGGACGGTGTCGCCGTCCCTGAGCACCGTGCTCAGGGTCGCCAGCCGGCCGTTCACCCGGGCGCCGATGCAGGCGTGCGCGTCTTCGCCGTACTGCGCGTAGGCGGCGTCCACGCAGGTCGCGCCCTCGGGCAGGCCGAGCGTGCCGCCGTCGGGGCGGAACACGGTGATCTCGCGGTCCTGGGCGAGGTCCTCGCGGAGGGTGGACCAGAAGGTGTCGGGGTCGGGGGCCGCCTCCTGCCAGTCGAGGAGGCGGGAGAGCCAGCCGGGCCGGGTCGGGTCCGCGCGCTCGCCGTCGACGGGCTCGTCCGAGGAGGGCGCGTAGGGGTTGCCGAGGGCGATCACCCCGGCCTCCGCCACCTTGTGCATCTGGTGGGTGCGGATGAGGACCTCGACGACCTGGCCGTCCTCGCGGGCCACCGCCGTGTGCAGGGACTGGTAGAGGTTGAACTTCGGTACGGCGATGAAGTCCTTGAACTCCGAGACCACCGGCGTCATGCAGGTGTGCAGTTCGCCCAGGACGCCGTAGCAGTCCGCGTCCTCGCCGACCAGCACCAGCAGCCGTCCGAAGTCGGCGCCGCGCAGCCGGCCGCGTTTGCGGGCCACCCGGTGCACGGAGACGAAGTGCCGCGGCCGGATGAGGACTTCGGCCTGGATGCCGGCGTCCCGCAGGACCGTGCGCGTCTCCTCGGCGACCTCGGCGAGCGGATCGTCCGTACGGGAGGCGTTGTCGACGATCAACTCCCGGGTGTGCTCGTACTCCTCAGGATGCAGGATCGCGAAGACCAGGTCCTCCAGCTCGGTCTTGAGCGCCTGGACGCCGAGCCGTTCGGCGAGCGGGATGAGGACGTCCCGGGTCACCTTGGCGATCCTGGCCTGTTTCTCGGGGCGCATCACGCCGAGGGTGCGCATGTTGTGCAGCCGGTCGGCGAGTTTGATCGACATCACGCGGACGTCGTTGCCGGTGGCGACGAGCATCTTGCGGAAGGTCTCCGGCTCGGCGGCGGCGCCGTAGTCGACCTTCTCCAGCTTGGTCACGCCGTCGACGAGGAAGCGCACCTCCGCGCCGAACTGCTCCCCGACCTGATCGAGCGTCACCTCGGTGTCCTCGACGGTGTCGTGGAGCAGGGAGGCGGTCAACGCGGTGGTCTCGGCGCCGAGTTCGGCGAGGATCAGGGTCACGGCGAGGGGGTGGGTGATGTACGGCTCGCCGCTCTTGCGCATCTGGCCCCGGTGCGAGGACTCGGCCAGCACATAGGCGCGGCGCAGGGGTTCGAGGTCGGCGTCGGGGTGGTGGGCGCGGTGGGCCTCGGCGACATGGCCGATGGCGTCGGGCAGCCGGTCCCGGGCGGCCGGACCGAGCAGTGCGGCCCGGCCCAGGCGCCGCAGGTCGATCCGTGCCCGCCAGCGCGCGGTGGGCCCGGCGGTCACCGGGCCTGGCGTCGCGGGGTTCGTGGCCTCCGCACTCATGGGCACCTCCGGCTGCGTGGACCGGCGGACGGGGTGCCCCATGGCGGACACGGCTCACGGGACTGGCAACGGTCCCCCGTCCGGGCCGGTGCTTGATGCTACCGAGCCCATCACGCCCGGCTGACCGCCTCTCGCCGAGCGTGAAACGGATCACCCATTCGAGCGAAGGTTCGCAGGTTTACGGTTTCGAACCCCGCGACCTGCGGCCGACCGGGGTTTCGATCCTCGACCGGGCGGCCGGGGAAGGAGCGCCCGCGCCGACCGGATGCCCGGCACACCGATATCAAGTCGTTGCCCGGCTCAGTGGGCGAGCGTCTCCAGCCAGTCGGCGTCGATGGTGCCCTCGGCGACGATCACCGCGGGTCCGGTCATCTCGATCTCGCCGTCGGGCCGCTCGGTGATCACCAGGGTGCCGCCGGGCACATCGACGGTGTACGTCGCCGGGGTACCGGTGACCGCGGGGTCGGCGCCGTCCCGGCGGGCCGCGGCCACGGCGACCGCGCACGCGCCCGTGCCGCACGAGCGGGTCTCACCGGCGCCGCGCTCGTGCACGCGCAGGGCGACGTGCCGGTGGCCGCGGTCGACGACGAACTCGACGTTCACCCCGTCCGGGTAGGCCGACGCGGGGCGGAACGGCGGCGCGGAGCGCAGGTCGCCGGCGTGCGCGAGGTCCGCCACGAAGGCCACGGCGTGCGGGTTGCCCATGTTCACGTTCCGCGCGGGCCAGCTGCGCTCGCCGACGCTCACCGTGACGTCGCCCTCGGGCAGGAGCGCCTTGCCCATGCCGACCGTGACGTCCCCGCCCTGGGCGAGGCGCACGCGCTTGACGCCCCCGCGCGTGGCGATCGCGAGGTCTCCCTCGGTGATGTGTCCGGCGCGCTGGAGGTAGCGGGCGAAGACGCGGACGCCGTTGCCGCACATCTCGGCGATGGAGCCGTCGCCGTTGCGGTAGTCCATGAACCACTCGGCCTCGGCCGCCATGTCCTTGGCCTCGGGGTGGGCGGCGGACCGCACGACGTGCAGCAGGCCGTCGCCGCCGATGCCCGCGCGCCGGTCGCACAGGGCGGCGACGGCCGAGGGGGGCAGGTCGACGGCGTTCTCGGGGTCCGGGACGATCACGAAGTCGTTCTCGGTGCCGTGACCCTTGAGGAAGGCGATCCGCGTGCTCATGCCTCGATCGTACGGGGCGCCACCGACAGTGCCCGAAGCCCGGTCAGCGCAGCCTTGCCACGCGCCACACGGCCAGCACGACGACCACGGCCACGACGAGGACGTACGCCAGCACCACCCGCCAGTCCGGGCGCCTGCCCGAGCCGCGCTGCGGCAGGCCGGGCCAGGTGTGCCCCACGCGGCGGGCCGCCATCATGCCCCAGCCCGCGGCGCACGAGCAGATCAGCAGGCCCAGCATGGCGATCACCGCGCCGCTGTCGCCGAAGTCGAAGGCGAGCGGGAAGGCGAACATCAGGGAGCCGACCGCGGCCAGCGACACGATGGGGGCGAGCTGCCAGATGCGCAGTCGGCGCTGCGGGCGCAGCTCGACCTCGACCTCGGGGCCGCTGGTGAACATCTCCTCCGGCTCGGGGCCGTCGGCGGTCACGCCGCCCTGTGTGTCGTCGGGTCCGTCCGGGCTCAGACGGTCGCCGTCCTGCTCCGGTTCGCCCCGGTCACTGGTGACGGGTTCGGTGCCTTGTGCGGTGTCGCGAGGGCCGGCCTCCATCGCCACGCGCCCTCCCAACTCGGACTCCACTTGGTCGATCGAAGCTCGATGATGGCACGGCGCCGGAGGCCGCGATGACGGCCGGAGCGTCCCGATGCCAGGACGTGATCAGGCTGTAACCGGTCGTTCGACCAACGCCAGTGCGAGGTGCGGAAGTTCTGTGAGATCCGCCGCAGCCCCACTCAGCCAGTGCACCCGGGGGTCGCGCCTGAACCATGAATCCTGACGGCGCGCGAAGCGTTTGGTGGCTCGTACGGTCTCGGCGCGGGCCTCCTCCAGGGTGCACCCCCCGGCGAGCGCCGCGAGGACCTGCTGGTAGCCGAGCGCGCGCGATGCCGTACGCCCCTCGCGCAACCCTTGCGCCTCCAGTGCGCGCACCTCCTCGACGAGCCCCGCGTCCCACATCCGGTCGACGCGGCGGGCGATGCGCTCGTCGAGTTCGGGCCGGGCGACGTCGACGCCGATCTGGACCGTGTCGTAGACCGAGTCGTGGCCCGGGAGGTTGGCGGTGAAGGGCTGGCCGGTGATCTCGATCACCTCGAGGGCGCGGACGATACGGCGGCCGTTGCTGGGCAGGATCGCGTGCGCGGCGTCCGGGTCGGCGGCGGTCAGGCGGGCGTGCAGCGCGCCCGAGCCGCGCAGCGTCAGCTCCTCCTCCAGGCGCGCCCGGACCTCGGGGTCGGTGCCGGGGAACTCCAGGTTGTCGACGGCGCCGCGGACGTACAGGCCGGAGCCGCCGACCAGGATCGGCCAGCGCCCTTCGGCGAGCAGCGCGTCGATCCGCTCCCGGGCGAGCCGCTGGTACTCGGCGACCGAGGCGGTGACGGTGACGTCCCAGATGTCCAGCAGGTGGTGCGGGACGCCGGACCGCTCCTCGGGCGTCAGCTTGGCGGTGCCGATGTCCATCCCTCGGTACAGCTGCATGGAGTCGGCGTTGACGACCTCGCCGCCGAGCCGCTGGGCCAGGAAGACGCCCAGATCGGACTTTCCGGCCGCAGTGGGGCCGACGACGGCGATGACGCGGGGGGCGGGAGGTGTGCTGCTCACCGCCCCAGTCTCGCAAACCTCACGGGGTGGCCTCGAACGAGTTACGTGACGGGGCGGATCCGGCGTCGTTGCCAGTTGCGTGGTTCGCGCCGCCGGTCCCCGGGAGGCGGCGATCCGGGCGACGCAAACGGACGCACCGGACGACGCGGGATTTCGCCCGCACGAGTAACGTATGGAGTTGATATGGGCGTTTTGGCACGGCTTCTTCGGAGGTCGAAGGCGTCGGAGGAAGCGTCGGCCGCCGAGGCAGGGGCCGGCACCACCGCGGCCGGGACCGAGGCGGAAGAGGCGGCTCAGGCGGAAGAGGTCACCGAGGCGAAGGAGCCGGCCGGAACCGAGGCCCGGGCTCCGCGGGAGGCGACGGCGGCCGTCGGGTCCGAGTCGGCCGACGGCGTCGAGATCCCCAAGCAGCAGTCCGCCGACGAGGCGGCCGAGCGAGAGGCCGGCGAGGGCGCCCGCAGCTGACGATCCCGCGTGGGAAGGCGAACGATGGGTCTCCTGGACAATTTGAAGGCCAAGCTCGGACCTGCCAAGGGCAAGGTGTCCGACCTCGCCCAGCAGCACGGCGACAAGGTCCAGCACGGCCTGGACAAGGCTGCCAAGGTCGTCGACGAGAAGACCAAGGGCAAGTACAGCGACAAGATCCAGAAGGGCTCGGGCAAGGCCAAGGGCGCCGTGGACCGACTCGCGCACAAGGACGAGGGCGGCACAGTGACGGGGACCGGCACGGGCACGGGCGGCGGCACGGGCACGGGCGGCGGCACGGGCACGGGCGGCGGCACGGGGACCGGCACCGGCACCGGCACGGACACGGGCGGCGGCGCCACATCGCCGTACTCCCCGCCGAACCCCCCGCCGCACACGCCGCCGAGCACCCCGCCCGGCACGCCGCCTCCGACCACCTGATCAAGGCGGCACGGCACCACGGCTGACGGCCGGGAGCAGACTCGCTCCCGGCCGTCCGCCGTCGTGCCGGCGCTACGACCAGGTCGCGACGAGGTACCCGACGCCGTACGGCGCGCTCTCGTACAGCAGCGCCCCGGACAGCCCGGCACCCTCCGCGGCGCCCGCGAGCACCTGCCAGGGCGCCCGGCCGGACGCCATGAGCTCGTACGCCAGCTCGGTGTCCAGCGCCCTGAGCGCGCCCAGGTCCGCCGCGCCCAGCGCTCGCGCGACGGCGGCGTCGAACGGTTCCGCGCGCTCGTCGAGGTAGCCGGGTGCCTTGAGCGTGCGGCAGGCGCTGGCGTCGCCCATCACCAGTATCGCCACCCGGTCCGGGCCCGCGGCGATCTCCCTTCCCACTTCGATACACCGCTCGGCGGCCAGAGGTTCCCCCACCCCCAGTCCCTCGACCGGGGCATCGACCCATCCGACCCGCTCCAGCAGCCAGGCCGCCACCGCCAGCGACGCCGGCAGCTCGCGCCCGGACCCGGCAGCCGTTCCCAGCTGTACGTCGACTTCCACGCCGAAGCCCCGGAAGGAGCCCCGCGACCCCGCCGGGAACGTCCCGCGCCCCTCCTCCCCGGCGGGCCCGACGACCAGCAGCCGGTCGGGCCGCGCGGCGGCCAGCACCCCGAGCGCGTCCGCGCACGCGGCACGCGCGGCGTCCAGCTCGGGCGCCGCCCCCGAGGCGACCTCGGGCACGAGCAGGGGCGGACAGGGACAGACGGCGGCGGCGACAAGCATGATCGGCAGCGTAACCCCGCGCTACCCCAGCCGACAGCCGAGGCCCGCCCCACCGCAGGCACAGACCAGGCCCACGCGAACCCCAGGCGTCAGCCGAGCCCTGCGCCACCACGGTCATCAGCCGAGGCCCGCGCCACCGCAGCCGACAGCCGAGGCCCGCCCCACCCCAGCCCGACAGGCGAGACACGCACGACCGCAGCCGAGACCCGCACGACCGCAGCCGTCAGTCGCGGCCCGCGCCACCCCAGCCGACAGTCGAACCCCGCCCCACCCCAGCCGTCAGCCGAGGGCGCAGCCTCCGGTGGTCGTCGGCAGTGGCTCCGGGGCGCCGATCGTCGGCAGGCCCAGCATCACGCCCGCCGGCTCGGCCGCCGCCGCGGCGGTGCGCTTCTGCCAGGCGTCGCCCGCGCGCGTGCGGCGCACGGAGAGGACGTCGCCCTCGGCCAGGAGGTGGTGGGGGGCGGCGTAGGTGATCTCGACCGTGACCACGTCACCGGGGCGGACCTCCTGGCCCGGCTTGGTGAAGTGGACCAGGCGGTTGTCGGCGGCGCGGCCGGAGAGGCGGTGGGTGGCGCCGTCCTTGCGGCCCTCGCCCTCCGCGACCATCAGCTCCAGCGTGCGGCCGACCTGCTTCTTGTTCTCCTCCCAGGAGATCTCCTCCTGAAGGGCGACGAGACGCTCGTAGCGCGCCTGGACGACCTCCTTGGGGATCTGGTTCTCCATGGTCGCGGCCGGGGTGCCGGGCCGCTTGGAGTACTGGAAGGTGAACGCCTGCGCGAAGCGGGCCTCGCGGACCACGTGCATCGTCTGCTCGAAGTCCTCCTCGGTCTCGCCGGGGAAGCCCACGATGATGTCGGTGGTGATCGCGGCGTGCGGGATCGCGGCCCGCACCTTCTCGATGATCCCGAGGTAACGCTCCTGCCGGTACGAGCGGCGCATCGCCTTCAGCACCGTGTCCGAACCGGACTGGAGCGGCATGTGCAGCTGCGGCATCACGTTCGGGGTCTCCGCCATCGCCGCGATCACGTCGTCCGTGAAGTCGCGCGGGTGCGGGGAGGTGAAGCGGACCCGCTCCAGGCCCTCGATCCTCCCGCAGGCCCGCAGCAGCTTGCTGAAGGCCTCGCGGTCGCCGATGTCGCTGCCGTAGGCGTTGACGTTCTGCCCGAGCAGCGTGATCTCGGAGACGCCCTCGGCGACCAGCGCCTCGACCTCGGCGAGGATGTCGCCGGGGCGGCGGTCCTTCTCCTTGCCGCGCAGGGCCGGGACGATGCAGAAGGTGCAGGTGTTGTTGCAGCCGACGGAGATCGACACCCAGGCCGCGTAGGCGCTCTCGCGCCGGGTCGGCAGGGTCGACGGGAACGCCTCCAGCGACTCGGCGATCTCGACCTGCGCCTCCTCCTGCACGCGGGCGCGCTCCAGCAGGACGGGCAGCTTGCCGATGTTGTGCGTGCCGAAGACGACGTCCACCCAGGGCGCCTTCTTCACGATGGTGTCGCGGTCCTTCTGCGCCAGGCAGCCGCCGACCGCGATCTGCATCCCGGGCCGCGAGACCTTCCTAGGCGCGAGGCGTCCGAGGTTGCCGTAGAGCCGGTTGTCGGCGTTCTCGCGGACGGCGCAGGTGTTGAAGACGACGACGTCGGCGTCACCGTCGGCATCCTCGGGGGCGCGGACGTAACCGGCCTCCTCGAGCAGTCCGGACAATCGCTCGGAGTCGTGGACGTTCATCTGGCACCCGTAGGTACGCACTTCATACGTTCGCTTGACGTCCACGGCGTGGCTCCGGTCGATGCTGCTCATGGCACAAGGGTAAGGGCGCGCCGGGAGCGCCCTTCCCGGCAACCGCATCAGGGCTCGATCAGCCCGGCCCGGATCGCGTACCGCGTCAGCTCCAGGCGGTCCCGCACGCCCAGCTTCTGCAGCAGGTTGGCCCGGTGCCGCTCGACGGTCTTCGCGCTGATGAAGAGCAGCTCGCCGATCTCCTTGGAGGTGTGCCCCTCGGCGACCAGCTTGAGGATCTCCTCCTCGCGCTCGGTCACGGGCCGCTCCGGCAGCCGGTCACCGCCGTGCAGCCGCTCCAGGTAGGAGCGGACCAGGGCGCGTTCGGCCCCGGGGCAGATGAACGGTTCGTCGCGTACGGCCGCCCGGCATGCCGACGAGATCGCGGTCGGCGACGGACTTGAGGACGTACCCGCCCGCGCCCGCCTTCAGCGCCTCGAAGAAGTACTGCTCGTTGTCGTACATGGTGAGGATCAGGATCCGCAGGTCCGGCAGTCGCCGGGAGAGTTCCCTGGCCGCCTGCAGGCCGGTCATGCGGGGCATGGCGATGTCCAGCACCGCGAGATCGACCTCGCGGGAGCGGGCCAGCGCCACCGCCTCGGCACCGTCGGCGGCCTCGGCGACGACCTCCAGGTCCGGTTCGCCGTCCAGGATGAGCCGTACGCCCCGGCGCACCAGGGTGTGGTCGTCGGCCAGCAGCACCCGGATCGGCATCAGCGGCCTCCCGCGGCCCCGGCCGGCACCCGCAGCCGGATCTCGGTACCGCCGTCCGGCCCCGGTCCCACGGCCAGCTCGGCCCCCACCAGCAGCGCCCGCTCCCGCATCCCGCGGATTCCGGCGCCCTCAGGGGAGTCCCCGACGCCCTTGCCGTTGTCGCGTACGACGAGTTCGACGCCGTAGGAGAGGACGTGGAGCGTGATCTCCGCGCGGTCGGCGCCGGCGTGGCGGGCGGTGTTGGTCAGGCCCTCCTGGGCGACCCGGTAGAGCACGAGTTCGGACTCCTCGGTGAGCGGGGGCGCCTCGGCGGGCACGTGGTGGCGGACGGTCAGGCCGTGCGTGGTGAACTCGGCGGCGAGCGAGCGCAGGGCGCTGACCAGGCCGAGTTCCTCCAGGACGCCGGGGCGCAGCCGGCGGGCGATGCGCCGGATCTCGTCGAGGCCGGCCTGGGTGGCCTCCTGCGCCTGGCCGACGTCCTCGCGCAGTTCCGCGGGCACCCGGTCGGCGACCCGCTTGAGCTGGAGCAGCACGGCGGTCAGCGTCTGGCCGACCTCGTCGTGCAGTTCCCGGGCGATCCGGTGGCGCTCCCGCTCCTGCGCGGACAGCGCGCGGGCGGCCCCGGCGGCCCGCTCGCTCTGCAACCGGTCGAGCATCGTGTTGTACGTCGTGATCAGCTCGGCCGCCTCGGCCGGTCCCGCGACCACCGCGCGGGCCCCGGGCCGCAGCAGGTCGGCGGCGGCCATGGCGCGGCCGAGCCGGTGCAGCGGGGCGAGGCCGAGGCGGAGCACCAGGGCGTTGGCGACCAGCAGCAGCGCGAGGCCCGCGACGACGACCAGTGCCTCGGCGGGCAGCACGGGTGTCGAGACGGTGACCGGACCGAGCAGCAGTGCCGCGGCCACCACCAGGCCCGCGGCGTTGAGCGAGAAGATCCGCCAGAACAGGGACACGGGCGCGTTCCGGCTCCTTCCGGCGCTCCGGGGCATGGCCGTCACCAGCCTCGGTGCTCGAGTCCGATCGCGTATATCCGTGACGACACCCATATCGCCACCGTACGGGGGCCTGGCAGCATGCCGACCGAGCCATCGAAACGATCACGAACGGCAAGGGGAACAAACGTGTCAGCTCCACGCCTGAAGCGGACGCCGCTGCCCGGCATCGGGGTCCAGTACGACCTCGTGACACGGGAACACCGCCATCTGTCCGTGGTGGCACACCGCGACGGCGGCCGCACGGTGAACGTGTACCGGGCCGACGATCCCGACTCGTGCCTGCAGTCGCTGCGGCTGACCGGCTCCGAGGCGGACTCGCTGATCGACGCCCTGAAGCCGTCCCATCACAGCGCGAGCCTGCTCTACACCACCGATCTGGGCCTGGTCGCCGAGCGGATCGAGGTGGCCGCGACCTCGCGCTGGAACGGCCGGCTGCTCGGCGACACCCGGATGCGCACCGAGACGGGCGCCTCCGTGGTGGCGGTGCTGCGCCGGGCCGAGGCGATCCCGTCCCCGGCGCCGGACTTCCGGCTGGTGGGCGGCGACACCCTGATCGTCATCGGCACCCGCGAGGGCGTGGACGCCGCCGCGTCGATACTCGGGCGGGAGTGAACCGGTGCACTCCGGCATCCTGCTGATCGAGTTCGGTTCGATCATCCTCGGTCTGGGTCTGCTCGGCCGGGCCGCCGCCCGCTTCCGGCTCTCGCCGATCCCGCTGTACCTGCTCGCCGGGCTGGCCTTCGGCGAGGGCGGGCTGCTGCCGCTCGGGGCCAGCGAGGAGTTCATCGCCGCGGGCGCGGAGATCGGCGTCATCCTGCTGCTGCTGATGCTGGGCCTGGAGTACACGGCCGGCGATCTCGTCACCAACCTCAAGGCCCATTACCCCGCCGGCCTCGTCGACTGCGCCCTCAACGCCGTTCCGGGCGCGCTGGCGGCCCTCCTGCTCGGCTGGGGTCCGGTGGCGGCCGTGGTGCTGGCGGGCGTCACCTGGATCTCCTCCTCGGGCGTCATCGCGAAGGTCCTGGGCGACCTGGGCCGGATCGGCAACCGCGAGACACCGGTGATCCTCAGCGTGCTGGTCCTGGAGGACCTGGCGATGGCGGTCTACCTGCCCATCGTCACGGCCCTGGTCGCCGGGGCGGGCCTGCTGGCGGGCAGTGTCACGCTGGCCGTCGCGCTGGGCGCGGCGGGACTCGTCCTGTTCGTCGCGGTCCGCTACGGCCGGGTCATCTCCCGTTACGTCTCCAGCGACGACCCGGAGAAGCTGCTGCTGGTGGTGCTGGGGCTGACCATCCTGGTCGCGGGCGTCGCGCAGCAGCTCCAGGTGTCCGCGGCGGTGGGCGCCTTCCTGGTGGGCATCGCCCTGTCCGGGGAGGTGGCGGAGGGCGCGCACACCCTGCTGAGCCCGTTGCGGGACCTGTTCGCCGCGGTGTTCTTCGTCTTCTTCGGCCTCCACACCAACCCGGCGAGCATCCCTCCGGTCCTGCTGCCCGCCCTCGCGCTCGCGGTGGTGACGGCGGTGACGAAGATCGCCACGGGGTACTGGGCGGCGCGCCGGGCGGGCATCTCCGTCAAGGGCCGCTGGCGCGCGGGCGGTGCCCTGGTGGCCCGCGGCGAGTTCTCCATCGTCATCGCGGGGCTGGCGGTGGGCTCTGGCATCGAGCCGTCGCTGGGGCCGCTGGCCACGGCCTACGTCCTCATCCTGGTGATCGTCGGCCCGCTGACGGCACGGTTCACGGAGCCGGTGGCGATGTGGTGGACGGAACGCGGACCGGCGGTGCGCAAGCGGCAGGAATCCCGGCGGTACGAGGAAACGGAGGCCCCGGTGGCCGACGTATAGCGGCGGGGGCGCGGCGCCGCCCCTGGTCAGGGGGGTGAAGGGCCTGGCAGTATCGCCGCATGCCCACGCTGTTCCCCCCTGTCGGCAGGCGCCGGGCCCTCCAGGGCGCCGTCGCCGGCTTCGTCGCGCTCGGGCTACTGCTGTGGTGGCTGCTGCCGCTGGGCGAGGACCCGCCGAGCGGGACGATCACCTTCAGCACGGGCACCGAGGCCGGGGTGTACCACGAGTACGGCGAGCGGCTCCAGAAGGAACTCGCCAAGGACATGCCGGGCCTGACGGTCAAGCTGGTGACGAGCGCCGGCTCGCTGGCGAACGTGCGCAGCGTGGCGACCGGGGACGCCGACGTGACCATCGCCGCAGCCGACGCGGTGGACACCTACGAGACCGACGGCGGCACCAACGCGGACCTGCTGCGCGGGGTGGCGCGGCTGTACGACGACTACGTGCAGCTGGTCGTCCCGCCGGACTCCGACATCGAGTCCGTCGCGGACCTGCGGGGCAAGCGGGTGGCCATAGGGCTGCCGAACTCGGGTGTGCGGCTGATCGCCAACCGGGTGCTGCGGGCGGCGGGCATCGACCCGGAGAAGGACATCACGCCCCGCTCCGACGGCATCGACACCGGACCCGAGCGGCTGGGGTCCGACCTGGACGCGTTCTTCTGGTCCGGCGGCCTGCCCACGCGCGGGCTGCGGGAGCTGGCCGAGACCTCCGCCTTCCGGTTCGTGCCGATCGAGTCCTCGATGGTCGCCCGGGTGCACGCGCAGGGCGGCGCCACCCGCTACTACCGGGCCACCAACATGCCGGAATCGGCCTACAAGACCATTCAGAACGGCTCCACGGTCGCGACCATGGCCGTCTCCAACCTGCTGGTGACCCGCAAGGATCTGGACCCCCGGCTCACCGAGTGGCTGACCCGGACCGTGCTCGACAGCCGGGACGGCATCGGTGCGCACGTCCACTCCGCCCAACTGGTCGACGTACGCACCGCGATCTACACCGACCCCCTCCCGCTGCATGAGGGCGCCCGGCGCTACTACCGCTCGGTCAAGCCGTAGCCTCGCTGCGCGGCACCCGCACCGTCACCTTCAGTCCGTGCGGCTCGTGATGGCCGTACGCGAGGGATCCGCCGCCCGCCGAGAGCAGGGCCCGGGAGATGGACAGGCCCAGGCCGGAGCCCTTGACGTTCTGATGGCGGCCGCTGCGCCAGAAGCGGTCACCGATGCGGACCAGTTCCTCGTCGGTCAGCCCGGGCCCGCGGTCGGCGACCACGACGGTCGCGCTGTCGCCGTTGGAGGCGACCACCACCTCGACCCGCTCGCCCCGCGGGGTGAACTTCACGGCGTTGTCGATCACCGCGTCCAGCGCGGACGACAACGCCACCGGGTCCACCCAGGCGGTGGTGGCCGGGCAGTCCCCGGTCAGCTCGACCCCCTTCGCCACGGCCGTCGGCGACCAGGCGGCGACCCGCTCGGCGGTCAGCGCGCCGATGTCGGTGAGCCGCAGGTCGGCCGCGGTGTGCTCGGCGAGCGCGAGGTCGAGCAGGTCGTCCAGGACCTGGGCGAGTCGCTTGCCCTCGGCCTGGACCGAGGCGATCTCCTGATTGCCCTCGGGCAGTTCGAAGGCGAGCAGCTCGATCCGCAGCAGCAGTGCCGCGAGCGGGTTGCGCAGCTGGTGCGAGGCGTCGGCGACGAAGGCGCGCTGCTGCTCCAGGACGCCCTCGACGTTGTCCGCCATCTCGTTGAACGACCGGGCCAGGCGCTGGAGTTCCGGCGGTCCGCCGGCCGCCGCCACCCGGGACTTCAGCGCGCCGCTCGCGATGGCGTGGGTGGTGGCGTCCAGGACGCGTACGGGCCTGAGCACCCAGCCGGTGAGCCGCAGGGCGGCGCCGACGGCGAGCAGCATCGCGGCGAACTCGCCCGCGGCGATGACCAGCCAGCCGTACAGGATGCGCGAACGCATCTGTCCGGTGGGCGAGTCGGTGACGACGACCGCGACGACATCGCCGTCCCGGATCACCGGTGAGGCGACGACCAGGCGGTTGCGCTGCCAGGGCCACACCTGCCGCGGGTCGTGGCTGCGCCGGCTGAGCAGCGCCTCCTCGAAGGCGTCGCGCACCTCGCCCGACTCGGGCAGGAACCAGGTCCGCGGCGCGTTGGCCAGCGGGGCGTCGCCGGGCAGGAAGACACCGGCCCGGATGCCGTAGACGCCGTGGTAGCTCTCCAGCTCCCGGCTCAGGGTGCGGCCCTCGTCGCGCGGGCCCTCGGGGGTGTCCATGACGGACCGGGCCATGGCCGCGAAGTAGGCCGTGTCGTCGATGCGGTCGACGACCACCTTCTGCTGCTGGGCGGCGGCCAGGCTGACGGCGAGCGGCACCCCGAGCGCCAGCAGTACGGCCGCCATCAGAACGATCAGCAGCGGAAGGAGTCGCGTGCGCACCCGTCCCCGCTAGGCGGCCGGGGCGACGAGCCGGTAGCCGACCCCGCGCACGGTCTCGATCAGGGCCGGCATCCGCAGCTTGGCCCGCAGGGACGCCACATGCACCTCCAGGGTGCGTCCGGTCCCCTCCCAGCTGGTCCGCCACACCTCGCTGATGATCTGCTCCCGGCGGAAGACCACGCCGGGCCGCTGGGCGAGCAGGGCCAGCAGGTCGAACTCCTTGCGGGTCAGCTGGACGACCGAACCGTCCACGCTGACCTGCCGGGTGGGCAGTTCGATGTGCACCGGGCCCAGGCGCAGCACGGTGTCGCCGCCGGCCGCGGGGTCGTCGTGGACGGAGCGCCGGCTGACGGCGTGGATCCGGGCGAGCAGCTCACCGGTGTCGTACGGCTTGACCACGTAGTCGTCGGCGCCGAGGTTGAGGCCGTGGATGCGGGAGCGGACGTCGGAGCGGGCGGTGACCATGATCACCGGGGTGCTGGTGCGCTTGCGGATCTTGCCGCAGACCTCGTAGCCGTCCTGGTCGGGCAGGCCCAGGTCGAGCAGGACGACGCCGAAGCCGGCGCCCTCCGGGACAAGCGCCTGCAGGGCCTCCTCGCCGCTGCGGGCGTGCGTGACGTCGAAGCCGTGCCGGGCCAGGACCGCGGACAGGGCGGCGGCGACATGGTTGTCGTCCTCGACGAGGAGCAGTCTCATCCCGTCTCCCTCCTGTTCATCGGCCGTACGGGTGACCTCACTACACACGAAGCGTGCACGCGCGCGCGTGCACCCTGGCAGTCACGCTGATGGACGAGGACGCCGTCAAGTGGGTTCCGGTTGCGCGGAGCTTGTCGTTACCCACCCGGTACGCGCCCAGGTCTCCGGGGCTACGACACGTGTCTGATTGCTACCGGATCGTGATGCTCAAATTCCCCTCAGGACTAATGACGCAGGTCGGATACGGTTATTAGTGTCCTCCGAAACCGAGGAGGACGGAGCCTGAGAGCGATGACCGAAGTATCGGTGGCCAAGGAAGACGTGGCTGCGACCGGCGACCTGGTCGTCCTGAAGAGTGTCAACAAGCATTTCGGCGCGTTGCACGTGCTCCAGGACATCGACCTGACGATCGCCCGCGGCGAGGTCGTCGTGGTCATCGGGCCCTCCGGGTCCGGGAAGTCCACCCTGTGCCGCACCATCAACCGCCTGGAGACGATCGACTCGGGGACGATCGTCATCGACGGCAAACCGCTGCCCGACGAGGGCAAGGAGCTGGCCCGGCTGCGCGCCGACGTCGGCATGGTCTTCCAGTCGTTCAATCTCTTCGCGCACAAGACGGTGCTCGAGAACGTCATGCTGGGCCAGATCAAGGTCCGCAAGGCGGACAAGAAGAAGGCCGAGGAGAAGGCCCGCGGCCTGCTCGACCGGGTGGGTGTGGCGAACCAGGCGGACAAGTACCCCGCCCAGCTCTCCGGCGGCCAGCAGCAGCGCGTGGCCATCGCACGCGCCCTGGCGATGGACCCGAAGGTCATGCTCTTCGACGAGCCGACCTCGGCCCTCGACCCGGAAATGATCAACGAGGTGCTGGAGGTCATGCAGCAGCTCGCCCGGGACGGCATGACCATGATCGTCGTCACCCATGAGATGGGTTTTGCCCGTTCGGCCGCCAATCGTGTGGTGTTCATGTCGGACGGGCGGATCGTCGAAGAGGCTGTGCCGGACCAGTTCTTCAGCAACCCGCGCAGCGACCGTGCCAAGGACTTCCTGTCCAAGATCCTGCACCACTGACGACGCACCGGCGCTCTCGCAGGCCCTGCGTCACCGCACCGACGGCTCGCATCTCTTCACCAGACAAAGGATGTTCACCATGAAGCTCCGCAAGGTCACCGCCGCGGCGGCCGCTGCGCTCGTCCTCTCCCTCACCGCGACGGCCTGTGGCGACGACAAGGACAGCGACAGCGCCGACACCGGCTCGGGCGGCGGCGACAAGATCAAGATCGGTATCAAGTACGACCAGCCCGGTCTGGGCCTGAAGGAGCCCGACGGTTCCTTCTCCGGCTTCGACGTGGACGTCGCCACCTACGTGGCGAAGGAGCTCGGCTACGAGCCGAACCAGATCGAGTGGATCGAGACCAAGAGCGCCGACCGCGAGAACGCGCTCGCCCGTGGCGACGTCGACTTCATCGCCGCCACCTACTCCATCACCGACGAGCGCAAGGAGAAGGTCAACTTCGCCGGCCCGTACCTGCTGGCCCACCAGGACCTGCTGGTCAAGGCGGACTCGGACATCACTGAGGGCACCGATCTCAACGGCAAGAAGCTGTGCTCGGTGGTCGGCTCGACCTCGGCGCAGAACATCCAGGACGAGATCGCTCCCAAGGCCCAGCTGAGGGAGTACGGCACGTACTCGGAGTGCATCGCCGGTCTGCAGAGCGGCGCCGTCGACGCCGTGACCACCGATGACTCGATCCTCGCCGGCTTCGCCGCGCAGGAGCAGTACAAGGGCCAGTTCAAGCTCGCCGGCCTGAAGCTGAGCAACGAGAACTACGGCATCGGCGTCAAGAAGGGCGACACCGAGACCGTGAACAAGATCAACGACGCGCTGGAGAAGATGGTCGGCGACAACGCCTGGGAGACGGCCGTCAAGGACAACTTCGGTCCGGCCGACTACAAGAACGAGCCCGCCCCGAAGATCGGGAACATCGTTCAGTAACGCGGACATCGCCCTCACGCGCCGCCGCCGTCGGCCCGACCTCACGGCGGCGGCGCGGCACGTCAGCACGGCGGCGGCCCGACACGACCGCCCCCGTGCACCACGTTCGCCACACACCCGGAAGCGCGGGAGATCGTGTTCGACTTTCTTTCTGACTATGACGACCCGAGCCTGCTCGGCGCCTTCTGGGTGACGGTGCAGCTCACCATTTTCTCCGGCATCGGCTCCCTGGTCTGGGGCACCCTCCTGGCGGCCATGCGGGTCAGCCCGGTTCCCCTGATGCGCGGCTTCGGAACCGCCTATGTGAACTTCGTCCGGAACATCCCCCTGACCGTCATCATCGTCTTCACCTCGCTCGGCCTCGCCGACATCTTCGGGATGACGATGGGCGCGCCCGACGACTTCGAGGCCCAGGGCTTCCGCCTGGCGATCCTCGGTCTGGTCGCGTACACGGCCGCCTTCGTCTGTGAGGCGCTGCGCTCCGGCATCAACACCGTCCCGGTGGGCCAGGCCGAGGCGGCACGTGCCCTCGGTTTCAGCTTCAGCCAGGTGCTCGCGCTCATCGTGCTGCCGCAGGCGTTCCGCTCGGTCATCGGCCCGCTCGCCAACGTGCTGATCGCGCTGACCAAGAACACCACGGTGGCGGCCACCATCGGCGTGGCCGAGGCGGCCCTGCTGATGAAGGAAATGATCGAGAACGAGGCTCAGACGCTGCTCATCGGCGCGGTCTTCGCCTTCGGTTTCGTGGTACTGACCCTGCCCACCGGCCTGATCCTCGGCTGGCTGAGCAAGCGACTGGCGGTGAAGCGGTGACTTCGGTTCTGTACGACGCGCCCGGCCCCAAGGCCAAGCGGCGCAACCTGATCTTCTCGGCCGTCTTCGTCGTCCTGCTCGCCCTGCTGCTGTGGTGGATCTGGCGGACGATGGACGACAAGGGCCAGCTGAAGTGGTCCCTGTGGAAGCCGTTCACCCAGTCCGAGGCCTGGACCACCTATCTGCTGCCCGGTCTCGGGGACACCCTCAAGGCCGCGACGCTGGCCATGATCATCGCCCTGCCCCTGGGCGCCTTCTTCGGCATCTCCCGGATGTCCGACCACCGCTGGGTGCGGATGCCGGCCGGCGCCGTGGTCGAGTTCTTCCGGGCGATCCCGGTCCTGCTGCTGATGCTGTTCGCCAACGAGTTCTACGCTCGCTACACGGACGTCAGCAGTGCGGACCGCCCCCTCTACGCGGTCGTCACCGGCCTGGTGCTCTACAACGCCTCGGTCCTCGCCGAGATCGTCCGCGCGGGCATCCTCGCCCTGCCCAAGGGGCAGACGGAGGCCGCGCAGGCGATCGGGCTGCGCAAGGGCCAGACGATGTCCACCATCCTGCTGCCGCAGGCCGTGACGGCGATGCTCCCGGCCATCGTCAGCCAGCTCGTCGTCATCGTGAAGGACACCGCGCTGGGCGGCGTGATGCTCGGCTTCACCGAGCTGCTGAACGCGCGCGGCACGCTCGCGGCCAACTACGCGAACGTCATCCCCAGCTTCATCGTCGTGGCGGTCGTCTACATCGTCCTGAACTTCATCCTGACCAGCTTCGCGAGCTGGCTGGAGGCGAGGCTGCGGCGCAGCAAGCGCAGTACGGGGGCGGTGCTCGGTGCGGAGGACGTGGACGAGCTCAACGCCGCGGAGATCGGCACCCCCGGCACCGGCAAGGGCGGCATCACCTGACGCACGGTCACGTGACCCGAGGGATACGCTGAGCATGGCGTGAACGACACGGAGGCAGTGGCATGATCGCCACTGCCTCCGTCACTTGACGCAAGCACCGGCAATGGGTTGCATACGTTCTGTGATCGTGCACCCTGCTCCAACCTCCTGTTCACACGCGTCCTCCGGGACATCTCTGCGGGCAGGGGGCACCACGCCGTGGACCCGGTGATCATCGTCGGAGCGGGGCCCGTCGGGCTCACGCTCGCCCTGGCGCTGGCGCGTCAGGAGGTGCCGTCGGTCGTACTCGACGAAGGACCCGGCAAGGACGAACCCCGCCCGGCACGCACCGTCGTGCTGCGTGAGGACAGCGCCGCCCTGATGGAGCGGCTGACCGGACTGCCGGTCGGGCAGGCGGGCTGCCGTTGGGCCGGATGGCGGTCGATGCGGCGCAAGCAGGTGATGCGCGAGGTCTCCTTCGACGACTCGGCGCCCGTGCACATCGCCCAGCACGTCCTGACCGGCGCCCTGCGCGCGGCACTGGCCGGTGAACGGCTGGCGCGGATCGTCGTGGACAGCCGCCTCGACGGCATCGAGCAGGAGCCGGCCGGCGTCACCGCCCGCACCCGCGGCCCCAAGGGCACCTGGTGGCGCGGCAGTTACCTGGTCGGCTGCGACGGCCCCCGCTCCACCGTGCGCAAGCTCCAGGACATCCGCTTCCCCGGCCGTACGGCCGTCGAACGGTACGCCGTCGCCGCGCTGCGCACCGACCTCCCCTGGCCCGACGAGGCATTGCTGCACCGGCTGCCGCCGTGGCGGACCTCGGGTCCCTCGGCCGGCGAGGTCACCGCGCGCCCGCTGCCGGACGGGGCCTGGCGCCTGGACTGGCTGCTCCCGCCGGGCAAGGACCTGGTCACCCCCGAGCTGCTGGTCACCCGGGTCCGGGAGACGCTCGCGGGCTGGACGGACGGCTCGACACCGCCGTACGAACTCCTCGACACCGGCGTCCACACGGTGCACCACCGGCTGGCCCGGCGCTGGCGGGCCGGGCGGGTTTTCCTCGCCGGGGACGCGGCGCATCTGCTCGGGGCCCTCGGCACACACGGGCTCGACGAAGGGCTCCGGGACGCCGACAACCTCGCCTGGAAGCTGGCGCTGGCCTGGCATCACGGGCCGCACGAGGCGCTGCTGGACAGCTACCAGACGGAGCGGCGCGCGGTCGTCGCCGCCCGGCTGCGCGCCGCCGACCAGGCGCTGCCGCTGCTGCGCGGCGGCGGGGGCCTGCGGGCGTACGTCCCCGGATCGGCCCGGGGCCATGACGCGCTGCTCGCGGAGGGCCACTTGGGGCACGGGGCGCTGGGTGCGCCGGGGGCGTACGCCGACTCGCCGCTCGCGCCCCGGCACCTGGAGGGCGAGGTGTCCCTCGACACCCCGGTGGGCGCGCCGGTCGCCGATGTACGGGTGACCGCGGAGGACGGCTCGTTCGTACGGCTGCGGGACCGGCTCGGCCGGGGGGCGCTGCTGGTGCTGCTGATCGCGCCGGGCACGGGGGTGTGGGACCGCAAGCACTGGGTGACCGCCGGGATCATGCCGCGGCTCGCGGCGGCGGTGACGGCGCTGCCGCATCCGGCGGAGCTGCTGGTCGCCGAGAGCTATCCGGGCGCCGCCGCCCACACGGTCCTGCTCATCCGGCCCGACGGCCACCTCGTCACGGCGCTCGGCGGGGTGCGCCCGGCCGACCTGTACGCGGCGGCGGAGGCCACCCTGGGCGGCCCGGTCCCGTCGGAGGCGGAGGCGCAGGCCACGGCGGGGTCGCGCTGAGCGGCCCCCGCGGCGTCACCGTCCACATGCTGACGGTGAGTTGACCGGTCCGCACCTCCATGGTGTACTCCGGACCGTGATCGACACCTGTGTGCACCTGTGGCGGAAGGTCCATGTGGACCTCGTCCGCTACGCGGGCTGCATGTGTACCCGGTCCTGCTGAATTCGCGTCTCTCCTCACCCGCGCGCACCGCCGCCGCGCCGTCGCGCGCTCCCCGCGAACCCTCATCAGGACGGTCGACGTGTCTGTCTCCCCCTCCCCTTATGTGTCCACCTCCGCCGCGCCCACGCAGGCGGACCTCCTCGCTTTCGTACGGCGCACCGCGGCCGACGCCGAGCTGATCGCCTCGCTCCCGCTGGACCCCGAGGGCCGCACCTGGGTGCGCCTGGAGGGGCCCGCCGGCAGTGAGGCGTGGCTGATCGGCTGGCCGCCGGGCTCGGGCACCGGCTGGCACGACCACGCGGACTCGGTCGGCGCCTTCGTGACGGCGGCCGGTGAGCTGACGGAGAACTCGCTCGCCGCCCGGCTGCCCACGGACGGCTGGAAGACCCTGGAACTCAGCGAGGACGTCGACCGGGAGCGGCGGCTGCCGGCCGGCAGGGGCCGCTCCTTCGGCCACCACCATGTCCACGAGGTCCTCAACGAATCCCTCGGCCGGCACGCGGTCTCCGTGCACGCCTACTATCCGCCGCTGCCCCGGATCCGCCGTTACAGCCGCAGCGGGCCGATCCTGCGGCTGGAGCAGGTGGAGCGGCCGGAGGACTGGCAGTGAGCGGCGGGCGGCCCCTCGGCGGCGACCGGTCCTTCGGCGGCAACGGGTCCGAACGGCCGGTGGGCATCGACGAGTTGCTGGAGCGGGTGCGCGCGGGCTACGTGCGCATCGGGCCCCGCGAGGCCTACGACGCCGCCCGGTCCGGCGGGGCGCTGCTGGTGGACATCCGGTACGCGGCGCTGCGGGAGCGGGACGGGGTGATCCCGGGGGCGCTGGTGATCGAGCGCAATGAGCTGGAGTGGCGGCTGGATCCGCGCGGGAGCCACAAGGTGCCGGAGGCGAACAGCCATGACCTGCGGGTGGTGCTGTTCTGCAACGAGGGCTACGCGTCCAGTCTGGCGGCGGAGTCGCTGCACCGGCTGGGGCTGCACCGGGCGACCGATCTGACCGGCGGGTTCCAGGCCTGGCGGGCGGCTGGGCTGCCGGTGACGGCTCCTGGGCGGGGTGCGCCTCACAGGACGTCGGGCGGGCAGTAGAGCGGCGCCGTGTCCGCGTTGTGCCTGGTCACCAGGCGGACCGGGGTGTGGGCGATTCTCTCCGCGTCCCAGTCGCGCAGCAGCGCGATGGTGGTCGTCACCGCCAGTTCGCCGGTGTCCGCCGCGGAGTTGGCGACGGTCGCCGCGAACCGGCCGTCCTTGAGGGCGGCCAGGCCCTCGTCGGTGCCGTTGACCGTGACGATCTTCACGGCGTCGGCGCCGGCCGCGTCGAAGGCCTCGCGGACGGCGAAGGCCATGGCCTCGTTGGCGACGAAGGCGTAGTCGAGTCCGGGACGGTCCCGGATCATGGCCGCGGCGACCTTCCCGGCCCTGCCGGGGTCGAACATGCCGGGCTCGTCCGCGACGACCTCGGCGTTGGCCGGCAGCGCGTCCTTGAAGCCGCCGACCAGCAGGTCAGAGGCGGCTCCCGGGGGCCCCCGCGACGATGCCGACCTGGACCTCCTTCCCGGCCGCGTCCTTCTCGATCCAGCCGGCGTCCAGTCGGCCCACATGGTCGAGGTCGACGACGACCGCGCCGAGGATGTCCGAGGTGTCGTCGGGAACGACCGAGGTGAGGAAGACGGGCACGCCGGCGCTCCGGGCCTTGGCGATGACGTCGCGGAGCGCTTCGACGTCCACCGTCTGCACGATGATCGCGTCCACGTCGCGGGCGATCATGTCCTCGATGTTGACCAGCTCGGTGGCCGCGTCCTGGCGGGAGTTGGCGATGTGGAGCTCGGCGAGGTTGTTCCGGGCCGTGTCGTCGACGGACGCCTCCAGACAGGTGTGGAACGGCGAGGTGCCGCCGTTGACGAACCCGAGTGTGAGGGGGCCGTCGACCCCTTCCTCGGTCTGCGGTCGCAGCACGTCACAGCCGCTGAGGAGCAGGCTTCCGGCGAGCACCGACACGGTCAGCGTTCTTCGGCAACGGACGGAACGAGGCATGGCGGGCTGCCTTTCGCAACGCACGGAGGACAGGCCCGTGCGGGAGTCGTCAGGGTCAACTCGTCGGTGGGGGCCACAGACCGTGAAGCCCACTCAGGCTCGAACGTCCGCGCGACGTCGGCAGACGGTACAGCCACCGGGAGCCCGCTCGACCCTCCCGGGAACGCAAGGTAAGCCTGCGCCGCCCGCACTCCGCGAGGCACCTGGTGCCCCGCGTCAGTACCCCTCGCCCTCCGTCAGTACCCCTCGCCCTCCAGGAACTCCGTCTCCTCCCCCTCCGCCTCCAGCGCCTGCCGGACCACCCGCAGCGCCATCCCCTCGGGATACCCCTTGCGGGCCAGCATCCCGGCGAGTCGGCGCAGGCGCTTGTCGCGGTCGAGGCCCCGGGTGGACCGGAGCTTGCGGTCGACGAGCTCGCGCGCGGTCGCCTCCTCCTGCTCCGAGTCCAGCTGGCCGACGGCCGCGTCGATCAGCGTGGAGTCGACGCCCTTGGTGCGCAGTTCCCGGGCGAGCGCCCGCCGGGCCAGCCCCCGTCCGTGATGCCGTGACTCCACCCAGGCGTCCGCGAACGCGCTGTCGTTGATCAGCCCGACCTCCTCGAACCGCGACAGCACCTCCTCCGCGGCCTCGTCCGGGATCTCCCGCTTGCGCAGGGCGTCGGCGAGCTGCTTGCGGGTGCGTGGAGTCCCGGTGAGCAGGCGCAGGCAGATCGCCCGTGCCCGCTCCACCGGGTCTCCCGGGGGCTCCCCCTGCTCGGCCCTCGACGAGGCAGAGGTGCCTCCGTCCTCACCGGACGGCTCTTCGCGACCGCGCCGACGACGCCCCCGGGCGCCGCCCGCGCCACGTGCCCCGCCGGCTCTGCGGCGCGAACCGCCGGCGAGCCCATCGGTCTCCGACGCCGGGCCACCGCCTGCCCGGCGCCCGCCGCCGTACGGTCCGTCCGGGCCGGGGGCGCCGGCCTCGTCGTACGCCGCGCCGTCCGTCCCGGTGGAACCTCCCACGCCCCTCCCGTGCCACTCCCCCGGCGGGTCGGGGCAGGCGTACTCGGCCCAGTCCGTTCGTCGTGTCACGGGTCAGCTCTTGGCTGCGGCAGCCTTGGACTTGGTGGCCTTGGCCGCGGCCGGAGCGGGCACCGTCTTGGCGGCGTCGTCCGGGGCGGCGGACACCGCGGCGTCCACGCCCGGCTCGGCGGCCGGCTCCACCGGACGCACCCCGACGCCCAGCTTCTCCTTGATCTTCTTCTCGATCTCGTTGGCCAGGTCGGGGTTGTCCTTCAGGAAGTTGCGCGCGTTCTCCTTGCCCTGGCCGAGCTGGTCGCCCTCGTACGTGTACCAGGCGCCGGCCTTGCGGACGAAGCCGTGCTCCACGCCCATGTCGATCAGGCCGCCCTCACGGCTGATGCCGTGGCCGTAGAGGATGTCGAACTCGGCCTGCTTGAAGGGCGGCGCGACCTTGTTCTTGACGACCTTGACGCGGGTACGGTTGCCGACCGCGTCGGTGCCGTCCTTCAGCGTCTCGATGCGGCGGATGTCGAGTCGCACCGAGGCGTAGAACTTCAGCGCCCGGCCACCGGTGGTGGTCTCCGGGGAGCCGAACATCACGCCGATCTTCTCGCGGAGCTGGTTGATGAAGATCGCGGTCGTCTTGGACTGGTTGAGCGCGCTGGTGATCTTTCGCAGCGCCTGGCTCATCAGACGGGCCTGGAGACCGACGTGGCTGTCGCCCATCTCGCCCTCGATCTCCGCGCGCGGCACGAGGGCCGCGACGGAGTCGATGACGATGAGGTCGAGGGCACCGGAGCGGACCAGCATGTCCACGATCTCCAGGGCCTGCTCGCCGTTGTCCGGCTGGGACAGGATCAGGTTGTCGATGTCGACGCCGAGCTTCTGCGCGTACTCGGGGTCGAGGGCGTGCTCCGCGTCCACGAACGCGACCTGGCCGCCGGCCTTCTGCGCGTTCGCCACCGCGTGCAGGGTCAGGGTCGTCTTGCCCGAGGACTCGGGGCCGTAGACCTCGATGACGCGGCCGCGCGGCAGACCGCCGACGCCGAGGGCCACGTCGAGCGCGGTCGACCCGGTCGGGATGACCTCGATGGGCTCCTTCGACCGCTCGCCCATGCGCATGACCGCGCCCTTGCCGAATTGCCGTTCAATCTGTGCGAGCGCGGCATCCAGGGCCTTCTCGCGGTCGGTTCCTGCCATGGGTTCCACCCGATTTGCTTGAGTCGATCGCTTCACGTCAAAGACGCTAACGCCTGCCACTGACAATGCGCCCTGACGCCCGTCCGGCCTGTGGATAACTCGGGCACTTCCCTGTCGAAACCGGGGCAATCCACCCGCCGAGCGTCTTGCCGGAGCCTCCATAAGAATGGATGTTCGATTTACGTGTCAAGCGCGCCACGCAGGGCCCCTGACCGCTCTCCCGGGTCCCCGGAACCCTGCGGTTCTATCGTGCGGTCATGACCATCGAGGTGCGTCCCGCGTCGGTCTTCGAAGATGTCCGGGCCGTGCTCGGCCCGAAATCACCCGGAGCCAACGTCTGCTGGTGTCTGAGCTACCGGATCCCGTCCAGGCTCAACAACGAACTGCGCGGCCCGGCCCGCGGCGAGTACGTCGCCGAGCTGTGCCGGGCCGACCCTCCTCCCGGCGTGATCGCCTACGACGGCGACGAGCCGGTCGGCTGGGCCGCCGTGGCGCCGCGCGCGGAGACCTCCTTCGCCCGCAACCGCAAGATCCCGCACGTCGACGAGGTGCCGGTCTGGTCGCTGTGGTGCGTCCGGGTCCGCCCCGGCCACCGCAAGCAGGGAATCTCGCACGCCCTCATCGAGGGCGCCGTGGAGTTCGCCCGCGCGCACGGCGCTCCGGTCGTCGAGGCGTACCCCCTCGACAACGGTGACGCGCGGGTCGATCTGACGATGGCGTACGCCGGTCTCCGCAAGAACTTCGAGCGCGCCGGGTTCGTCCACGTCGCCGACACCACTTCGGTGCTGGCCGGGCATCCTCGGGTCCTGATGCGGCTCGACCTGCGTTGATCGGATCCTGATACGGCTGGAGCTGCGCTGAGCGGATCCTGATGGGGCTCGAGTTGCGCTGAGCGGATCCTGACTTGATGGGGCTCGAGTTGCGCTGAGGGCTCAGACCTTGTTGCTCTCCGGGGCGGGGGCCTCTGCCGGTTGCCGGGCCCACATCCGCCACACGCGCGTGAGCAGACCGGGGCCGCCCGTCCCACGCGCCCGGTGCCCGTGCACACGGGGGTCGTCGGTGACGTCGTACCGCTTCACGTACGCCCCCAGGAACGCCTGGAGCGTGGCGATCGCCGGAATCGCGATCAGGGCACCCACCGCCCCCAGCAGGGCGGTGCCCGCGACGACGGAACCGAAGGCGACCGCGGGGTGCACGTCGACGGTCTTCGCGGTCAGCTTGGGCTGGAGCACGTAGTTCTCGAACTGCTGGTAGAGCACGACGAAGATCAGGACCCACAGCGCGTACCAGGGGTCCACCGTGAAGGCGATCAGCATGGGCAGGGCGCCCGCGAGATAGGTGCCGATGGTCGGGATGAACTGCGAGACCAGACCCACCCAGACGGCGAGCACGGGCGCGTACGGCACGTCCAGCGACTGGAGCAGGACGTAGTGCGCTATCCCGGAGATCAGTGCCATCAGACCGCGTGAGTACAGATAACCGCCGGTCTTGTTCACCGCGATCTCCCACGCCCGCAGCACCTCGGCCTGCTTGGCGGGCGGCAGGACGGAGCACAGGGCGCGGCGCAGTCGCGGGCCGTCCGCGGCGAAGTAGAACGAGAACAGCGTGATCGTCAGCAGCTGGAACAGACCGCCGATGACCTGGGCGGACACGTCGAGGACACCGGTCGCGCTGTTCTGCACGTAGTTGCGCAGCCAGTCCGAGCGGAGCAGGCCCTCCTGGATGTCCACCCGCTTCAGGTCGGTCTGGAAGTGGGCGTTGATCCAGTTGATCACGGAGTCGAGATAGGCCGGGAACTCCTCGACCATGGTGATGATCTGACCGGCGAGCATCGAGCCGAGCAGGGTGACGAAGCCGGCGGACACCCCGATCACGGCGAGGAACATCAGCGCGGTCGCCAGGCCCCGGCGCATCCCGCGGGCGGCCATCCAGCTCACCGCGGGCTCGATGGCCAGGGCCAGGAAGAACGCGATCACGATGTTGATCAGCAGCCCGGTGAGCTGGTGGAAGGCCCAGCTGCCGAGCTGGAAGGCACCGACGAGCGCGAGCGCGAGCACCATGGCGCGCGGCAGCCAGCGCGGCATGCGTGCGGGCGGCTGCGCGGCGGGGCCGTCGGCCGAGGGCTTGGCCGACGGCGTCGTGCCGAACGGAGAGGGGTGCTGGGCGAGCCGCCCGGTGTCGTCAGTGGGTGCCACGGAGCAAGTCTCGCCCACGCCACCGACAATCGGATGCCGTCCTGCGATCTTCGTGACCTGTCAACGCTGTTCCTGTGGCACGTTCATGACCTGGCAGACGACCCGCCACACGTCCTTGGCCTCCCAGCCGGCGTCCAGCGCCTCGCGCACGCTGCGTCCGCCGAGCTCCGACATCACGTGATCGCGCGCGAAGGTCTCGGCGTATCCCGCCGAGCCAAAGTGCTCCGCCATCCGCTCCCAGAAGACCGTCAACCTCATGACATCAGTATCCCGCCCTGAGGGTGGGCCCTCGCCGGGACCCCTCGCCGTGACCGCTTTCCGGCCTACGGTCTGACGCATGGCCGAAACCGGAGCTTCCCCACTCCCCCAGACGCCCCCGGCGCACTCCCCGCTCTTCCGCGCCGAACAGTTCGTGTGGCTCACCGCGCGCGTGCTGGAGCAGCGCCTCTTCGCGCACGACTTCCTGCACGGCGGGGCCGAGCCGGTGGAGACCGCGCTGGACGCCTACCGCAACGACGACGGCGGTTACGGCCACGCGCTGGAACCCGATCTGCGCGGCCCGGTCAGCCAGCCACTGCACACCGCGCACGCGCTGCGGGTGCTGGACGCGGTCGGACGCTGCGGCGGGCAGCGCGTGGAGCGCGTCTGCCGTTATCTGACGTCGGTCTCCACCGCGGAGGGCGCCCTGCCGGGGGTCCATCCCAGCCAGCGCGGCTACCCGGCGGCGCCGTTCATCCCGGTCGTGGACGACCCGCCGAGCGAGCTCCTGGCCACCGGGCCGGTGGTGGGGGTGCTGCACCGCAACGAGGTGTGGCACGCCTGGCTGTTCCGGGCGACGGACTTCTGCTGGCAGGCGGTGGAGTCCCTGGAGAAGTCCCATCCGTACGAGATCGAGGCCGCGGTGGCCTTCCTGGACTCCGCGCCGGACCGCCCGCGCGCGGAGGCGGCCGCGGACCGGCTCGGCCGCCTGGTGCGCCAGCACCGGCTCGCGGCACTGGACCCCGGTGACCTCGCCGCCTATCCGGTGGCGCCCGGCTACGCCCCCACCGAGCACCACTTCCCGCACGACTTCGCGAAGAGTCCGCGATCGCTGGCACGCGCGTGGTTCACGGACGACGAGATGACCCGCTCGCTGGACTTCCTCGCCGCCGAGCAGCAGGCCGACGGCGGCTGGCCCGTCCGCTGGCGCCACTGGTCCCCGGCCCCCACCCTGGAGGCCCGCCCCCTGCTGACCATCACCGCCCTGCGCACCCTGAGAGCGTACGGCCGCCCCATCGGCTGACCTGAGACCGCCCGAGGGCCCACCCCCACGGCCGGACCATCCGGTAACCCGACGCCAGCCACGGGACAGCCCTCCCGCCGCCGCCGGGCCATCCGTACATCCGGGGCATACGGGGCATACGGGGCGAACCACCCCCACCCCCGCGGCCGAACCCTCCGATGACCATGAGGTCAACCGAGGGCCGGATCCCCCACCAGGTGCCCTGAGAACTGCCGAGAACCCACACCCCGTGTCCGACCACCCGGTAACCCCAGGCCAGCCACCCGCACCCCGTGCCCGGACCACCCGGTGACCCGACGCCAGCCACCCGCACCCCGCGCGCGGGCCATCGAATCTCCGGACATCAACCAAGGGCCCGCACCCCCACAGCCGGACCACGGGACCATCCGATGCCCTGACGCCAGCCCAAAGCCCCAGCCAGCCCACCAGGCACCCCCGAGACCACCCGCAAGCCGACATCCGCGCCCAGCCCACCCAGCGCCCCCAATACCAGCCAACGCGGCCCGCACCCAGTCCACCCGCCGCATCCCAGCCCATCCCCCGCCCCCACCTCAGCCCAGAGCCCGCACCCCCGCAGTAACCGCCACAGCCACCCCCACGACCACCAGGAACGGCGCCCGCAGCACCAGCGCCAAGGCCGCCGCGGCGAGCCCCGCCGCCCGGGCGTCCAGTACCAGGGCCCGCCCGTCGGCGAAGGTCTGCTGGGCCGTGAGGGCCGCGAGCAGCGCGACCGGAAGCAGCGCGGCGAGCCGCCGGACCAGGGGCCGCTCCAGGACGCCCGCGGGCACCAGGAGCCCGGCGAGCTTGACGGCGTAACAGCCGAGGACGGTCAGCGCGACGGCGATCCAGATGTTCACCGGTCCCCCTTCCGCAGCCCGCGCCGCCCCTGGGCCCACAGCACGACAGGAGCCGCCAGCGCGGCCACCAGCACCGGCACCCCGGCCGGCAGGACGGGCAGCAGCCCGAGCCCCAGGACGACCGCGGCCCCGGCGACGACGCGCTCGGTCGTGCTCGTCAGCATCGGCGCGAGCAGCGCGAGGAACACGGCGGGTCCGGCCGCGTCGAGACCCCACGCGTCGGTGTCCCCGATGGCCTCGGCGCCGAGCGCCCCGGCCAGCGTGGTGAGGTTCCACAGCACGTACAGGCTGAGCCCGGTCACCACGAACCCGAGCCGGGCGGCACGCCGGGTGGGCTGGGCGAGCGCGACGGCGGCCGTCTCGTCGATGACCCACTGGGCGGCGAACGGCCGCACCGCGCGCGGGAGGGCCAGCACCTGCGACAGGCGCAGCCCGTAGAAGGCGTTGCGCACCCCCAGGAAGAACGCCCCGGCGGCCGCCGCGATCGGCCCGCCGCCCGCCGCCAGCGCCCCGACCAGCGCGAACTGCGACGCACCGGTGAACACCAGAAGGCTGAGCGCACAGGTCTGCCAGAGCGAGAGCCCGCTGCCCGCCGAGGTCACCCCGAAGGCGAACCCGGACAGCCCTACGGCGACTCCGACCCCGAGCCCGTCCCGTACGACCGCGGCGTCCGGCTTTCCTCCGCTGTCCCGTATGTCTGTGAGTGTTGTGTCTGCCACGCCTCGGACGGTAGGAGCAGTCGCCCTCCCCGGTCTTGTACGTTCTTGCGCTCCCGCTGGTACGCCCCCGGAGGCACGCCCACGATCCGGCTGAAGTGCCGGTTGAGGTGCGGCTGGTCGGCGAAGCCCACGGCGACGGCGGCCTCGGCGGGCGCCACGCCGGTATCCAGCAGCCCGCGCGCCCGCCGTACCCGGGCGTCCGTGAGCCAGGTGTGCGGTGGCATCCCATAGGCGTCCCGGAAGGCGCGCAGCAGCGCGAAGGGGCTGGTGCCCAGTTCACCGGCCAGCTTCTCCAGGGTCGGCGCCTCGGCCATCCGCTCCTGGAGCACGCCACGCGCGCGTGCCGCGATCCGGGCCCCCGCCGTGCGCACCTCGCGCTGCGGCAGGACGCCGCCGTTCAGCCGCAGCAGCCGGGTCACGGCGACCCGCAGGAGGGTGTCGGCGGCCAGGGCGTTGCCCTCGTCGGCGGCGCGCAGCACCTGATGGACCAGGGACACCGCGTAGGGATCGTCGAGGACGGGGGACACGAATCCGGGCGTGCCGCGGATCGCCGTGGTCTCGGCCGCGATCTCCGCCACGACCTCGGGCGACGGGTACACCGCCCCGTACCGCCACCCCTCCGGCACCCCGGCCCGCCCGGTGTGCGGGGTGTCCGGATTGACCAGCGCGAGCGCCCCGGCACCCGCGTACTGGTCGGAGCCGCGGTGGTGGAAGACCTCGACGCCGTCGGCGATGGCGGCGATGACGAAGTTCTCGTGGGTGTGCCGGACGAACGTCTTGCGGACGTACCGGGCCCGCAGCAGGTCCACCCCGGGCAGCTCCGTGTACCGCCAGTGCCGCGCCCGCTCGCTCGATCCCGCCATGCCCCCATTCTCACCGCTCCCCGACCGGCGCCGTCGGCGACCGTGTTCGCGCAGGTCAGCGCGATTGTCAGTGGCCGGGTGCAGGATGGACGCATGGTCAGCTCCGCACATCGAGCTCTGGACGGCTTCTCCCCCGCGACCCGCGGCTGGTTCACGGGGGCTTTCTCCGCGCCCACCGCGGCCCAGGCGGGCGCGTGGCAGGCCATCGGCGAGGGCTCGGACGTCCTGGTGGTGGCCCCCACCGGGTCCGGCAAGACGCTGGCCGCGTTCCTGGCCGCCCTGGACCAGCTGGCCTCGACCCCGCCGCCCGCCGACCCCAGGAAGCGCTGCCGCGTTCTGTACGTCTCGCCGCTGAAGGCCCTGGCCGTGGACGTCGAGCGCAACCTCCGCTCCCCGCTGACCGGCATCCGCCAGGAATCCGTCCGCCTGGGCCTGCCCGAGCCCGAGGTCAAGGTCGGCATCCGCTCGGGCGACACCCCCGCCGCCGAGCGCCGCGCCCTGGCCACCCGTCCCCCGGACATCCTGATCACCACACCCGAGTCCCTGTTCCTGATGCTGACCTCGGCCACCCGCGAGGCGCTGACCGGGATCGAGACGGTGATCCTGGACGAGGTGCACGCCGTGGCGGGCACCAAGCGCGGCGCCCACCTCGCGCTCTCCCTGGAGCGCCTGGACGAGCTGCTGCCGAGGCCGGCCCGGCGCATCGGCCTGTCCGCCACGGTCCGGCCGGTCGACGAGGTCGCCCGCTATCTCTCCCCGCGCCGCAAGGTGGAGATCGTCCAGCCGAAGTCGGGCAAGGAGTTCGACCTGTCGGTGGTGGTCCCCGTCGAGGACCTGGGCGAGCTGGGCGGCTCGCCGGTCGCCGAGGGCACTGAGGGCGGGGAGCGTCCGTCGATCTGGCCGCATGTCGAGGAGCGCATCGCCGACCTCGTCCAGTCCCACCGCTCCACCATCGTCTTCGCCAACTCCCGCCGGCTGGCGGAGCGCCTGTGCAACCGCCTGAACGAGATCGCGTACGAGCGGGCCACCGGCGAGCCGCTGGACGAGCACCACGCGCCCGCCGAGCTGATGGGCGGCTCCGGGGCCGCCCAGGGCGCCCCGCCCGTCATCGCGCGCGCTCACCACGGCTCGGTCTCCAAGGAGCAGCGCGCCCTCGTCGAGGAGGACCTCAAGGCGGGCCGGCTGCCCGCCGTGGTGGCCACCTCCAGCCTCGAACTGGGCATCGACATGGGCGCGGTGGACCTGGTCGTCCAGGTGGAGTCCCCGCCGTCCGTGGCCTCCGGGCTCCAGCGCGTGGGCCGCGCGGGACACCAGGTGGGCGCGGTCTCGACCGGCGTGGTCTTCCCCAAGTACCGCGGCGACCTGGTCCAGGCGGCCGTGGTCACCGAGCGGATGCGCACCGGCGCCATCGAGTCGCTCCGCGTCCCGGCCAACCCCCTGGACGTGCTGGCCCAGCAGGTCGTCGCCATGACGTCGATGGACACCTGGCAGTTCGACGACCTCCTCGCGATGGTCCGCCGGGCCGCCCCCTTCGCGTCGCTCCCCGAGTCCGCGTTCACGGCCGTCCTGGACATGCTCGCCGGGCGCTACCCCTCGGACGCCTTCGCCGAACTGCGCCCGCGCGTGGTGTGGGACCGCGTCGCCGGCACCGTCACGGGCCGGCCCGGCGCCCAGCGCCTCGCCGTCACCTCCGGCGGCACCATCCCCGACCGCGGCCTGTTCGGCGTGTTCCTCGCCGGGTCCGACCCCAAGAAGGGCGGCGGCCGGGTCGGCGAGCTCGACGAGGAGATGGTCTACGAGTCACGCGTGGGTGATGTCTTCACGCTCGGCACCAGCTCCTGGCGCATCGAGGACATCACCCGCGACCGCGTCCTGGTCTCCCCCGCGCCGGGCGTCCCCGGCCGGCTCCCGTTCTGGAAGGGCGACCAGCTGGGCCGCCCGCTCGAACTGGGCCGCGCGGTGGGCGCGTTCCTGCGCGAGGTCGGCTCGCTCAGCGAGGAGGACGCCCGGCTGCGCCTGCTGGCCGCGGGACTGGACACCTGGGCCGCCGGCAATGTCCTGTCCTACCTGGCCGAACAGCGTGCGGCCTGCGGCCACATCCCCGACGACCGCACCATCGTCGTGGAGCGCTTCCGCGACGAGCTGGGCGACTGGCGCGTCGTGGTGCACTCCCCGTTCGGTGCCCAGGTGCACGCCCCCTGGGCCCTGGCGCTCGGCGCCAAGCTCTCCGAGCGGTACGGCATGGACGCGCAGGTCATGCACGCCGACGACGGCATCGTGCTGCGCCTGCCGGACGCCGACCTGATGGGCCTGGACCTGCTCGACCGGGAACCCATGAAGGCGGGCACGGAGTTCGACGCCGACCAGGCCCCCGTGGGCGCCGCGGACGTCGTCTTCGACAAGGGCGAGGTCGACCAGATCGTCACCGACCAGGTCGGCGGCTCGGCCCTGTTCGCCTCCCGCTTCCGGGAGTGCGCGGCGCGCGCCCTCCTCCTGCCGCGCCGCACCCCCGGCAAGCGCACCCCGCTGTGGCAGCAGCGCCAGCGCGCCGCGCAACTGCTCCAGGTGGCGAGCGAGTTCGGTTCGTTCCCGATCGTCCTGGAGGCGGTCCGCGAATGCCTCCAGGACGTCTTCGACGTCCCCGGGCTCACCGAGCTGATGGGCGACCTGGAGTCCCGCAAGGTGCGCCTGGTCGAGGTCACCACCCCCGAGCCCTCCCCCTTCGCCCGTTCCCTGCTCTTCGGCTACGTCGCCCAGTTCCTGTACGAGGGCGACTCCCCGCTCGCCGAGCGCCGCGCCGCCGCCCTCTCCCTCGACTCCCGGCTGCTGGCCGAACTGCTCGGCCAGGCGGAGCTGCGCGAACTGCTCGACGCCGAGGTGCTGACCGAGCTGGAGCAGGAGCTCCAGTGGCGCACCGAGGACCGCCGCGTGAAGGACGCCGAGGGCGTCGCGGACCTCCTGCGGCTGCTCGGCCCGCTGACGGACGCCGACCTGGCCGAGCGGGGCGCGGAGCCGCAGTGGGCCCGGGAACTGGCCGGGGCCCGCCGCGCCATCCAGGTCCGTATCGCCGGCGCCGAGCACTGGGCGGCGATCGAGGACGCGGGCCGGCTGCGCGACGCCCTGGGTACGGCGCTGCCGGTCGGCGTCCCGGAGGCCTTCACGGAACCGGTGAAGGATCCGCTGGGCGACCTCCTCGCGCGGTACGCCCGTACCCACGGCCCGTTCACCTCGGTCGCCGCGGCGGGCCGGTTCGGCCTGGGCGTGGCCGTCACCGAGGGCGCCCTCCAGCGGCTCGCGGCGGCGGGGAGGGTCGTCCAGGGCGAGTTCCATCCGGCCGGGATCGGCCAGGAGTGGTGCGACGCGGCGGTGCTGCGCCGCCTCAGGCGCCGTTCCCTGGCCGCGCTGCGGCACGAACTGGAGCCGGTGCCGCCCGCCGCGCTCGCCCAGTTCCTCCCCCAGTGGCAGCACATCGGCAAGGGACACGGACTGCGCGGCATCGACGGACTGGTCCGCGCCGTCGAGCAGTTGCAGGGCGCGTCGGTGCCCGCCTCCGCCCTGGAGAAGCTGGTCCTGCCGTCCCGGGTCGCGAACTACGCCCCCGGGATGCTCGACGAACTGACCGCCGCCGGAGAGGTGGTGTGGGCCGGTGCCGGTGCCCTGCCCGGAAAGGACGGCTGGGTCTCCCTGTACATGGCGGACGCGGCCCCCTTGTTGGTGTCCGCGCCCCACCCCCTGGAGCTGACCGCGCTCCACCAGTCGGTCCTGGACGCCCTGTCCGGCGGCTACGGCCTGTTCTTCCGGCAGATCGCCGACCAGGTCCGCGCCACCACCCACCCCGACGCCACCGATCCCCAACTCGCCGACACGATCTGGGAACTGGCCTGGTCGGGCCGGCTGACGAACGACACCCTGGCGCCGATGCGCTCCCTGCTGGGCTCGGGCCGCACCGCCGGCTCCACCGCCCACCGGGCCAAACGCACGGTCCCGCGCGGGCGCTACGGCTCGCTCACCACCGCCGCCCGCCCCGCCTCCCGCTCGGGCCCGCCGACCGTCGCGGGCCGCTGGTCCCTGCTCCCCGCACCCGAGCCCGACCCCACCGTCCGCGCCCACGCCCTGGCCCGCGCCCTCCTCGACCGGCACGGCGTGGTGACCCGGGGCGCGGTCTCCGCGGAAGGCGTCGAGGGCGGCTTCTCGGCGACGTACCGCGTCCTGTCCGTCTTCGAGGAGAGCGGGCAGGCCCGGCGCGGCTATGTGGTGGAGGGCCTGGGCGCGGCGCAGTTCGCGATGGACGGCGCGGTGGACCGCCTCCGCGCGGTGTCGAACGCCCGCGACCGCGGCGAGGCGCTCCCGGCACCGCCCTTCGAGACCGAGACCTTCGCCGGCCACGACTTCGACGAGAGCGCCGCGCCCTTCCCCACCCGACCGGCCCAACCGGCCCGACCGGACGAGTACATCTCGCCCCGCGACTTCCCGCCGCCCCCGGCCCCGCACCGCACCCGCCCCGCCGCCGACTCCCGGGCCGTCGTCCTCGCCGCCGCCGACCCGGCGAACGCCTACGGCGCCGCCCTGCCCTGGCCCGAGCCGCCGTCCGGCGCCGGACACAAACCGGGCCGCAAGGCGGGGTCACTGGTGGTGCTGGTCGACGGTGAGCTGAGCCTGTACATGGAGCGCGGCGGCAAGACCCTGCTGGCCTGGCCCGCCGCCCCGGACGACGCACCGGCCGACGACCCCCGCCTGCAGGCGGCCGCCGACGCCCTGGCCGCGGCCGCCCGCGCGGGCTCCCTCGGTACCGTCACCGTCGAACGCGTCAACGGCACCTCGGCCCTGACCTCCCCCCTCGGCGTCCTCCTGGAAGGAGCGGGCTTCATCGCCACCCCCCGCGGCCTGCGCCTCCGCGCATGACCAGCCCGCGCCGAATCCGCCACCGCCCCAGCAGACACGCAGAAGTACGCAGCTCCACAACCCCACCGACCCGGCGAACACACATGAGCACGCCACCCCACACCCCACCAGTCCGGCACACACGCAGCACACCGCCACCCCCCACCAGCCCAGCACACACGCAGCACACCGCCCCACAACCCCCACCGGCCCGGAAGACACGCATGAGCACGCCGAGCCACCACCCCCATCAGCCCAGCGGACACGCACAAAGCACGCCCCCCCCCACACCCCCCACCAGCCCGACAGACACACACACGCCCCCGCCCCCAACCCCGCATGCCACCCTTGACCCATGCCCGAAGGAGACACGGTCTGGCAGGCCGCCCGGCGCCTGCACGCAGCCCTCGCGGGCCAGGTGCTGACCCGCAGCGACTTCAGGGTGCCCAAGTTCGCCACGGTCGACCTCGCCGACCGCACCGTCCTGGACGTCACCCCGCGCGGCAAGCACCTCCTCACCCGCGTCGAGGGCGGCCTGACCCTGCACTCGCACCTCGGCATGGAGGGCTCCTGGAGGGTGTACGCCCACCGGGAGCGCTGGACCGGCGGCCCCGCCCACCAGATCCGCGCGGTCCTCGCCACCGCCGACCGCACGGCCGTCGGCTACCGCCTCCCGGTCCTCGACCTCATCCGCACCACCGAGGAGTCCCGGGCCGTGGGCCACCTCGGCCCCGACCTGCTGGGCCCGGACTGGGACCCCGACCAGGCACTGGCCAACCTCCAGGCGGACCCCGCCCGCGCCCTCGGCGAGGCCCTCCTCGACCAGCGCAACCTCGCCGGCATCGGCAACATCTACAAGAGCGAGCTCTGCTTCCTCCTCGGCATCACCCCCTGGCTCCCGGTCGGCGCCCTCCCGCCCGACCGCGCGGCGCACCTCCCCGTGCTCGCCAAGAAGCTCCTGGAGGCCAACCGCGACCGCCCGGTCCGCAGCACGACGGGCCGCCGCGGCCGGGACCTCTTCGTCTACGGCCGCGCACCGCGCCCCTGCCTGCGCTGCGGCACCCCCATCCGCTCCGCCAACCAGGGCGACGGCTCCCGCGAACGCCCCACCTACTGGTGCCCGAGCTGCCAGCGCGGCCCGGCCCCCACACCGGGACATCGCCGCCGTACCACCAATTGACGGACCGTCAGAAACCCTCGTACCGTCCCCTCATGGCCGTCAGCGCGTACGACCTCACCGGACGGACCGCCTTCGTCACCGGCGCCGCCAGCGGCATCGGCCGCGCCTCGGCCGTGCTGCTAGCCCAGGCCGGCGCCACCGTGCACTGCGCGGACCGCGACCCGCACGGACTGGACGAGACGGCCGCCCTGGTCAAGGACGAGGGCGGCACCGCCCACCTCCACCCCCTGGACGTCACGGACCGCGGCCGGCTCCAGCAAGCGGTCGAGTCCTGCGAGCGGCTGGACATCATGGCCGCGATCGCCGGGATCATGCACAGCAGCCCGGTCCTGGAGACCACCGAGGCGGACCTGGACCGCGTCCTGGACATCAACTTCAAGGGCGTCCTGTACGCCTGCCAGGCGGCCGCCCGCCTGATGCTCGCCCGGCAGGTCCGGGGCAGCATCATCACCATGGCCTCGGGCGCCGTCGACACCGGCGGCCCCGGACTGCTCTGCTACGGCGCCGCCAAGGCGGCCGTCGTCCAGCTGACCAAGACGCTCGCGACCGAGGTCGGCCGCCACGGCATCCGGGTCAACGCCGTCGCACCGGGCTGGATCCGCACGCCCATGACGGGCCGCCATGACGATGAGGCGCAGACACGGACACAGCCACAGCCACAGACGCCCACCGAGGCGCTCATGAAGCGGATGGCACCCCTGGGCCGGGTCGGCGAACCGGAGGACGTGGCGCACGCGGTGCTGTACCTGGCCTCGGACGCCTCGGCCTTCACGACGGGTCAGATCCTGCGTCCGAACGGGGGCGTGGCGATGCCGTGGTGACCCCGGCCATCCGCCACGCCCGTACCCATCGTCCCGTGGCCAGCGCGCCCGCGGCCCGCGTCTTCGGCACGCAGTGCACCGGCAGCAGGCTCAGGCCCCACCCCCCGGCGGCGATCGCGCCCTCCAGCGCTCCGGCGTCCGGCGCGACGGCGAGCCGCAGCACGGCCCACCACCACAGCGCCCCGAGCCCGAGCGCAGCCCCCCAGCGCGCTATCCCCGCCATGACCGCCACCTCCAGCCCGACGCTAGATCACCGCCCCGGTCGCTACCAGGGCGCACCGACGGCACACGGGAGCACCCTCGTCAGCCGTTCTCGGCCTGGAACATCCAGTGATGCTTCTCCAGCTCGGCCGTGATGGTGATGAACATGTCCTGGCTGACGGGGTCCGCCTCACCGGTCGCCCCGACGCGCTCCCGCATCCGGGTGATCACCGCGCCGAGCGCGTCCACCATCGTGCCCACGGCTCCCGCGTCCTTGATCCAGCCCTCGGGCGCGGTCTCGATACCGCTGGCCGAGGCCACCGTCGCGGCGCGCCCGTCCGGCGGGACGCCCAGCGCCGACGCTCGCTCGGCGACGGTGTCGGAGTGCGTGCGCGCGGTGGTCACGACCTCGTCGAGCTGGAGATGCACGGAACGGAACCGGGGCCCGATCACGTTCCAGTGGATCTGCTTCGCCACCAGGGCGAGGTCCACCAAGTCGACGAGAGCGCCTTGCAGCGCCTCGGACACGGTCTTCAGGTCGGCCTCGGACAGCGGGCTCTTCACGACGTACATCCATATGCTCCGTTCGGTGTGCCGGCCCCGAGTCCACGCCCTCCACGATGCACGAAAGCCCCGGCCGTCGCCTCTCCAGTTCTCCTGGAAAGACCCGGCCGGGGCTTCGCACACGTCCTCAGCGCATGATCAGGTCAATGCGCCATGCGCGTGAGACTCACGCGGCGACCACGTCCACAGCCTCCGCGGGCGCCTTGATGGTCACCCGTTCCGGTGGCACACCGGTCACCGATACGGAACCCAGCATCGGTCGGACCGACGTGGGCACGGGCTCGCTGGGGGTGGCCGCAGCAGACTGGGCCAGCTCGGCGAGAGCGAGCTCGTCGCTCACTTCCCGCATGAGCTCGGACATCCGTACGTCCAGCGCGTCGCAGATGGCGGAGAGCAGCTCGGAGGAAGCCTCCTTCTGCCCCCGCTCCACCTCGGAGAGATAGCCGAGCGAAACTCGGGCGGACGAGGAGACTTCGCGCAGAGTACGGCCCTGGCGCTGGCGCTGCCGACGCAGCACGTCACCCAGCAGGCGACGGAGCAGAATCATCGGTGGCTCCCTCCTCGGACCGCGTAGCCGCATCCTTCACGCCCCACCGTACCGCCTTGCGCTGCGGCCGTGCGGGGAGCGATGTCGTGTTCACTCAGGGCTGCAAACATCAAAACCCCCCGTTCTGTTCCGTATCCTGTGCCCGCTCATTCTCTGGCTGTTCGCTCGCGAGCTGCCGCAGGAGCAGCGCGAGTACGCTCCGTACACTCTCCATACGAATTTCCGCCCGGTCGCCGTTCAACCGCAGCGAGGCCACTTTCCCGCCACCGGCGGATCCGGAATCCGCCGGGCGGGGCCCGTCCACGGCCACGTAAACGGTTCCCACGGCCTTCCCGTCCTGCTCCTCCGGGCCCGCCACTCCGGTCGTCGCGATGCCCCAGTCGGCGCCGAGAACCTTGCGCACGCCCGCCGCCATCTCGGCCGCCACCTGCGGATCCACCGCTCCGCGCCGCTCCAGCAGGCCCGCGTCGACCCCGAGCACCCGGTGCTTGAGTTCGGTGGCATAGGCGGTCACCGAACCCCGGAAGGCCTGCGACGCCCCGGGGGCCGCTGTGATTTCCGCCGCAACAAGGCCACCAGTGAGCGACTCCGCGACAGCGAGCGTCTCGCCCCTCACGGTCAGTAGTCGCACCACTTCAGCGGCGGGGGAATTCACGCTTCCGCCTCCTCCAGCGCGGCCTTGCGCTCCGCGATGCCCTGCCTGCGCAGCACAATGGCTTGTCTTACATAGTCGAGCCCGGTCACCACGGTCAGCACGACCGCCGCGCCCATCACCCAGAACCGAAGAGTGGCCAGCCATCCCGTCAGCGCCAGGATGTACATCCCGACGGCCACGCCCTGCGTGAGCGTCTTGAGCTTGCCACCCCGGCTCGCCGGGATGACGCCGTACCGGATGACGAGAAAACGCAGCAGGGTGACGCCGAGTTCCCGGCCGAGGATCACCGCGGTCACCCACCACGGCAGATCACCGAGCCCGGACAGACAGATCAGCGCCGCCCCCATGATCGCCTTGTCGGCGATGGGGTCGGCGATCTTCCCGAAGTCGGTGACCAGGTTGTACGTCCGCGCCAGATGACCGTCGAACAGGTCGGTGATCATGGCAACCGCGAAGGCCGCCCAGGCGAACGAGCGCCACGCCGGGTCATAGCCGCCGTCGGCCAGCATCAGCGCGACGAACGCGGGGACGAGCAGCAGCCGGAGCATGGTCAGGAGGTTGGCGACGTTCCAGACGCTGGCCTGGTTGACGGCCGCCGCCGCGATCTTCCCGCCCCGCACGGGCTTCGCGTCCCCGGGTTCGCCGGAGACCGCGGCCGCCGCCTTGGAGGAGCCGCCCGCGGCGGATGCCGGGACTCCGGTCATCTGGCCGCCTCCTCATCGGGTACGAACGAGCCCTGGAGCGGCTCGGCCACCAGGTCGACGCCCTCGGTGCCGACCACCTTCGCCTCGACCATACGACCGACACTGAGGCCCTCGCCGCTCGTGAGCAGCACCTGGCCGTCCGTCTCCGGCGCCTGGTGCGCGCCGCGGCCGTACACGCCCTCCTCGTCCACGGACTCCACGAGGACCCGCACGGTCTCGCCCAGGCGTTCCTCGGCCCGCTGCGAGACGAGCTGCTCGGCCAGCCGCGAGACGCGTGCCAGGCGCTCGGCGACGACGTCGACGTCCAGCTTGCCGTCGTACGTCGCCGCTTCAGTGCCCTCCTCGTCGGAGTAGCCGAAGACGCCGATCGCGTCCAGCCGCGCGTGGTTGAGGAAACGCTCCAGCTCGGCCAGATCGGCCTCGGACTCGCCGGGGAAGCCCACGATGAAGTTGGAGCGCACGCCCGCCTGGGGAGCCTTGCTCCGGATGGTGTCGAGCAGCTCCAGGAAGCGGTCGGTGTCGCCGAAGCGGCGCATCGCGCGCAGCACGTCGGGCGCGGAGTGCTGGAAGGAGAGGTCGAAGTAGGGCGCGACCTTGGGGGTGGAGGTGAGGACGTCGATCAGGCCGGGGCGCATCTCGGCCGGCTGGAGGTAGCTGACCCGCACCCGCTCCAGGCCGTCGACCGCGGCCAGCTCGGGCAGCAGGGACTCCAGCAGGCGGATGTCGCCGAGGTCCTTGCCGTAGGAGGTGTTGTTCTCGGAGACCAGCATGATCTCCTTGACGCCCTGCTCGGCCAGCCAGCGCGTCTCGTTGAGCACGTCGCTGGGGCGGCGCGAGATGAAGGAGCCGCGGAAGGACGGGATGGCGCAGAAGGTGCAGCGCCGGTCGCAGCCGGAGGCGAGCTTCACCGAGGCGACGGGGGCGCCGTCGAGCCGGCGGCGCAGCGGGGCGCGCGGGCCGGAGGCGGGCGCGAGCCCTTCCGGGAGGTCCGCCGGCGCGTGCCCGGGCAGCGCCACGTCGGCGGCCGATTCCTGCCGCTCGGCAGGGCTGATCGGCAGCAGTTTGCGCCGGTCGCGCGGGGTGTGCGCGGCGTGGATGCCGCCGTTCAGGATGGTCTGGAGCCGGTCGGAGATGACCGCGTAGTCGTCGAAGCCGAGCACCCCGTCGGCCTCGGGCAGCGCCTCCGCGAGCTCCTTGCCGTACCGCTCGGCCATGCAGCCGACCGCCACCACCGCCTGGGTTCTTCCGTGCCCCTTGAGGTCATTGGCCTCCAGGAGGGCGTCGACGGAGTCCTTCTTGGCGGCGTCGACGAAGCCACAGGTGTTGACGACGGCGACATCCGCGTCGGAGGCGTCCTCCACGAGATCCCAGCCGTCCGCCTCCAAGCGGCCTGCGAGCTCCTCCGAGTCCACCTCGTTACGGGCGCAGCCAAGAGTGACGAGTGCGACGGTACGGCGTTCAGGCATGGACTCAAGACTACTTTGTCTCGCTGACACCCCACGTCGACGGGGTTGGCCGATCTTGGCCGACCCCGTCCTCTCGCGCAGTGTGCTCAGCCGGCCTGGGGGTCGCCCTTGGTGTAGGTGAGGCGCTCCACGGCTCCCGGCTGCCAGTTGTCGTCGATCTTCTTGCCGTTGACGTAGAGCTGGATGACGCCCGCGTCCCCGAGGACGAGGTTGATCCGCTCGCTGTCCTGGAAGGTCTTGGACTCGCCCTGCTTGAGCAGGCCGTCGAAGAGGAGTCCGCCGGTGTGGTCCTTGGCGGAGATCCAGCTCTTGCCGTCGGCGGCGCTGACCTGGACCGTCACCTTGTCCTGGGGCGCGGCGGCGATGGCGCTGTCGGACGGCTCCGGCTTCGGGTCCTCGGGCTTCTCGGTCTTGGGCTTGGTGGTGGCGGAGGTGCCGGCCGAGGGCGTGGCACCCTCGGCGACCGTCGCCGAGCCGCCGTCGTCCTCACCCTTGAACGCGGTGAATCCGACGAAGCCGACCACGGCCACGATCGCGGCGACCATCGCCGCGGTCCAGTTCGGCCCCCGCCGCTCCGGGCGGATGCGTTCCGCCTCGAACAGCGGCGCCGCAGGGGTCGGCGCGGGCCGACCGCCGTGGTCCGCGTCGTACTGGGCGAGCAGCGGGCCGGGGTCGAGGGCGACGGCCCTGGCCAGGGTCCTGATATGGCCGCGGGCATACACGTCCCCGCCGCACGGGGCGAAGTCGTCCGCCTCGATGGCGTGCACGATGGGCAGGCGGACCCGGGTGGCGTTGCTGACGTCGTCGACGGTCAGTCCGGCAGCGATACGCGCCTGCTGGAGAGCTCGGCCGACGGAGAGGCGGGCTTCGTCGGAAACGTCTTCGAACGGACGCTCGTCTTCAGGGGAGTTGCCGATGGACACGGGGGCGCCTTTCGAGCGTGTAGCCACCTGTGCTGGAAGTTCAGTCTAGGGGGGGTATGAAAGCCTGGGGCAACCGGGCGGCGGGACTTTGTACGCCATCGGTATGGCCCGGCACACCGATGGTGGGGCAGCAGCGTTTCGCTTCCCTCAACTTGACGTACGTCGAAGGGAAACGGTTGCTCAATGATCCCTTACGGGTGAGTCACGATCCGACATCGACGGCCCGGCCCGCGGGGGACTCTTCTCAAGCCTCCCCGCGGATCTGCGCCAGCACGCCATCCAGCTCGTCAGGCTTCACAAGAACGTCACGTGCCTTGGAGCCCTCGCTCGGCCCGACGATGTTCCGCGACTCCATCAGGTCCATCAGCCGCCCGGCCTTGGCGAAGCCCACCCGCAGCTTGCGCTGGAGCATGGAGGTCGACCCGAACTGCGTGGAGACCACCAGTTCCGCCGCCTGGCAGAGCAGGTCGAGGTCGTCGCCGATGTCCTCGTCGATCTCCTTCTTCTGCTTGGTGCCCACGGTGACGTCGTCCCGGAAGACCGGCGCCATCTGGTCCTTGCAGTGCTGGACGACCGCCGCGACCTCTTCCTCGGTGACGAAGGCGCCCTGCATACGGGTGGGCTTGTTGGCGCCCATCGGCAGGAAGAGCCCGTCCCCCTTGCCGATCAGCTTCTCGGCACCGGGCTGGTCGAGGATGACCCGGGAGTCGGCGAGCGAGGAGGTGGCGAAGGCGAGCCGCGAGGGCACGTTCGCCTTGATCAGGCCGGTGACCACATCGACGGAGGGCCGCTGCGTGGCGAGCACCAGATGGATGCCGGCCGCACGGGCGAGCTGCGTGATCCGCACGATCGCGTCCTCGACGTCCCGCGGCGCGACCATCATCAGGTCGGCGAGCTCGTCGACGATCACCAGCAGATACGGATACGGCTGGAGCTCGCGCTCACTGCCCTCCGGCGGCTTGACCTTGCCGTCCCTTATCGCCTGGTTGAAGTCGTCGATGTGCCGGAATCCGTACGCCGCCAGATCATCGTAGCGAAGATCCATCTCTCGTACGACCCACTGGAGCGCCTCGGCGGCCCGCTTGGGGTTGGTGATGATCGGCGTGATCAGGTGCGGGATGCCCTCATAGGCCGTCAGCTCGACCCGCTTGGGGTCGACGAGGACCATCCGGACGTCCTCGGGGGTCGCCCGGACCATGATCGAGGTGATCAGGCAGTTGATGCACGACGACTTACCGGAACCGGTGGCTCCGGCGACCAGGACGTGCGGCATCTTCGCGAGGTTGGCCATGACATAGCCGCCCTCGACGTCCTTGCCGAGCGCCACCAGCATCGGGTGGTCGTCCTCCGCGGCGGCCGCGAGCCGCAGCACGTCACCGAGGTTGACCATCTCCCGGTCGGTGTTGGGGATCTCGATGCCCACCGCCGACTTGCCCGGGATCGGCGAGATGATCCGCACGTCCGGGCTGGCCACGGCGTACGCGATGTTCTTGGTCAGCGCGGTGATCCGCTCGACCTTCACCGCCGGGCCCAGCTCGACCTCGTAGCGGGTGACCGTCGGCCCGCGCGTGAAGCCGGTGACGGCGGCGTCGACCTTGAACTCGGTGAAGACGTTGGTGAGCGAGGCGACGACCGCGTCATTGGCGGCGCTGCGCGACTTGCCGGGCCCCCCGCGCGTGAGGAGGTCGAGCGAGGGCAGCGCGTAGGTGATGTCACCGGAGAGCTGGAGCTGCTCGGCCCGCGGGGGCAGGTCGGAGGGGGCCTCCGGCGCGGGCTTGGTGAGGTCGGCGACCTCGGTCTTCAGCTTCTCCTGCTTGGGCCGCGCGGCCGGGACGGGCGTCGGCGCCGGTGCCGGCGTGGTCTGCTCGCGGTCGCCCGCGCTCACGCCCTGGGTGAGGTCGGCGACGACCGGCGAGGGCGGCATCCCGTGCAGTACGGCCCCGTCCAGCGCGGCGGCGGCAGCGGCGGCGACGTCCACCGCGTCCATGGGGCGGCTCATGTCGGGCTGGGGCGTCGCGGACCGCCGGGGCCGCCCGCGACGCCGCGAGAGGGCCTCCTGTTCGGCGCCTTCGGGGTCGTAGGCCTCGGGCGACGGTCCGCGCCGCCGGGGGCGCGCGGGCAGCGCCTCGCGCCACTGGTCGTCGTAGCGCTCGTCGTCGTCGAAGTACTCCTCCGCCCGCGGATCGTCGACGATGCCGAGCCTGACCCCGAGCAGCCGCAGCCGCTGCGGGATGGCGTTGACCGGGGTGGCCGTGACGACCAGCAGCCCGAAGACGGTGAGCAGCACCAGCAGCGGTACGGCGAGGACCTCGCCCATCGTGAACGTCAGCGGAGTCGCCGCACTCCAGCCGATGAGGCCGCCGGCGTCCCTTATCGCCTGCATGCCGGCGCTGCGGGCGGGCGAGCCGCAGGCGATGTGCACCTGGCCGAGGACGCCGATGGCCAGGGCGGACAGGCCGATCACGATCCGGCCGTTGGCCTCGGGCTGCTCCGGGTGCCGGATGAACCGCACGGCGATCACCGCGAGCAGGATCGGCACCAGCAGGTCCAGCCGGCCGAAGGCGCCGGTCACCAGCATCTCGACCAGTTCGCCGACGGGACCGCGCGACGTGGACCAGGTGCCCGCGGCGACGATCAGCCCGAGACCCAGCAGCAGCAGCGCGACGCCGTCCTTGCGGTGCGCCGGGTCGAGGTTCTTGGCGCCCTGCCCTATGCCGCGGAACACGGCGCCGACGGCGTGCGCGAGCCCGAGCCAGAGGGCCCGCACCAGCCGGTAGATGCCCCCGGTGGGGCTGGGGGCCGGCCTGGGCGCGGGCTTCTTCGCGACGGCCTTCTTGGCGGGCGCCTTCTTCGCGGGGGCCTTCTTCGCCGGGCCCTTCGCGGGAGCGGCAGCCCTCTTCGCGGGCTGCTTCTTGGCTGCGGAGGGACGTGAGGCCATAGGTGTGAGGTTACCGGGGGAGACGACAGCGGACACGTGTGCCCACTGCTTCACCCGTTCGTGTCGCCGTGACGACGGCGCTGAACTGACGCACGTTCACAGAAAGGTCATCTCCAACGCGCCCCGGACGGGCGTCAGTTCTGCGAGGACACCGAGGAGGTGTTCCCTGCGCCCGGCTCCAACGCGTCCAGCGCGCGCCGCAGTCCGGTGAGCTTGCGCTCCAGATGAGCCGCCGTGGCGACCGCCGCCGCGTCCGCCGACTCGTCGTCGAGCTGCTTGGACAGCGCCTCGGCCTGCTCCTCGACCGCCGCGAGCCGCGCCGACAGTTCGGCGAGCAGCCCCGCCGGTTCCTTCGTCTCGGCGCCCGGAGCCCGGCCGCTGCCCTCCAACTGGAGCCGCAGCAGCGCCGCCTGCTCCCTGAGCTGGCAGTTCTTCATGTACAGCTCGACGAAGACCGAGACCTTCGCCCGCAGCACCCACGGGTCGAACGGCTTGGAGATGTAGTCCACCGCACCGGCGGCATAGCCGCGGAAGGTGTGGTGGGGACCGTGATTGATCGCCGTGAGGAAGATGATCGGGATGTCCCGGGTCCGCTCCCGGCGCTTGATGTGCGCCGCGGTCTCGAAACCGTCCATTCCCGGCATCTGGACGTCCAGCAGAATGACCGCGAAGTCGTCCGTGAGCAGTGCTTTGAGCGCTTCCTCCCCGGACGATGCCCGCACCAGGGTCTGATCGAGCGCAGAGAGGATCGCCTCCAGCGCGAGCAGATTCTCCGGCCGGTCATCGACCAGGAGGATCTTGGCCTTCTGCACCATGGCCCGCCCTCCTCGCCCCGGCATGGGGCCTCCCCTGTCCGCAGGACTTGACGCGGCACCGCCGGGTGCCGCCCCAGGGGACGGCTCCCTTGCGCCGCCCGTCCTCGTGCCGGTCATGGTAGCCGCACCCCGCCTGTCGCCACACCCTGTCACCGCGATGTCACTGTGCACGTAGCAGAAACGTAGCGGGAGACCAGAAGGTTCCCCGAATCCCGTCCCTCTACACGGCGTCGAGCACACTGAGTCAGCAACTCCGTGTGTCCACCGCAGGTTCCCGACCTGCCCTTCTCCCGGCCACGCACGGGCCGGTACGAAGCCCTGCCGGCCGCGCACGGGCCCGTACGAAGCCCGGCCGGTCCCGTCACGCCTCCCGCATCCACTGCTCCATCACCGACAGCAGGTGATCGGGGTCGACCGGCTTGGTGACGTAGTCGGAGGCGCCCGACTCGATCGCCTTCTCCCGGTCGCCCTTCATCGCCTTGGCGGTCAGCGCGATGATCGGCAGCCCGGCGAACTGCGGCATCCGGCGGATCGCCGTGGTCGTCGCGTACCCGTCCATCTCGGGCATCATGATGTCCATCAGCACGACCGCCACATCGTCGTGCTGCTCCAGCACCTCGATGCCCTCCCGGCCGTTCTCGGCGTACAGCACCGACAGGCCGTGCTGCTCCAGGACGCTGGTCAGCGCGAAGACGTTGCGGATGTCGTCGTCGACGATCAGCACCTTCTCCCCGCCGAACCGGATGCCCCGGCGCACCTGCGGCGCCGCCTGCTGCTCCAGCGTCGGCCACTGCTGCTCCTGCTGGAGCGGCAGCTGCTCCTGCTGGAGCGGCAGCTGCTCCAGCTCGGGCACGGACCTGCGGCGCCGGCGCCGGAAGAGCGCGGCGGCGCCGTTCTGCGTCTCCTGGTACGACTTCACCTCGGCCGGCGTCTCGATCTCCACGTCCGACAGCTCGGACGACTCCGCGGCCGACGCCACCAGGTCGCCGGCCTCCAGGGCGGGCATGGGCTGCTGGTGGTAGCCCTGCGGCGGCAGCTCGCTCGGGTGCAGCGGCAGGTACAGCGTGAAGGTGGAGCCGCGTCCCGGTTCGCTCTGCGCGTGGATCTCGCCGCCGAGGAGCTGGGCGATCTCCCGGGAGATCGACAGCCCCAGGCCCGTACCGCCGTACTTGCGGCTGGTCGTGCCGTCGGCCTGCTTGAACGCCTCGAAGATCACCCGCATCTTGCTGGCCGCGATGCCGATGCCGGTGTCGGTCACCGAGAACGCGATCAGATCGGCGTCCGCGTCCCGCAGCGAACCGGTCTCCAGCAGCTGCTCCCGGATCGCCACCGGCACATCCGCCCCGGCCGGCCGGATGACCAGCTCGACCGATCCGGAGTCGGTGAACTTCACCGCGTTGGAGAGCAGATTGCGCAGCACCTGCAGCAGCCGCTGCTCGTCGGTGTGCAGCGTGGCGGGCAGCTCCGGCGACACCCGCACCGACAGGTCCAGGCCCTTCTCCGCGGTCAGCGGGCGGAAGGTGGCCTCCACGTAGTCCACGAGCTGGACGAGCGCGATGCGCGTCGGGGAGACGTCCATCTTGCCCGCCTCGACCTTGGACAGGTCGAGGATGTCGTTGATCAGCTGGAGCAGGTCGGAACCGGCGCCGTGAATGGTCTCGGCGAACTCCACCTGCTTCGGGGAGAGGTTGCCCTCGGCGTTGTCGGCGAGCAGCTTGGCCAGGATCAGCAGCGAGTTGAGCGGGGTGCGCAGCTCGTGCGACATGTTGGCGAGGAACTCGCTCTTGTAGCGCATCGACACCGCGAGCTGCTCGGCACGCTCCTCCAGGACCTGCCGGGCCTCCTCGATCTCGGTGTTCTTCACCTCGATGTCACGGTTCTGCTGGGCCAGCAGCTCGGCCTTCTCCTCCAGTTCGGCGTTGGACGCCTGGAGGGCCTTCTGCCGGTTCTCCAACTCCGCCGACCGCTCCTGGAGTTGCTCGGTCAGCTCCTGGGACTGCTTCAGCAGCTGCTCGGTCTTGGTGTTGACGGAGATGGTGTTGACGCTGGTCGCGATCATCTCCGCGATCTGGTTCAGGAAGTCCTTCTGGATCTGCGTGAACGGCGTGAAGGAGGCCAGCTCGATCACGCCGAGCACCTGGCCCTCGAACAGCACCGGCAACACGATCACCTGGGCGGGCGGTGCCTCGCCGAGCCCGGAGGAGATCTTCAGGTAGCCGCTGGGCGCGTTCTCCACCAGGATCGTGCGCTTCTCCTGGGCCGCCGTCCCCACCAGCGCCTCCCCGGGCCGGAACGAGGTCGGCATGGAGCCCATCGAGTAGCCGTACGAGCCGAGCATCCGCAGCTCGTACTGGTCCTCGTCGCTCTGGTGGGCATCCGGCATCGCCAGGAAGAACGCGCCGTGCTGCGCGGAGACCACCGGCGTCAGCTCGCTCATGATCAGCGAGGCCACGTCCTGGAGGTCCCGGCGGCCCTGCATCAGCGCGGAGATCCGGGCGAGGTTGCCCTTGAGCCAGTCCTGCTCCTTGTTGGCGATCGTGGTGTCGCGCAGGTTGGCGATCATCTTGTTGATGTAGTCCTGGAGTTCCTGGATCTCGCCGGAGGCGTCCACGTCGATCTTCAGGTTCAGGTCGCCACGGGTCACCGCGGTCGCCACGCGCGCGATGGCCCGCACCTGCCGGGTGAGGTTCCCGGCCATCTCGTTCACGGACTCGGTGAGGTCCCGCCAGGTGCCGTCGACGTCACGCACGCGTGCCTGGCCGCCGAGCTGTCCCTCGGTGCCCACCTCACGGGCGACGCGGGTGACCTCCTCCGCGAAGGAGGAGAGCTGGTCGACCATGGTGTTGATGGTCGTCTTGAGTTCGAGGATCTCGCCCCGCGCGTCGATGTCGATCTTCTTGGTCAGATCGCCCTTGGCGATGGCGGTGGTGACCATGGCGATGTTCCGCACCTGACCGGTGAGGTTCGACGCCATCTGGTTCACCGACTCGGTGAGGTCCTTCCAGGTACCGGCCACTCCCGGCACCCGCGCCTGGCCGCCCAGGATGCCGTCCGTGCCCACCTCGCGGGCCACCTTGGTGACCTGGTCGGCGAACGAACTCAGCGTCTTGACCATGGTGTTGAAGGTGTCCGCGAGCTGCGCGACCTCGCCGCGCGCCTCGATGGTCACCGTCCGGGTCAGGTCACCGTTGGCGACCGCCGCCGCGACCTGGGAGATGTTCCGCACCTGCATGGTCAGGTTCTTGGCCATCAGGTTGACGTTGTCGCTGAGGTCCTTCCAGATGCCGGTGACGCCCGGCACATGCGCCTGGCCGCCCAGGATGCCCTCGGTGCCCACCTCACGGGCCACCCGGGTCACCTGCTCGGCGAAGGAGGACAGCTGGTCCACCATCGTGTTGACGGTGGTGACGAGCTCCAGGATCTCGCCCTTGGCGTCCACGGTGATCTTCTTGGACAGGTCGCCCTTGGCCACCGCGGTCGTGACCTCGGCGATGTTGCGCACCTGAATGGTCAGGTTGTTCGCCATGAAGTTCACGGACTGGGTGAGGTCCTTCCAGGTGCCGGAGACCCCCTGCACCTCGGCCTGCCCGCCGAGCTGGCCCTCCGTACCCACCTCACGGGCGACCCTGGTGACCTCCTCCGCGAAGGAGGAGAGCTGGTCGACCATCGTGTTCAGGGTGTTCTTCAGCTCCAGGATCTCCCCGCGCGCGTCCACGGTGATCTTCTGGGACAGGTCACCCCGGGCCACCGCGGTGGCGACCTGCGCGATGTTGCGCACCTGAGCGGTGAGGTTGCCGGCCATGCCGTTCACGGAGTCGGTCAGATCGCGCCACACACCGGCCACACCGGGCACCTGCGCCTGCCCGCCCAGCCGCCCCTCGGTGCCCACCTCACGGGCCACCCGGGTCACCTGCTCGGCGAAGCCGGAGAGCTGGTCGACCATCGTGTTGATGGTGTTCTTCAGCTCCAGGATCTCCCCGCGCGCGTCCACGTCGATCTTCTGCGACAGGTCACCGCGCGCCACCGCCGTGGTCACCTGGGCGATCTGCCGCACCTGCGAGGTGAGGTTGCCGCCCATGAAGTTGACGGAGTCGGTGAGCTCCTTCCAGGTCCCGGACACCCCCGGCACGACCGCCTGACCGCCCAGGCGGCCCTCCGTGCCCACGTCCCGGGCCATCCGCGTCACCTGGTCGGCGAAGGCCGACAGCTGGTCCACCATCGTGTTCACGGTGTTCTTCAGCTGGAGCATCTCGCCGGAGACGTCCACGGTGACCTTCTGCGAGAGATCGCCGTTGGCCACCGCCGTCGTCACCTGGGCGATGTTGCGGACCTGGCCGGTGAGGTTGCGGAACGCGGTGTTGACGGAGTCCGTCAGGTCCTTCCACGTCCCCGCCGCGCCCGGCACCTGCGCCTGCCCGCCCAGCTCGCCCTCGACACCGACCTCGCGCGCCACGCGCGTGACCTCGGAACCGAAGGAGGAGAGCTGGTCCACCATGCCGTTGACGGTGTTCTTCAGCTCCAGCATCTCGCCGGCCACGTCGACGGTGACCTTCTGCGAGAGATCACCGTTGGCCACGGCCGTCGTCACCGCGGCGATGTCCCGCACCTGGATCGTCAGGTTCCGGAAGACCGTGTTGACGGAGTCCGTCAGGTCCTTCCAGGTGCCTGCGGCACCCGGCACATTGGCCTGGCCGCCCAGCCGTCCCTCGGCGCCGACCTCGTTGGCCACGCGCGTGACCTCGTCCGCGAAGATCCGCAGCGTCTCGGTCATCTGGTTGATGGTGTCCGCGAGCTGCGCGACCTCACCGCGCGCCGACACGGTCACCTTCTGCGACAGATCACCGTTGGCGACCGCCGTGGTGACCTGTGAGATACCTCGCACCTGGGCCGTGAGGTTGCCGGCCATCAGGTTCACCGAATCGGTGAGGTCCTTCCACACACCGGCCACACCCGGGACCTGAGCCTGCCCGCCCAGCTCGCCCTCGGTACCCACCTCGCGCGCGACCCGGGTCACCTCGGAGGAGAACGACGACAGCTGGTCCACCATCGTGTTGACGGTGTTCTTCAGCTCCAGCATCTCGCCGGCCACATGGACCGTGACCTTCCGGGACAGATCGCCCTTGGCGACCGCCGTGGTCACCAGCGCGATGTCCCGCACCTGCGCGGTCAGCCGGTACGCCATCGTGTTCACGGAGTCCGTGAGGTCCTTCCACGAACCCGACATGCCCCGCACGCGTGCCTGTCCGCCCAGCTTGCCCTCGGTGCCCACCTCACTGGCCACCCGCGTGACCTCGTCGGTGAACGTGGACAGCTGGTCGACCAGATTGTTGACGGTACGGCCGACCTTCAGGAACTCCCCGCGCAGCGGATGCGCGGTGCCGTCCGGGGCCTGCGTGCGCAGCTCCATCCGCGGCGACAGATCACCCTCGGCCACCGCGGACAGCACCCGGCCGACCTCGGAGACGGGCCGTACGAGGTCGTCGACCAGGGCGTTGGAGTTGTCGACGGCGGCCGCCCAGGAGCCCTCGCAGGCGCCCGTCTCCAGCCGCTCCGTGAGCTTGCCCTCGCGGCCCACCATGCGCCGTACCCGGGACAGCTCGCCGGTCAGATGCAGATTGCGGTCGGCCACCTCGTTGAAGACGGCCGCGATCTCGGACATCACACCGTCGCCGGAGACCGTCAGCCGCTTGCGGAAGTTGCCGTCCCGCATCGAGACGAGGGCCGCCAGCAGCCGGTTCAAGGAGGCCGTGTCCACCGTGGTGGTCCCACCGCGCGGTTTACGCTGGTTCATCAGGGGCTGTCCGCCTTTCGCGCGCGTCTTGGTGCCCCGCGTCGCTTCGCCAGACTCCACTGTGTCCCTCCCGCAGGGGTCGACCATCACTGCCGTGCTCCCGGTACTCCTGCTCGGCGTACCGGTTACTGCTGGGTATCTCCGCCGGATGCGGCAGACCGCACCACGGGCTGCTGCCCACCGAGAGCGAACGCCACTCCGCCCGACCGGACCTTCACCTCAAGCTTGCCCAGTGTTTCACCCCGGCCGAACCCGGCCATAACAGTTCGGCAGCTTCGCACACCGTCCGCACACCCTCCGGGCGGAAACACTGCGGACCGGCATCCGCGTGGACGGCGAAGGTAAGTAACCTTGCATGCGGCTGTCCAGCCGCACCGGTCCGTCCGGCTCGGGCGGTGGCACGGAAACGAGCGGGCACGGAGGGGCGGCCGCACACATGACCACCGGACTGATCCCGGGGGAGCAGCCCTCGGAACCCCGGCCGGCGGGCGGACTGCCGCATCAGCGGCAGGAGCCGGCCGGCCACGGAGCCCTGCATGTCGACAACCGGTCGAGGAGTTCAGTGATCACCGCGCGCGCGGCCGCCAGCTTCGAGCCCGTCGGGCGGTCGGTCGCGAGCGCCCGCTCCTTCGTCCGCGACACCCTCCAGGGCTGGGGCTTCGCCGACATCGTCGACGACGCCGTGGTCCTCACCAGCGAGCTGGTGACCAACGCCGTCGTGCACGCCGGCACCTCCGCCGACGTCCTGTGCCTGCGCGCCGACGACGGCGTCCGGATCGAGGTCGCCGACCACTACCCCGAGCGCGAGATCCCGCTCCGGGGCACGTCCGTCAGCATGGGGAACCCCGACCGGGAGGGCGGCCGCGGCCTCCAGCTCTGCGCGGCCCTGGCCGGCCGGTGGGGTGTCGAGTACACGCCCACGCACAAGCAGGTCTGGTTCCAGCTCGATCTTCCCGAGCGCCCGGTGGGCACCCGGGCCGCGGGCCCCGCGCTCCCGGCCGACCTCCTCCCGATCGCCGACGCCCGCGTCCGCGTCGCCGTCGTCCAGATCGACCGCACGGGCGCCATCTCGGCGTGGAACGAGGACGCCGAGGAACTCTTCGGCTACCCCGCCGAGCAGGTCACCGGCAAGCCCCTGACCGACCTCGCCGCCTGGCCGCACACCCCGGGCACCGGCACCGGCATCGCGGAGGCCCTGCAGCTCTCCCGCTGGGAGGGCAGCTACGGCATCCGCGGCGCCAACGGCCGGGTCACCCCGGTCTACGCCTCCCATCTCCGGGTCCGCGACACCGGCGGCGAGCCCTCCACGGTCTGCCTCCTCGTCCGGGACAACGAACGCGCGGTCCTGCAGACGCCGTTGCGGATGCCGTCCTCCGACGCCGGCTCCGGGGAGGGCCAGAGCACCGACCCCTTCGAGGTGTTCATCGGCTCCCCGGCCCCGGACGATCTCGACGGCCTCCTCCAGCGCACCGTGGAGCGCGCCCGCGACATGCTCGACGGCGACTCCGCCTTCCTGCTCCTCGCGACCGACGACGAGACCGAGTTGGAGGTCCGCGCCTCCACCGGCCTGCCCTCCGCCCGCCAGCGCTTCGCCCGCGTGCCCGTCGAGGCGGGCCCCGGCCGCTACGGCTCCGCGCGCATGCCCGCGGTCCACGACGACCTGTCGGTCGTCCCCGGCGCCGTCCCGCTGCTCAGCGGCACCGGCATGCGCTCGGTCGTGACGGTCCCGCTGAAGGTCGAGGGCCGCCTCACCGGCTCCCTCGGCGTCGCGGCGGAGGCCCCCGGCAGATACTCCAACGAAGAGGCCCTACGGCTCCAATTCGCCGCGGACCGGATCGCGTTGGCCGTCGAATCGGCCCGCCTGGGCGAACTGGAGCGCCTGCGCCGGGGCTCGCTGAGCTTCCTGGTCGAGGCCTCCGACCTGCTCGCCGGCACCCTGGACCGCGACCAGACCCTGGCCCTGATGGCCCAGATGACGGTCCCGACGCTGGCCACGTGGTGCGCGGTCTACACGATCGCCGACCAGGCCTCCGAGCCGTACCTCTCGTACGTCCTGCACGAGGACGAGGAACTCATCGACGGCATCAAGTCGTTGCTCTCGAAGATCGCCCCGCCCGACCCGGTCCCCACCCCCGGCGCCCGGATCTGGTCCGCTCCCGCGGAGGCCGCCCACCAGGCCGCCCTGCGCACCTCCATGCGCAGTCTGGGCCTCGGCGAGCCGCTCCCCCGCGCGAGTTCCGGCATCGGTCCGACGCTCGCCACGGCCTCGGCGGTCGGCGGCGAGACCGTCGTACTGCCGCTGGTGGCCCGCAACCGTGTGATCGGCATGCTGACCCTCGGCAAGCCGACCGACGAGCACTTCCGCCAGGAGATCCTGGAGCTGGCCGAGGACCTCTCCCGCCGAGCCGCCCTGGCCCTGGACAACGCCCGCCTGTACTCGGAGCGCACGGCCATCAGCCAGGCCCTCCAGCGCAGCCTCCTGCCGCCCGAACTCCCCCAGATCGACGGCGTGGAGGTCGAGGTCATCTACCGCGCGGCCGGCGAGGGCAACGAGGTCGGCGGCGACTTCTACGACCTCTTCCCGATCAGCGACGGCGCCTACGGCTTCGCCATCGGCGACGTCTGCGGTACGGGCCCGAACGCGGCGGCGGTCACGGGCCTCGCCCGCCATGCCCTGCGCCTCCTGGCCCGCGAGGGCCTCAGCGGCCCCGCGGTCCTGGAGCGCCTCAACTCCGCGATCCTGGACGAGGGCGCCCGCAGCCGCTTCCTGACCCTCCTCTACGGCGAGCTGCGGCCGCAGGAGGACGGCAGCGCGGAGTTGAAGGTGGTCTGCGCCGGCCACCCCCTCCCGCTCCGCCTGCGCCAGGACGGCACGGTCGAGCCGGCCGCCGAACCCCAGCCGCTGCTGGGCGTGATGGAGGACCTGGAGCTCTACGAGCAGACCGTCACGCTCGACCCCGGCGATGTCCTGCTGTGCGTCACGGACGGCGTCACCGAGCGCCGCGAGGGCACCCGCATGCTCGGCGACGACGGCCTCAGCGACGTCCTGACGACCTGCACGGGCCTGACTGCAGGCGCGGTCGCCGCCCGCATCATGCGCGCCGTGGAGCGCTTCGCCTCGGACGCCCCGTCCGACGACATGGCGATCCTCGCGATGCGCGTCCCGGGCCTCCACAAGGACTGAGCGTCCAGGGGATACGAGAAAGGCCCCCGCCCGTAAGGGCGGAGGCCTTTTTCTGTCGGAGCCCCCAAACGGAATCGAACCGTTGACCTTCTCCTTACCATGGAGACGCTCTACCGACTGAGCTATAGGGGCCTGTTGCCTTCGAGGTGTCCCTCGCGGCAACGAGCTAAATCATACCCTGAATTCGCGCATGCTTCGAACCGCCCGCCCAGGGGCTCGAATTCTCAGACGGCGGGCTGGAGCAACCCGCCCAGCGCGTTGCACGCGGAGACGATCCGCTGCATGTCCCGCTTGGTCAGCGCGGCGTCCACGGGCAACGTGAGCGTCTCGTCGGCGGCGCGTTCGGTCTCCGGCAACGACACGCACCGCCGGAACTCGGGCAGCCGGTGCACGGGCGTCTTCACCGGCACCTTGCAGTCCACCCCGCGGGCGCGCACGGCGCGCGCGAAGGCATCCCGGTCGGGCCGCCCGTTCCCGGGCACGCGCACGACGTACTGCTGATAGGTGTGCCCGTCACCCCCGTCGGGCGTGCACACGCCCTTCAGCTTCGCGTCCAGATAGGCGGCCCGCTGCCGACGCTGAGCGATCTCGTCGTACGGCACCTCGGACTCGCCCTGCTCCAGTACGAGCAGCCCGTGCCGCTGCCCGACCCCGTGCAGCCGGGCGATGTCGGCGAACCGCCCGAAGCGGTGCACGACCACCACGGCCGCGGTCCGTGCGGTCACGACCGCCTCGACGGCGGAGGCGTCCAGGCAGTACGTGACCGGGTCTATGTCGGCGAACACCGGAAGCGCCCCGGCCAGGACCACGGCCCCGGCCACCTCGGCGTTCCCGAAGGCCGGTACGACGACCTCGTCACCGACTCCGACGCCGGCGGCCCTGAGCATTGCAGCAGTACCCATGCCCGGGATGGTGGTTCCGCAACGTGAACTTCAAGTGACGCACAGCAAAAAAGGGTTGGACCCCGAACCGAAGTTCAGGGTCCAACCCTTTTCAAAATTTGTTCGGCGGCGTCCTACTCTCCCACAGGGTCCCCCCTGCAGTACCATCGGCGCTGTAAGGCTTAGCTTCCGGGTTCGGAATGTAACCGGG